>NZ_KV917378.1:0-615858 GCF_002019735.1 Salipaludibacillus agaradhaerens
ACGGGCCCAGCGGGACCAACCGGACCAGAGGGCCCAGCAGGGCCAACGGGCCCAGCAGGGGCAACAGGAGCGACGGGACCAGAGGGACCAACAGGACCAGAGGGGCCAACAGGCCCAGCAGGGGCAACAGGACCAGAGGGACCAACCGGACCAGAGGGCCCAGCAGGGCCAACGGGCCCAGCAGGGGCAACAGGAGCGACGGGACCAGAGGGACCAACAGGACCAGAGGGGCCAACAGGCCCAGCAGGGCCAACGGGCCCAGCAGGGGCAACAGGAGCGACGGGACCAGAGGGACCAACCGGACCAGAGGGCCCAGCAGGGCCAACGGGCCCAGCAGGGGCAACAGGAGCGACGGGACCAGAGGGACCAACAGGACCAGAGGGGCCAACAGGCCCAGCAGGGCCAACGGGCCCAGCAGGGGCAACAGGAGCGACGGGACCAGAGGGACCAACCGGACCAGAGGGACCAGCAGGGCCAACCGGACCAGAGGGAGCGACGGGCCCAGCAGGGGCAACAGGACCAGCGGGCCCAACAGGGCCAACGGGACCAGAGGGACCACAAGGGCCAACGGGACCAGAGGGACCACAAGGGCCAACGGGGCCAACGGGACCAGCGGGACCATAAAGTGTATACAAAGAGAAACGAAAACTCTCCCTCAGCGAATTTAAACTAACTTGAGAAGCCCTCTGTTTAAAAGGGCTTCTTCTTTTTTATGCTTAAAAAGCCATTTATTTTTACATTAGAGTTAAAAAGTTGTTGTAACTTGATTTAACAGGTACTTTGTAGAAAAAGTGAACATCTGTGACGAGATGCATAGTTTAAAGTAGTGGAGACTTTATCAACATTTCCATCCGATTTAACAGTGGTATTGCTAAAAAACGTTCACAAACAGTAGGTGAGGGGAGAAAGTATGATCACAATTAGCTTATGTATGATTGTTAAAAATGAAGAAAAGGTGTTGGACAGGTGTTTACAGACAGTTAAAGGTCTTGTAGATGAAATTAATATTGTAGATACTGGATCGGAAGATAGGACCGTGGAGATTGCAAAAGAATATACAGATCGGATCTTTTTTTATGAATGGACCGGAGACTTTGCAGCAGCAAGAAATGAATCATTTAAATATGCAACAAAAGATTATATTTTATATTTAGATGCAGATGATGTGATATTAGAAGAAGATCAAGAGAAATTTAAGAAATTAAAAAAATCCTTAGATCCCTCTGTAGATTCTGTGTCCATGTTTTATAATGCCGGTGTGGATGAATATGGAAATGTCACCTTGAGATATCGACGTAATCGTTTAGTTAAAACTGATAAAAAATTCAAGTGGGGAGGAGATGTCCATAATTATTTAAATGTCTCCGGTCATATTATAAACTCTGATGTGGCAATTACTCATAAGAAAATAAAACATGCCACAAATAGGAACTTATCTATTTATAAAACAAAGATCGAACGAGGAGATGTTTTTTCTGCAAGAGATTATTTTTATTATGGAAATGAGTTAAGAGAGAATGGGCATCGAGAAAAAGCTATAGAAGCGTATGAAAAAAATATTCAAATGACAGAGGGATGGATTGAGGATAAATTTTACGCCTGTATCAATAAAGCGGACTGTCATCGACAGCTTGGCGAGCAAGAGAGAGAGCTGGAAGCGTTGATTCAATCTTTTATATTTTCAAAGACACCGAGACCGGAAGCTTGTAGTAGAATTGGATATCATTTTCAAACTAAAAGATTATATGATCATGCTATTTATTGGTATGAGCAAGCACTAAATTTAAAGCCTGACACGAATCAATGGAGCTTTAGTTATCCGGCTTATTCTACATGGTATCCTCATTTGCAATTGTGTGTTTGTTATGATCGCATCGGAAAGAAACAAAAAGCTTATGACCATAATGAAAAAGCAAGAGAATATAGGCCACGAGATCGAGCTGTACTCCATAATAAAACCTATTTTGAGAAAACGTTAAATCTCACAGAGTAGACGATAGGGTATTGTATCACGTTTAAGTTAGATGAAGAGAGGAAGAGTGAGTATGAATATGGGGCATGTTTTAGTAACAGGAGGAGCAGGGTTTATTGGGTCTCAGCTTGTAAACGAATTAATACCTGTTACTGATAAAATAACAATCATTGATGATTTATCAACGGGAAATGAAAAGGTAATTCCAAGTAGTGCTAACATCACTTTTTATAAAAAAAGTATTTTAAATACAGACTTTTTTCAATCTGTTTTTAAAGATGTTGATTACATCTTTCACCTTGCTGCGAGAAACTTAGCTTTGTCAGTAGGAAATGTAAAAAAAGATTTAGAAATTAATATTTTAGGTACGCTGAATATGTTGGAATATGCGAGGAAATATGGAGGGAATTTGAAGAGGTTTGTATATGCCTCTACCTCTTCTATATATGGGAATGCCACCTCTTTTCCAACAATGGAAAGTGAGAAAGATCTTACTTCCCCATATTCAACTAGTAAATATTCTGCTGAACAATATTGTCAGTTATATAAAAGCGTGTATGATGTCCCAACAGTTATATTAAGATTATCTAATGTATTTGGTAGAGGACAGCTCCCTACAAATCCGTACTGCGGAGTGGTAGCTAAATTTTATGAAGCAATAACCACGAACCAACCTCTCATTATATATGGAGATGGATTTCAAACGAGAGATTTTACGTATATAGATGACGTTCTTCAAGCCTTTATTTTAACGGCTTTAAATCCACGTGCTATAGGGGATGTTTTTAATGTAGGAACTGGTAAAGAGACGTCTGTGTTACAACTGGCTAAAATGGTCGTCGATATTTATCAAGTACCTGATTGTGCTTATGTCTATAAAGAAAAAAGGGTAATTGATACGGTCGACAGACGTTGTCTATCTATTAAACATATAAGTGATCTTATAGATTGGCAGCCTAAACATGATCTGTACACAGGGTTAGAACGGACGGCAGAATGGTATAATACTACAGCAAACTGATTAAAAAGGTTGCTCTTTTTTCAAGGAGCAACCTACTAGTTGTTTATATAATCGACTTATAAATATCAATTATATTTGCACTATTTTTTTTATAATCATGATATTTTATGGCATACTCTCTAGATTTTAACCCTATTTCAGGCAAAGCATCTTTATTTTTTAATAGCTCTTCTATTTTATCTCGAATGGTGTCCGGGTTAGCAGATATTATAGGTAACTCCGGAGGATATTTTTCTAACATATAATCACTAATATAACATATAACTGGTTTCCCCATCGCCATCCCTTCAATAGAAAAAAGACCGTAGCTGCCGATATGAAGCTGATCAATAATTATATCTGCTTTCTCATAAATCTTTTTTGCTTCTAAATGGGATGCTTTTTCAACTAATGCAAATTCAAACGAGTAGTGAGGTTTAAGTTGTTCGATGGCCTTTACTATATGGGAAGTTCCTTTAATTTCTGGGTGTGTGGGTGCATGGACGATCAGTGGTTTCTCATTTTTTTGTAACGGGTTGAAAGAATAAGCGTCTAAATCAACCATTGACGGTACGACATGAACATGTTCGTAATAGTCTTCTACATAGCGCCGTAATTCCTCGTCAGGAACAATACAATGGCTAATGTGACTAGAAATAAATCGAAGGTGTTTGTCAATAGATGGCGTATTAGCTACTTTCACTTTAGCATATGGATTCACTTCTAAAGCTTTAGACAACTGGCGGACATCACTGCCCCAATGATGCATAATAACCGGTTTATTCAAATTTTTAAGAAGAGTCAGGTCGTAGTTATCCTTGTATAAAGAGGTGGCAAAATGAAAGTGAAATAAGTCATTCTCAGGAATTAAATGATTTAGCAAGTATAGCTTTAACTTTTCTGTTGTTCGATAACGGCTCCAATCTATCTCAAATTCAGATGAATAATTTAAGTAATTGCGGTAATAATTTAACGTTTTGGCAGGAATAGAGTAGTATTGTAGTCCTTTAGATATAGTGTACATTTGATTGGCTATCTCCATCGTACCATGTACCACATTCAAACGATGTTTACTTTGCGACATGGTTTTTGTCGTCATGTCATCCTCCTTCTTTTTAATTTATGAGTCGTAACCTTAACATTATATGTTGAGAAATAAGGGGGGAAACGGTTTATGAGAAAATGTTCATGAAAAGGCATAGCACGCCTACTAACCGTAATTGAATGTTTCTATAGTTTAAATATTTGTAACGTCCTTCGCATAATATGGTAAGGGAACAGGTTCAGGTTATTTCTTTAAGGGGGGGGGATACAGTTGACCCAATCTAACTCATATAATCCAGTGGAAATGGCGGAAAAATTAGAAAAGTATAAGCAAATCTTAACGACATTAAGGACAGAAAGTGTTGTAGAAGATTATGTGAAACTAAAAGAAGAAAAAGGAGGTTTAACAACACAGTTAGCTCAATTAAAGGAAAGAGTTGAGATGCTAGAGAAAGGTGACAAACTCAATATTAATAGCCTTTCGGAAAAAGTTCAAAGTTTGCAAGGGCAAATTGAAAGGTTAAAAAAAGAGGTTGAGTTATTAGCAGAGGCTAAGCCAATGCCCTCGGTGGAAAAGGCGCCCAAAAATAAGAAAACATCAGATTATAAACGATTAAGAAATATGTTACAAACGTCAAAAAAAGTGGAAGTTGTCTCGGATGAATCGACTCCTTCGTACAACACCATTTCCCATTCTAAAAGAGGAGATTATCATCACTCTGCTTTAAAGAAGAGCAGGAGCTTGTTAGGTAGTAAAAAAACTTCTTTGCAAAAAAAGCATCATTCATCTTCGAAAAGTGAATGATAAGGTTGAATGCCGCTTCCTTTTACGAGCAAACGAATAAACTATCATAGTTCGCTAGAAAAAATGGAGGTGGCATAACGTGAAAGTAAAAAAATTAACACGAAAGTTGGCAAACTCTAAAACAATACGTCCCATACGTTCGACCTCAACAGGTAAACATAAGCGTTGTTGTTTAAAAGGATGACGTTCTTTCAAAAGGCCTTGGAAAAGGTCTTTTTATTTTTTCGAAAATAAAAAAGGAAACTTATATTTGGAAAGCGGTGAAAAAAGAGAGGATGAAGGAAACGCATTAAGAGTGCGAATCGTTTGCGAAGTCTTTCAACATAAAGGTGTTCAAATATTTTGCACGTTTAGCTTCAGGGCAAAGTATAAGTGATAATTTATTATGAATACCATTGTAAATGTTGTTGAACAGAATAGGGATTAAAACGCAACCATACCTTCTCAAAATGATGGAGAAAGAAGACGTATTAATCACGTTGTATTTCTTAAAGTCGCCACACTTTTGCCATTGGTTTGAAACGAGACTTTCACAATTACATCAAGTATTTTGCCAGCAAACAGACTATAATGTAAGTATCAAAGGCAGTGAGTGGTCACTAACTCTCCAATGGATAATAGCACTTATGTTGAATCATGATCAATAAATGACCGCTAACATGTCTAAAAACTGCATACTTAAGGAGGAATTGACGATGTTCATGGATTTTTTAAGGAACAACACAGTTGCTGCAGGAATATTAACGATTCTACGTGTGTATCTTGGTTGGCAGTGGTTAACGGCAGGGTGGGGAAAGGCTTTTGGTGAGTTTGATGCTAGTGGCTATTTGAATGGTGTGCTTGAAAATGAAACGGTGATTGAATATTACCCTACTTATCATGCATTTATAGAAAACGTTGCACTTCCTAATTCAGGCTTATTTAGCTTTCTTGTGGCATGGGGAGAAGTATTAGTTGGTTTAGGACTTATATTAGGAGTTTTAACAACTGCAGCTGCTTTTTTCGGAATTGTAATGAACTTTGCTTTTATGTTTGCGGGGACGATATCTTCTAATCCGTGGATGGTGTTGCTTACCATCTTCATCTTAGCTGCCGGCTATAATGCAGGTAAATTTGGTGGTGACAGGTGGATAATTCCTTACATGAGATCTACCTTGTTTAAAGGAAAGTTAGATCCTTCTTGAATCGGGGAAGTAAGGTATTTAAACATAAATAAAAAGACCAATCAGTGGGGCGTTCGTGTCCCACTGATTGGTCGTTACGTGAATCAGGACATTAGCGTCCGCCCTCTTCTACCTAAATAGATTTAGCTCTCCTCTTTAATTTGACCGTGCACGGGCAGTTATCTGTGATAAAAAGCGTTCTCATTAAAACGTGAGAGGCCGCTTTTTGGGCATGTATTACCTCTGCATGTTAATCATAAATCTATAGCGATCAGCTCGATAAGAAGACTTAACTAATTCAAGAGGGGTCCCGTCTTTTAAGTATGTATGACGCTCAATTAATAGGACAGGTGACCCTTTTTTTACGTTAAGATGGGTAATCTCATTTTGGTTAACGGTAGAAGACTCAATAATTTGTGTACCTTCCCCTATTTCTTTACCAAGGCTATTTTCTACATAATCATACAGGGATTGTTCTAATAACTTTTCTGTTATATTGGGAATTAAATGTTTTGAAATATAAGTCGTCTCTAGGGCCATAGGAAGACCATCAGCTAACCTGACTCTTTGAATCTCATAAACAGGTGTACTGGAGTCAATATTTAACGCTTTCATAACGGATAGAGGAGGTGATATAACCTTAAAATGTATTAATCGGTTTGTTGCAACCATTCCCCTAGCTTTCATATCTTCTGTAAAGCTTGTTAAGCCTTGAAGTGGTTGATCGATTTTTTTGGCTGATACAAAGGTTCCTGTCCCTTTTTTTCGGTAAACGTATCCATCATTTACAAGTTTCGTAATAGCTTGCCTTACCGTCATACGACTGATAGCATATTGACTGGCATATTCCCGCTCAGAAGGGAGCATATCTCCAGGTTGGAGTTCACCTTGATCGATTTGCGTTTTGATCTTTTCTTCCAGTTGATAGTAGATGGGGATAGGTGAGTTTTTATCAATCATTGAGACATCATCCTAATCTATAAAATTACATCGCATGAAAACTTGCGTTTATTTTACCACATTATCGGTTAAGAAAACTAGCTTAGTCCTGTAAGAGAACGTCTAAAAGTGCCTGTATTTACAGGCACTTTTAGAGACTACATGCGTTATTTGATTTTATGGTAGGCTTCAGGTATGTAAATACAGAATGGTTCACTTTCTAAATAATCACCTGTCACCGCATAAGCGCGCGAGCGAGACCCGCCACACACGAATCGGTAGTCACATACACCACATTTCCCTTTGTATAAATTAGGATCTCTCAGCTCTTTCAAAATAGGGGAGTGGCGGTAAATGTCTTTAAGCGGCTTCTCTTTAACATTCCCCACTTTAATCGGGAGCAGGCCGCTTGGCATAATGTCACCCGTATGCGAAATAAAAATAAAGCCGTTACCATCATTGACACTTTTAGGTGCACGATTTAAGCCATCAATATGAGACGCTGTATCGGAGATGGCATCAGCATAATGAATTTTTCCTCGCTCTATCATGTTATCTTTTACTTTTTGTTGGAGCACGACGCGTCGATGGTGTTGCGCTGCCGTCGTCTTAATGTCAAAAGGAGCAGTTTTATTTAGCTCATATAACCATCGAAACACTTTTTCATGTTCGGCAGGTGTCAAACAATCATTTATCTGTCCGCGACCTGTGGGAACAAGAAGAAAAATATACCACATAATGACGCCTAGCTCTTCAACTAATGCAGCCATCTCTTCTAAATAATCGTAATTATAACGAGAAATAACAGTATTAATTTGCAGAGGCATATCATATACTTTTAATTCTTTTATTTTAGAAAGTGTTAAGTTGAAAGAACCGGATGTGCCTCTAAACTGATCGTGGATCTTCGGAGTAGGGCCGTCGAGACTTAAGCCCCAACGTGCCAAGCCAACCTCTTTTGCTTTTTTAATTTTAGCTGGTGTAACATTGTCTGTAGCACTTGGTGTCATAGATACTCTCATGCCTTTTTTGATGGCATAATCAGCTAATTCAAATAAATCCTTTCGCATCATACAGTCCCCACCGGTAAAGACGAGCATAGGATTGTCCATCTCATAAATATCATCAATGAGTTTTATTCCCTGCTTGTGGGACAATTCATGAGGATGAGGCAGCGTTTGAGCATTAGCACGACAATGAACACAGCGAAGCTCACAGGCTCGTGTGACTTCCCAAATAACGATAAAGGGATTTTTGTTATAATCAATCGTCATTGCTTTATTACCGTGTGAATGGCCATGATGTATAGAGTGAGAGGGCTTTACCATAATATATCATCACCTTACTTATTAGAAGATTTAGTTATAAATAATTGCTATAATTTTATTGTAAGTGACTAACTCTCTTTTTAACGAAGGGATTGTTACAAAATGGTAACAATTACATTGTAAAAAATGTAAACAGTTCCATTAAACATGGCAATAGTTATTACAGGAGAGATTAATAGGTGTTACATATCTGCTGTCTTAATGAAAAAAGGGGTGTGTGAAGTGGATCGTAAAAAAGCGATAGAAGAACAGGTGATTAGCACTTATAAACAAGACGAAAGAATGATGATCCTTGTTTTTGCTCAATGGTGTATTAATCATGACTTAAACCCAGAGGACATTTATTTAAAAGCTTATCCAACTCAAAAAGAGAATAAAGAATTAAAGGAAGCAATCAGTCTGACGGTATCGAAGGAAGAAGCAGGAGAAATTAATAATGAGACAGTATTAGGAGTGCTCTCTTTGTTTGGAAATGATGACCTTGCGTTTATCCTCTCTGAGGAGATGGAGAAATTAAAGAAATAGCCTCTTGGAAAAACCTTTTCTCAAGATTTTGGACAAAATTTAAATAGGTATGTATAGGAATTAAATAACTTGTAATACTACATAAGGAAACAATTTAACAGGAGGAACAATTATGACTCAAGGAACAGTAAAGTGGTTTAACGCAGAAAAAGGGTTTGGCTTCATTGAGGTGGAAGGACAAGATGATGTGTTCGTTCATTATTCAGCAATACAGGGAGATGGATTTAAATCGCTTGAAGAAGGGCAATCCGTCACATTTGATATTGAAGAAGGCCAGCGTGGACCACAAGCAACTAATGTGCAAAAATAGGTGGATATAAAAGCTCCTGTTTCAGTAGCTTTTAATATGAGACTATGAGGCTGGGCTACACCCCAGTGATTAAGAATGGCCCTCACTTATGTGAGAGCCATTTTTAAATTGGTTACATGTCAAAAAATACACTCGCTTGTCGTGAACAAGGTTTTGGTGGGCTCTATTCTGAAGCATGTCAGTGCCTTTTGTCGTAAAACAGGTAACTAGCTTATAAAACCGAAGATGAGGATGTTGAAACCGAAGATGAGGATGTTGGAAATGATTTTTGCGCGTATACCCAAGCTGTATTTTCCGGACGAAAAATTGAAACTTGATTAAAAGACAATATACGTATGATGTGACTTGCTCAAGGGTGTGAATGTTTTTTATAAAAATAGGCACAGCTAGCTGTATTACAACTCATTAAGAAACGTCTGTATTCCTTCCCAATAGCTATCAGTGGTTTGGAGATCATTGTGGCCATACCCGTCAATCCAAATAGTTCTATTAGGGCCACCCCAAGAGACGAGCGTTTTTTCTGAATGATCTGGTGGTATGACTTTGTCTTCTGTGGCTATGAAACCTAAGACAGGAGACATAATGTATGGCGCCTTATCACTATTTTCAAATGGATGGCGGATAAGTGAAGAGAATGGCAATAATGGATAACGATGTTTAATTAACCGTTTGCGGTTATCATATGGGGAAACTAAAATAGTACCAGCTACATCCCTTTGTTTAGACACGTGTGTTGCGGGGGCAGAGCCCATGCTTCTTCCCATGATAACAATTTGGTCTTCTTTCACATCTGACCGTTCCTTCATGACATCATAAATCACTTCTGCATCATGAAACAAGGTTTCTTCACTTGGTTCACCATCGCTTAACCCATAGCCACGATAATTAACAAATAAGACATTCCATTTCGACAATACTTCAAAATCATCTATCGATTGGGAGGCTACTTCAGCATTTCCGCCGAAGTAGATGAGAAGTGGCGCAGGTGATGGCGCATCTTTTTGATGTAGCAACCACCCATGAAGAGATAGATTATCTTCTACATTTATCCTGACTTCTTCATAATGTTCGTCGTTTTCTATTGACGCGATGTCATTATCGGAAAATGGTGGTGACTGAAACAACATATCATCTTGTGTAACATAAAATACCGTGAGATAACTAACATATAATACAATCATAATAAAGCTAGTTAAATAAATATATGGAAAAAAAGGTGTCAGTTTTAGCATATAATCACCAGTTCTTTCTTACCCGTTCTTTTTAATAAATAATCATGTTTGGATGAAACACTCCTTTTGGAGCCCATTTTTTGGTGTCTCCGTAGATATAATTGGGGTGTTTTAATGTTGTTTATTTCATCTATATTTGGGACAGCATCGTTACAATATAAAAAACGAGACGAGGATTTCTTATATCCTGTCCCGCTTTTACATACGAATCGCATTCTTTTAGCATTTTATCACAGGTAACCGTCCGTAAAACGTCCACTGATTGTTTTATAATAATTTACTTAAAAATGCTTGTGTTCTTGGGTGTTGGGGATTATCGAAAATCTCTTCTGGTTTTCCTTCCTCCATGATGACACCTTGATCCATAAAAATAACACGATCACCCATTTCTCTTGCAAATCCCATTTCATGAGTGACCACAACCATCGTCATACCGTCGTTCGCTAAATCTTTCATAGCTCCTAAAACATCTCCCACAAGTTCAGGATCTAAAGCGGAAGTAGGTTCATCGAATAACATGACTTTTGGATTCATCGCTAAAGATCTTGCGATAGCTACTCGTTGCTTTTGACCGCCTGAAAGGCTATTTGGATAGGCGTGTGCTTTGTCAGATAAACCAACTTTTTCAAGCAAATCCATAGCTGAGCTTTCCGCTTCTGCACGAGCGACCTGCTTAACTTTAATGGGTCCTAACGTCACGTTTTTTAAGACTGTCATATGAGGAAATAGGTTAAAATGTTGGAAAACCATCCCAACTTGTGAGCGCAATTGATTTATATTCACTTTAGGGTCAGTCAGATTTTTGCCATCAATTACGACGTCACCAGACGTAATTTCTTCGAGTAAGTTAAGACATCGTAAGAAAGTACTTTTTCCTGAACCAGAAGGGCCAATGATACACACTACTTCTTTTTCTTGGACCTGGGCATTGATGCCTTTTAAAACTTCAACTGCTCCGAAAGACTTGTGTAAGTCTGTTACTTTAATCATTAAACATCTAACCTCCGTTCAATCCAGCGTAATAAAACCATTGCAGGAATCGTAATTATTAAATAACCAAAACAAAGCATCACATAAGGTACGAAGGTTTCTCCTGTAGTACTAACATATTGTCTCATAAGATAAGTCATTTCACTAAGAGATATGACAGCAAAAATAGAAGTATCTTTCAAGCTAATAATAAATTGATTACCTAACGGTGGAATCATCCGTTTAAATGCTTGCGGCCAGATAATATACTGCATTGTCTGAGTAGCATTTAAGCCAATTGATCTGCCTGCTTCCATTTGCCCTTTATCAATTGATTCTACCCCACCACGCACAATTTCAGCAATATAGGCACCTGCATTAATAGCAATTGCAATTATTCCAGCGGTAACAGCATCGAAATTAATTCCGAAAAAGTCAGAGACAGCAAAATATAAAAATAAGGCCTGGACGAGAATAGGTGTCCCGCGAACTAATTCAATATAAATGGTAGCTATAGCGTAGATGAATTTATTTTTTGATAGCCTCGCTAACCCAAATAGACTGCCAATCACAAATCCAATAATGACACCAGTAAATGTCACAATTAACGTTAATTGAAGTCCTCTCCATATAAAAGGAATGCTATTGATGAAATGAGGACTATTTATTAAATCATTAAAATTGTCTAACATACAATTAAAGGCCTCCTCGTAAATCATAAGATGTAGAAGCGCCACAAGCTGTCACACTCGTCGCGCTTCTGTTTCTATTTGTATTAAATTTATTGGGGCGTATTATTCAAAGTCAGGCCTTTCACCAAACCATGTTTCATAAATATCGCCATATGTCCCGTCTTCCTTCATGTCAGCTAATGCGTCATTTACTTCTTCAGTTAGCTCAGATCCTTGAGGAAAAGCAATACCGTATTGCTCTGCTTCAAGCCTTTCCCCTACAGCTTTCATTTCTCCTAAAGCTTCTGTTTCAATGTAATATAATACATTGGGCACATCATAAATAACCGCGTCCACACGTCCCGCCAATAAGTCTTGGTAAGCGTTCATAATGTCTGGGAATGTGGTAATTTCAGCGTTCGTATTCTCTTGTAAATAAGTCTCGCTAGTTGTTGAGCCACGGGTGGCCACATTTACGCCATCAACGTCTTCAATAGATTGGATTTCTTCTTCATCTGCACGTACAGCAAGCATTAAACCAGCATCATAGTAAGGATCGGAAAAATCAAAATTTTCCGCTCGTTCTTCTGTAATGGTCATACCTGCAATACCAATATCATATCGACCTGTGCCCATTCCTGATACGATACCATCAAATTCCACCACTTCTAAATCGATTGTAAATCCCACACGATCAGCTATTTCATTAATAAGATCAATATCAAACCCTTCCATTTCACCAGTGTCAGGGTTTAAGTATTCAAATGGTACATAATTAGAATCAGTAGCGACGGTATATTCTGGTAATTCCTCATTATTAGCTGATGAATCTCCACAAGCTGCGGCCACGACTGTGACAGCACCTAATAGTCCTACTAAAGGTAACGTCTTCACAAAAAATTCCCCCTTGTTGTTTGTTTTATTTGTGTATATTTAAATAGCCTAAATAGTATGACTATTTAAAATAAAAAATGATGTAATTTATATTGAAGTAAATAAATCAATCACCTTTAGGTTAGAAAATGCCCTCCTATAAAAGCGTTGAGATAACAGGGAATGATCATCGCCTAAATAAAATATCATTGCGATAATCCGAAAATTGGTAAATGTGAATGCTTGGCTCAACGTCTTCTTTGTTAGATAGTACGGTAGGAAAAGAGATGGCACAAGGTGTGTGTGAGATTATCTGACTGAAAACTACGAAAATTGTGAATAAAAATAGAAAAAGAGGCTGAAAAGGGATTGGAAAATATGGAAGGTGGAGGGGGTAAGATTTAATGAAAAAGACGAACAACCGACACTTAATTTGTTTTAAATAGTCTTAACGATTAGTTATATTGCTTGAGACCAGGGATACCAGCAATGAAAAGGAAGATAAGAGGGACGAAGCCGTAAGTACTTATAAAAAAAGGAATGAGAAGCCCAGTAATAACTAATGCCCAACTGCTAAAACGTGGTTTAAGACGTATCATACAGGCGGAAATGATAGCTATAGTACTTAATCCCATTGCTATCATGCTAGAACCCATAAGAAATGATTCTCCAAACACTATTTCATCTGTTGTTCCGTAATAAACAGCATAAAAAGTAAATATAAATCCTAATATGCCACCGATTAACCCTGAGCAAAACCTTGTTGAAATCATCTCTTATCCTTCCTTTGTATTGCATAGTATCTCTATTTTGAACGTTTAAATAATATATATGCCATTAAATTTTCATTAAATACAATGAAGTCAAAGGTCCCGATTATGATTTTGGAGTATAGGTCATTTTACTATGTTTTAATTAAAAATGGTACTTTAGATCCTGTTTGTCTATCGGAATTTATCATAATTTGTTATGTTAGTAGCAGATAAAAAGTCACAATTATTAATAAATAGTACTTTTGTTGTGCTAATGCCTCATTTTGTACGAAAAACTAAAACGGGGAAGGGGATAGGATTATGTACAAAGTTAACCCAGATTTAAAAGAGATGATGAATTTGCAAGAAGCGTCAGATAACCAGCTTAAAGAAAAATATAACTCGTTAGTGGAAGAGTTATCGTTCGCTAGAAGTGCATTTGAATTTGAAAATACGGCTGAAATTAAAATGCAAATGGTTTACATTATTCAAGAACTAAAAGAACGGCAAAGAAAAAGAGAGATAGAACTTCAGTTAGCTAAATAACATACCTTATGTATAATAGATATTTAACTTAGTCATTAAACCCACGTTAAAGAAAACAGCGTGGGTTTTTTCGAGATCTAAAAGGGCTAGGATTCAGTGGGCGTTTTCATCTTTTTCCTACTGATTGGTCATTGAGTCAAATCAGAACATGAGCGTCCGTTTACCACTCACGACAATAAATTTTTTCTGCTCTCTATTTTGGACGAGAAGTTTTACGGACGGTTATCTGTGAATTGTGACACTTTTTTATGGAAGCACTTTTCTTTAATCTTTTATTAAATCATTATAGAATGGAAACGATGTAAGTAAACGTGTAGAGGAGCAATGACTATTATCGTATGTCCGCGATTCAGTGAAAAGAGTACAGAATTAGGATGACAGTTGTCAGCTCTCCTAACTTACACAGCTTAAAATATAAGGAGGTATTTTGATGTTTACGAACACTCATGCACACATTTTTACGTGGGTTGTGGCGTTAATTCTATTTGTAGCTGCTATTTTATTATTAAAAAAAGGGTTAGCAAAACAAATGAAAATCGTACATATGACTTTGAGACTTTTCTACATTTTTATTATCATTACAGGAGCAGGGCTATTTTTTAATTTTGCTTCTATTGATCATATGATGTATGGCTTAAAAACGCTTGTAGGGATTGGGGTCATCGCCTGTGCTGAAATGGTACTGGTGCGTATGAAAAAAGAAAAAAGCATAACGGGTGTTGCAGCAGGTCTCGGCATAACGTTGTTAATCACACTTTATTTAGGATTTAGTTTGCCAATAGGCTTTGACTTTTTTCACTAGATGAGCTATTGAAAATGTGTATAGGTAAGTGAAAGATTTATTGATGCTGGTGATTGCTAACAACCGCGTTATTGTGATTAACAGTCACGTATGCGGTTATCACAAGCATTGAGGGCTATGAAAAGAGGTTTTAGCAGGAATCGTGCATGAATAGAAGAGGGAAGGTATCAAAAAAAGCAAATGAGATGTTTTAGTAAGAAATAAGATTGTGTTATTTTCGGTCATCTTCACATTCCTTATTTACGAGGCACGGGATAAAACAAGGTCGATGGTGATAAAAAATGCACATAACTCATGTGATATTCTCTCTGTAGGCAATTTATATTTTGATAAGTGCAATTGAAAGCTGTCCTTAATGAGGACGGCTTTTTAGTGATTTTTTGAATAGATCCTTTTTAATCTACACGTGTTCACATTTATGGATAAGAATTATGATACATAATCAAGTCTTCCAACCCTTTTTTTAGAAGGCATGTTTTCTATGAACGCTCTAAAGTTGGAAATGGTGAATTAATGCCCCTTATCCAGAGGTAATTAGACCTATTTAAGAGAATGGACTTGCATACCTCTACGTATATTTGTAGTTTAAATAGGTGTATAGTCCTATTCTGTTGATTTTGTTTAAAAAAGTTATTTTCGTTTTTTCAACAGTAAAAAGCTTGAAAAAAACAGCTGTTCGCCTATAATGTGTCATAGTTCGTTCAAAAAAACACATTGAAACATGACTGTAACATTTCTATAATCTTTCTGTGATTTAATAATGTTAGTATTCTATTTGTGGTTCATAATACTTATATCTATTAAAACAATCTACTTTATGACATATTCTAGTTTTTGAGAAAACAAGTACATAATCAACGTGATAAGTTATCTATGAGGAAGAGGGGTACTTTTTTATGAAGAGAGTAATGGGATTATCGTTTGTGGTGGGAATGAGTAGTTTATTAATTTTTCCAACAGGGATGGTAGAAGCAACAGCAAATTTAGAGAGTGAGCAGGAAGAAATTCAAGAGCAGCGTGAAGAAATTCAATCAAATCTTTCAGAAGCGGAACAAGAACTTGCTGAAATCCTAGATGAAATTGAAGAAATTAATGCTCAAATTGATCGAACAGATGAAGCAATTCAAGACAATAAAGCTAAGATGGAAGAAACGGAAGAAGAAATAGAAGAGCAAGAAGCAGCCATTGACGAATTAGAAGCAGAGATTGAAGAGCTTGAAAAAGATATAGAAGAGCGGTTTGAATTACTGAAAGAACGTGCTAGCGCTTATCAAAAAAACGGAGGAAACACGCGTTATTTAGAAGTAGTTCTTGGTTCAGAAAGTTTCAGTGATTTTGTCAGTCGTGTATTCACTGTCAATAAAATTGCACAAGCCGACAATGAGATTATTGATCAACTAGAGGAAAGCCAGCAAAAATTAGAAGATAGTCAAGCAGAACTTCAAGAAACCCTTGATAGCTTAAATGAGTTACACGTTGAAATGGAAGGTATGCACAAACATCTTGAAGAGCAGCAAGAAGAAAATGATCGTTTAAGAGAAGATTTAAAAGCTAAAGAAGCAGAAACTGAAAATATGATGGCTAGCTTGTTAGAAGAAGATGAAAACTTACGATCGGAAGAAGCTGATATTCAAGCACGAATTGATGCAGAACGCCAGCGTCAGCAAGAGGAAAGAGACGCTCAAGCAGCAGCTGAGAGTAATTCAAGTAGTAGTAACGGCTCATCTAATAGTAATGGTAATAGTAACTCTGGCTCTAGTTCGGCCTCTACCGCTTCATCAGGTGGCGGCAATGGTGGAGCAGTGACACAAGTAGGTCAAAAGTATATCGGGAATTCTACATACGTATTTGGCGGTGGAAGAAATTCTTATGATATTGCAAATGGAAGATTTGATTGTTCAGCCTTTGTAGCTTGGTCTTTTTCTCAAGTAGGTATCAGTCTACCAGCTTCAACTGATGGGCAGAAAAACGCTGGTCGCCAAGTATCAACTAGTGATATGAGACCTGGAGATCTTGTTTTCTTTGATACTTACAAAACGGACGGACACGTAGGTATTTACATGGGTGGAGGTCAATTTATTGGAGCGCAAAGCTCAACAGGCGTAGCTATTGCTAGTTTGAACAGCGGCTACTGGGGTGAAGTATTCAACGGCCGAGTAGTACGTGTTCAATAAATAAAAGGTTAAACAGTGCAGGGAAACCTGTACTGTTTTTTGATGTGCACTATCTTAAGGCAATCTACTTCTCATAGTCCGTATCTATATAAACTGAGACAACTTTATAATCTAGTTTCTTCTATTATAATAGTGTCCATTTAAAGTGTGTATTGAAGATGTTTAAACATGATCATTCTGTATTTCTAAGCACTGGTGTGTTATCAACGGATAAGTTATACAACATTCCTCTGTTAATCATATGACAGTTTGTTTAAAGGGCGTTCTTGCGTTTCTCGTTTTAAAGGCACAAAGTATCACTGACTCGTGACAAGAGGAGATACTATATAACGCCACCTTTCTTTGAAAGTAAATGGACTAAAAATTTTATTCTTGAATTGGCGATAGGCTTTTTAACAATGGTCAGTTGCTTCCTCTTTACCTTTCCATCATAATTTCTTAATACCCTTATTTATCTCTCAAAAACGTTTATTTCTCCTTATTTAAAACTTCATTTCTCATTCTATCTTCATATAAAAAGAAACAGGAAATCTAGCACATTTTACAAAACGTAACTACTAGAATGAAAATCATCACTCACAATAAGATATCAGCATGCGAATCATGATTGTGACTTTCACTTCAGACGTACGCTTTCCGAGGGCTTGTCTTCAGCTAATTTTTGCTCGGTAAACCCTAGCAAAAGTGGCTTTTCAGAGTGTGCGTCATCCTCAGGGCGTCGCCGTCTTAAGTGTCAGCCACATCCTATCTGTCAATCACCCTGCTCAAAATAAACAAGGAGAACGGTATCTATTTATGCGGGAGATAATGTTAATGTCCTGATTCAAGGTTCGTTATCTCATCTGTCTATTAAATGAAATCTATTACATATTAGTCGTGGTATTGCTTTAACAACATTATGATGAAAGCGACTCTCTTATGAATTCTGAGATTTTATCTGTGGAAAGGGAGAGAAAAGACAATGAATGTCAAAACCGCTGATTTAGATGAGTGATGAACGGATTTATTCAATAAATGTATAAAGGTCACAAATGGAAGTTTTTTTAAAATAATTGTTCTGTTTTATCAATTTGTTTGGCAATTTATCTAACAACGATAAATAGCGTTTACATAAGTGATGATTAGTAAAATAAGTGAAACAAATGAGAAGAAAGTCACGAATTAAAATAGGTTTTATCTAAAGTGATAATTCCAAATCATAAGAAAAAATATAATTTTCAAAAAATATTATTTACAAGTTTATGAGTTTATAGTAATTTAGATGATAACCTGTAAAGAAAGTTACGGGTATACATACCAGATTTGAAGGGGGATTTATTTTATGTTTAAAACGAAAAGGATGAAAGCTTGTGCTAGTTCACTTGTCATAGCATTAGCGATAGCTGGATGTGCCAGCGAACCGGATGATGGGAATAATTCGGGAACAGATACAAACGACAACAACAATAACACTAGCGAGAACGAGACAGGTGCAGGTGAGCCAGGAGGGGACTTAGTGGTTGGCGTGTTATCGGATGCGTCATCACTTGACCCTCACACTTCAAATGATGTGCCATCGGGAAATATTCAAGTAAACCTTTATGAAACACTTGTAAACTATGATGATGATATGGAGTTAGAACCTGGTCTTGCAGAAGATTGGGAAGCAGTAGAGGATAATGTTTGGCACTTTACTTTAGCTGAGGATGTAGAGTTCCATGATGGGGAGCCATTTAACGCTGAAGCTGTGAAAGTAAATATTGATAGAATTTTAGACGAGGAAATTGGCTCACCGAGAAAGATTTTGTTTGAAATTGTGGAAGAGGTAAATGTGATTGACGAGCATACCGTTGAGTTTGTAACGGAAGATCCATTTGCACCACTTCCTGCTCACTTAGCTCACTATGCATCAAGTATCATTAGTCCTCAAGTGATTGAAGATGATTATGCGGCAATGGAAGATGGTGCTCAACCAGGAGACCATGTCAATGAGCATCCATATGGGACTGGCTACTTTAAATTTGACAGCTGGGACACAGGGAACCAAGTTGTTTTAACGAATAATGAGAATTACTGGGGAGAGAATGCGAAAGTTGATACGGTAACATTCAAAGTTATTCCCGAAGACTTAACGAGAATCGGAGAGCTTGAATCGGGTAGTGCCCATATTATCGACCCTGTGACGCCAAGTGATATGGCTCGAGTGGAAAATTCCGATGGGACTAACGTGTATCAACGTAATGCCGCAAGTATTACGTATTTAGGGTTTAACGTTGAGAAAGAACCATTTGATGATGCGCGTGTACGTCAAGCAATTGCTATGACATTAGATAAGGAAGCGATGTTAGAAGGGATTCTTGAAGGAACTGGTGATCCAGCTCTCGGTCCAGTCAATGAAACAAACTTTGGATTCAGTGAAAATGTAGATCAATTGGAACGGGATCCAGAGAGAGCACAAGAGTTACTAGCTGAAGCTGGCTATGAAGATGGTTTTGAAACAACTATCTGGACAAATGATAGTCGAGAACGAATGGATATTGCTGAGCTCGTTCAGGCGGACTTAAGTCAAATTGGCATTGAGGTTGAGATTGAAGTTGTGGAATGGGGAGCGTACCTAGACCAAACAGGCGCTGGTGAACATGATATGTTTATTCTCGGATTATCATTAGGGACAGGCGATGCTGATTATCCTATGCACATGCTTTTCCACTCTGATAACGTTGGGGCATCAGGTAATCGATCCTTCTTCGCTGATGAGACATTTGATGCTATGTTGCAAGAGGCGCGTGTTGAACAAGATGAAGAAACACGACTTAGCATGTATGAAGAAGTAACCAATTATTTATTAGAAGAATCACCGATGGCATTCTTGTATCACCCTGACCATATTATGGGTTATTCTGATAGTGTATCGGGATTCTGGGCAGATGGCTCAGGCTTGTATCAGCTTAAAGATGTTACCATTCAATAATCTTTAACTATAACTGCTTTTTAAGTGGCTCACACCACTTAAAAAGCAGTTTTTATTTATATCTTCAAGAACTATCTTCATGAGTAATTCAGGAAAGTCAAACAGTTCAAAGCGATGATAAACGAATCTTCAATTAGTGGGTGTTTTTGTTCTCCTTCCTCTTGTTTGTTGAGTGAATCAGTCCATTATTATCCGTTATCCTCCCCTTAAATAGATTAAGCCTTCACGTTTTTTGTGCCAGACGT
The DNA here is from genome assembly GCF_002019735.1 of Salipaludibacillus agaradhaerens. NCBI lineage: Bacteria > Bacillati > Bacillota > Bacilli > Caryophanales > Bacillaceae > Salipaludibacillus > Salipaludibacillus agaradhaerens. Next base: position 20,301 of record NZ_KV917378.1, read on the forward strand.
TTTACGGACGGTTATCTATGATAAATGTGAATAGCCAGATATAGCTTATAATTTTGATGAAAGATCACATACATTGATGTTGGTTAGAATATAGTTTACTGAACGTATATGAGCAATGAGGAGGATGGGAGCTTGGATATTCATGTGATTTCTCCGGGAGAGTCCTTATATTCAATAGCACAAACCTATGCAGTCGCTTATGAAAACATTGCAGCAGCTAATGAAATAGACGTAAATGCACCATTAGTTGTAGGGCAAACGCTTGTTATTCCAGTATTAGGTAGATATCATGTTTTAAAGCCAGGGGAAAATTTATGGCAATTGAGCGAAAAGCATCAACTTCCTGTCACAGATATTATCCCACTAGGTCAGGTGGTGACAAATCCCTTTGAACATACGGAAGCGAGGGTCTTTATTCCGGACACATATAGGCAAAAGCCAGCAATAGATGTTGGCGCCTATGTAGATTTGAACATTACCGGTGCTGAATCCGCAAATATTGTGCAACGTACAGGACCATATTTAACATTTTTGCAGATTTTCAGTTATGAATTAAATGAGGATGGTACTTTAACACCTATAGACGATCAGCAGCTCATTAATGTGGCATATGAGCAAGAAATCGTGCCCTTAATGGTGATTACAAATATTGAAGATAATGCCTTTAGTACAGAGCTAGCTACGACTGTTCTTCAGAATGAAGCATTGCAAGATAGATTGTTAGATGAGGCGCTGACGATTATGGAAGAAAAAGGGTATTTAGGGTTGGATTTTGATTTAGAATACTTAGGTGCAATTAATCGAGAACAATATAATCAACTGATGCTAAAAGCACGTGATAGACTAGCTGAAAAAGGACTATTTCTTTCCAGTGCTCTTGCCCCCCAAGTGGAACCGGGTATGCCTGGCGTTCTTTATGAAGGACATGATTATGCTTTTCATGGAGAGGTAGCGGACTTTGTTTTTTTAATGACTTATGAGTGGGGCTGGACAGGTGGACCGCCTAGAGCTGTGGCGCCCGTTGATGAAGTCAGGCGGGTTATCGAATATGCTGTTTCCGTTATGCCTAATGATAAAATTATGTTAGGAATACCATTATACGGATATGATTGGACCCTTCCTTTTGAAGAGGGGGTCACACGAGCGAGAGCCATTGATCATCAAGAAGCTATTCGGTTAGCAGCAACTTATAACGCTGCAATTGAATTTGATGAAGAGGCACAATCGCCATTTTTTACGTATGTAGACGAGGAAGGGAATCAACATGAAGTATGGTTTGAAGATGCGAGAACGGTTCAAGCTAAATTTGATTTAGTGAAGGAATTTGGTTTAAAAGGGGTGTATTATTGGGTTTTAGGATGGGATTTTCCACAGAATTGGCTCCTTCTTGAATCTAATTTTGATATTAATAAACGCGTTTAATAGCATATTTCTGGCCGACCAGATGTGTCGGCTTTTTCTTTTGTAAAAGAAAAACAAGATGAGGCAAGGTCGTAAAGCATAGAAGCACATCATAGTTGAGCCTAATTATAAATTTTTTCTTAAAAAAGAAGGTTGTAACTGTAGGATAGAGAATAGGTTTGTTATAATGTTAAATCAGACAAGTATATGTTTTTTAAAATAGAGAGAAATAACAGTCTAAATGGACTGAATAACTAGTCGTTCGTGAGGAGAAAAGCATGCTGATAGAGAGTGAGAAAAAACACCAAAACGTCATTCGTCGTTTCTTTAAGTGGTTAAGGTATCGAGGTTCAAAAACAGCAGCATATGACAAAAAAATAGTGTTAATGATTGTAGGGTTATGGGTTATATCAAGTATATCAATTATAATCGGGGGGCTAGGAACACCGTCCGGATTTGGGATGGTGATAGACTTAGTCGTTTACCTGACTTTACATACAGTTGTATTTTTAACAGTGACCTTTCTAGGCGGTTTTTTACTGAGTCTTTTGTATATACCCCTGCCTCGATTGTTACTTGCTGCATTAGGTTATAGTAGTGCCTTAACGTATTATATTTTATCAGAAGCCAACTTGGGGGCGTTATTCTCAGGGGTTATAACAGCTGTATGGATGGGGGTGGCCTTATGCCTCGGGTTTATATTAGTAGCCATTTTTCATAAAGTCTGGTCGACACCTAAGAAATTAATACTCATAATGTTCCCTTTATCCTATATTTTATTAATTTTCCTTTGGGCGCCAACAATTGACTATGATAGTGTCACACCCACTTTCAGTGAAAAGAGCTATATTACGCCGTTAGCCGTCCCAAATCCGGCAGATCAAGGTGATTATTCTTTTAAGAGCTTTTCATATGGAAATGGTGAGGATAAGCAACGAGATACTTTTAATGAAGATGTAGATATCGTTTCGAATTCAGTGGATGCATCTCAATTTATTAATGAATGGAAAGATTATCGAGAGTTTTTTTGGGGGTTTGATGAAACAGCTTTGCCATTAAACGGTCGGGTATGGATGCCGGAAGGAGAAGGGACCTTTCCCCTAGTTCTTATCGTGCACGGTAACCATAGCATGGAGTATTTTTCTGATTCTGGTTACGGTTATTTAGGAGAACTTCTTGCAAGTAGGGGATACATTGCTGTATCAGTTGATCAAAATTTTTTAAACTATTCAAATTGGACAGGTATTCCTAACGAAGATATGTCATTACGTGCTTGGATATTAATGCAACATTTACTGGAAATTAAGCGGTTTAATGAAACAGTTAATAATCCTTTTTTTGAAAAAGTAGATTTACAGAGAGTATCGCTCATAGGCCATTCACGTGGTGGTCAGGCTGTTGCAATGGTAGCTGATTACGAACGATGGTTTAGTGAAGATGAATCGGTGGAAGGGATGGCGGCGATTGATGTGAAGTCTGTGATTGCAGTCGCACCTACAGATACACAAGTGGATGATATGCGTGCCGAGCCAGCAAATGTCTCATATTTGACTTTACACGGTGCTCGCGATGGCGATGTCCACAACTATCATGGAGATCGGCAATATAGTAGAGTGATGATACCAAATGATTCTGACTTATTTAAAGCAGGGGTGTATATCGCTGAAGCCAATCATAGTCAATTTAACACCGATTGGGGGCGCATGGATATGCGCTTACCAGGGGGACTGTTTTTAAATAGACAGCAACTCATGCCTGCGGCAGAGCAACGAGAAGTGGCAAAGGTGTATATATCAGCTTTTCTTGAAACAACTTTAAATGGGAATGATCAATACAAGCCACTTTTTAAAGATGTTAGATATGGAAGAGAATGGTTACCTAATACGCAATACGTAACAAGGTACGAAGATGCGTCCTTCTATCCTCTTGTTAATTACAATGAAAGTAATAACAAAACAGTTCTCTCACAGTATATCATTGCTGAAGGAATAGGCTTTGAAAGCTGGGAGATTGAATCAGCTGTCAATCGAGCTGGAAATACTAAAAGGTCTAAAGGGATGGTCTTTGAATGGGATGATAATGCTCACTACGTTATGTCGTTAGATGACAGTTTACGAGAGACATTAAGTGAACATGACTTTGAATCAATGATTGTGTCTATGGCTAATATGGATAGAGATTTAGACGAGAATTCACATGATTTCTCTCAAGTGCCTCGTGTAGAAGTGGAATTTATGACGAGCGATGGCATATCGACTCGGGTAGATATGGAACAGTTTAAAAGTATTCAGCCATCAATTTTTACGCAATATACCATTCACCCGTGGTTCGATGAGATTATGCGTGAAGGAAAGTATGAAGAAGCTGTTGAACCCGTTTTTCAAAACTATGAGTTACCGCTTGATGCTTTTTATGAACAAGCCCCAGAATTAAAGCTTGAAGATGTAACAACGATCACACTTTATTTTTCAGAAGGACCAGGAAAGCTGATGATGGATAACATTGGGTTTAATGAATCTGAATAAGTGATAAGGTGATGATTAGGTATTAGTGTAAAACATAATATTAAACATAACGAAAAAGAGGCTTGAAAAAGTCTCTTTTTTTATTTGAGCCTTTTCAATGAGTACTTGTTTGTAAATGAGAAGGTTGTCATAAGGAAGACTCACATTGGTCATGAGAGAGGACTTACTTATAATATGTTTGAGGTTTTTGTAATAATGTCCCTACGATGACTGAAGCTTTTCTTACATTCTACATAAACGATCAAAACTCACTTTCCTCGCCCACCCAAGACTTTAATTAATGTAACGCTTCATTGCCTAAAATAATAAAGCATCCACTAGAAAAATAATGATGATAAGAAGGTGGAGAAAGGCTTTGACTATAGTGCTCGAAATAAAGCCAAGTAATGTTCCGGCAGCAATTCTCCCTGACTGCTTCATAGAGTGATTTTGCATGTATTCTATCAAAAAAACGGCAGTGAACGGTACGATAAAAATACCAAAAGGGGGGATAATAAAGCTACCAACAATAAGCCCGATTGTAGCAACGCGTTTTCCTAATAAAGACGCACCGTACTTGGTGATAAAGTACATGCTTGCTATATAATCAGCGATAAAAATGGCGACTGTGATGACTAAAAGGGAGCTCCACGTCCACGAAGACATTATAAGATCATTAATAAAAAAATGTCCAACGAAAACCCCAATCCAAACGAGTAAAATAGCTGGAATAATGGGATAAAAAAGACCAATGAAACTACCCGAAAATAGTAAAATGATCAATATCCAAGCAAAAAAATCCATTGACTGTCCCCCTTATTATGAGTAATAATAGTTTGCGGAGAAGTTTTTGTTATTTTATAAAAATTTAGAATAATCGTAAAGGGGTGAACAATTCACACACACACTAATTATGATAATATAATATCTCAATTTAATACACAAATAAGAAGCAATATCTTATATTAAATTTTCAACATGAAAAGGTCGAACAATGATAACTAAACGATATCAAATGTCCGTTTTAAAAAAGGGCTGTCGTGAAAGACAGTGAAAATAGAGAGGAGAGCAACATCTATTTAGGGGAATTAACGGATCTAATGTCCTGATTGAAGGGGCGTGTTATGAATGGTCTTTGTATGATGAAAGTGATTTAAAATAATGAATGAATCAAGCTTATACAATATTTACATCATTTTTTTTGATTTGGGAGGTTAGAATTCTTTACAGAATCGTGATACACTTATCAAAATATTTAAAACGTTCATAAGCTTGTTTTAAATAGGAAAGTTTGATAGATTTATTAACCAAGTAGTTTAAGAAAGATTTGAAGTTAAGGAGGAGCGCTATTATGAAACATCCAAGAACGCCATTACCGCAGGGACTGTATCACCCAGATTTTGAACACGAAGCCTGTGGAATTGGTATGATCGCCCATATCGATGGAACGAAATCGCATGATATCGTTCAAAATGCGATTACGATTTTATGTAACTTAGAGCACCGCGGAGGACAATCAGCAGATGTCAGTACCGGTGACGGTGCAGGAATTTTAACGCAAATTCCGCATCGTTTTTTTGAGAAACAGTTTCATAAAGAGGATCTTGAACTCCCTTCTGAAGGTAGTTATGGCTTAGGAATGATTTTCTTTCCTCAGGACCATAAAAGCCGGAAAAAAAGCAGACAAATCTTTGAAAATATTGTAGAGGAAGAGGGCCAGAAAATCCTTGGCTGGCGTACGGTGCCTGTGAACGATTCGTTTGTAGGTAAAGAAGCAAAAAAGACAAAACCGTATATCAGGCAAGTGGTTATTCTCCCTTCGGACAAAGTGAAGGATCAAGATGATTTTGAAAGACGTCTGTATATAATTCGTAAACGGACTGAAATTGAAGTAGCTCGATCCAGTGATACGAATGATTTTTATTTCACTAGCCTCTCTACAAGAACAGTGGTTTATAAAGGGATGTTGATCCCGGAACAATTGGATTCATTTTATATTGATTTAAACCATCCCGACTTTAAAACAGCTATGGCCTTCGTCCATTCACGATTTAGTACAAATACGTTTCCTAGCTGGAAGCGATCACACCCAAACAGGTACACTATTCACAATGGTGAGTTTAATACGATTCGTGGGAATGTTAATTGGATGCGAGCAAGAGAACAACTTTGTCAGTCTGACAATTTCAGTCAAGAAGATTTGGATAAAATCCTTCCTATAATTGACAAAGACGGCAGTGATTCTTCGATGTTTGATAATGCCTTTGAATTTCTACACTTATCCGGACGTTCCCTTGCTCATACGGCGATGATGATGATGCCTGAACCTTGGGCAAATGATCCGACTATTCATCCTGACAAGCGTGCATTTTATGAATATCATAGTACGCTCATGGAACCATGGGATGGACCAGCAGCTGTTGCTTTTACGAATGGAAAGCAAATCGGGGCCTGTCTTGACAGGAACGGACTTCGACCTGCGAGATATTACGTCACGAAAGATGGCTTGATCGTACTAGGTTCTGAAGTAGGAGCGCTTGATATTTTTTCTGATGATGTGTTATACAAAGATCGTCTTAAGCCAGGCAAAATGCTACTAGTCGATTTAGAGCAAGGTAAAATAATCCCTGATGAAGAGATAAAACTCCAAATTGCAAATGAGGAACCATACGCTGAATGGCTTTCAGAGAATCTTATTCGTTTAGATGAACTTCCCCAACAAAAAGAAGTTCAAACGATTACCGATAAAGGTGAACTCGTTAATCATCAACTTGCTTTTGGTTACACAACGGAAGAATTAACGAAAATCATTAAGCCTCTCGTTTCAGGCGGAAAAGACCCAGTAGGCTCAATGGGATATGATTCACCACTTGCTGTATTGTCAAAAAAACCACAGCTTCTATATAATTACTTTAAACAGTTGTTTGCTCAAGTAACGAATCCTCCTATTGATGCTATCCGTGAGGAGTTAATTACTCAAGTGGGAACAACAATCGGTGCTGAAGGAAGTTTAGTGAACGCTAACCCTCAAAGTTGTAGACATATTTGGCTTGATAGTCCAGTGTTGCGGAATGATCAGCTTGAAACACTACGACAACAAGACATGGATGGGTTTATGGCTGTCACGTTGCCTATTTTATTTACGGCAGAAGGTGGCAAAGGGCACTTAAAATCTGCCATGGATAAGCTTTTTAAAGAAGCGGACAAACAGGTTGAGAACGGGGCGACGTTACTCATTCTCTCTGATAGAGGGATTAATACTGAGCTGGCAGCTATTCCATCATTGTTAGCTGTTTCAGGTTTACATCATCATTTAATTCGACAAGGTACGCGTACGAAAGTGAGCTTACTGCTAGAATCGGGTGAAGCGAGAGAAGTGCACCACTTTGCCACTTTGTTAGGCTACGGTGCAGAAGCTATTAATCCGTATTTGGCTTTCGATACGGTTAATCACTTAATTGACATTGATGAATTGGACATGCCTTTAGACGACGCCATTAATCGTTATATAAAAGGCGCAACTGACGGCGTTATTAAAGTGCTTTCTAAGATGGGGATCTCTACGATTCAAAGTTACAGAGGTGCACAAATCTTTGAAGCTGTTGGTATTCAACAAGAGGTGATTGACAGCTATTTCACCCGGACATCATCGAAACTTGGTGGCATTGACCTTGACATGATTGAAAAAGAAACGTTGTTAAGACACGTCGATGGTTTTGGAGAAGATCGAGGCTCAGCTAAGCTACTAGAAGCTGGGGATGACTATCAATATAGAGTAAAAGGGGAAGACCATTCTTACAACCCTGAAACGATCCATTTGCTCCAGCATGCTTGTAGAACGAACAACTATGAGACATTTAAGAAATATTCAAACCTGTTAACAGACGAGAAAAACAACCTTCAATCATTACGTGGCCTTTTATCGTTTAAAAAGCGAACCCCTATCCCAATTGAAGATGTTGAGCCAATTGAGGATATTTGCAAAAGATTTAAAACGGGAGCCATGTCTTATGGGGCTATAAGTCAAGAAGCGCACGAAGCGTTGGCCATCGCGATGAACAGAATAGGAGCTCGAAGTAATAGTGGTGAAGGCGGAGAGGATATCGATCGGTTTACACCAGACGACAATGGCGATTTAAGACGAAGTGCTATTAAGCAAGTGGCATCTGGCCGCTTTGGTGTGAACAGTCATTATCTAGTCAATGCCGATGAAATTCAAATAAAAATGGCCCAAGGAGCAAAGCCCGGAGAAGGTGGCCATCTTCCTGGTAAAAAGGTGTATCCTTGGATTGCAGAAGTGCGTGGATCAACACCAGGAGTAGAGTTGATTTCACCGCCGCCACACCATGATATTTACTCAATTGAAGACTTGGCGGAGCTTATTCATAACTTGAAAAATGCGAACCCACGGGCTCGAATCAGCGTTAAACTCGTGTCAGCTGCTGGTGTAGGTACAATCGCCGCAGGGGTAGCAAAAGGGCGAGCTGATCTCGTGTTAATTAGCGGCTACGAAGGCGGGACAGGTGCAGCACCAAGAACGAGCTTGAAGCATACTGGTCTTCCATGGGAAATAGGGTTAGCAGAAACACATCAAACCCTCCTACTCAATCATTTAAGAGACCGCATCGTTGTAGAAACAGATGGTAAGATGATGAGTGGCCGTGACGTTATTATTGCCACGTTGCTAGGAGCTGAAGAATATGGGTTTTCAACCGCACCTTTAGTTGTTCTGGGCTGTGTCATGATGCGTGTATGTCATCTTGATACCTGTCCTGTGGGGGTAGCGACACAAAACCCAGAGCTACGTAAAAAGTTTCCGGGTAATGCCGATCATGTAGAAAACTTCATGCTATTTATCGCACAAGAAACACGTGAACTGATGGCTGAACTAGGATTCCGTACCTTGAATGAGATGGTGGGACGTACCGACATTTTAGAGACGAATGAGGCTGTGAACCATTGGAAAGCGAAAGGTGTGGACTTATCTGCTCTTTTACATCGACCGGATGTTACTGATAAAGTGACTCGTTTTGCATCTATCGAGCAAGATCATGGTTTAGAGAACTCAATGGACATGCAGGAACTTATTCCTTTCTGTGAAGATGCACTAGAAGATAAAATACCTGTTAAAGGGACCTTTGCGATACGAAATATTAACCGCGTCACGGGTACGATCCTCGGAAGTGAAGTGACACGCCGTTATGGATTAGCAGGATTACCTGAAGATACTATTCGCCTCACGTTTAAAGGTTCTGCCGGCCAAAGCTTTGGTGCTTTTATTCCACAAGGAATGTCATTAAAACTTGTAGGGGATGCCAATGACTACGTTGGAAAAGGGCTATCTGGTGGAAAAATTATCGTTCGACCATCGAGAAAGCGGACCTTTAAACCAGAGGAAAACGTCGTAGCAGGAAATGTATGTTTTTATGGTGCTACTAGCGGTGAGGCCTATATAAATGGTATTGCCGGTGAACGTTTCTGCGTACGAAATAGTGGCGCTAAAGTAGTGGTTGAAGGTGTAGGAGACCATGCATGTGAATATATGACAGGTGGTGAAGTCATTGTTATTGGCCCAACAGGCCGTAACTTTGCAGCAGGGATGTCTGGAGGGGTTGCTTATGTCCTTGATGAGAGTGAAGAGTCTTTTGCTTCTCGGTGTAACGATGAATTAGTTCACTTGGAATCACTTCTTGACCATGACGAAATTAATAAACTATATCACACACTTAAAACTCATATTGAGCATACGTACAGTGATCATGCAAAGTATATCTTGAAAAATTGGGAAGAGATGGTTCCGAAGTTTGTGAAAATCATTCCTAAAGATTATCGTCAAGTACAAAACCGAATTCAACAGCTCATGCAAGAGGGAAAAGAACGGCATGAAGCAGAAATGACTGCCTTTGAAGAAAGTAAAATTGCTGTCGAAGCATTGAAATAAAAAGGAGGGTATCTGCTATGGGAAAACCGACTGGCTTTATGGAATATCAACGACAGTCTTATCACGAACGACACCCTTCTGAACGGACGAAGGATTGGGAAGATTATACAAAACCGATGTCAGAGGAAGAGTTAAAAAAACAAGGGGCTCGCTGCATGGATTGCGGCGTCCCGACCTGTCATCATGGGATGGAAATAGACGGTGCCACGACTGGTTGTCCTGTCTATCATTTAATCCCTGAATGGAATGACCTTGTTTATCGTGGTCAATGGAAAGAAGCGTTGAAAAAAGAACATGAAATGAACAATTTTCCTGAGTTTACTGGTATGGCTTGTCCAGCACCGTGTGAAGGAGCCTGTGTGCTAGGTATTAATGAACCTCCAGTTGCTATTAGAACTGTCGAACGTTCTATTATTGAAAAAGGTTTTGAAGAAGGCTGGGTAGTCCCTGAACCGCCTGAGAAGCGAACAGGAAAAAAAGTAGCGGTCGTTGGTTCAGGGCCAGCTGGATTAGCAGCAGCAGCTCAATTAAATAAAGCTGGACACTCGGTGACGGTTTATGAGCGTCACGATCGCATCGGTGGTTTGTTAACTTACGGTATCCCTGAAATGAAATTACCTTATGATGTGGTGATGCGCCGTGTGGATATTCTTGAAAAAGAAGGCATCGAATTCGTGACTAATACAGAAGTAGGCAAAGATATAACGGCTGAGGAGTTAGATGACAATTTTGATGCGACTATCCTATGCGGAGGGGCAACCGTACATCGAAATATTCCAGCTGAAGGGCGTGACCTTAAAGGGATCCATTATGCCATGGATTTTCTCCACGCTAATACGAAAAGTTTATTAGATTCAAACCACGAAGATGGTAACTACATTTCAGCAGCTGATAAAAATGTAATTGTCATCGGTGGGGGAGATACAGGGACAGATTGTCTTGCCACATCACTGAGACATGGCTGTAAAAGCTTAACTCAGTTTGATATTTACAATAAAAAAGGCACAGCTAGAGACGAAAGCAATAATCCGTGGCCCCAATGGCCGGTTATCCACCGTATTGAGTACGGTCAAAAAGAGGCAGAAGCTGTTTTTGGTAAAGATCCTCGTGCTTACGCCGTCATGACGACAAAATTTGTCGGTGATGAAAATGGGCATGTTAAAGAAGTTCATACTATAGATGTAGAAACAGTTTTCGATAAAAATGGGCGGAAGATTCGCAATAAAATACCTGGCAGTGAAAAAGTATGGCCAGCAGATCTCGTCCTTTTAGCAATCGGTTTTGCTGGACCGGAGCAAGACTTAATTAACCAGTTAGGTGTGGAAACAGAGGCACGCTCTACTGTTAAAGCAGACTATGATCACTATGCGACGAATGTAGAAGGTGTGTTTGCAGCTGGTGATATGAGACGGGGGCAAAGCTTGATCGTCTGGGCAATTAATGAAGGCCGTGGAGCTGCGCGAGAATGTGACCGTTATCTCATGGGGACGACAAATTTACCATAATAAAAGACAACTAACAAAAGCCGGACTTTAAGTACATCCTTAAGTCCGGCTTTTTCTTATCCGTGTAGGGAAATAGTCAATTAGTGATCTGAAACCTTGTTAACTTGGCTTTCAAGGGAGATTGGTTTATCTGTTCGATCGTCAATTTTAATCGTCGTTACCACACGTTTTGCCTCGTTTTCAATTTCATTTAGATGAATCACTTGAGCCACATCCATTAATTTATCCAATTCTCCTTCAATAATAGTAGAAGTAGGGGTCACCTGATATTTCAAATTATTTTGTTCTATAATTGAAACGGCCTTTTCTACGTCATGACTAAAGCTTTCAGTGGCAGTACCTACAGGAACAACGCTAATTTCAAGCAATGGCATGTATTATTTCCTCCTTTGAAGAATTATTTTATAAGGTGTAGTTAATCTATTTCCATAACAGAAGATTTTTAAACACGTTTAAATTTAAACTCATGATCAGTACATAAAAGAGACGTCTATACAAAAAGGGTAAGTCGTTTTAAGTGAATGAACTTCAAAATTCATCATGACCGTGACCTTCACTTCAGACGAGCGTTTTTCGAAAGTTTGTCTTCAGCTAACATTTACTCGGTAAACCTTCGCAAACGGGATCTTTGGACAGCGTTTCATCTTTAGGAAGTTGCCGTCTTACATTGCACGTTTTATCACAGATAAGCGACCTAAAACGCCCTGCTCAAAATAGATAATAAAAGCTGTTTAAGGGGAGCTATCGGCTTCTAAAGTCCTGAGTTGACTCAACTAGGATAAAATCATGTAGAAAAAATCATAGACGACTAGCTCTTCTATTTTTGCTGACCTATGGTTTGTAATTTTTTCATTAAAAATGGTGTCTTTCTGAGGATGAATAAACTTATTTTACTTTGAGTGTGAAAGCTAGGATTAATCGTGACGAGTCCTTTTTGGATTAATTGCTGAATTTCAGGTGTTAATCGAGGCACGATACAAATATGATCCTTATTTGACAGACGGATTAGTGACCAAAGTGTTTGCTTTTCATGACGAGGTAACGTTTGAATGGAGAGTAAGAGAGCCCTTTCTTTTTCTGGTAAATCTTCAGCACGTATTTTCACAATTATCTACCTCTGTCCTGTGACATGATGGTCTAATAAGTATAAACGATTGAGTTGATAGAATGCATATGTTAATGATTAAGAAGACATGCCTTCTCATTAAAAGTGAGGAGACTTCAAAAAAAGAGAGACCTGTCAACGCTTAAGTAGACAGATCTCTTTCTTTTAAATGAAGAAAGGAAAATAAAAACCTCCGATTCCATAAAAGGGGAACCTACGACGTCTAAAGCGACGGAATCGCCACGGGACACCGTACCATGGACCATAGCCAAAACCGTAAGGAGTAAACGTACCAAAGCCTCCTATCCCCGTACCAAATTGCCGTGAACCATCTGGAAAGTGATGATCTTCTTCAAATGGTGTAAGTAACGTGACGCCTTCATTGTCTACGTCTTCTATAACGCCTTCATGTAGCGATCCGTCCATCATCTGAATTTGGACAAAATATAAATGATAATGCTGACACATATCTTTCATATCTTGTTGGTGAGGATGAGTATGAGTATGACGATCTTCCTCCACTGCATAAGTCTCCGTCTGTTCCTGTTTGTCTTGTGAATGGGCTGACATAAATAAATTCCTCCTTTTCTCACTAATGTATGCATACGCCCAATTAAAGGTGTAAATATAATTTCATTAAAATGTATAAAACCCTTCATTTTCCAAAAGACTAATGGTTAAAAATGGAGGTGTTTAAAATGGGATTGTTAAATGCGTTATTACTATGGCAGGAAACACGCCATGAGAAAAAAATGATGAAAATGAAAGATGAAGGCTTATGTCCGGCATGTCATGGAAAAGGCTATAACTTGCCGATCAGTGAATTTTATATCTCGCCTGATTACTTTCATTGTGATGCGTGCGAAGGCAGTGGCACATACACTGATTGGGAACACTCGCCTTACTACAATTGACAGTGTTGCCCATCATAATTTAACAAAAGAGGTCCTATTTGAACATATGTAACCTTAGATTATGACCAAAGTCATCATTCTCACCTCAAAAGTAAACATGGCTAAACGAGGTCCCCTACTATGGCCCTGTTTTAGTCATGTTTTAACTCGTTTCAAGTCATCACCATTATTTTCATTGACAGCTATATTTATCTATGTATTCCGTATATTGTTTTGTGTTTTGCAGAAGATAATGGAGACGTCACGATTTAATTGAGGGAGAATGCTATGCCAAATCAACATGAAAAACCTCCGACTAAGAAGCTCACATTTGATTTGTCAGAAAACATTAACTTAATTCGTTGGGGAACAGGTCATAGCGAGGATATCATTGTGAGAACTGTCAGTGTTGGCTCTCCAACATTAAAAGGGGCACTTATCTACACAGATGGTCTAACAAACGACCATTTAGTACAAACGGCTGTCATTGAACCGATTATGAGAGCAGGATCAAATGTTCTATATGATTATGGCACGCTCGATCATATATTTAGAGCGCTTCATGAGACTATTCTTCACATGACAGAATATGCGTATGAAAAAGAGATTGAAACCATCGTGACGGCCTTATTATCTGGTGATACAGTTTTTTTGTTAGAAGGATTAGATGAATGTTCATTAATTGCTTCGAAAAAATGGGAAGAGCGCGGTGTTGAAGAAGCTGGTACACAAACCGTGGTGAGAGGCCCGAAAGAAGCGTTTAGTGAAAGTCTCAAATCTAATTTAGCTCTCGTGAGAAGAAAGATAAAAGATTCGGATTTAACGGTTAAATATCATCAAGTAGGAAGTAGAACAAAAACGAAAATTGCTATCATGTCTATTGATGGACTTTGTGACGAAAAAGTATTGTCTGAAATTGTGAAGAGAATTGAAAATATTAACGAAGAATCTATTTTAGAAAGTGGGCACATCGAAAAGATCATTCAGGATGAGCCTTATACACCTTTTCCAACTGTTTACAATAGTGAACGACCTGACAATATTGCCGCTGGTGTGTTAAAAGGCCGTATTGCCATTCTCGTTGATGGGACGCCTTTTGCGCTACTCGTTCCAGCACTGTTTGATCATTTTTTTCGATCCATGGAAGATGACTATCAACGCTCAGATATTGCCACTTTCACACGACTTATCCGTTACATTGCATTTACACTAGCATTGTTAGTTCCATCGGTGTTTATTGCTATTACGACATTTCATCAAGAGATGCTGCCAACCCCACTTTTATTTAGTTTAGCTGCTCAACGGGAAGGCACCCCTTTTCCCACAATTGTAGAAGCACTAGCGATGGAACTTACCTTTGAAATATTGAGAGAAGCGGGAGTAAGAATGCCCCGAGCTATCGGGTCAGCGATTTCAATCGTGGGCGCTCTTGTCATTGGTCAAGCTGCTGTTGAAGCGGGCTTCGTATCAGGAGCGATGGTAATTGTGGTGGCACTTACCGCTATAAGTAGTTTTGTTAGCCCCTCATACAGCATGGGAATTGCGGCTAGACTATTGAGGTTCCTCTTTATGATTATCGCCTCTTTTTTAGGGTTATATGGCGTTATTTTAGGTCTGATTCTTTTAACCCTTCATCTATGTAGCTTGCGCTCGTATAGTGTGCCATATTTACAGCTGCCTACCTTAGCTAAGCTTAGAATGAAAAGGAAGGGCAGTTCACAGCAAGGACAGCAAAAGCAGCAGCAGGCAATGGAAGGTGGTTCATAATGTTACGAGTAAGTTTACAGCAGTTAACTCTCGTGATTTTAGTCATACTAGCTCCTTTTTTATCTGGCTGCTGGGATGCAAATGAATTAGGTGATTTAGGGATTGTTTTCGGTATCGCCATAGACAAAGCAGATAATGGGGATTATCTTGTCACCACCCAAGTCATTAATGCGTCAGAAATTGGCGAGCAAGAAACATCTGAACGAGCAGCCGCAGTCACATTTACAGAGTCTGGTGCCTCTGTTTCAGAAGCGTTAAGACGGTTAGCCACTCGAACACCGAAACAGTTTTATTTCTTTCATTTGCGTTTCATTGTCATTAGTGAAGACATGGCGAAGGAGGAAGGGCTCGCTAGTTTTATTGATCTTTTATCTCGTCATGATGAGATGAGAACCGATTTTTACATTGCAGTCGCTCGTAATACTAGAGCGAAAGATATTTTGACTCTTTTTACCCGACTAGAGAAAATACCTGCTAATAGTTTATTTGCCACTTTAGAATTATCAGAAGTGTTATGGGCTCCAACTGTTGCCACATTTTTAGATGAACTCATTATTGATATGGAGCTTATAGGAAAAGAACCTGTATTAGCAGGTGTTGAAATAATAGGGGACGAGCAGGAAGGTAAATTACCAGAAAATGTGACGAAAATTCAACCAGATGCCCTCATAAATTTCCTGACGATTGGGGTATTTAAAGAGGATAAATTATGTTATTGGATGACGGAGGACCAAAGTAAGGGCTTTAATTACATTGTAGGTAACATCGAGACAACGCTCGGTGTTATTCCTGTAGACGAGTCTTTGATTTCAATTGAAATACTTGATGCTGATAGTGAGTTAGAGGTCACTGTTGATAAAGGGGAGATAACAATAGATATTACCATCACAGGGGACGGGAACATCGTTGAAGTGAAAGGAGATATTGACTTAAGTGACCCGAAAGAGATAGAAAAAGCCAATGAGGTGGGAAGAGACAGAATAAAAGAACTAGTGGTCGATTCTCTAGCAGAAGCACAGAAGCATCAGACGGACGTGTTCGGGTTTGGTGAGCTTGTAAGGAAAGAAGATCCCCAATTGTGGAAGCAATTAAAGGATAAGTGGGGGGACGAGTTTGCCGAATTGAATACATCGGTGAATGTGGAGATGTCTATAGAGTATACAGGAAATAGATATAAGCCTATTAATTAACGCAGTGGAATGAGTGGTCTTAATGAATAAAGAAAAGATAACGAATTATCAAATATTCTTGCTCATGGTTTTGTTTATGCTCGGGAGTGCCGTAGTAGTCGGTCTAGAAATGAACTCACAGCAAGATGCCTGGCTGACCATCCTAACAGGAATGGTGTTTGGTAGCGTGTTTTTCTTACTGTATGGCTACATTTTTTCAAAGCATCCAGGCAAAGCGTTAACATCGATCTTAGAAGATGTTTTTGGGAAAATAATTGGTAAGCTCGTATCAATAGGATATATAGGTTACTTTTTGTATATAGCAGCTCGGGTAACGAGAGATTTTACAGACTTAATTATTATTGAATTAATGATTAAAACCCCTAATTATATCATTGCCGTTGCCATTATAATCGTGGTGATTTATGCCTGTTCCCTCGGCATCGAAGTGATCGCAAGAACTGGGCAATTAGCGATTATATTTTTGTTTGGACTAGGTGGACTCGTTATTGTGTTTGCGCTCATCGATCAGCTACCAGACTTTTCTCGCCTTGAACCAGTGTTAGAAGAGGGATGGGGACGTGTGTTAACGAACGCTTTTCCTGTTGCTACCACATTTCCATTTGGGGAATTGATCGCTTTTACGATGTTTTTTCCATTTTTTAAAGAGTATAAAACAAAAAAAATAATCATGACTGGTTTAAGTGCTATCGTCGTTAGTGGGCTGACATTAGCGTTACTATCAGCACTCGTTGTGGCGATAAATGCACCAGAAGTGATGGGGGATCTCGCGTTTCCACTTCTCGATGCCATAAAAAAAATCAATATAGCTGACATTATTCAGCGGCTCGATCCTATCGGTATTTTATTTTTAGTTATTGGAGGGTTTTATAAAATATCTCTCTTTGTATACGCAGCTAATGTGGCATTTAATCATGTTCTGAAACTGAAGAAAAATGTATTCATGCAAGGTTTTTTGGCAATTGTACCGTTAGTAGCTTCTTTTTACATTGCAGAAAATTTTATCGAACATTTGTATATTGGATTAGAAGTTGTTCCCTATTATCTGCATCTCGTTTTTCAGCTTTATATTCCACTTTTGTTGATAGTAGGCAGTTGGATTCGCTCAGCTTTTGAGAAAAAAGGAGCTAAGAAAAAGGCGTCTTAAGGTCGATTGCCTAGAACTATTGAATAAGCAAGATATCTTAGCTATTCTCTGAATGAAAATGTCTACATAATAAAAAAGACGAGCTGTCCCCAAAAGCACTGACATTTTGGAACAGCTCGTTAACCATAACTAAGTGATTATTAAAGTAATTGCATGGTTGTAATACATGTAGCATCATCTTCAAACGTAGAAAATTCAGAATGAACGGTTTTTCCGTTGTGCTCAATCGTTATATAATAGGTTTCTTCTCGTGGAAGCCACAAATCAATAAAACCATTAGCAAGTGACGTTAAAGACTCATCAACTATGACCTCACCTTTTGTGTTCTCAATGTAGATGTCAAACTCTTCCTCTATCATCTCTCCTTGGCACCCTGTAAGGTTATGGTAAGTGCAAGGATGTGTTTCCTTAACGTAAGGGGCAATAGATACAAAAAAGTCGTCACCAACTAAGTCATATGTCACTTCTCGGTCGTCACTATCCGTAACGATCAATTCAGTAGGTGTTATTGAGGCTGTTTCGTCTTCCACATTCGTTGTGCTGTACTCATGTACCATCTCTTTTATAGCTTGTTCATTCTCTTCTTCTACAGCACGATTATCACCAGTGCTCGAAATAACTAAATATACCACTGATATGATAGCAGCCAAACCGAAGGCTGTTATTAATTTTAATTTCATAATTATTCCTCCTTAGTTATTTTTGAAACACCATTGATGGAATAGCCACTTGTATTTTAGCATGCTTAAACGTTAGTGTGACATTTATTTGTGAAGATACTATGAAGAACGGAGAAATTGTTTAGTGAGATTAACAAAGCGGTTATGCATGGCATAAAGGCGATAACATCGATATATCCATGGAACATGTTGCCGGATAGGATTTTTTTCTGTTCACCTCACTAATTTTTTTCTCGTTGGACACCAAAATGGGATAGTGATGTTTTTGTTGATCTAGCACAAAAATAAAAACCCCTTGTAAACCAAGGAGTTTAGCGTTTTTTTATGGTGTCCCGTACTGGGCTCGAACCAGTGACCTCCACCCTGTCAAGTATCGGTAATTGTCCGATAAGTCAGGAGTTAAGTCAGTCCAGTAAGAGTAGCGATAAATCAAACGGTGAGTCCTACGCTCGTCCTATTTCTATCTAATTATAGCGTATAGCACCGCAATCCTGCAAGCTATAAAGGCGTCCGCGATGATCCCGTCTTAGATAGCGAAGACTCACACCGGACGAAGTTCCGCCGCGCTTTACATCGACTAAACGAATTACTAGACGAGGTGGAAACGTATTAAGCCCGCCAATTCCCGGCGGGCCTTCGTTGGATTAAAATAACACTTACTTATGATATTCTTTTCCCAAAACAGTTTGGCCGTTAGTTAAAGACACGGTATTTGGCAGGTCGTCAGAAAGAATTCAAGCAAGAAGGAGTATTTTACCATTAAATTACTCCTCAGAGGTATCAATATAACCGCTTACTGATTGTATCATACCAATATCAGCTAAAAATGTCACATTAACCGAACCAGAAATAGATACTTTTAAACCACTCTCTACGTTCTCTTGTATGTCAATACTCCCTCTCAAATTTTCTTTGCAATAACTTACACTTAAATCTTTTATATCAAAAAAATCCAACTCTATAAAAACAGTGTTGTACCCGGAATTAGTCCATTTTGAAGGAGGATTATCAACAAATTTTGGCATATTAAAATGTATTGAAACTCTCCTGCCTTCATCAGTAATTTTAATGGCTGCTATACGAACATTATTAAGATCAGGAACGTCATTGTATAGATTTGAAATAAACTTGCTTCTTTCTAAAAAGTTATACCACATATTATTATACACCACCTATTTTATTTAAAAAGGATAATGGTCTTTTGTATTTTCTACTTTTCCAGTACGAGGCTTATCAGCAGGTCTCACGTTAAAATGAGGTCCTTGTCCGCCTTTTTGGTGTCCTGCACTATGATCTTGAACAATTATTTTTTCCCCACGATTGTTTGTATAATGATATTCTCGAGTCATTATAACATTCCCTTTGCTATCTTTTATTACATGCCCACCTTCATAATCTGCATTACGCATCGGTACTTTTTCAACTTTTTGAGGTTGTTGACTTCTTGGGATATTAGTGTCTCTTTTCGCTTTATTAAATGCTCCTTTTCTACTAGGGAGATTACTAGTACCTTTAGCAACATCCCCAACATTATCTGCATTCTTCGCAAACTTGGCGACTTTTGAAGCCCCTTTAACTGCCGCACCGCCTAGAATAGCGCCACCAGACACCGCACGCTCCCACGGTTCTAAGCGCCTGCCTGTAAGAGGGTCGTATCCTGTGGCAGCTTCGATACCGGCTTTTAGATTACCGACGACAGGCACGAAATCAACGACGGCTGAAAGACTGGCCGCGGGGTTCTCTGTGACATAATTATACGCACTTGATGCCGCATTGCCAACCGTATCGACTGCTTTTTCCACCGTGTCAGCCACAGCCGAGACTGTTTTCGACCACCACGATTTGTCCTCTTCTACTTCTTCCAAGGCTTGCTGTTCAGCTAAGCGAGCTTCCTCGGCTTCAATGGCTGCTCGTTCAGCTTCGAGGATCGCCAGTTCTTCCTCCCGTGGATCAGCGGTTGATTTAATCTCTGTTGAGCGCTCTTGTAACACCTCAGTCAGTTTACTGTGCGTGGGTAAGTAATGGAGTTGGTCGACTGAAAAATCTTTAACGCTGAGATGTCCGCCACCCATGGCTTCATGCATTTCCATCACGTACTTACCTAATGTCTTCAAGTTGTCCTTGATAGACTGTAACGAGACGGTACCCGTGTGGTCGAATTGCAACACTTTGTCAACAACGGAATTGGCTTCCTTTTTGGCCACATGAATGGCCTGTTGCACATCGCTATCATCAATAAGAGGGATAGAGATAATATCTTGAATGCTTCTTAGCGATCATTTGCCGAATCTGTTAATGACATGGCCGTTTGACTGACCCGATCAAGCCCGTCTTGGACGTCGTTTTCTATAAACGCTTGATCGATAAATCCGCCTGGTGCTGGTTCCACAAAGTCTAAAGATTGTTTGATCTGCTGGAGGATGTGTTCGTAATCTTCTGAGAACAGTCTTAATAATTGAACAAAAGGGATGTGGCACGTGGCATAAAAATCGCGAATAGCTTGTCCGCCTTGACCTCTAAATTCAGCTTCTAAGTTCACAAAATTAGTAAGTGCGATTTCCATCTCGCGCAGTTGATCTTCTTTCTCGTGTAGCGCCTGAATGGTGATATCAATCGCTTCATGAACCTTATCTACATCTAATTGTTTCGTAGTCATAGAATAGACGCTCGCTTTCTATTAAAATATGTAGTCTTCTCTACATAATAATGGAAAGGGGGCACAGGTTAAATAAGGAAAAAGATAGATTTTTATTTAAAGTAGATCGCGGAAATAAAGAAGTCTTAGGTCTTGTCGCACTCATTTAAACAACTTTCGAATGGCCCGGCCGGTTATTTTTCCGGTGGCTCGACGGGCGACGCGCTTGCCGATAGTACCTCGTTTAACTGCATTGATATCGTTAGAAATGCGCAAAAGCTTATATAAGCTAGATTTAATACTCATTCGTGATCCCTCGTTTCTTTTCGTATTTTTTAACGCTTATAAAGGATAGTCGCGAGGTCTTTCGTTGCTAAAATATTATCTCTTTGAGTCCTCGTCAGTTTTTTCTACAGCCACCAAGTGTAGTAATTCACCGATCTCCACGTTAAATTCTGTGCATATTCGGGCAAGTAAATCCGCAGGGGAACGTGTCATTGTTCAATTATATAATTTGCGGATGGATAACCAAATAATTACGCCGCTTGCCCGTTTTAACGTGGTGGAGGTCGGCTATTACGTTAAGCCCGCTAAGCTCTCCCTCTGCGTTTAGATGCTGTCATTTTTTGCGTGTCTCCTTTCGGTCAGCCATCGAATAAAAGAACTTTAAGTCACCGTTTGCAGTATTGCGCTTACCGCCACCCTGCATGACCAGTCCGTTAAATCACCGACTAAGTCAAGGCATTAAAAAAGCGCCCTATTTCGCAATAGGACGCGGTTTATTATCGATTATGGTGTCCCGTACTGGGCTCGAACCAGTGACCTCCACCCTGTCAAGGTGGCGCTCTCCCAACTGAGCTAACGGAACTAAATGTGACGACAAATATTAATATATAAGAAAAATAAGCCAGAGTCAATAGGTTTACAAAAATTTTATTGGATTAAGAAGAAATCTTTAAATGTTGTCGTTAAAGGGGATGTGAATATAAGGAGGAAGCATGATAAATTATGTGGGAAATATGCTAGTCAAAAAAGTTATTATAACAATTAAAAGTACTGTGATGTTGCAGACTAATAACGGAATTATAGAAAGCGCTTTCTAAAAAACATTGACGTCTCCTTGCTAACCATACTAATATATTAGTATGGTTAGATTGAAGAATATTCAAAGGAGGGATGTTTGTGACAACCTTTACATTGAATAGTAAGCGAAAGATTCATATACTTGCTAACTATAAAGTCCTGTTCAATACATACTAAAAACCTAAATAAATTTTTGCATAGATAACTTTTATTACAGGTAACTGTCTGAAAAACTGCCGGATCAAAGTAGAGAGGAGAAGATAACGGACGCTAAAATTCTGATTCACTCACTTACCACTCAGTGGGAGAAGAACATAAATTACCCTGAGTGAAGTTCGCGTTATAGAAAGTCATTATATGATAAAAAGCTAGTCAATAGATGGAAAATGACACGTTTCAGCTAGAAATTGTTCTAAAATTTAATGAGTAAAGAGGGAGTATCAATGACTGATCAAATACAACCAACGTTTAAAACAGCAAGGGATTATATTTACCATACCATTAAAAAAGAAATATTAAGCTTAAACCTAAAGCCAGGAACTTGCATCTCTGAGAAGGAATACATGGAAAGGTTGAGTTCGAGTAGAACACCGATTCGAGAAGCCTTTGTTCAACTATCAAAGGATGAGCTCTTGGATATTTACCCTCAAAAAGGAACATATGTCTCACTTATCAACGTGGCGTATGTAGAGGAAGGACGTTTTATCCGAGAACATTTGGAGAAAGAGGTGCTTAAATTAGCATGTGATTGTTTGACAAAACACGACTTTTATAAATTAGAGGCCCTATTGAAAATGCAAGAGCTTGCAAAGAATCATGATCATATGGAGGAATTATTCAAACTTGATGATGATTTTCATCAAACGATTTTTAATGCGTGCGGTAAGGAGAGAACATGGTTAATGATTAAGAGAATGAACTCACACCTTGATCGGTTAAGAATGCTGAGTCTATTTAAGAGTACCAGTTGGGATTTAATCGTTAATCAACATGTCCTTATGTATGAAGCGATTAAGCGAAAGGATAAAGAAAGGGTTGAAGAAATTGTGGTAGAGCATCTTCGACTTGCTTTAATTGATCAAGTTGATTTAAAGCATCAATATCCTGCTTATTTCAAAGAATGATATAACACGTAAAGGTCTTAAGAATAAATATTTTTAAATAGGCCTAAGTCATGTTGTTTGGAGAAAGATGAGATATAGAGTTTGCACTGTTAACAGTTTATGAAATGAGGTGAGGCATATGAAGATGATGTTTCGGTGGTTTGGTCCTAAGAATGATCCTATTTCATTAGCACATATTAAACACATTCCCGGTGTTGAAGGCGTCGTATGGGCCTTGCATGATATACCAGTAGGTGAGGTTTGGCCATTAGATACATTATTAGAAGTGAAAAAGGTCGTTGAGAGACATGGATTTACAGTGGACGTTGTAGAAAGCGTTAATGTACATGAGGATATTAAATTAGGTTTAACCTGTAGAAAAACGTTTATCGATCACTATAAAAGAACGATTGAAAATCTTGGTAAATTAGGTGTTAAAGTCATTTGCTATAATTTTATGCCTGTGTTTGATTGGACGAGAACAGATTTGTTTAAGCACTTGCCGGATGGTTCTACAGCTATGTTTTATGAAAAAGCTATTATAAATAACATAAAACCAAGTGAACTTATAACAATGGTTTCTCAACAAGCACATTTTAGTCTTCCAGGATGGGAACTGGAAAGGCTTGATTATTTATCAGATGTTTTTCGTGCTTACGAAGGGATCACAGAAGATGACCTATGGGAAAACCTTCACTTCTTTCTTGAAGAAATCATCCCTGTAGCAGCAGAAAATGATATAAAAATGGCGATACATCCTGATGATCCTCCTTGGCCGATATTTGGCTTACCGCGCATTGTAACCTCGCAAAAAAATATAAGACAATTATTAAATCTTGTGAAAAGTGACTATAATGGGGTGACCTTATGTAGTGGCTCTTTAGGGATAAATCCTTCTAATGATGTTCCCGCAATGATAAGGGAGTTTGCTGGCCGTATTCCCTTTGCACATATTCGAAACGTAAAAGTATTTGAAAATGGTGATTTCATAGAAACCTCTCACAGGAGTCAAGATGGCTCCATCGATATTTATGAGGTCGTAAAAGCTTACCATGATATAGGCTTTACAGGTTATGTACGCCCCGATCACGGCAGACATATATGGGGAGAAAGCGGCAGACCCGGGTATGGATTATATGATAGAGGACTAGGAATCATGTATTTATGGGGAATATGGGATAGCTTAAATAGATTAAGAGAAAAGGAGCATCTATCATGATTACTATTAATAAAAATTTAGCAGGTAAGGTTGCAGTTATTACAGGTGGTGGTGGTGTCCTTTGTAGTGCTATTGCCAGAGAATTGGCTCGCCATGGAGTGAAGGTGGCAATCTTGAACAGAACAGGTAAAAAGGGAGAGGAAGTTGCAGCTGGTATTAGGGAATCTGGCGGTACGGCTATTGCCATTACATGTGATGTCGTGGATGTTAAAAGTGTTCAAAATGCAGAAAAAATCGTGTCAAACACATTCGGTCATTGTGATATTTTAATTAACGGGGCTGGTGGCAATCATCCAGACGCTTCTACAACAAAAGAGACATTTGAGCTGTCCGATTTTGATGATCCAGCAGTAACGTCTTTTTTTGACCTAACCGTGGATGGTTTTAATGACGTGTTTCATTTGAATATTATGGGGACAGTTATTCCAAGTCAAATTTTCACAAAAAAAATGGTGGATCGAGAGGGAGCCGTTGTCATCAATATATCTTCAATGGCAGCCTCAGTACCAATGACAAAAGTGCCTGCTTATGGAGGAGCAAAAGCCGCTGTTTTTAACTTTACCCAATGGTTGTCTGTACATCTAGCCTCAGTAGGTATTCGTGTGAACGCTATTGCACCAGGTTTTTTCTTGACAGAGCAAAATAAGACATTACTCATGAATGAAGATAGCACTTTAACACCACGAGCAGAAAAAGTCATACACCATACACCAATGAAACGGTTTGGTTCAGCAGAAGATTTGTTAGGAACAGTTCTATGGCTGGCAGACGAAAATTTATCACGATTTGTAACGGGCATTTCAGTACCTGTGGATGGAGGCTTTATGGCTTATTCAGGGGTGTAAGACATTAGAGAGACAAGAGAGCGGTAGGTGGTCTATTTAATTATAAAACGTTTAATAGATGTTATAGGGGGGGCAAAGATAAAAAGTGATTAACAAGCGTTTTTTACGAGATGTGAACATAATCATTATATGAGATAGTACCATAAAAGCTTACACGAGAGTCGTTAAGAAAGAATGTTTATATCTCTGATACGCCAACCATTCAAATATAGATAGGGGCGACATTGGCTATATAAACCACACTGTGCTTAGTGATTTATTCATCATACGTATAACGAACGATATAGCGATCATCTTTAAGTTTGCGAATTTCAACTAAAGGTCCCACTTCGTAGCCATTCACCCAATTGTCCTCTATTTTTGCCTTCAGACAACTAGCTTGAAATTTTGAAGGGAAAATTTGTTTCCAATAAATCCATCTCGGTTTTTGTGACATTTTTCCATCTCCTGCAAAAGATTCATTGTAAAATAGCCTACCATCGTTATGAAGAGGAATCAAGAAGAGAGCTTATTTTAAGCCGGTTGACTAAGCAACCGGCAAAAAAACAAGTTAATGCATGACTTATGAAGGGCTAGCCAATGCGTTCTTCTTCATCACGATGCTTAATTTCTTCCTCTCGTAAGTCTTCTTCCCTATCGCGTATTCGATGAGCAAGCCGGCTTGAAGCATTGGCTGCAATGCTACAAACTAAGTCATCGAGGAACGTGTGGACACGATCACCTGGCTTTGAATCAAGGTGCTTGATGATACCAACTTTTTGCTTATCAAGATATCCGAAGGTGGTAACGGCAATACTACCATAGCCAAACACGGAACCGATCGCAATTGTTTCGTCTACTCCAAATAAACCCTCATCTGTTTCAACAATAGATTGAAGCGGTTCAGCTAATTTCTTTTGTTCAGCTAATTTATCTAATTCTATGCCTACAAGTATGGCATGTTGAATTTCTCGTTTTTCTAGAACAGCATCCACACTTTCTAAACATTCTTTCATAGATAATGATTCATTATATTCACTTTGCATATCAAAAACGATTTGTGCAATGGCTTCTAGTTCTACGCCACGTTCTTTTAATAATGTTCTTGCTGCGGATTCAACGACGTGGCAATGAACGGGTTGTTTCTTGGACATCTGCTGACACTCCTATTCTTGTTAGCTCTTTGCTAATAGTTTACCATATTTCCCGAGGTGACATGTTAATATCATGCTCTTTAAACGGAGTTGACATATTTTACTTCATGCTCTGTTTAAAAAAGTGTTCATTAAGGTTTGTTATATCACAGATAAGTGTCCATAAAACTCCCAGCTCAAATTAGAGAAGAGAGCGACATCTATATATACGGGAGATCACGGCCCCTAATGTCCTGATTCATTCAGATACCAATTAAGGAAGAAGAACGAAAACGCCACCGATTGAAGGTTCGTTTTATAATAGATTTTAGATCAGTAACAAAAAAAATCAAGATAGTCATTAGTAATGACCCTTTCAGATCCTCGTTGTTATTCTATCTATGTCCCGGGGCCAGTTTGTTGCAATGATCTCTTTAGTCTGTCATACTTCTAAAATAAAATGACCTATTTTCTTGCGAATAAATGGCTGTGTTCGTTAGAAGAAGACAGCCTCATTTTTAAAAGTGTCTAAGTAGATTTATTTTAAATGTGATCATGATTTATGACATCAATTAGCTCACAACACCAACTACTGTGATAAGATATTTTGTTAAGGGATGATGATTGGCATGGGGGAAAAACAAACAGAAGTATTCGTAGCAAAAACGGAACAACAACTTGAAGATGTGTACCGAGTGAGACGAGAAGTGTTCGTAAATGAGCAAGGAGTACCTGAGTCAATTGAAATAGACGACAAAGAAATAGATGCAGTTCATTTTATTGTTTATGTCCACAACGTGCCTGTTGGAGCAGGGCGTTTTCGTATGTTAGAGGATGTAGCAAAAGTTGAACGTGTCTGCGTGTTACAAGATTATCGTAAGCACGGAGTTGGTGCATTGTTAATGGAAAAGATGGAAGACGTAGCTAAGCAAAAAGGCGTTACTAAATTATCACTTAATGCCCAAATACATGCTGAAGATTTTTATAAGAAGGCGGGTTATCAAACTGACTCAAATACATTTTATGAGGCAGGAATCCTTCATGTTAGGATGGAAAAAGAATTATAGGATAACAGTTCATAGATAAGAAAAAACGGTCAGCTTCTTTATTAAGCGAGACCGTTTTTGTTCCTCCGATAAGATGAAAAGTCTAATAAGTTAGTTGAAAATGTCTTTCCATTCCGCTTTATGAGACAGCATTTCACGGGCAATATCCTTGGCTCCCTCAAGGGAATGTGAGGCAGCCCAGCCACACTGAACCTCGTTGCAAGCAGGTACTTCTGTTGCAGTTAACACATCGTTTAGCGTCTTTTCTACAAGTTGAAGAACCGTCTCATAGCTATCATCGTTAATAATAGATAAATAGAAGCCTGTTTGACACCCCATTGGACTAATATCGACGATTTGTGGATGGTGGTTTCGACTGAACTCTGCCATCATATGCTCCAAAGAATGAAGGCCAGGCATATCCATATGATCTTTGTTAGGCTGACAAAATCTAAGGTCGTACTTATAGATGACATCTCCTGCAGCCCCTTTTGTAGTACCTGCTAAGCGAATATAAGGTGCTTTTACTTTTGTATGGTCTAAGTTAAAACTTTCAACATTCATCTTTTGTGTCATGATAATATCCTCCTTATAAACTAAACTGTTGTTGGTTATTAGATTCATTTTAACAGTTTCAGACGATTTTTTCTCGTGGTTTAGCTTTTTTGGCGTTTAATCGAGGTAAAACATCTTTCAGGCTAGGACATGGTTAGTGTGCTTGTTGAGGTCTGTCATGTTTTTTAGAAATATTAGTCTCGTAAAAAACCTTTTTGTTGTACCACATCTTTCATGTCTGTTCGTTTTGGTTTGCTCAGCATACGTGAAATTTGCTCAGTCCATCTGTCTTTTCGTTCCCCTTGTGTCCGTGACTCATAATAATTTGTAATAGTATCATTGTAGCTTTCTAGCCCCGAATAAATAGTATCTGTGTCCTTAGGATACGTATTTTCATAATAAATACTCTCCATTGGAAGCCTTGGCTTTTGATCTGTTTGTGTATCAGGAATACCGACTGCAAGCCCGAATAATGGTATGACATAATCAGGTAGAGAGAGTAATTCTGAAACTTTTTTCATATCATTTCGTAAGCCGCCAATATAACAAATACCATAGCCCATGGATTCGGCAGCGATAGTAGCGTTTTGTGCAGCGAGTGAGGCATCAATGACGGCTACCATAAATTTTTCTGTCGACTCTAAGGACGTCGTGACAGCTGTCTTTTCCATTGTTCCTGCAATGGTGTGACGATAAAGGTCTGCACAGAACACAAAAAAATGACCGTTTTGTTCAACGTAAGGCTGAGGGCCTGACAGGTGTGCTAATTGGGATTTAATCGCTTTATCTGTAACCCCAATAATTGTATAAGCTTGTATAAAACTAGAGGTTGAAGCCATCTGGGCAGATTTTATAATCGATGTAATGTGTTCCTGAGAGAGTGGTTCATCTTTAAATTTTCTAATTGAACGGTGGTTAAGCAATGTTTTTAGGGTGTCATTCATATGGTCATCTCCTTATTAATCACGATTAGTGCCAGTGTATCATATTGTCAAGAAAGAAGAAGCGGTTGGATATTTTAAGTAGCTAAAAAGATCGTGAGGCAGAGGGTGTTTCTTGCCTAATAGGTCTTTCTCAACCCTCAAAGAGGTGAGGTGCGAAGTGCATTATAAGATGTCATAGTGAGAGGGAAAGTAGTAGTTGTGACTTACAATAGCAATGAACCATAACGCAATCATTTGATAGGTCAAAAGACATTTGCAGAGTCTTCCGAGTTAGGAAGTGAATGAAAAAACGTAACAGAGAGTATTAAAATCTCTGTTACGTTTTTGTTGTAAAGAAGCTGCCAACTTGTTTAACGAGAGGGCTAACTTGGTTAGCTGTTTTTACGACTTGATCCATCGTTGTCATGGCTTTTTGGAAATCAAATTTCCCGTCACTAGTTTGAAAAGCGCTCATAAGTTTTGCCCCTGGGTTTTGCTGACCTCCTTGCTGCTGTTGGTTAGGCGCAGCAGTGAAACCGTGAGAAGGAGGTTGAGACCATTGATAAGGTCCTTGGTGAGGCGGAGGATAGGGATGATGATAGGGATGTTGATGGTGATAAGGGTGTTGCTGGGGTGGATGAGAAAAGAACATCCTTACACCTCCTTCGTATCAATTGGAATACGTTTGCGTCTGTTTGGAATTCGGATAACTAATAGTCCTTGGGACAAACTCGCTTTTACGTCTGATTGATTGACTGCAAACGGAAGCGTTACAAGACGATCAGCTCGCTGATAACGTAATGATTGCTCAGTGATTTTTTGTGTGTCATCTTTTTTTTCGGTAAAAGCTTCGTCTTCCACACTGATTTTAATATAGTTTTGGAAAATATCGAGATTGATTTGCTTCTTTTTAATACCTGGTAATTCAGCTTCAATAATGTACTCGTCAGCTGTTTCATATTGGTGCACAGGTATCGCTCTCGGTGTGTGGAAATGTTGTATAGCCTGGGTAAAAAAATGGTCCATTGAATGTAAAATGTCTCCGAAAGGCTTTTCATGAATTGGTTGAATTTCACGCTTTTTTCTATCACTCATTTTCTTCACCTCTTTGA
Organism: Salipaludibacillus agaradhaerens; assembly: GCF_002019735.1. Lineage (NCBI taxonomy): Bacteria > Bacillati > Bacillota > Bacilli > Caryophanales > Bacillaceae > Salipaludibacillus > Salipaludibacillus agaradhaerens. The sequence continues at coordinate 50,067 of NZ_KV917378.1, forward strand.
CCGTTCATCCAGTATCAATATATGTTGTGACGTAAATGGGTGAGTGGGCATTTGCCTTAGTGAATAAAAGAAGGGCTAATATAAGAGGAGGGCAAGCGATCTCATCTAAGTTACAAATGAAATCTAAACAGTTGATAATGGGATAGTATATTTGATACTTTCTTTTTACGTGTGCTCTTGACATAATAGAAGCAATCATTATCTAAAGGTGTTGATAAATGTGGAAAAGGTCAAAAAAATAATTATTATCATGTTGTTAATCGGGGCAGGGAGTATTATTATCACTTACAGTATTATGACGGTATTGGCTATTATTAACAGCGGCGGCTGAAGGCGGGATTGTCAAAATAGCTCTGTACAGCTTTGAGAAAGTAAAAAAGCCCGCTTATGCGGGCTTATATACAGGTTCTCTCAATTGGGTACTCTACGAGACGATGATTTTCTACAACAACATGGCGATCGGCTTTTTTTATGATTGATGAGTCATTAGTGGCAATGATGACAGTTAACCCGTGTTGCCGAGAGAAATGTATGAGCCTCGTGAGTAGTTCCTCACTTTCTTCCCCCGTGAGTGCTTTAGCAGGTTCATCTGCTAGTATAAGCTTAGGCTGTGTCATAAAAATTCGTCCGATAGTAGCTAATAACTGCTGTTTATCATCGAGTGCTTCGATTGATTCATCCATCGTTTCTTCTGAAAAGCCGAGTTCACTTAATATGGCTGTAGCTTGAGCTCGTTTAGCTTCATAGCCAGTATCTTCTTTTTTAAAGCCAATGAGCAAGTTTTGTCGTGCTGATAAATAGGGAATAAGGCAGCTGTCAGCGTTAATAAAACCGATAGTATTTAAACGCCATTCTGTCCGTTTATGAACTGAGAGTAGATCTTCACCAAAGACATGAACTGTGCCTTTATTGGCAGGAGTCATTGCTGCTATCATCTGTAGCAGTGTAGACTTGCCGGATCCTTGATTTCCTGAAACAACAACAAGCTCTCCTTTACGAACAGAGAAATCCATATTTTCAAATAGGATCGTCATATCAGATCCGTGCCCATTTGAAAAACGCTTTAAAACGTTCGTTAATTCCACGGCATTCATTGTTCAGCACCCCCAAAGTATATTTTTGCCACCACGATCGGACTGGCATAATATAGAAATACCTTCTCTCCATATTAAACCATGAATACACCTTGAAAGAAACCGCTAACATGAGAAAAGATTGACAATTTTGTTATACAATCTATGAATACTCCCTTTTCTATTTCAAAGAGAGGCGTACATGTTTTTAATGGGGATAAAAGCGTTAGAACGTTTATCACAGCTAAACGTCCGTAAACTTCCCTGCTCAAAATAGACGAGATATCTATATAGGCGGCAGCTAACGGGGGGAATGTCCTGACTCAACTAAACTCGGAGGGAAAACGCCACTGATTGAAGGTTCAATATAAATACACGAGGTAAAAACGACATTTAGGCCTCTCCCTAAATGAAGGAGCGACATACAGAAATTGTTTTTAGCAATAAAGATTGTATAGAAAAAGAGCTAGGATCTCTAGCTCCTCATGTGCTTTTATTAACAGGCTTATTAGACATGCCTTTGTGGCTGACATGCTAACTACTTTTGTTACAGAGCTTCCTCTTGAAATCGACGTAAATCTTGTTTGCTGCCAATGATAATAAAGACATCACCAGCGTTAAGGGGAATATCTGGTTCAGGTGTTATATTGACTTTTCCATTTTGTTTAATAGCGAGAATCGTACATCCGAAGCGAGCGCGAACATCGAGTTCAATCAGTGTTTTTCCACTAATTTTTGGCGTGCCGAGAATTTCTACAATACTGTAGTCAGCTGACAAATCTATATAGTCAATGACTTTTTCGGAAGTTAAAAATTGTGCAATCCGATTTCCCATATCATGTTCAGGGTGAAAAATTTTATCGGCCCCGATTTTTTCTAACACTTTATGATGATAGTGATTTTGAGCTTTGACCCACACTTTTGGAATTCCCATATCTTTTAAATGTAAAGTGCAAAGAATACTTGCTTGAATATCCTCAGCAATGGCTACAATAACATTATTAAAGTTACGTATGCCTATTTTTGCTAATGCGGCTTCATCTGTTCCATCTGCAAGTAAGGTGTGAGTAGCAAAATCCGCTATGTGCTCAATCTTTTTCTCATCTTTATCAATGGCTAGAACTTCATGTCCCATATGATAAAGTTCTCTACAAATACTTGAGCCGAATCGACCGAGTCCAATGATGGCAAACTGTTTTTTCATATAATCCCTCTTTGCGTGTAATAATGTCAAAGTATAACATTTACACATGATTTTTTTCAAGTTAATATTAGGATAGTAGCTATCATTCTAAAAGGAAGAAGGGATCACAATGATTATTGTACCTATCGACGGGTCATCCCATTCATTAAAGGCACTGGACTATGCAATATCTATGGCAAACCATTATGAAGCTTCTCTACTCCTATTAAACGTGCAACGCGAGAAAGAATCAACCCTTTCTTTTGAAAATACGGATACACAATCAGAAATAGATAGTTTAATGAAAGAGGGACATGATCAATTACAAGAAGCAATCGCGTTTGTAGCGGATAAAGTGCCTTATGAAACAAAAGTAAGAATTGGGGTCCCTACTATTGAAATTGCTAAAGAAGCTAAGGAAAAAGAGGCTATTAGTATCGTGATGGGCTCCAGGGGAAATGGTCCCGTTATCAGTGCTATATTGGGTAGTGTTAGTTATGGGGTGCTGCATTTGGCCCCTTGTCCTGTCACTGTAGTTCCAGATCATACTTATAAACATGTGTAAATGACTATAGTCTCATGACATCATACTGCTTTTTGGTATAATAAAAAAACTGACCAACTCTCTTTTATTTTAAGAGAGTTTTTATTTACTATTTTAGACGTAGTGTTTTGAATAACCGCTCAATGATTAATGACATTAATGGATAGGAAACATGACGGAAGCGAGTAAAGGAGACGGCGACAATGAATGAGTTGATAGCCAATGTGACGTGGGAAAAGGCAGCGATAGCGGCATGTATTTTTCTTGTGATATTACTCTTGAGAAAAGTGATGACAACGTATGTGTTTAAATTGATTTTATCATTATCTCGAAAAGCACCTACCGATCTAATGACGAATATTTTACTAGCCTTTGAAAAACCAATTAGGCTGTTGTTTGTCTTTATCGGTCTTTATGCAGCTTTAAGGTACTTACCATTTCCAGCAGATTATAATCAAATCTTTTTACAACTTATACGCACTTTAATTATTGTGCATTTATCTTGGGGACTCTTTAATTTATCTGCCAGTAGTTCAGAAGTTTTTACTAAGATTGGTGAAAAATTAAATGTTGAAGTGGATGATATTTTACTCCCCTTTTTGTCGAAATTAGTGCGTTTTGCCATTGTCGCCATGACGTTAAGTATTATTGCAGATGAGTGGGGGTACAATGTCAGTGGTTTTGTGGCAGGTCTAGGCTTAGGTGGGCTAGCATTTGCATTAGCAGCACAAGACTCTATCGGTAACTTTTTCGGCGGTGTGGTTATCATTACTGAAAAGCCGTTTACACTTGGTGATTGGGTTAAAACCCCATCTGTTGAAGGTGTGGTGGAAGATATTACATTCCGAAGTACAAAAATCAGGACATTCGCTGACTCTGTTGTCGTTGTTCCTAATTCGACGTTAGCTAATGAACCTATTGAAAACTGGGCTAAAATGCGCAAAAGACAAATTTCATTTAATTTAGGTGTCATGTACTCGACACCTAAAGAGAAGTTAGAACGATGTGTTGAGCGATTAGAATCCTATTTGCGTAGCAGAGAGGACATTGATAAGGAAATTCTTATCGTAAAATTTAATGAATTTAATGACAGTAGTTTAGATATTATGCTTTATTTCTTTACAGTTCCTACAGCATGGCTGGATTATATGGAGATAAAACAGGAGGTGAATTTGAAAGTATTAGATATTTTAAACGAGGAAGAGGTGACAATTGCCTTTCCGAGCAGAAGTATCTATATGGAAAAGCAGGCTGATGAGATGGAAATAGAACAGGCCATGGACGTGCGGGATAACGAAGCTAAATAATAATTAAAAGGTTCCACATCATATTAATGATGGTTGGAACCTTTTTAGTTCAGCCTTCTATGTTTTTGGCATCAGCTCTGTACTAACATTTTTTGAAGTGTTGCATTCAATTTTGGGAGACATCGTTTAATGTTTAAACATAAGGATCTCTCCGTTTGTGGTTTCGTTTGTCAGCGTTAACTTTTTTAACTTCTTTATTAGAAGATACCCTTTTGGTGTACCGTTTTAAGAAGCTTAAAGGGGGTTACCCGGCTGATTGTTAGATTAGGAGATGCTCACGGGAAACGACGTGTATGCCCGAAAGTCGGGTTAGAATGTTCACATAGATGATGGTTCGTCGTTAGAAGAGAGGGCAGAGCTTTTGGCTCAGTTTTTTCTAGTAGTTTAAGGATATATCTTGATTTATTCTCACTATCAAGGAGACTACAAACGAGAAAGAGGACTATTAAAGGGTGACTTATAGCCTAGTTTTTTTGAATAAATGACTATAGCCGTTTTTAGTACATCGTGTAGAATTTATAAATATAGAGTATGAACCCCCTATCTTTAAAGCGATTGTACCTTACACAGATAAAGATATAGTTCCAATCCCCTACATTGCCCCACTTTAAATATAAGTTAAAAAATAGTAACGGATGCTCAATATAAGAGGGACAACGACGTGGTTGTGATTGCGATTTAAACCTACTTTTTATTATATGAAATTGAAATGAGGGAGCAGCATGAGATACGTAGCTATCGACAAGGTTGAACAAGGGGAAAAGCTGGGGAAACACATTTTTTCGAGTGATGGAAGAATATTATTAAGTGAAGGGATTACCTTGACTGTAGGACTTATATCTAAGTTAAGACATATGGGCGTTAATACTATATTTGTGAAAGATGATAGATTTCCTGATCTAGAAGTGGAAGAGCCAATATCTGAAGAGACAAAACGAAAAGCCATGACTGCATTAGCGCAATCCATACAGTATATTCAAGAGGATAGGCCGATTGACGGAAAGGCTATTAGTGAGTCAGTAGAGGAGATCCTTAATGACGTGATGGCCAATTCTGATATACTTATTCATTTAACGGAAATAAGAACGGAAGACAACGCCTTATTTGTCCATTCTGTTAATGTATGTATGATGTCGTGCATAATAGGTGTCCAGTTAGGTCTCAATAGAATACGTATTCAAGAACTGGCTGTAGGTGCGCTACTTCATGATATTGGAAAACTTGTAGGAGAAGTAAAGGCGACTGATATCCCTACAGGGTATGAGAATGAAGAAGAACTTATGAACCATCACGCATGGAAAGGATTTAATGTTTTAAGAAAATCACAAGAAGTGAGCACACTTTCAGCTCACATTGCTTTGACACATCATGAAAATGTGGATGGTAGCGGTGAGCCAAGAGGTATGATTGCGGGTGACATTCACTTTTTAGCTAAAATTGTGGCTGTGGTTAATGACTATGATCATCTCATTTCAAATGTTAAAAAAAATGGCGGGTTATTCCCTCATGAAGCCTGTGAGAGAATAATGAGTTTAACAGAATCTCGCTACGATCATAAAGTCGTTGTAAAATTTTTACGTTGTGTTGCGTTTTTCCCTACTGGCACACAGGTGAAATTAAGTAACGGAGCGATTGGTATTGTGACCGAACAGCATAAAGGTTTGCCACAACGTCCTAAAGTGAGAACTTTCCAAAAGGAAGGGGACCATTTTACATTTGATGAAGTTGATTTGGCAAAAGAAACGACGACTTTTATAACGAAAGTCTACTCATAAAGGACATTTTCACACGATGTTATCTGTGTGACATCATAAAGCCTATTATCATGGCGTTCACTATAGTGGAGTAAGTTAGTATTGATGGGTCTGAAAGCGTCATTTAAAATTGAGAGAGGCTATATTTATGAGGTGCATATCTTCTCAAAACTTGTTGCTTTATTTAGTAACAAGTTTTTTAGTAGTACGTTGTAGTGACAGAAAGTAGGACACGTGTTTCTAAAAATCTCATAGCAGGAATAAGATGTGTAGGGGGAAGGAGGTGGGGAAAAGTGAAGCACTGGAATCGCGTATTTTATATCATATTTAGTTTAACCCTTTTCATCATATTAGTAGTGACCTACTTTATTTTTTCTAGCAACGTAAACTCGTCATCTACACTGTTATCAGCAGTGGAAGGACAAGACTCACATCTAAAACTTATGAGTGAAGGCTTAGGAAAACATCTTGAGGAAATCGAGGGGGAGCAAGGATCTTTCGATGAAACAGGGCCATATGAAGGTGGAACGTTTTATCGTTATCCAGACGTTACTTATTTTACCGCTTATGCAAAGGGGCCCGTTATTGCAGTCGCAGCTCGTGCAGAAAATTTAACAAAAAAAGATGTGGAGGCGATAGCTAAATTACGTCATACATCAGCTATCCTTATTTATAATAATGAAGCTGAAAATACACGGGTAGAGATTTATGAGGATAGTCACTTTGAAGTAGTTATTGAATACAGTGATGTTCAAGATAGCATAGAGCTTGTATGGCTTACTGAACATCACTTATTTTCGCGCTAATAGTGTGAGAAAATGTCTTTAAACAGAAGCACACATTCCTTTGTGACCTTAAATGCCAAGTATGATTTAAATAAGACCGTATTTTTGGAAACTATTATATATCCCATCATTATCAGGTGTATCTGTAACATCATCAGCAACCACTTTTAATGCTTCTTTGGCGTTCCCCATTGCAATGCCATATTGAACGAATTCAATCATTTCTAAATCGTTTAACCCGTCTCCATATGCAAAGGTATCCTTTTTCTTTATTTTTAAATGTTTTATTAATTTTTCAATAGCTGTTGCCTTATGGATACCTGCAAGTGATAATTCGCCGCTGTTACTACCGAACGCTGGGACAGTGCTAGGGATAACAGTAAAGACGTCTTCAAATTCTTGCTGAATTCTTTCTATCGGTACAGAGGAGCCTAAAAAGGAAATTTTATTTATATCATCTCTCATCAAGTCTTCGTTTTCTATCAAACTATCATGGAATGGCTGAATCCCTTTTTCTACATCTTCTCTCGCTTCTGGATGCTCATGTAATAGTTTTTCAATAATGAAGCGGATCTTCTTTTTGCAATTGTTACTAGCGAACAAGCCACCATTGGATTCTAAATAGAAGTCAATCCCGTGAGTATTAAAAAAGTGTACAGCATGCTTCACATCCTCTTGTTGTACTCGCTCATGTAATAGAACTTCTTCTCCTATTTCGATGTAGCCTCCCGCAGCCCCAATAATGCCACTAAATCCAATGTTTAGTATGTCAGGGAAAAGCTCAGCTTTAGAGCGACCTGTACAAATAAAGACAAGGTGTCCGTTCTCCCTAGCTTTTTTAATGGCAACCTTTGCTGATTCAGGAATGACACCATGTTCGTTAACTAATGTACCATCTACATCGATAAAAATAACTTTACTCATGTCACACCTCTAACTTGGAGTTATTATAGCTTTACTTTCACATAGTCACCTGTAAGAACGAGTTTAAAGATCGTCAAACAAAAGGATTTAAAGTCTTAGGTTTGGTGACTGTTTGACACATCATTAGCTATGAAACAATAATACCAAAAAAGTACAAGAAAAGTAATCTGTAAATAAAAACAATTTTACTATCATTTGAATAATATATACATACTTATCAGAGTGACAGTGACGGGTATCGATACGAGTCATTATCTAACCTATGTCACAATTCTCGTGGTAGTCATAAAGTTTAAGGATACTCACGTGAGGGTTTCTTTTCATTCAAATAGTCATTATTATTAAAATATAAAGAGGACATGATTGCATTTTTTCAATGAAATGTCTATGATGTAATGGAGTTCGATCTTTTTTATAAGGAGGAAATAAGTCATGAAACAAATGGATGCAAATGAAATTATTAGCTTTATCTCAAATAGTGAGAAATCTACACCGGTAAAAGTACATATTAAAGGTGACTTGGAAGGCATTGATTTCGGCAACGAGACAAAATCATTTATTCAAGGTCATACAGGTGTCTTATTTGGTGAATGGAAAGTAATTCAACAGGTGATTAAAGAGAATGAAGCAAAGATAGAGGACTTCGTTGTGGAAAACGATCGTCGAAACTCAGCTATACCTTTACTAGATATGAAAAATATCCATGCTCGTATTGAACCAGGTGCTTTCATTCGAGATCAGGTTGACATTGGTGATTCTGCTGTCATTATGATGGGCGCTTCCATAAATATTGGTTCGGTGATCGGCGAGGGAACGATGATTGACATGAATGCTGTTCTTGGTGGACGAGCAACAGTAGGTAAGAATTGTCATATTGGTGCAGGAGCTGTATTAGCAGGTGTTATTGAGCCGCCATCAGCTAAGCCAGTCGTTATTGAAGACGACGTGGTTGTTGGTGCTAATGCCGTTATTCTAGAAGGGGTGACGGTTGGTAAAGGCGCTGTTGTTGCAGCCGGTGCTATCGTTACTGAGGATGTGCCATCTAATACTGTAGTAGCAGGAACACCAGCGAAAGTCATTAAAGAAATCGATGAGAAAACTAAAGGAAAAACAGAAATAAAGCAAGAGCTTAGAAAGCTAAGTGAGTGATGTCGTGATGTTACATCAAGATGATATGTCGTTACATGAGCGCCTGGTGACTCGTCGCCGGGCGCTTCACCAAATCCCTGAAAAAGGTTTTGAGGAGATTAAAACGCAGCAGTTTATTCTTGACATTGTTAAACAGTGTCCTGACGATTACTTATCGTATAAAACATGGCAGACAGGCGTCCTCGTGTTTATAGCTGGAAGAGACAGCAGTAAAACGATCGGTTATCGGACTGATATGGACGGTTTACCAATTAGTGAAGAGACGGAGTGCTCCTTTTCCTCCGTCCATGACGGTATGATGCATGCGTGTGGACATGATATGCATATGGCCATAACACTAGCACTTGTTGAGCACTTCTCTGTTGAGCAACCTCAGCACAATATCGTATTTATATTTCAGCCTGCTGAAGAAGGGCCTGGGGGAGCTAAACCGATGCTCGCATCTGAGGCGTTTCAAGAATGGAAACCACAGGAAATATATGCTCTTCATATTGCACCTGAGCTTCCAGTGAAAACAATGGCGACAAAGCCAGGAATTTTATTTGCTAATACGAGCGAACTATTTATAGATTTACATGGTAAGGGAGGGCATGCAGCTTACCCTCATCTTACTGAAGATATGGTGGTGGCTGCCAGTCATTTAGTAACGCAATTACAGACGATTGTGGCACGGCATGTATCACCGCTTGACTCGGCAGTGGTGACGATTGGGAAAATCGAAGGTGGAACGAAACAAAACATTATTGCTGAGCATGCTCGTATTGAGGGAACAATCCGTACATTGTCACTTCGGGCGATGAAAGATATTAAAGAGCGTATTGAAGGTATGGCAAAAGGGATTGAGTCGAGCTTTAAGTGTGGCGTAACAATTGATTATGGCTCTAATTACTGTCAAGTTTACAATGATGAGAATTTAACTCATGAGCTCATTGACTTTGCTCGCACGTCGGATCATCTGACATTCAAGTCGTGTGAAAAAGCAATGACTGGCGAAGATTTTGGTTACTTCCTTGAAGAAATTCCTGGGGCCATGTTCTGGCTTGGGGTAGAGAGTGAAGCTGGGCTGCATTCAGCTAAATTAAATGCCAGTGAAGAAGCTTTACTACCTGCTGTTCAATTTTTAAAGGAATGGTTAGGGAGACGCTAAGTTATTTTTTCTTACTGCATATGAGGCTAATTGATGGATAAACTAAGTGTGCAGAAAAGAAAAGGAGGCGTTTAACATGCCAAAAATCGGTGTAGAACCATCTTTAAAAGATGTGGAGGAAGCTCTCCAAGCAAAAGGATACGATGTGGTATCATTGCAAAATCAAGAAGATGCAGCAAATTGTGATTGTTGTGTTGTGTCTGGTCAACAAGAAAACATGATGGGTATACAAGATACGAATACACAGTCAGCAGTTATTTCTGCCCAAGGCTTAACCGCAAATGAAGTGTGTGAACGAGTCGAGCAATCTATCAAGCATTAAAAATAGGACCTTTTAAAAACCAGACTATGTCTCATGACACGCGTCTGGTTTTTGTCCTTTTGAAGAAGAAGTTGACTTCTTTCTAAATGAGCCATTGAATAAATTATAAAGGAAAGTTAGGTTTGGTGCGATGACTATGTTTAATTCACTTCTTTACGTAAGTTAACTTGGTGAGGAAAAGGAATTTCAATACCATGAGCATCGAGCGCTTCCTTCATTTCTTTTCTTAGGCGTCGTTCAATACCCCATTGTTCCATATTAGCCGTTTGGGCAATAATCCGTATGACAACGTCACTATCACCTAAATTTTGCACACCCACAACATGTGGACCTTCTTTAATGAGTTCTTCTTCCGCGGCTATCTTGTCACACACTTTTTGCATCACTTCCATGGCTTCGTCGATGTTATCGTCGTAACTAATACTCATATCGACTAATGCTCTCATATTCGAACGAGAATGGTTACTTAGACTGCTGATTTCTCGATTTGGAATGTAATGAACAGTTCCGTCAAATCCTCTTAAACGTGTCGTACGTAAACCTACTTCTTCTACAATACCATCGAGTCCAGCGACCGTAACATACTCATCTACTTCAAGCTGGCGTTCTAAGAGAATAAAGAAGCCTGTTACTATATCACTAACTAAGCCTTGAGCACCAAAACCGATGGCTAAACCGACAATACCTGCACCAGCTATTAATGGGGCAATATCATATTCAAATACGCCAACTATGAGGGTAATGACGATAAAAAGTAGGATATATGAAAATACATTAGAAGCTAATTTTTCTAATGTGTGGACTCTTCCATGAGAAATATTACGTTGTTCACTGAATTTTTTAAAGCTTGTGGCAATAAATTTCTTGCCTATCGCACGAATGATGAGAAAAACAATAAGGATACCAATTAATTGGATTGAAACGGTTAATGCTTTTGTTCCTATTTCAGACCAATTAATTGATTGAATCCATGTCTGCATAACATGATCGCCTCACTTTATTAATGTAATTGTGTTACTTAAAGAGTTTACCACAACAGGTATGTTAGTTAAACATAGTGATGGTAAAAGCATCAAAAGAAAAAAGGAGCTTGGTTGACGAGCTGTAATTATTATCATATAATATTAATTGTTCAATTTTGCACAAACTATTTGGAGGGATTCAAAATGTCAGAAAAGCGTATGGTCGCTAAGCAAGCACCACGATTTGAAATGGATGCTGTGATGGCCAATAAAGAATTTGGAAAAGTGAGTCTTGAAGACAATATGAAACAAGACAAATGGACAGTTCTTTTCTTCTATCCGATGGACTTTACTTTCGTCTGCCCAACAGAAATTACCTCATTAAGTGACCGTTACGATGAATTTGAGGACTTAGATGCTGAGGTTATCGGGGTATCTACGGATACGATTCACACTCACTTAGCGTGGATTAACACAGATCGTGACGATAATGGATTGGGAGATCTTAAATATCCTTTAGCTGCAGATACGAATCATACCGTTTCACGAGATTATGGGGTGCTTATTGAAGAAGAAGGCGTTGCACTTCGCGGTTTATTCATTATTAGCCCTGAAGGTGAATTAATGTACGCTGTTGTTAATCATAATAATATTGGTCGTGATGTTGACGAGACGTTACGCGTTCTTCAGGCCTTACAAACTGGCGGTTTATGTCCAGCTAACTGGAAACCTGGTCAAGATACGCTTAAAGTTTAATGATACTTACGAATATAGTCTGGTAGTGATAACACTGCCAGACTTTTTGCTGTGCTCGTCTTCAAAAATGGAGACTATTTAATCGATCCTTAATGGGTTCAAAATATTTGTCTTATAGTACAGGAGACATAATGTGAATGGTTCCCTACTTACATAAATTCCTGACGGGGGTACAGACTTTCTAATTGATCCTTTGTGATTTTCTAGGTATGATAAATAATAGTGAAAGAAAAAGAACCGGGGGATTACAATGAAAAAACAATTTGCCGTTATAGGACTAGGACGTTTTGGTGGAAGTATATGCAAATCGTTAAGCGAGCAAGGGATGGAAGTACTTGCGATCGATACAAACGAAGATAAGGTAAATGAATTTGCGCCCATTGCCACACATGCTGTAGTGGCCGACACCACAGAGGAAAATACTTTGAAAAGTCTAGGGATTCGAAACTTTGATCATGTAGTAGTCGCTATCGGAGACAATATACAATCAAGCATACTTACCACCTTGATGCTTGTGGAACAAGGTGTGAATCATATTACAGTCAAGGCACAAAACGATTATCATGAGAAAGTGCTTAGTAAAATTGGAGCGCATAAAGTGGTTCATCCAGAGCGGGATATGGGAGTGAGGATTGCTCATAATATTGTGTCGAAAAATGTCCTAGATTACTTGGAATTATCTGATGAGTACAGCATTGTGGAATTAGAAGCTGGTCAAACAGTTAATAATCGTACATTGATTGATTTAGACATTCGGGCTAAATACGGATGTAATGTTATGGCAATAAAACGTGATGAGGAAATAAATGTTTCTCCATCTGCCGATGAAGTATTAAGACAGGATGATATTATCATTGTTATCGGGGCAGATAAAGACATTAGCAGAATGGAAAAAGATTTATTTGATGAAGACGATTAAAAGGGCTGGTGATAATAAAATAATCAAGCCCCTTTACCAGAACGTAAAGAGACAGGGAGTTCTCCCTGTCTCTTTACGTTTATACTTCCATTATGATTGGTAAGATCATTGGTTTACGCTTAGTTTTTTCATATAAAAACGGCCCTAACGTGTCAGAAATTTCATTTTTAATTTCTGACCATTGCGATGTTTTGTTCTCCATCATATTGTTCAAATGGTTTGCTAGCTTCTTTTGTGCTTCATTGATTAAATCGCCTGATTCTCTCATATAAACAAATCCACGCGAAATAATATCCGGACCTGAAGCCACTTTAAATTCTTTCATATTAAGGCTAACAACGACGACAACTAATCCTTCTTCAGATAGAATACGGCGGTCGCGTAGAACGATATTCCCTATATCTCCAATACCATTTCCATCTACGTAAATAGAGCCTGAAGGGATTTTACCAGCTAGTACAGCTTCGTTTTTATCTAATGCAAGCACATCACCAATATCCATTACAAACGAATTTTCTTCTGGGACACCACAGTCTTCAGCGAGTTTAGTGTGCATCTTTAACATGCGATACTCCCCGTGAATTGGCATAAAATATTTTGGCTTCATAAGTCGAAGCATAAGTTTTTGTTCTTCTTGACCACCGTGTCCAGAAGTGTGAATGTCATTAAGTGAGCCATGAATGACTTCGGCTCCCGCTTTAAAGAGTTGGTTTATAATTTTGCTAACGCTTAACGTGTTTCCTGGAATAGGAGAAGAAGAAAATACGACTGTATCTCCAGGAATGATCTGAATTTGGCGGTGAGTCCCATGCGCAATTCGAGATAAGGCTGCCATTGGTTCTCCTTGACTGCCTGTACACAGTATTAGAATTTGATCAGCAGGAATTTTATTTAACTGAGAAGCATCAATAAAGGTGCTTTCAGGTGCTTTAATATAGCCTAGCTCACGTCCAATTCTAATAGCGGACTCCATGCTTCGTCCAAACACCGCGACTTTCCTATGATACTTGACTGCGGCTTCTACAGCTTGCTGAAGCCGATAAATATTTGATGCAAAGGTAGCAAAAATAATACGTCCATCAACTTTTCTAAAGATTGAGTCGATGCTTTCTCCTACTTTTCGCTCCGACATGGTGAATCCTGGAACTTCACTATTTGTACTGTCAGAGAGGAGACAAAGGACGCCTTCTTCTCCAATTTTAGCCATTTTTGATAAATTAGCTGGCTCACCTACAGGGGTAAAGTCAAATTTAAAATCACCTGTTTGTACGATGTTACCTGATGGTGTTTTAACGACGATACCGAATGAATCAGGAATACTATGTGTCGTTCTAAAGAACGAGACGGCTGTTTTCTGAAATTTAATAATATCATCTTCATTTACTTCGTGGAGCTTGGCTGTACGAAGAAGACCATGTTCTTCAAGTTTATTCCTGATTAAAGCAAGGGCAAGTTTACCTCCATAAATAGGAACATTGATCTCTTTCAATAAATAAGGAACTCCCCCGATATGATCTTCATGTCCGTGCGTAATGAAAAGCCCTTTAATTTTGTCTACATTTTTGACTAAATACGTATAATCCGGAATAACGTAATCAATCCCTAACAATTCATCCTCTGGGAATTTAATACCCGCATCAATAATAATAATCTCATCTTGAAATTGGACAGCGTACATGTTCTTCCCAATTTCGCCCAGACCCCCAAGGGCAAAGATCGCAACTTGATGATTTTTAGCTTTCATCTATTACAGATTCTCCACGTGGAAGTCTTCGTTATTATCTTTCTCATATTGAAGTGCTTCTTCTGATAATGGGGTCACAAATTCGATATTGTAGCGGCGTTCAGCCAGTTTTTTGCGTATTTCTTCCTCAGTTGATGCTTCCATGTACAAAGCGTTAGTTCGTTCTCTTACAGGTGTTTCCTCTAGAGTGTCTTGGTAAAACACTTTAAAAATCATGTAATCCTCTCCTTTATGTGTATAAGGCATTTTAATATAATAGGGCTCCTTTGGGCGCTCCGGATCGTTCACCTAAAGAGCGAATACCTATGTAGCAAGTGTTAAAAACATTCAAAAATAATCCTGTTAACATGGTAACACAAAAGATCATCCCCTTTTTCAGTCCTCACGGAGAAAGAAGGATGGAAGAATGGGTTACCAGCATTAAGTCAGACTATATATCATTGTCGGGAATCTTTTAGTAAACGTTCTCTCCACCTTTTCAACATTTTAAACCCTCTATCCGTTCAATTCAAGGCTCATGTTTCCTATTGAAGACTATTTTAATGATAAATAGTAATATCGTCACTTTAAAGAAAGTCAGATTACCAAGTGGTTTAAACGTGATAACGGATAAGATATCAAATAGTATGGCACAAACAGAATCCACCTATTACAAAAAGATGTGGTGTCACCAAAATCACATGTCTTCCCGAGTAAGTATTGAAAAACCCCTCTGTATCAACTGATTCAGAGGGGAGCATCTGTATCATTGCGAATGACTATTTCCCCAGGTGGAAGGGGCTGTTTAAAAGGATCATCTTGTTCAATTCTATCATAAAACATGATCCCGTTTAAATGATCCAATTCATGTTGAAACACAATAGCTAGAAAACCGCGCAATCGTTCAGTTATTTTCTTACCTTCTAGGCTGTATCCTTCAATTTTAATTCTTGCATACCTCGGTACAATTCCGTTAACTTCTCGGTCTACTGAAAGACATCCTTCACCGCTTTCCAAGTAAGTTGTTTCAGCAGAATGACTAATAATTTTTGGATTGAAGAGGGCATATTCAACGATCTCGTCATTATGATCTGTAGAACGTATAGCCATCATTTGTTTGCTAATATTAATTTGAGGGGCTGCTAAACCAACACCAGGACGAAGTCCGTGTTTTTCAGCCATTTCTGGGTCTTGGCTATGTACGAGAAAATCCAGCATTTTTTTTAACGTCTCTTTATCTTCGGTGGATGGTGGTAACGAAATGGGTTCTGCTTTCTGTCTAAGGGTAGGGTGTCCTTCCCGTATAATATCGTTCATTGTCAACATAGTAGATGCTCCTTTCGCTGGCAAGTTTGACTAATCCTCCAGTTTGTCTTACTTAGTCTATCATATACACTTTTTTACCCGAAGAAAAGAGGAAGTATCCGTAGCTGGATACTTCCGACGAAAAAAAGTGATTATCCGTGGAATTTCGAAGCGCCCACAATAATGAGCAAAATGAAAAGTACCACGATTAACGCAAACCCTTTACCTGCACCAGTCCCTACACCGGCTACTTGTGTTGGGTAACCATAACTAGGGAAGTGTTGTTGGCCGAAGCCACAAGGGTCACAACAAAATCCTCCACCATGTCCGTACATAAGATAAATGCCTCCTTTTAAGTTCTTTAATACCACACACAATGTGCGGCGTAATAACATGCTATGCAATTGTTTTTACAAGGAATGGATGAATACCTATATTTCCAAAAAAGGCGTTAATCTATTTGAGATGACAAGATTCTTGTATTCGTAAAAAAAATAAGGTAGTTTGTTAATTGTGGACAATTAAGTACAATTAAGGGGGTTTTTGCTTGAAAAATTTTGTTATAGGTATCACCTTCATATCATTATTAACAATTTTAAGTGGCTGTGTTGGTGATGATCCTGCCGAATTAATGTATGACCAGCTAGAAACATCTGTCCAAATTGAAAATGAGATGAAGAGCCTTCAAGAACCTCTTGTTGAAGCAGAGAAAAAAGAAGTTCAATTGTATAATGACATGGCTAGTTTATCATCACTAGAAGAAATTAAACCCCTGTCTCAGAAAGCGATTGAGTCTGCAGAAACTAGAAGAAGTATGATGGAAGAAGAAAAAAAATTTATTGATAATGCTTTTGAGGCGTTTCAAGAAGCTGAACAGTACGTAGAGGAACTTGAAGAAGATCAGGCAAAAGAGGCAGGGCAAACCTTAATTGACATTCAAAATGAGCGTAAAAGTGTATATGAAGAGTTATATAGCCAATATGTAAAATCGATCGATGAGGATATAAAACTTTTTGAAATGGTGGTGGATGAGGAGAGTCATAATGACGAGTTAGAAGAACAGCAAGAAAAGGTGAATGAGAGTTACGCTCGTATTACAGAACTCTCAGACGAATTCAACGTGTTACTAAATGACTTTAATGAAGCTAAGATTGTCTTTTACGAATCGGTTGGATTTAATGTCACGACAAAATAAGTGCATCATAGAGGAGAGGAGTGCTCCTCTTTTTCTAGTGCTTAACAGACATGATATATCGTGGAGAAGAAGCAAGTGAAAACGTGCTCATCAATGATTGTTCATAAAATTGACGTAAATTATAACAGACAAAAAATAACTATATAACAGTTTTGTTTTTCTTTGTGAAAGTATTAACAACAAAAAGGGATAAAAAAACGATTAAATCAAGAGCAAAAACGTTGACTAATAAATATTAGATCATGTAAACTTATAATCGTATATAGGGGTTGTATCAGTCAATTGAGATATAAAGTATTACAGTCTAGGGAGATAGTCATAATAAAATGGTTATCTCACAATTAACAGGGAATACAACCACTATGGACTGCATAAACGTGTCGAATCACATTGTAAACAGTTTACTTGGGTATTGTAACTAAATAGTGATTTTGACGAAAATAAAACAACGATAATAATATTTAGGGAGAAGAAAGGATGAGGTGACAAGTTTCATGGAAAAAACAAAAGAATTGCAACAAGTTGAAGAGCAGTTCCAAACGTTTCAGATTCTTGATGAAGAAGGAAACATTGTAAATGAAGATGCTGTGCCAGATCTATCTGATGAAGAATTAAAAGAGCTAATGACTCGCATGGTATACACACGTATTTGGGATCAACGTGCTATCTCGTTGAATCGACAAGGTCGATTAGGATTCTATGCACCAGTAGCAGGTCAAGAAGCTTCAATGATCGGTTCGCAATTTGCTTTAGAAAAACAAGACTGGATTTTACCAGGTTATCGTGATATTCCTCAAATTCATTATCATGGTGTACCACTAGACCAGGCTTTCTTATGGTCAAGAGGTCATTTCAAAGGTGGACAAATGCCGGAGGGTGTACGTGTGATGATGCCACAGATTATTATTGGGGCACAGATTACGCAAACTGCTGGTGTTGCTATGGGACTTCAAAAAAATAAAGAAGATGCTGTGGCAATTACTTACACTGGTGATGGTGGCGCTTCCCAAGGGGATTTCTACGAAGGAATGAACTTCGCAGGCGCTTTTAACTCTCCTGCCATTTTCATCGTACAAAATAACCGATTTGCTATTTCCGTACCTGTTGAAAAGCAATCTGCTGCTAAAACTATTGCACAAAAAGCAGTGGCTGCAGGTATTCATGGCGTTCAAGTAGATGGTATGGACTTATTAGCTGTTTATGTAGCAACAAAAGAAGCAAGACAACGTGGATTAGATGGCAATGGACCAACATTAATTGAGACATTAACTTATCGTTATGGTCCTCACACAATGGCTGGAGACGATCCAACACGCTATCGTACTTCTGAGGAAGATAGCGAATGGGAGAAAAAAGATCCGCTAGTCCGTTTCCGTAAATACCTCGAGTCTAAAAAACTTTGGAGCGAGGAAGACGAAGATAAGGTTGTTGAGCAAGCGAAAGAAGACATCAAAGCAGCGATCAAAAAAGCTGATGAAACACCAAAACAAAAAGTCACTGACCTGATCGAACTCATGGGTGAAGAACTTCCGGCTAACCTTCAGGAGCAGTACGAACAGTATAAAGAAAAGGAGTCGAAGTAAGCTATGGCACAAATGACAATGATTCAGGCAATTACTGATGCGATGCGAACAGAGCTAAAAAATGATGAAAAAGTACTTGTGTTCGGTGAAGATGTAGGTCAAAATGGCGGAGTATTCCGTGCTACTGAAGGACTTCAAAAAGAATTTGGAGAAGATCGAGTATTCGACACACCTCTTGCTGAATCTGGAATCGGTGGCCTTTCAGCAGGTTTAAGTGTGACAGGATATCGATCTGTTATGGAAATTCAATTTTTCGGTTTCGTTTTTGAAACTTTCGATGCTATTGCTGCGCAAATGGCACGGATGCGCTATCGTTCGGGTGGTGTTTACCATTCACCAGTGACGATTCGTTCTCCTTTTGGTGGGGGGGTAAAAACACCTGAACTTCATGCTGATAGTCTTGAAGGACTTATGGCACAAACGCCTGGTGTAAAGGTTGTTATTCCTTCCACACCGTATGATGCTAAAGGACTTTTGATTTCTGCGATTCGCGATAATGATCCAGTTGTCTTTTTAGAACA
The DNA here is from genome assembly GCF_002019735.1 of Salipaludibacillus agaradhaerens. Classification (NCBI taxonomy): domain Bacteria; kingdom Bacillati; phylum Bacillota; class Bacilli; order Caryophanales; family Bacillaceae; genus Salipaludibacillus; species Salipaludibacillus agaradhaerens. The sequence goes on from NZ_KV917378.1 coordinate 69,219, forward strand.
TATGAAACTTTATCGCTCATTCCGTGAAGAAGTACCTGAAGAAGAATATACGCTCCCATTAGGAGAAGCAGATATTAAGCGAGAAGGAACAGACATTACAATTGTGACTTATGGTGCGATGGTTCATACATCATTAAAAGCTGCTGAAGAATTAGAGAAAGATGGTATTTCTGCAGAAGTCATTGACTTGCGTACTATCAGCCCACTAGATATTGATACCATCATTTCATCAGTTGAGAAAACAAATCGAGCTATCGTTGTTCAAGAAGCTCAAAAGCAAGCTGGTATTGCAGCGAATGTCGTAGCTGAAATTAATGACCGTGCGATTTTAAGTTTAGAGGCCCCGGTTTTACGAGTGACAGCTCCAGACACTATTTTCCCATTTGCAACGGCTGAAGATCTATGGCTCCCAAGCTCTAAGGACGTAGCAGCTAAAGCGAAAGAAGTCATGAACTTCTAAATTTAATTCTTTCATAATGATTATACTCAGTCGGTCTGATAAGATGATCGGACTGGCTGGGTGGATTTAACGAGAAGGAGTGGGGAATATAACCTCCTTTTTCTCTGTTACTGACTTTGAGAGATATTTGGAAGCATCTTCTGTACTAAAAATGACAAAGAATTGGAGGCAATATCATGGCATATGAATTTAAACTCCCTGATATCGGTGAGGGAATCCATGAAGGTGAAATCGTAAAATGGGAAGTTAAAGAAGGCGATGAAATAAAAGAAGACGACGTTTTATGTGAAGTTCAAAACGATAAAGCTGTTGTAGAAATTCCTTCTCCTGTAGAAGGGACCGTTAAAGAAATCCTTGTTGAAGAAGGGGTTGTAACTGAGGTCGGAACAGTTATCATTACATTTGAAACAGATGCTGAACAGCCTGAAGATGCACATGGAAGCGGAGAAGAAGACGCGAAAGAAGAAACAGAAGCGAAAGAAGCAGATCCAGTTGCTTCTACTCCTGAAGCTGATGAGGAAGTGGATGAAAATTCCCGCATTATCGCAATGCCATCCGTACGTAAATATGCGCGTGAAAAAAATGTCAATATCCGTAAAGTAAAAGGAACAGGCAAAAACAGTCGCGTTCTAAAAGAAGATATTGATGCTTATCTTTCAGGTGACAGCCAATCTGAAGAAAGTAGTGCGCCAGCGGCTTCTACAGATTCAGAACAAGCACAAGAGAAAAAGCCTGTTGCAGCTTATCAGCCTGCTAATGAAGAGTTAGAAACAAGAGAAAAAATGTCGGGCATCCGTAAAGCTATTTCAAAAGCAATGGTGAATTCCAAGCGTACAGCCCCTCACGTTACATTAATGGATGAGGTGGAAGTAACAAACCTTGTTGCACACCGTAAGCAATTTAAGCCAGTTGCAGAAGAAAAAGGGGTTAAGTTAACTTATCTACCTTACGTTGTAAAAGCTCTCACATCCGCTATTCGTGAGTACCCTATGCTTAATACGTCTCTTGATGATTCAACTGAAGAAATCGTGCACAAGCATTACTATAATATCGGGATTGCCGCTGATACTGAAAAAGGGCTTCTTGTACCAGTTGTCAAAGATACAGACCGTAAATCGATCTTCCGTATTTCTGATGAGATTAACCAACTTGCTACAAAGGCACGTGAAGGGTCACTCTCCTCTGAGGAAATGAAAGGAGCATCTACGACAATTACAAACATCGGTTCCGCTGGTGGTCAATGGTTTACCCCAGTTATTAACCACCCTGAAGTAGCTATCCTTGGTCTCGGTCGTATCCAAGAGAAAGCTGTTGTGAAAGATGGGGAAGTCGTCGTGGCACCTGTATTAGCCTTGTCATTAAGCTTTGATCATCGTATGATTGATGGTGCGACAGCACAGCATGCGCTTAACCACATTAAGCGTCTGTTAAATGATCCACAATTATTAGTAATGGAGGGATAAATTATGGTTGTAGGAGATTTTCCAGAAGAAGTAGATACGCTCGTCATTGGTTCAGGTCCTGGAGGCTATGTTGCAGCTATTCGTGCAGCTCAATTAGGACAGAAAGTCACGATTGTTGAAAAAGAAAACATGGGTGGCGTTTGTTTAAACGTCGGTTGTATCCCTTCTAAAGCACTTATTGAAGCAGGACATCGTTTCCATAACGCAGGAAACTCTGAAGATATGGGGATTTCTGTTGGAGATGTAAAACTTGACTTCTCAAAAGTCCAAGCTTGGAAACAATCTGTTGTTGAGAAATTAACAGGTGGTGTGGAAGGGCTATTAAAAGGAAATAACGTTAACATCGTTAAAGGGGAAGCTTATTTTGTAGATAATTCAACAGTTAAAATTATGGATGAAAAATCATCTCAAACGTATAAATTTAACAATTGTATTGTCGCAACAGGATCAACTCCAATTGAATTGCCTAAGTTCAAATGGAGCGACAAAGTTGTTTCTTCTACAGGAGCTCTTTCTCTTCAAGAAGTGCCAGAAAAACTTGTTGTTATCGGTGGTGGCTATATCGGGGTAGAATTAGGTTCAGCGTATGCTAACCTAGGTTCAGAAGTGACGATCCTTGAAGGTACGAAGCAAATCCTTCCTGGATTCGAGAAACAAATGAGCCAACTTGTTGCCCGTCGTTTGAAAAAAGCTGGTGTTACGATTAAAACAGAAACTTTTGCTCAAGGAATGGAAGAAACTGATAATGGTATTAAAGTAAAAGCTGAAGTTAAAGGGAAAGAAGAAGAATTCGAAGGCAATGTTCTTCTTGTAACTGTAGGACGTCGTGCTAATACTGATGAGCTTGGTCTTGAACAAGCAGGTGTTGAACTTGACGATAAAGGTCTTGTGAAGATCGATAAACAATGCCGTACATCATCAAGTAACATTTATGCTATTGGTGACATCGTTGCCGGTCCTGCTTTAGCTCATAAAGCCTCTTATGAAGGAAAAGTAGCTGCTGAAGCTATTTCAGGAGAACCAGCTGAAATTGATTATACAGCTATCCCAGAAGTTGTGTTCTCAGGTCCAGAACTAGCTAGCGTTGGGTTAACTGAGAAAGAAGCGAAGGATCAAGGCTATGATGTTGTAGCAGCTAAATTCCCATTCCAGGCAAATGGGCGTGCCCTTTCTTTAAATGAGTCTGAAGGATTCTTGAAAATGGTGACTCGTAAAGAGGATGGTCTCGTGTTGGGTGTTCAGATTGCAGGACACAATGCATCAGATATGATTTCTGAAGCGTGTGTGGCGATTGAAGCTGGAATGACTGCAGAAGATCTAGCTCTTACAATTCATGCTCACCCATCTTTAGGTGAGATTACAATGGAAACGGCTGAAGTAGCGTTAGGTATGCCGATTCATATCGTGAAGTAAGAGATTTAAAAGCCACTGTACAATTGTACAGTGGCTTTTAGTATCGCAGAGTATGAGTATAAGGGGGAGTCAGGGAAAGCGTCATGTTTTTTCATGATGCCTTTTCTAGTGAATTTAGTAAGATAAATTCTACTTCCTCATAAATATTAGCTAACCCTTGTGGTCCTTCAATTCTTAACTTTATATGAAGGTCATCTAAAATAAGTAAGGTAGGGTACGTATCGATATTATAATAGTCTATTAGTTCGTCTTCCTCTTGGGAAATGACGATTACATTTGATAACTTGTCAGGGTAAGATTGTTGAACATCTATTAAAGCATCATAATAAATGTGCTCCTCAGCTAAATCAGACTCATTGGAAAACAAAAGAGTGACAGGGACATTATCTTCAGTGTCATTTAAAAAAGGATAGTTGTCACTAATATTTTTTGTGTTTGAACAGCTTGATAATATGCAAAAGAATGAAATCAGCGACATCACCATTACCCATCGATTGAGCTTACCTAACATTAAACAATCCCCCCTTACGACATTACATTTTAGAATCAGACAATTTCCTCTGAAAAAATGAAAGAGATACTTTCCCAAGAATATAAAAGTAACTCCAAGTATTTTCATACTATCATGTTTACTCTACTTTAATGAAAGGTGTAATAGAAATGTTACGAAAATGAAAGCTGGTGTGAATAATTGACAAGACAAACGACCATTCGCTATTTTTAATAACATTATGTGTCTAAAAAAGTTAGTTATTATATAGACGAATGAGGGGGGAGATTTGTTTCAGCAAAGGTGAGATATTTAATAGTTTTTACTGGTATCTGATTTTACTTTACCTCCAAAAAAATTGAACAACGAGAGTATGCTCACAACGGTAAAGTCAAATTTAAAGTGATGTTAATTCCATAAGAGAATTGTAACAATGGGTGATAAAGAGAGTGATTGATGGTTCGTTTTATACGAATTAAAAAAAGTAGTTCAGTTTGAGAAAATATCCCAAATCAGAACTACTCTTAGTACCTTAATGTTCTTTTTTGAATTTATATCGCTGCGGTAATACTTCTCGTCTTAATGCTTTTACTAAGCTAATAATCATAAAGATCATAATTATAGCAAAAGGAAATGCAGCAATAATCGACGCGGTTTGCAACGCATTAAGTCCGCCAGAATAAAGAAGGATGGCAGCTGTAGATGACTGGACAATTCCCCACACTAATTTAACATTGTTAGGAGGATTTAAACTCCCATTTGTTGTCTGCATTCCTAAAACAAACGTGGCAGAGTCTGCGGAAGTTATAAAAAAGGATGCGATAAGAAAGATGGCAATTATCGATAATAACCACCCGAAGTTAAATTGTTGTAAAACGAAGAATAAAGCGGATTCTTCTCCTGATTCACTCATAACTTCCATAACGCTAATGCCTTGTAATGTTTCTAAATTAATTGCCGTACCCCCAAATATAGAGAACCAGAGAGCCCCAAAAATAGTAGGTACTGCAATAACCCCTAAGACAAATTCACGAATAGTACGCCCTTTAGATACACGTGCAATAAATGTGCCGACAAATGGTGCCCAAGCAATCCACCATGCCCAGTAAAAGATCGTCCACCCCTCTACCCACGTTGATTCTATGTTAAATGTATCTAGTTGGAAGCTCATTGATACGAGATTTTGAACATAATTACCTAGCGTTTGAGTAAAAGAATTCATAATAAAGTTTGTTGGTCCAGAGAATAAAAGAAATAGCATTAAAGCCATAGCTAAATAAATGTTTGCTTTGCTTAAAATTCGTATTCCCTTATTTAAACCAGTCTGCGATGATAACATATAAAGAAAGGTTACAACAACAATAATCATTAATTGTAGGAAAAACGTGTTTTCAAACCCGAAAATGTTAGACAAGCCCCCACCTATTTGGGCGGTTCCAAATCCTAATGAGGTAGCGACGCCAAAAATAGTAGCGAAGACAACGATAACGTTAATTGTTGTCCCAATACCTCCATTAATTTTGTCCCCTATTAACGGTTGGAAAGTAGCACTTAGGACACCAGGTGCCCCTTTTCTAAATTTAAAGTAAGCCAGTGTCAGACCCACGATTGAATAAATTGCCCATGGATGAAACCCCCAATGGAAAAAGGAATATCTTAGAGCGGATCCAGCAGCTCCGATTGTCCCGCCTTCAACGTTAGCAGCGGGAGAGGGATCGTATAAATGGTAAATAGGTTCAGCAACACCCCAAAAAACTAAGCCTATCCCCATTCCAGCAGTAAATAAAAAAGAAAACCACGTCAAATAGTTATAATCCGGTTTATCTTCGTCTTTTCCAAGTTTAATTCGTCCATAAGGGCTGAAAATTAAAAAGATAGCAAAGCCTAAAAAGCCGGTGGCGGCTAACAAATAAAACCATCCGAACTGATCTGTTATGAAGCTTTGGATTGATCCGGTGATGGACTCAAGGTTATTTGGAGCAAAAGCTCCCCAAATGATAAAAGCGAGTGCAATTGTTAATGAGATTGTAAATACTGGTGTGAGTTTCTTCACCTTATCAACTGCCTTTCTCTATTTTTTAAAGAAAATGCCTTCATAATAAAACACAACATCCTCCATTTTAACGTATTACGACAATAGGTCAATACTTAACGTATAATATCAAGCTTATAATTCCCCTGTTTTAGCGAGGATAAACACACTTAATTAAAAAGAGATGTCGTGTATTAATGGCCTCTACATAGATAACGTCCGTAAAATTCTCCACCCACAATAAAATCAGAGTGACATTTATTTTGTCGGAATATAACGAACGCTAAAATCCTGATTCACTAAATTACCAACTCAGTGAGAAGTGCGAAAACTCACACTGATTGAAGGTTCGTTTTATATTAAAGGACAGGTCAGTGGTGATGATAAGTCATATTTATCCAATTCAATGCATTTCGACAAGTGTTCTGTAAAAAATAAGTTGACCAATATTAAATCACACTAGAGAATTTTATAAAAGATACGCGTTATCTTCTGAAAGATCAAACCAATGCTGTTTTTCTAAAAATGTAAGTCTTGTCTTATGGTACTAAAGAGGTGATGGAATTAAAACTGACAAAAATCATTAAAATGAAGAATGATTTAAATGCTTTTTATAATATGATAAGATGTGATATGTGAAAATAGGTTGTTACGGAAAGAAGGGAATTAGATGTATAAAGCGTTGTCTCTAAGTATAATAGCCGGGAGTGCACTGATGCTAACAGCATGTGCAAATGGCGATGATCCCAACCAGCAAACAACGACAATAGATAATGATACGACCAATGCCTATGAACAAAATAACCAGGAAGTTAATAATCAAGAAGAAGCAGTAAATATCGCTAACAATGATGAAGGAAATGAAGAAGAAGAGAGTGAGCCTCTTTATAAGTTGGATAATAGTGAGGTTCGTCCTATAGATGATGCCGAGGAACAGGTGGTATTATTAACAATTGACGATGCTCCCGACAATTATAGTGTGGAGATGGCTGAGAGTTTGAAGGAGCTTGATGCCGGTGCTATTTTTTTCGTTAATGGTCACTTTTTGGAGTCTGAGCAAGGACGGGCAGACTTACAACACCTATATGATTTAGGATTTGAAATAGGTAACCATACAATGACACATCAAGACCTGACCACTTTAAGTGAAGAGGAGCAATACGAAGAAATTGTTGAGTTGAATGATCTAATTGAAGAAGTGATTGGCGAACGCCCTCGTTTTTTTCGTGCCCCATTTGGAAAAAATACGTCTTATTCGACCCAATTAGTGGAAGACGAAAATATGCAGTGGATGAACTGGACATATGGGTATGATTTTGTTGAGGAATACATGGAAAAAGAGGCATTAACAGACGTGATGGTAAATGCGCCTGAACTACGCAATGGTGCTAACTTATTAATGCATGATCGTGAATTTACTAGAGATGCTTTAGAGGACATTGTGAGGGGGTTACGAGAAAAAGGATATGATATCGTAGCCCCTGAGACAATTGAATGATAATGATTGGTAGGTATGTAGAATGAAAAAATATATGATATTACTTGGTTGTTTAAGCTTAATGATGACAGCTTGTCAAGGAGTACAACAAAATGATTCTGGAGAGGAAGGACCGCAAGATAACAATGAAATGCCAACGAATACTGAAAATAATGCTAACGGGATGACTAATGAAGAAAATGACCTTGTAGAGGAAGTAAATGAAGAGCAACTCCAGCTCCATACATTTCAAGAGGAGGATGAACATTATCTTGCCATAGATGAATTGGCAGATTCCTTAGAAGGTAGTTATGAGTATGACGATATAGATAAGACCTTAACGTTAACAATCGCCGATAGAGAATTTTACTTTGTTTATGGGGTGCCAGTAGTAGAAGTGAATGGTGAATACTTAGCTACTGAGGATGTCTTCATTGTTGAAGAAGATGGAGAGCCGTTTGTAACGTCAGCATTTATTGAAAAAGGCTTGGAAACGGACTACACAATCGAAGAACCACGTGAAATGATCACCGTAACATGGGATGAAAAAGTAGTGGAAGCTTGGCAGCCTACAGTTGAGGAAAAAGTAGATATTCATTCATTTACTACAGAAGACATGATCGATTATCTTTCCTTTCTTGAACGTCCGATTGAAGGTGCATCCGTAAGTACGATTGAAAATCATTTACCTGGGGCTCCTCGGGAGTATCGAAATGGTTATCACGAAGGAATTGATTGGTATGACTATTCTACTGGAGCAGAAATTACAACTGATACTCCGGTGTACGGTATGGCTGAAGGAACAGTTGTTAGAGTAGATAGTGATTTTGAAGATTACTCCTCGGAAAGCGTTCGTAATGAGGACTTACAGCATGCTGCTGAAATTGGCCACACACCTGAATATATTTTAGACCGACTGCGTGGGAAGCAGGTGTGGGTACAGTATGATAATGGTATCATGAATCGCTTTGCACACCTTAATGCGGTGGCAGATGATATAGAAGTTGGCCAAGTTATTGATGAAAAGACGATAATAGGTTATGTAGGGAACTCCGGGACGAGCAGTGCGCTAGAAGGTGGGGATGGCGACCTTCACTTACATCAAGACTTGCTTATTTATGGTGAGCTTTTCTGGAAGCCTTTTACACTAAACGAGACAACTGAAATTCTACAAGAGTTATGGCCATAAAATGACATATAGTTATAACAGTCTGGCAGACGAGACAAAGCTTTTTATAGCTTTGTCTCGTATTTTTATTGACATCTACAGATTGGTGAAAATAGATGAAGGTGAATTGTTTAAGCAATAGTAGTTTTAGCGTGAAAAAGAAGCACTCATCTCAGAGGATTAAAGTCACATCATTTCCCTATTATCCCATTTTATGAGCAAATAAATGGCCGAAAATCAGTGATAGAATGACGTTTCTAGTAATTCTTTTTACTTTTTTCTTTAGACAAATGGCGACATTTTTTTTGGTATTGTTATGATAAAATAACGGTACCCTTGTAAGAAAAGGATAACATCAAGGAGATGGTGGTGAGGAGTTGTGAAAAAATCTGATTTTTTAGACGAGCTGAGATTAGAAGTAGGATTAGCTTATGATTATGCTAATAATCAGGATGACTTTATCGTACGTGTCTTAAAAACGATCCACGCTTATAAGAAAAAGAAATTGACGTTAACGGTGCATGCGTATGACAAGGGGCAATTTAGGCTCACATATGCGTTGGGCATTAAGGGACTTTCGCGATTTGAAGAGAATTTTGGTCACGGTTTTTTGATGGTTGATCGTATTCATGCTCTTACTTATGTGAGAAAATTTCAGGATCACGCCATGTTTTTACCGATTCGTGAAAAGGGAAAACTAGTATATATCATTACAATCCGATTATTTAACAGTAACTATCAAGTAACGAAACAGGATATGATTTTCGCCGAAGAACTCATCCATTTTATAGAAGCCAAACGTTCGTCATTTTAATAGTACGATGTAGCAACTTAACAAACACCATTGTTGATAGTTCACCTAATTCCCCAAAAAAAACCACACTCATATCAATGGCCATTGCCTAAATTACTGTTTTTTTATATAATCTTTAAAAAGGGAGGCGATTGCTATGACGCTTTTCGAACGGTTATATGATGAATCGGAAAAGGTGAATGTCCAATTTGTCGGTATGACAACAGATCACAGTCGATATGATTTTGGTATTGTCTACACGAGCCTGTTTTTTGGTAAACCTTTAATTAACTGTTTGCAATCAGGGAAATGCCTCCTTTTAGGGAGAGAAGATGTAGAAGATCTAGATATGATTAAAAGTAGTTTCCAAGTAACAGATGATACCGAAGCCTTAGCCCTTTCAGAGTTTCTCAAGTCTGTTTTACCTCCGTTAGGCATGGAAGCACAATATTAACCATATGAGGGACTCACTTTGTGTGTCACAGAAAAGGAGATAATACTATTTGGCACCTCATTTAGTAAGAGAAAAACAGATATTATATTAAAAAGAGAGAAAAGCTGTATCTACCACAGTTTTCTCTCTTTTTAATATGTTGTATTCATGTGATGTCTCTATTTAAAGAATTGCCTTACGCTCTTTTATAACGCGAATATATTGTAAAGATGGGTCTTCAGGTCCTTGAACAGGCAAGCCTGCTTCTAAGTTTTTATGAATATAATCAAGGTTTTCTTGTTCAATGATCTCACCAGGGATAAAAATTGGAATGCCTGGTGGGTATATCATTAAGAATTCTGCACTAATTCTACCTGCTGCATCCTTTAGACGCACAATTTCTGTTTCGGAATAAAAGGCGTCTCTTGGTGATAAAGCCAATGTAGGCATATGAGGTACTTGTGTGTGGACGTGATTGGATAGTGACAATTCTCCTGTATAAAAGGTATCGGATAACTGTTTTAATGCCTTTACTAAATGACCTACTTCTTCACGACTATCTCCGCTTGTCAAGATACAAAGAATGTTGTACAAATCAGACAACTCTACTTCAATATTAGCATGCTCTCTTAGCCATTTTTCCACTTCATATCCGCTAATATTAAGTTCTTTCACTGAAATGATAAGTTTTGTTGGATCATAATCATAGATGGCATTATCATCAAGGATTTCTTCGCCTGGGCAAGAGAGCCCCAAAATATGATTGATCTCTTTGCGTGCTGTCAAGGCAAGTTCAATCGTTTGATCAATGAGCTGTTTGCCTTCTAATACAAGATGCCGTCTTGCAGTATCAAGGGAGGCAAGTAATATATAAGATGTTGATGTTGTCGTTAGCATGCTGATAATACTTTGCACACGTAACGGTGAAATGCGGGTACCTTGAATATTTAATACTGAACTTTGCGTAAGGGAGCCTCCTAACTTATGCACACTTGTTGCAGCCATATCAGCTCCAGCCTGCATAGCGGATAATGGTAAGTTATCATTAAAATGAATATGGGCACCGTGAGCTTCATCTACTAAAACAGGCATATCATAACTGTGAGCTAACTGGACGATTTCTTTTAAATTGGCTGAAATGCCAAAATATGTAGGGTTAATAACTAATAATCCTTTTGCTTCAGGGTGTGCCTTGAGGGCTCTTCTAACGGATGTTACTGTAATTCCATGAGAAATTCCTAGTTGCTCATCCAATTCAGGATGAATAAAAATAGGTGTGGCACCTGAGAAAATAATGGCAGACATAATTGATTTATGTACATTCCGAGGTACTAAAATTTTCTCACCTGGACTACATACAGTCATAATCATCGTCATAATAGCACCGCTTGTCCCTTGAATAGAAAAAAAAGTATGATCAGCTCCAAACGCTTCCGCAGCTAGTTCTTGTGCTTCCTTGATAATACCATCCGGATGATGGAGATCGTCTAATGGCTCGATGTTAATTAAGTCTATTGCTAACGCATTTGGGCCGATAAACTGTTTGAATTCTGGGTCCATCCCATTCCCATGCTTATGTCCTGGGATATGAAATTGAACAGGATGACCTTTTATATGTTGACGCAATCCATCAAATAATGGTGTTCTTTGTTGACGTAACTTAAATGACACTTTCTCTTCACCTCTTATGTTATGGCAAGTTGTCAGGTTGACGACCACTGCTACTTTTAATCGCAAACAAAATGTAGTATAACAGAAAGGACTTAACTTTGAAAGCCAATTAGAAAGGATGAGATGGGTGTCGAGCGAAATTAATATGCCAATATCAATGGATTGGTCGAAAGATGAAGTGGTACAAGCTGTTAATTTTTATGAAGCAATTGATCAGGCATATGGGAAAGGGGTCGAACGAGAACGATTGTTATCCCTCTATAACCAGTTTAAGCAGATTGTTCCTTCAAAATCGGAGGAAAAGCAACATTTTAAGGACTATGAAAAACAGTCTGGACAGTCTGCTTATCATGTTGTAAAGAAAGCAAAAGACTATGAGAGCGGAGATATAATTGTAATGAAATAAGCTTTTTCATAAACAAAAAGCAGTCTCTTAGCTAATTGGATGCACTGAAAAATCATTCAGAGAGATCCAAGGTTGAGTCTGCTTTTTGTTTAAACGTTTATGGTGTTTTGTAATCCTAAGAATGTTGAAACAATTAGGCTTCTTGTAAATAAATCTTTTGCGCCGTTTCGTATAAAGGAAGTAAGGTTGTAAATGTTTCTTCAACTTTTTTAATAAACGCTTGTCCACTTTGAACAGACTTATCATCAGGTGATAAGCAAACGCCGCATAATAGTTCTGCCTTTTTGACATTAGTTAGACGATCAAACATCTTGTCAAGATCTTCTTTAGATATATTATTATGTTGTAGTGTTTCTGGTTTAGTGTGATCAACTGACCAATGGAATGAGTCTGGAATTTTATTATAAATGTCATCAATCTCAGCTTTAAATGTTTTACCTAACTCTTCTTTAACAGGTGATTCATAAATGACGGCAAACCAAACGAATACGTGAGTGCCAAATAAGCCTATTTGAAAATGAGGGAGCTTTTTATAGCCACGCTTACTGTTTGCAAAAGCAACCCATGTATCCGCAGGTGGATTAACTTTTCTTCGTGCGTGCTTTGCTACATGATAGTATATTTCTTCATTTGTTTTTTCGGCTAAATAGGCAGAGAAGTGTTCTCCGAGTTCTTCAAGTTTAGGACGTATCGTTGCTTTAATGGCTGACATTCTTTCATCAAGTCCATCAACAGCAAAGACATCAAAATCTTCATTGGTGAATCCGTTAAATACCATAGTTACCAACTCCTCTTACTGTTATGACACAAATCACTTTAATGTGTTTATAATCTCTTTAAATTCTAGTGACTCCTAGGTTTCCCTTAATGTTATAAGAGTATTTTACCAAAACACGTTATACAAAAAAAGAAAGTTGCCTCACTTTTTCTCAATTACGTTTTAAAATGTGAGAATGAGGGAAGAAAATAAATACCAGTAAAAAATAGTTGCAAAATTTTGATAAATGACATAGTGTAGTGGTAACTATATTTTTTCAATTAACATTGTTGGTCTGTTCAAGAATAAAAGAGATTTGAAGAAAAGGGGTGCGAACTATGGAGAAGGTCATTCAAACATTAAAAAGACGAGATGGGGAGAAACGTATCCCGGTCCTTAAATTGGAGATTGACTACGAACTCCTAACGTTATTCGACGCGATTCAAGGGAACGAACACGACCAAGTTACTAAAAGTAAACAAAAATTAGAAAAGCTCCGTAGTGAGTGGCTGCGTCTTGAAGCATAAAATTAAACGATTACGTGAACCTACCTAGGTTCACTTTTTTTGCACAGAGGAGCTGAATAAACGAAAAAATCTACATGATAGGCACAAATGACTGTTGTAAAAACGAGTATATATTTGCGCGTATTGAGTTAAATATGATATATGTTAGAAAATACATATTAAGGTGATTGAGGAGATGATAGATGATGAAGGAAAGTGTTCTTGACTTTGTAAAAATAAAGCAAACGGCTGAGACATGGACGAGAGAAGCTGGTGACTACATTAAAGATCAAATGGCCTCCTCCTCATTCGCAATAAGCACGAAAGCCAATCAGCATGACTTGGTGACAGATGTAGATAAAAATGTCGAGGCATTCTTTTTAGATAAGATTAGAAAAACGTATCCAGATCATCGACTTATGGGAGAAGAGGGTTCCTTTGAAGAGATAAAAGACCTCAATGGTACTGTTTGGATTTTAGATCCTATTGATGGTACGATAAATTTTGTTCATCAGTCTAGTCATTTTGCCATTTCTATTGGCATATATCAAGATGGTCATCCAGTTATAGGAATTGTCTACGATGTCATGAACAATGATATGTACAGTTCATTAAAAGCGGAAGGGGCTACTCTTAACGGAGAAAAGGTACCTCCAATTGTCAACCATCCACTCAATGAATCGATTTTAAGTTTTAATTCGGGATGGATGTTACAAGATCGGCGGCTTGAAAGGCTTGTTAAGGAAGTCAGAGGTGTTCGTTCTTATGGGGTAGCTGCTCTAGAAATGGCCTATGTTGCTGTTGGGAAGTTAGATGCTTATATAAGCTTTAATTTAGCGCCATGGGATGTAGCAGGAGGGTATGCCCTACTTGTTGAAGTAGGTGGTAAAGCGACAAATTATGAAGGTAAACCACTAGACTTTCTTAAGAAGGATACCCTTATAGCGGCTAGCCCTTCTATCCATAAGGATATCTTTGATATAATTACTAAATAGTTGAATCGATTTCATAAATCATGGTTGTATCGTTATTCCGAAAGTGATGACTCATTGCCACTACAGATGGACGCTTTCCACGGGGCTCGCCTTTAACTCATTCTGCCTTTACAAATCTCAGTCAGAGTGGATTTTCAGACTTCACTTTTTTCCCATAGGAGTCGCCATCTTTCGTTCCAATTCTTCGTTTCTAATGACGAACAATTTATTGTAAAAAAAGTTTTCGTTTGAGGAATAGACGTAAAGGAGTTACTTTATGACCTTAAAAAAGGGGACGCGACCAACTGTTGCGTCCCCTTTTTTGAGATAATGGATGGCGAAAGGTGGCACTAATCACTAGTCGGTTGTTGACTGTAATTGTTTCTTGCGCCTAAACCCAGCATAAATAGAAGCAAGTGTAAGAAGAGAGAAGCTGAGGAACATTGAGAGACTTAATTGAGCGAATGAAATTCCAATACCGATTAAGCCAATCGTTCCTAAAACAGCACATATGAAATGGTAGATATCAAATTTCTTAAACATACGATCGTCCTCCTTTATAACAAGTGTAACGGAAAACGTTTCATAAAAAAAGTAACTGCTTACTCTTTCACCATTTATCACAGATAACCGTCCGTAAAACGCTCGCTTCAGAGCTAAATCAATTTATGCGGGATCTAGCGGACGCTGATGCCTGGTTGAGTGACCTACCAATCAGTGGGAGACAAACGAACCCGCCCACTGATTCTGATTGAAGGTTCGTTTTATATCTTTCTTCTTCTATGCTATAATCGGATTGCTACAAGAATTGTGTTGTATAGATAGGGAGTGACCATATGGTAACTGTTTTAACAGCGAATACAGTATCTCCGGACCTGACGCCAATTGCTGAGTGGCTTGGTGCTCAAGATCCAGATAATGTTGTTTTCGCTTTTTGGATTATGTATATTATTGTGAACGTATTAAGTGTGATTGTGTTTAATTTAGGATTTGCTCGTAAACTACCTCTTTTGAAAAATGTCATCATTTACGGACTTATGTTTTTCGGTAATATATTTATGACGTTTCTAGCGCTTGCACTACCCATTATCGAATCATTATTTATTGCGGCACTTGTACTTGGTATTTATAAACTACAGCTTCGTAGACACCAACGTGCTGATACGACAGAGCAAAGTGAGTCTCATTAATAGTATAGTTAGATTTTATCACAGATAACCGTCCGTGAAACGGCCGCCTCAAAATAGAGAGCAGAGAGAATCTATATTGGTCCGAGCTAAAGGACTCTCATGTCCTGATTCACTCAATTCCTAATAAATGGGAAAAGAACACCCCCACTGATTGAAGGCTCGTTTTATAGAGCGAGTGTTGAAATACAAAAAAACGCACCTGAAGTCAGGTGTGTTTTTTTGTGAAGCTTAACCGATGAATATTCCGACAGGCTGTTTAAATATACTCGTCTTTTTCTTCTGCTGGTGTGAATTCTTGGAAAAGCCCGGTGTCTTTACGTTCAATTGTTTTTAATTCAATGCGATTATAGCACGGAGTACACATGTAGGTATGAATAGGTCTATTTCTGAGCTTTTTTGCCAGAGGCAGCTGACTATCTATAGTTTCTACAACATCACATATGACGCACTTTACTCTCATAAGGCACCTCTCTGACTATCAGGGTCTGTTCTTACAAATTAGTATAACACGTCTGTTATAATTAAGACACGATGAAGCAGGGACAGATAAAAGTCGATCAATACTGAAAGCGATGAAATAGTATCTTCTAAAATTAGTAACAAACCCGAGAAGTATGAAAAGATCTTCTTGGCACCATACTATTGTAGACAGTCTTTACAAAAAAACGCAATACTTTCTCGATTCGCTAATGAATTGTTATTTTTTGCAGAGAGTGGTTTAAATCATAATTAAATATAGGTATAGTATTAGTGTAAGAAGATAAAGGAGGCGGATGAATGGCTAATCAAGTTGAGACAGCACTAACTGAAGAGTTATTGCCACTGCTAAGAGAAGAGCGTTATGTTACTTTAGCAACTGTTGATTATGAATCAGGGGGAACTAATGTGAATGCCATGTCGTGGGTGTATGCGATTGATGAGCACCACATTAGATTTTCGGTAGATAACCGCTCTAGGATTGTAGAGAATGTGAAGAATCAGCCTTTAGTCACGTTAACAGTCATTGGTAATGGTTCCACTTATGCTATTGCAGGAGAAGCCAAAGTAATTCAAGAAAAAATAGAGGATGTTCCGTTAAAGTTAGCTCTTATTGAAATAAGTGTGAAAGAAGTAAGAGATGTCATGTTTTATGGTTCACGTATTACATCTGAGCCTAAATTCGAAAAAACGTATGATAAAGAAGCTGCCGATAAGTTAGACCGTCAAGTTATGGCAGCAATGAAAGTATAAAATAACGATGCCGGTTAAATAACTGGCATCGTTATTTTATTTTTCGCAGATAACTGATCGTAAACCTCTCGTGGCAAAATATAGAGGAGAGATATAAATCAATATAGACGGGAGGTAGTGGACGCTCATGTCCTAATTCACGTAACTCCAATCAGTGGGAGAAGTGAGAAAACGCCCCACTAATTGAAAGTTCGCTTTATGGCTTTCACTCAAATTAACTGTTTGAAATGAATGTCTTTTGCAGAGTTTTTAATGAGAATCTATCCGTCCTTTACTTTGTTTATTTTGAATATCTTCAAGTTCATTTTCGCTATTAGTTTGATCCTTAGGCTTTTCTAACGGTTCATCATCTCGATGCTCCTCTGTTGGCACAATGGGGACGAGTCGACCGAAAATACCGGCAATCTCATCTCCAATTGCAGCAAATGGTCGGCCGTCAGCCATTTCATTACGCATATCTTCTAATCGTTGAAGAATATCAGGATCAGCTGTAATAGCAGCATTAGCCCCATAAGGATCATCAGCTAAAGCTTCAGCTACTTGGTACTTAACCGTGCCGACGTGCGATTGATCTAATTCAGCTTCTACGTCTAGTGCTACGATAGCATATGGGCCGAAGACGATAGCTGCTGATCTGTTTACTTCAGGAACTTGCACGGCAAGTTCAGCTAAATGATCCGCTGCTTCATTAAAAGTAACTATCTCAGATTCTGTTGCTTGATAGTGTTGACCTTCTATTGATTCATTAGTATTGGTATTCTCTCCATCCATTTGGCACCCGATTGTAATGAGTGTCAAACCAAGAAGAAGTACTTTAAACAACTGTCTCATCCTATCACCTCTTTAAGGATATTTATGTTGTAGTCTTTGTAAAGGTCTACATGAATATACTATTTTGAGTAGAACAGCGACTGTTTAAACTTCAGGATCAGGTTAGGGAGGGAATCAATTGACTAAACTATATATTTTGGACACAAATGTGCTGCTCCAAGACCCGTTGGCTATCTTTTCATTTGAAGAAAATAACGTTATTATTCCAGCGGTTGTATTGGAAGAGATTGATTCGAAAAAACGCTACATGGATGAAATTGGTAGGAATGCCCGTGAAGTGGCGCGATTACTTGATGAATTAAGAGAGACTGGAAAACTTCATGAAGGAGTGGAGCTTGAAAACGGCGGAACATTAACTGTTGAATTGAATCATCGTAGTTTTGCTCAACTGAAAAAACATTTCTTTGAAATGACAAATGATAATAGAATTTTAGCTGTAGCGTTAAATTTAGCAGAAGAGAAAAAGAAGCAACATACGTTCTTAGAAGTGGTATTGGTTAGTAAAGATGCCCTATTAAGAGTAAAAGCTGATGCGTTAGGGCTAAAAGCAGAAGATTTCTTGACTGATAGAATTGTCCAATTTGACAGAATATATAAAGGCTATGAGGAGAGCTGGATGGAACCAGAAGTGATGAATACCTTTTTTGAAAAAAAACAGCTACCTTTAGATAAATGTCAGGTTTCACAAACATTTGCCAATCATTTTTATATTTTTAAGGATACATCTAATGGTACCCGTTCGGCATTAGGGATGATTGACAATAATAAAAAGCATGTTCAATTATTTTATAACAAGCATGAGGTAATATGGGGGATCAAAGCAAGGAATGTTCAACAAAAAATGGCACTAGAACTTCTTACTAGGGAAGATATTCCTCTCGTAACACTTGTAGGAAAAGCGGGGACAGGTAAAACACTTTTATCATTAGCAGCAGGCTTATATCAAACGGAAGATTTGCAATTGTATAAAAAACTGCTTGTAGCCAGACCAGTGGTACCAATGGGGAAAGACATAGGGTATTTACCTGGTGAAAAGGAAGAAAAGCTTAGGCCTTGGATGCAACCTATTTATGATAATTTAGAGTATTTATTTAATACCAACAGAAAAGGTGAGTTGGAACAAATTTTAGCAGGTATGTCTTCTATTCAAGTAGAAGCTTTAACCTATATAAGAGGAAGGAGTATCCCTGAGCAATTTATTGTGATAGATGAAGCACAGAATTTAACTAAGCATGAAGTTAAAACTATTTTAACCCGTGTTGGGGAAGGAAGTAAGATTGTTTTAATGGGTGATCCTAAGCAAATAGACCACCCGTATTTAGATGAATACACGAATGGTCTTACTTATGTAACGGAGCGATTAAAACATCGACCAGAAGCTGGACATATTAAACTTGAAAAGGGTGAACGGTCAGCGTTGGCACATTTATCAGCAGATTTATTATAAATCTACATTTTACAAGCCGGGCCTCTATATTAACATCATGGTCAAAGGGGAGACCAGGCTTGTAATTCTTAAAATTTTTTGCAAGCTGTATTACAACATTAATAAATATAAGCTAATTAGTCCCAAGCTGTTTTCCAACCCAATGACTCAATATAAACCATTCATGGACGAGGGCTGTTTAAGAGATCGTAATTGTATCAATGTCTGTAACGGGTGTTAAGAGATTGGACCCGTCGTTCAAATAAAAGTGAACGGGTCCTGTTTCTTTCAAAGGTTGTCCTTTATGAGAAAATCCTAAAATGCCATTTTCCGCTTCTTCTAATGAACAGATAAAATGTGTGTGTTTCGTTGTACTTGAAAATGTTACCTTAGTCGCGTTAGAGGAAGGCTGGGCATTTGATATAAAAGGACCGAGTGGCATTCCGTAAGAGCTTGTTGTTAATGCTTTTTTATCCACTGACAATTTATTGTCATTCGACTGTGGTCTCGCCCCTTTTAAACGTTGTTCATCCCATGAGCGTCCTAATTGCTCGTAAAGTGCTGTGGATGCATCAGGACGTTCCTCAGTAAAATATGTAGTTAAGTCAACTTTGCGCTCGTCAAAAATCCATAGACCAGGATCGATAATTATGGTATGTTTAACAGCTCCTTTTATGGAGACAATCATAGAAGACATTCATTTCCACCATCCTTTCCCCTACAGTATAAAACTGATAAACACATTTGTCATCATGTAAGTAAAACTTCTAATGGAGGTCGCGCTAATGAAAATTTGTGAGGATCGTGAAGCTTTGCATGTTATGGTACAGGAGGCTGTTCAAATGGCTTCGAAAGGAAAAGTAGCAGATTATATCCCGGCTCTGAGTGATAAGGATCCTCATACTTTATCTTTAGCTGTTTTTGAAGGTGACGGACCCTGTGTTACAGCAGGGGATACATCAGAAATGTTTACACTACAAAGTGTTTCAAAAGTGATTTCATTAGCACTCGCACTGATGGATAATGGGGAAGCAGGTGTATTTGACAAAGTAGGCATGGAACCGACTGGTGATCCATTTAATTCAATTATTAAGCTTGAAACCCACAGTCCATCAAAGCCGCTTAATCCGATGATAAACGCTGGAGCTTTAGCAGTCACATCCATGATTAGTGGTCATTCAGTTGATGAAAAGCTAGGTAGACTCCTTTCATTTATTCATGACATGACAGGAGATGCTTCCATTTCATATAATGAGGAAGTTGCTTTATCTGAATACGATACAGCACATTTAAACCGCTCTTTAGCTTATTTTCTAAAACAACATCACGTGCTAAATGATAATGTAGAAGATTTACTTGAGCTTTATACGAAACAGTGTGCTATAGAGGTGGATGCTACATCATTGGCGAAAATGGGTTATATTATTGCTAATGAAGGAAGGCATACGGAATCATCACGCCCTGTTATGCCATTGCATATTGCTCGAATTCTTAAGACGTTTATGGTCACATGTGGCATGTACAATGCATCGGGAGAATTTGCTATTAAAGTGGGAATCCCAGCTAAAAGTGGTGTTTCAGGAGCTATTATGGCTGCCATTCCACATGGGGCAGGCATTGGCATTTATGGACCAGCTCTTGATGAAAGAGGTAATAGCTTAGCAGGAATGAAACTGCTAGAAGTTTTATCGCAAAGATACAGGTTAAGCATTTTTTGACAAAAAATTTAGAGTTCCTTCTGTTGCAATTTTGATTGATAACCGATAATATAAGAGGAAGAATGGAATTCGTTCGTATAAAACCGATTATTTTCATATATTTTATTGAGCGATGTTCAGAAAAACAGGAGGGATTCGGATGTCCATTGAAACCCTATCGGGCCAGAGTGAAAAAGCATATGCCCTTCTAAAAGAAGACGCAGATAAGATACTGAAACTAATAGAAGTGCAAATGACAAACTTAACGATGCCTCAGTGTCCTTTGTATGAAGAGGTGTTAGATACACAAATGTTTGGATTGTCACGAGAAATTGATTTTGCCATTCGTTTGAATTTAGTGAACGAAGAAGAAGGCAAAGCACTATTAGATCAGTTAGAAAAACAGCTGACGTCGCTCCATGAAGCGTCAATGAACAGGAAATGAATGGAGATATTTAAGCCCGTGTATTTTAGTCGTACACTGGGTTTTTTTGTGTTTAAATACTTTTCATGATACTTAATATTTTTCTCATTTGTAAATGAATAATGGTCCGGTAATAATCATTTCTCATAATTAAAATCATTTTGGGCTTGACGTTAACTAAGGGAATGTCTACTAGCTGCAAAGCTGTTATTAAGATAATAAGTTAAATTGGTAACAAGTCTTGGCTCCAACACTATTATTCTGTATAATTTGAGAAGGAAGGGAATGGGGAGCCCTTTTTGTACTTCATGTTTAAGTACATTGATAGTAACTAATGTTATGAGGGAGTTGATCAAGTTGACAAATGAAAAAACAGTAGAAATTCTTAATCGACACATTGCAAACTGGAACACGTTATTTGTTAAATTACACAATTATCACTGGTTTGTAAAAGGGCCACATTTTTTTATGCTTCATGAAAAATTTGAAGAACTTTACAATGAAGCCGCTGAACACATTGATGAAATTGCAGAGCGTCTATTGACTTTAAAGGGGACACCTGTCGCTACAATGAAAGAATATTTAGAAATGGCGACTATCAAAGAAGCTATGGGGGAAAAAGCGGCTGATGACATGGTTCAAACGTTATCCAGCGACTTTGAGAAAATGACTGCTGAGCTAGAGCAAGATATCGGAACTATTGAGAATGAGGATGATGAAACGACTGCTGATATGCTTATTGGCATCCGTCAATCTGTTGAAAAACATAATTGGATGTTTCGCTCATTTCTTGAGAAATAATTAGACAGCTTTCAAGGTTTAATAATTTATTATCAAAGAGCTAGGAGCTAGTGCTTCTAGCTCTTTAGGGATGTTTTGAGAGTATGTTGGTGGTATGAGACAGTGTCTCACAAACGTGTTTGAATTAAAAGGAGCACCTAACTAGAGGCGCTCCTTTTAATACTTATATATAGATTTACAATAAATACAGCTAATACAAGGCGTTCCTTTAATAAACTCGTGATCTGTCAACGAGGAGTGTTGCATAACTGACAGCGCCAAACAGTAAACTTACTAAAACAGCGTGAACCATCGTCGCATATAGCGATAGTCCTGAAAAAACAACAATAGCACCGCTAATGACCTGTAACGTGATAAGGATAAAGCTGACGATAGTTGTGAAAAAGAGAGCTTTTTCTGTTCTATAGTGCTTATAGACGGCAATAAGAGCTGCCAAAATAGTGAAAAATAACAACCCTGCAGCTACTCGGTGGCCAAATTGAATGCCTGTCCGACCCTCAAGAATAGGGATAAATTGGCCGTTACATAATGGCCAGCCATTACAACCTACACCAGCTTCAGTATGTTTTACATAGGCCCCTGTATAGACAACTATATAGACAAATATGACTAGAAAATAATAGTAATTCCTCACTTTACGGGTGACTGGTGGAACGAGTGTCCGGATATGTTTACCATTTTCAAAGGCAAGAATTGTTAATAACAGCACACTACCGAAAGACACTAACGAAAACCCAAAATGGAGTGCCATCACGGCATCAGACTGTCCCCAGACAACAGCAGCTGCTCCAAGTAGTCCTTGAAAGATAATAAAAAGGACGGCCAAGATAGCAAAAAACTTTGTTTCCCTAAGATGTTTAAGAACCAAACAACTCCAAACAGAATGAATTAACACCATTATCCCTAAAATTCCTGAGACAAGTCGGTGAGTGTATTCAATTAATGTTTCAATGGTTGGATTTTCGGGTATTAATCGCCCATGACAAAGCGGCCATTCTGCTCCACAGGCATCCCCGGATCCGGTCTGAGTGACTAACGCTCCTTGAATGATGACAATGAGCATTCCAAAACTAGTAAGTATTCCAAAGACTTTCAATAAGCGATGCATGTATCCACCGACTTTCTATTTGAGTAATTCGACTTTCTAAACATAAATATTTAGAAAGTTATTTTAAAAAAACGAACTATTCAATAAAAAATAAAATAATCCCGAATTCATTTTATGTATTGTAGCTGTAAAAGTCAACGAAACGCTCACTGCATTAATTTCCAAAAAAAGCTCTTTCATTCGAGGAAGTTTATAATATATAATATTATCATAGTGGATAAGTCGTTTGCTTGTTTTAATTTAGAAGGTTTGTTCACTATAAAAAGTCCGACAGAAAAAAATGTGATGAAAATCACTGAATGTTGCTTTATAATGTGTATGGATAATCAAATTTTCTAACATGTCATTTACAATTCCATTTCACTTAAGTTTTCAAAGAATAATATTTGTTTGCAGTTGTTCACTGCATTTAAGAACAAATTATTTTAGTTCTTTTTTTTGAAAAAATCTTTTGAATTGGAAAGATGACACATCGGGAGGTGATTCGATTGGGAAAATCAAGTGCATTGGCTTCGGCAGAACCGTTAGATGGTGTTCAGTCTGTTGAAACTGAGCAAAGTGTTAAGGCAGGTGTACGTGAGTATTTGGCAATATCAAAGACTGGCATCGTCATGTCCAATCTCATAACCACTTTTGCTGGGTTATATCTGGCGGCTTATTATACAGGAACCTCATTGGGGAGTGATCCCTTAACGGCACTGTTAACTTTAGTGGGAGCTGCTCTGATCATGGCAGGCGGGTGTGCCCTTAATAATTATATCGATCGTGATATTGATTATAAAATGGAACGCACGAGAGAAAGGCCGAGTGTGAATGGACAGCTTACAGGACGACAAACGTTAACGTATGGCTTATCAATATCACTTATTGGAGCAGCATTTTTAGCTCTGACGACACCCATGTCTGCAGTAATTGGTGTGGCAGGTTTAATCATTTATGTCGTGTTATATTCGATGTGGACGAAACGCACAACCACGTTAAATACGATTGTAGGAAGTTTTGCGGGAGCAGTACCACCACTTATTGGGTGGGCAGCGATTGATCCAGGGTTACATCCATATGCTTGGTCCATGTTCCTGATTATGTTCATTTGGCAGCCTCCTCATTTCTTAGCACTTGCTATGAAGCGAGCCGATGAGTATAAGGCGGCAGGTATTCCAATGCTTCCAGTAGTGGCAGGCTTTGCTGTAACTAAGAGGCAAATTGTATGGTATGTAGCAGCATTGCTTCCTGTGTCATTATTAGTATCAGATTTTGGGGTTATTTATACGATTGCAGCATGTGTATTAGGGGGCGGCTGGCTTATTTTAGGGCTAGCTGGATTTAGAATGAAGGACGATTTAAAGTGGGCAAGACAAATGTTTGTATTTTCACTTAATTATTTAACGATTTTGTTTGTCCTCATGGTAATCGTTCATATGTTCTAAAAATTCAAGACAAAGAAAGAGGGGTTTGTGACGAGATGAAGTATTTGTGGCGACTGCTTCCTATATCTTTCATCGTACTGCTGAGTGGTTGTGGAGTGGAAAACTTGTCTGCTCTGGATCCACAGGGACCGGTTGCAGAAATGCAATTTTCCTTAATTCAGCTCAGCTTGTATATTATGATTTTCGTACTTGTTGTCGTGTTTGCTATTTACATTTTTGTCATTTTTAAATTCCGGGAACGTCCGGGGGATACACATATTCCGAAACAAGTCCATGGGAATCGAACATTAGAATTTATTTGGACAACGATCCCTATTTTGCTCCTTCTCATGCTTGCAATTCCTAACGTGATGGATACGTTTACGCTTGCAAACGTGGAAGTTGAGCAGTTGGAAGCGACTGAAGATGGAGAAGAAGGCACTGATTATGTGCGAGTGCAAGTGACAGCTCATCAATTTTGGTGGGAATTTGACTACCCTGATTATGAGATCACAGCAGGTCAGGATATGTACATTCCGACAGATACGCGAATTATCATTGAGTTACTATCATCAGACGTTCAGCACTCATTTTGGGTTCCGGCTTTAGCAGGGAAACAGGATAACGTGCCTGGTATTCAGAATGATATGTGGTTTGAAGCACCTAATGAAGGCGTTTATATGGGGAAGTGTACAGAACTTTGCGGACCATCACATTGGTTGATGGATTTTAAAGTTATTGCGGTTGACCCTGATACTTTCGACACCTGGGCTACTAACATGGCAGAACCACCATCACATGTAACTGAACCTGAAGAAACGGTTGCCGCTGATGGTAGAACAGTGTTCGAACAATCCTGTATAAGTTGTCACGCGGTTGGAGCAGAGGGTGGAAATATCGGCCCTGACTTAACTAACTTCGGTGAAAGAGAAGTTATCGCAGGTTATCTTGAGTATGATATGGATAATTTAGAAGCGTGGTTACGGGATACCCAAGAGTATAAACCAGGCAATGAAATGCCTAGCTTTAATGCGGAAGCAATAAATGATGAAGAAATGGAAGCACTTCTCGACTATCTAGATAGCTTAAAAGTACTGGAAGAATAGGGTGCAAAAGGGGGTAACTAAACGTGTCTTATGCAAGTGCGCAGTCTAAAAATGTAATCTGGGATTGGCTGACGACGGTTGACCATAAGAAAATCGGCATTCTGTATTTGGCCGGTGGCGCATTTTTCTTTGCTCTTGGTGGCTTGGAAGCCATTCTTATGCGTATACAGCTCATGTTTCCTGAGTTTACGTTTGTGCAGGCTCAGACATTTAATGAATTATTGACGATGCATGGTACTACGATGATATTTTTAGCAGCCATGCCTCTCTTATTCGGATTTATGAACTTTATTATCCCGTTACAAATTGGTGCACGGGATGTAGCATTTCCATTTTTAAATGCATTAGGTTTTTGGTTATTTTTATTTGGAGGGCTGTTACTGAATGTCAGTTGGTTCGCCACAGGGGCGCCTGATGCAGGGTGGACAGCATATGTGCCATTATCCAGTATGTCACCAGGCCAAGGCCTTGACTACTATGTATTAGGTCTTCAAGTCAGTGGGTTAGGAACATTGATCGGGGGAATCAATTTTCTTGTAACGATCATCAATATGCGTGCTCCTGGTATGAGTATGATGAGAATGCCTTTGTTTACATGGAGCTCTTTCGTCGCTTCAATGCTCATTTTATTTGCTTTTCCTGCATTGACGATAGGCTTATTACTATTGATGCTTGAAAGGTTGTTTGGGGCAACCTATTTCGCCGTAGACTTTGGCGGTAACGTTATTATCTGGCAGCATTTATTTTGGATTTTCGGGCACCCTGAAGTTTATATTTTGATTTTGCCGGCGTTCGGAATTTTTTCTGAAGTGCTTGCTACATTTTCTAAAAAAAGATTATTCGGTTATTCAGCAATGGTCTTTGCCACATTAATTATCGGTTTCCTTGGTTTTATGGTATGGGCTCACCATATGTTTACGGTAGGAATGGGGCCTGTTGCTAATGCAATCTTTGCTGTGGCGACGATGGCTATTGCTGTCCCTACGGGAATTAAAATCTTTAACTGGCTTCTGACCTTGTGGGGTGGTCGAATTCAATTTACGACAGCTAACTTATTTGCTTTAGGCTTTATCCCATCCTTCGTTATGGGGGGAGTTACTGGGGTTATGCTTGCAACAAGTGCAGCCAATTATCAATTTCACGATACCTATTTTGTCGTAGCCCATTTCCACTATGTTATTATTGGTGGGGTTGTATTTGGCTTATTTTCAGGGGCTTTCTATTGGTGGCCTAAAATGTTTGGCTATCGATTGAATGAGACGCTGGGTAAATGGTTTTTCTGGCTATTCCTTATTGGTTTTCATTTAACATTCTTCGTTCAGCACTTCCTAGGTTTGATTGGTATGCCACGAAGAGTTGCATCATATTTAGGTGGCCAAGGGTTAGATGAAATGAACTTTATTAGTACGATGGGTGCGTTCCTTATGACGATCGCATTTATTCTCTTGTTAGTAAATATTTTTATATCCACTAAAAATCGAGAAAATGTATCTGATCCGTGGGATGGTAGAACACTTGAATGGACAACACCTACACCTGTCCCTGAGTATAACTTTGCTCAGACACCACTCGTGCGTGAATTAGATCCTTTCTGGCATGAAAAATATGAAGGTGATGGTAAGATGAAAGCTGCAGAGCCACTTGGTGATATTCACATGCCTAATGGTACTATTTTGCCAATAATTATGGCAGCTGGTTTGACTGTTGCAAGCTTTGGTTTTATCTATCATATTCATCCGTTGACAATTACAGGATTGGCTATTACATTTGGAGCTATGTTTGTCCGGTCTATTAAGGAAGATCATGGTCATCACATTCCTGTCGAGGATATTAAACGAGATTTGGAGGGAGGTTAAACAATGGCTGAACAACATGTAGTAGAAAACCAAACCCTTCCTCCTAATCCGGAGAAGGCGACACTTGATGGACGTAATAAATACCTTGGTTTCTGGTTTTTCTTAGGGGGAGAAACTGTTTTATTTGCCAGTTTGTTTGGAACCTATCTCGGGTTAAGGGGAGGTACACTAGATGGCCCTGGCCCGTCCGAATTATTCCATCTAAACCTCGTATTTATTATGACAATGATTCTATTAACAAGCAGTTTGACAAGTGTATTCGCGATTATTAATATGAAGCGAGGTAACTACAAAAAGCTATTAATGTGGATGTGGTTAACTGTTTTGCTCGGCCTTGGCTTTTTAGGATTTGAAATTTATGAGTTTTATGAGTATTATCATCAGGGGCTAGGCTTCAGTACAAGTGCGTTTGCCTCATCGTTTTACACACTTGTCGGTACTCACGGTGCTCACGTGGCATTCGGTATATGCTGGATTTCAACTCTTTTAATTCGCTATCGAAAAACAGGTCTTACACTGACAAATGCTCCTAAATTTTATACAGCTGTTCTTTATTGGCACTTTATTGATGTTGTATGGGTGTTCATTTTTACGGTTGTCTATTTATTAGGAATAGGAGGGTGATCGAATGAGTTCACATAGTGATCCCAGCGCCCCTTTACAAGGTGGGCCTACTAAAAGCACGGAGCGTAAGTTAAAAAGAGAAAGCCGTACACAACTTATTGCGTTTGTATTGATGATCTTTATGACGTCAATGGCATTTGTATCAATTGGAAGTGATGCCATTCCTAACGGTTTTGCTATTCCTTTTATTTTAATGCTTGCAGGTATACAAGTCGTTCTTCAGTTATACTTTTTCATGCATATGAATGAAAAAGGTACAGCTTGGATAAATATTATGATTTGGTCCGGAATGTTTGTAGCTGCTTTAACGGTAGGAGCATTAATGTTTCTTCTAGGAATTGTAAAATACTAAACTTATAGTGCCTCCATAAGTGGGGGCACTTTTTATGGAATGAGAGAGCTGTGTGGTATGACATGTGATTAGTAACGGAATATGATAAAATAATTGAGAAATCATTTTATCACCGAAAACCGTCCGTAAAATGCCCACTGATTGAAAGTTCATTTTATTCTTTGATACGCTTTATAGGGAAAGAGGGGAGAACAATGGCGGAATTTTTGCCGTTTATCAGCACTGTCTTTATTGGTTTAAGTGCAGTATTTGTAGCAATTGGTTGGTATTTTATAGCTAAGCGCAACATCGAGGCTCATACAAAAGTTATGTTTTGGGCAGCTGTGCTTGCTGTTATCTTTTTTGCCACGTATTTGGCTAAAACATTTTTTATTGGAAGCACGTCATTCGGTGGCCCTGATAATGTGGCATTCTATTACCAGATTTTCTTAGTTTTTCATATCACGATGGCTACTATTGCAGCAGTTTTAGGAATTATTCAACTTACCACAGGGTATAAAAATAAATTGAAATCTCACCGTAGATTAGGCCCGCTCACATCAATTATTTGGTTTATATCAGCTACAACAGGTATTGCCGTTTATTTACTGTTGTATGTCATTTATGATCCTGGTGAAACAACCAATTTATTCCGTGCTATTATTGGCTAACTTTCTACATAGTAACGTCTATGATTTGTAAGACTTTAAGAAGCCGATTTTATCACAGATAATCGTCCGTTTAACCTCGCGCCTAAAAATAGAGCAGAGATAACGCTATTTAGGGCGTGAGATAACCATCGCTCATGTGGTGATTCACGTAACTACTATGCAGTGGGAGAACTGCGAAAAGCTTCCCACTTGAAAGTTCGTTTTATATGAAAAGCTTTGCTACCATTGGGCATTAGTAGCAAAGCTTTTTTGATGTTTAAATGAACATTTTAGACGGTATTTATAATTTAGTTTTAAAGGAAAGGTATCACAAAAAATATCGCTACACTTTAAAATTGACTTTTATAATCCCAGCTTCTTTAGCGCTCGTAAATAAAATGACCACAAGTGGACCAAGAACGAATCCGACTGCTCCAAATAGCATTAGGCCTATATAGAGAGAAATGAGCGTAGCAAGGGGCGATAACCCGATATGGTGTCCCATTACTTTAGGTTCCACAGTTCTTCTGATTGTGAGAAGAATGGCAGCTAACACGAGTAATTGGATTGCTAAAACCGTATTTCCAGCAATTAAATGATAGCCAGCCCATGGAGCTAATACGGCTATAGAGCCGATGATTGGAATAAAATCAATCATCCAAATAAAAATGGACATTATTAACGCCACTTCAGGTGCAATAAATAACAAACCGATTAACGTTACGATAAATATAATAATACTTACGAGAAACTGTGCTTTAAAGAAGCCGAAAATGACATAAGATAATCTAGCAGACATAAAACTAACTTTTTCAGCTGTTTTATCTGACATGTAGCTAAATACTTTTAATTTTAGTCGAGGTATATCTAATAGAAATAAGTAGAGAGCAATTAAATAAACTAAAAAGGATACAATATAGGATGGAATTTTCACTAAAACGCTAGTTGCATAGCCGACGATGTTGATTTCTTGCAACGTATCTCTCATAGTCAGTAGCTGTGAGGTAACAGCTGCGTCAATTTCATTGACGATATCTTGAGATAAATGATCAAATTGCATCCGAAGATTTTCTAATAAAGACATCCATGTAATGTTTATTTCATTAATAATTGACGGTAAATTTTCCACAAACTGATTTAATTGACTTAGCGCACGGGTAAATGTAAAATACCCGAGCATAGCAATGAAAAGTAAAAAAAGCACAAACACGATGAAAACTGCAATGTTGCGTGATAACTTTGCACTCTTCACTAGGGCTTTTACAGCTGGTGACAAAAAAAGTGCTGTAATAAATGCCAAGATAATGGGTAAAGAGACCGGTAAAATAAAGTAGAATAGCAATATTGCCACGATGACACCAATCGCTATATAAACATACTTTTTAATATTATGTGACGACAAATCGATACTCCTTTCTCTCTACTGCGGAGATCGCCAATAAGAAGTATTATTTACGTTCGTAATGGGCGATAGTTATTCTGTTAAAGTGACACTATCATAGGATGCTGAAGAGAGCATAATATGTAAAAATTGCTTTCGATAATTCAATGCTGGCTGGTTAGCCCCAGGCAGAATAGATCGAAAGCAAGAGGGATTGATTATCAGGTTATGTAGAACAGGAATCACAATGCTTCATTTTTCACTTTGTCTAAAATACCCTGAATTTTCTTTTGACATTTATCAGTTACAAATTGAGGGAAATCTTCATCGTACTCAACACCGTGAGGATAATAATGTTTTCCTACGTATGGTGTCATCAACCGGATCATGCTGTGTGGAGAAGGTATTTCTCCTTCTTCTACGTGTGAAGGGATCCGAAAATAATAAACATCGTTGTGAACTTGATCGATGATTTTATAGTCAAACGTAGCACGTTCATAATCATATTGATAAGCAAATCCTGCAGACTCCATTATTTCTTCAAGTGATTGGAACTCAATGAGCAATCCATCTAATCCAGTATCTTGAAATTTCATTGTAATTACCTCCTCATATCTTTCAAATAGTTCCTCCTTAATGATATTACGAATTGCGTTTCGTTGCAACGATACGGCGTTGATTAATTAATATTTTAAATTCTATTGGGAAAGATAAACACTGTAACTTAAAAAAGGAGGAATGTATGGTGACAATGTTAAGGGATATTATGACAAACAATGTTGATACGTGCACACCTAATGATAATGTTTATGAGGTAGCCATGAAAATGAAACAAGATCATGTAGGTGCGATCCCTATATGTGAAAATGATAAGCTTATAGGGATGATCACTGATCGAGATATCGTTGTAAGAGGGGTAGCAGAAAAACGCCCTAATTCTACGCCAGTACAAGAGGTCATGAGTGATCAATTATTTACGGCTACACCAGACATGGATGTCCAAGAAGCGGCTAAACTGATGGCAGAAAAACAAATTCGTCGCTTGCCAATAGTTGAAGGCCAGAAGCTTATAGGTATCGTGTCTTTAGGTGACTTAGCTGTCCACACTGCCACAGAGCATCAAGCTGCCATCGCCCTTACAGAAATATCTGAACAGCCTCAATACCATCATTAATAGGATTAGGGGAATATTTAATTAAAGAGGAGAAGTAGTTGGGAGGATTTAGAGATCCTCCTTTTAATTATGTTGTTATCGGAAACGCCATCTCGATTTGAAAAATAAGATGACATCTTAGATGATATGACACGCTCTATATTTTTCAGTTAATTTATGACAATAACCGCCCGTAAAACACCAGCCTTAAAATTGAGAGCAGAGGTCAACTATTTAGTCGGAGATAACGAACGCCCATGTCTTGATTCACGCCCCTACTGGTTGAAGGTCTATTATAGGCGCTCTTTTTTCAGGAACAAATTCGTTGCATATCACGTGATAGAAATAGTAAAGTTATGTAGCGGAATCTACTTTGGGATGAAAAAGGGGTGGGGGGAATGAAAGTCTTAAAAATACTTATTTTTATGATGGTAATGGTTTCTATATTAGCGTTTTACTTGGTTGAGAATTCTTTACTAGAGGAAAAGTTGCCATTTCTTAAAGACACTGAGGACATGCCTAATTCCTCTAAAGAACACGAGTCTCTTACACCACCTCCAACAGATGAATCACTCCTTTATGAATGGATAAATGTAGATGAAGAAACATTGTTAAAAAGCTTTGGAGAACCGAAGCGAATTGATGTTACCCCTTACGGTTACGAATGGTACATTTACAATTTCGAAAACTACTATGTACAGTTTGGTGTCAAGGAAGATAAAATTGTCACGGCATTTAGTAACAGTGAGGAAGCCCCTTTAGGTGATGTGGAAATTGGAGGCAGTTACGAGCAACTTGATGACTATTACTCCTTTGAACGCAGTGAGTCATTGAAAGAAGCTACAGGGACCTATACGTTTGAGTTAACTGAAGGAGATATAAGAAAACGTCCTTTTTCACATATTGAAAATGATGTATGGGGGCAATTTTACTTTGATGAGTTTGAAAATAAACTTTCATCAGTGCGCTACTCAACTGAAGATGTGTTACTCGTTCAACGGCCATACTCACTTACGTATAGTGGTGAGTTACCTGAAGTTGAGGAGCTCACTCATGATGACAATAGGGCATGGGAAGAAGGATTGGCACAACAAATTTTTGATTTAACTAATCATATAAGAAATCACCACGATTTAAACGTCCTTGAATGGCATGAAGCAGCAGCAGATACAGCTTACGGACATAGTCGAGAGATGTCAGAAGAAGACTACTTTTCGCATACATCTCCAGTAACCGGCTCATTAGGTGACCGGCTAGATCAACATGAGATTAATTATCTATTAGCAGCAGAAAATATTGCTGCTAACCATTTGGACAGTATTGAAGCTGTAGAAGGCTGGATGAATAGTGAAGGGCATCGGCTGAACATATTAAATGAGGAATTTACACACCTTGGTGTAGGTGTGTATAACCAGCACTATACGCAAAACTTTATCACAGATAACCGTCCTTAAAGCTCCCAGATCAAAATAGAGAGGAGAGCTAACTCTACATTAATGTGGAGGGCTAACGGACGCTAATGTCCTGGTTAACTCAATCAGTGGAAGAAGTACGAGAACGCCCTTTGATTGAAAGCTCGTTTTTATTTTATTACAGTAAAATAGGCGCACATCTCGCTCTCTCGGTACTATGATGTAGTATATACTTATGTGTGAGAGGTGAAGGAAGGTGAGTCAA
The DNA here is from genome assembly GCF_002019735.1 of Salipaludibacillus agaradhaerens. NCBI lineage: Bacteria > Bacillati > Bacillota > Bacilli > Caryophanales > Bacillaceae > Salipaludibacillus > Salipaludibacillus agaradhaerens. Next base: position 102,153 of record NZ_KV917378.1, read on the forward strand.
TCCTTACATCCAGATGTGAAGCGATTTAAGGCGTTTGTGAAAAAAAGGCCGTATGTACTTCGAGATGTGAACTCAGGAGAAAAGACGTTGCAAGATATTTTTGAGGAATGGATGCTTTTTGGCGAAGAGGATGATATTTGGGAATCTTATTTAAAAGATGATGAAGAGAAAGATGAAACAAAAAAGAGTGATGAAGAAGACGAAGAGGATTCGAATGTTGACGTACTCAATATGCTAAAAAGCATGAATCTAAACGATATTCAGCACCATCTTGGTCAATTCAGCACCGTTGTCCAGTCCGTTCAAGAACTTGTCAGCCAATTCAAGCAACAACAAACACCAGATCCATCACAAGGTCCTCCAGAGCAGCAATCGCCCTTCTCATTTACAGAAGACTAATAATGGAAGGGGGGATTATTAGTGCGACAAGATGTGTTGGAAAAAATAAAGTTGGATCCCCAGTTACATTATTATTTAAGACTGAATCCAATTTGGTATCGACGGCTTGGACGTCATCCAGAAAGTGTACACGACATGATTAAACAAGCAAAAGTCTTTTATGGTAAAACATTTCCGCAAAGGGTAGATCAAATTAATAAAAATATGCAAATGGCGATGATGATGATTGAGATGATGAAACAGGTTCAAGAGCAGTGAACTTTGAACCTGTTTTATTTGTATAGCCTTCTTTTGGAACTAGGATTTTAAAAGAGCTAACAAGATAACTCACTGTAATATAACTGTCCGAAAAACGTCCGCCTCAAATAGAGAGGAGAGTACATTTATTTAGACGGGAGATAACGGACGCTAATGTCCTGATTAGCGCAACGACCCATCAGTGGAAGAAGAACGAACCCCCCACACTAATTGAAGATTCGTTTTATGATCTTTTCGTTTTTTATGATATACTAGCGAAGTGGAGGTGTTCATATGGCGACAATATTGACAGACGTTAATATTCTCCAAGAAGCAGATCAATTTAGTGAGATGATAGTGTCTTCGGATGTTTTCCAACACTATATTCAAATAAAGCAAGAGGTGCAACACGATAAGGAAGCTCAAGTGATGCTTGAAGATTTCCAAGCACTTAAAGAGAAGTATGCAGAGGTGCAGCGGTTTGGTAAGTATCACCCAGACTTTCGAGAAATTTCGAGTGCAGTAAGGGAATTTAAACGTAAATTGGACACGCATCCACTTATTTCAGTCTATAAGACTGCGGAGAAAGAGCTGGAAAACTTGCTTAACGAAATAAGTCAGACGATTGCTTTTGCTGTTTCAAAGGATATTAAAGTTCCTACAGGAAATCCATTCTTTGACCAAGCTACAAGTTGTAGTGGCGGCTGTGGCTCTGGTGGTAGTTGCGGTTGTAATTGACACGATCTACAAAGGAAATTTAACTGGAAGAAAAGGAGATAGTTTTATGGTTGCTAATCGCGTTGGCCTTGCAATTTGGATTCATTCTTTAAAACAGGTAAAGCAGTTGAAACGTTTTGGGAATATTCATTACGTTTCCAAAAGAATGAAGTACGTGATTTTATACTGTGATGAAGAAAAATCAGATGAGACGATCCAGAGATTGAATTCCTTACATTTTGTGAAAGATGTTTCTAAATCAATGAGACCATGGATTAAGACAGAATATCAAAGCTCTACACCAGATAAAGCTAAAAGAGACGATTACAAAATGGGAATATAACCGTCTGTACAATAATAACTATTTCTTCTTGGAAATTAAATAGCATTAATTGAGATGACGCTGTATAAAGTATTGGTGTTCTTCTTTTAATTTTTAGGCTCGCCTTTGGCGAGTCTTCTTTACTACTTCAGTTATATTTATCATGGATAACCATCCATAAGGCACTCGCGGCAAATAGTGACAGAGGTAATCTATTTAGGTGGAAGATAACGGACGCTCATGTCCTGATTCACGCAACGTGAAGGTTCGTTTTATAGGGAGAAGAGTAAAAGTTACTTTACATAATCTTCTCAAAACCAAATATAAAGGCAAGTTTCCATTAATGAATAAAAAAAACCTGTAGTAAATAACTACAGGCTGCCTTATTTAGCCAATTCTCATTGGCTATAGGCTATGGGAGAGGAGAAACCGGAGGAAGAACTTATGGGGAAAAGTAAGTCTTCTCCGCGGTTGTCCGCAACATGATATGTCATGCTGCTAGTTATATTATGGTCGAAACAATGAGCTTTATACGAAACACGATACAAAATTTTCAATGAAGCTGAGATTTGTGGTAGGATATGATTAAAAATCTGTGTGAGACAGGTGAATAATATGAGAGTGATAAGCGGAAAACAAAAAGGGACCTCGTTAAAAAGTGTCCCAGGGCATTCAACAAGACCTACAACTGATAAAGTTAAAGAAGCTATATTTAATATGGTGGGTCCATACTTCAATGGAGGTATGATGCTAGATCTTTATGCTGGAAGTGGTGCCATGGGAATTGAAGCCTTAAGTAGAGGGATGTCAAAGGCTGTTTTTGTAGACAGAGATCGAAAAGCGATTGAAACGATCTATTCAAATTTAAAGACGGTTAGGTGTTTAGAAGAAGCAGAAGTTTTCAAAAATGAGGCGAAACGCGCTTTAAATGCGATCAAAAAAAAGGAAAGACAGTTCGACTTAATTTTTCTAGATCCTCCTTATGCAAAACAAACGTTAGCTGATGAACTAGCATTCATAGATACACATAACATCTTACTACAAGGTGGTTACATAGTTGCAGAGCATAGTTCAAAAGTGTTATTAGATAATCATTATAAAACGTTTACACAAACAAAAGAAGAACGTTATGGGGATACTAGTGTCACAATATTTAAATCTGTAGCATCGGAGGAGAGTATATAATGCAAACAGCTGTGATTCCAGGAAGTTTTGATCCCGTTACATTAGGGCACCTTGATGTTATCACTCGAAGCGCTAAGATTTTTGATCGAGTGATTGTAGCTGTTTTACATAATCAGCAGAAAAAACCTTTATTCTCAGTAGAGGAACGTAAGGCATTAATTGAAGAATCAACTAATACGCTCCTAAATGTAGAGGTAGCTAGCTTCAATGGTTTATTAATGGATTTTGTATGTGAGCATAAAGCTAGTGTGATTATTAAAGGGCTCAGAACGGTGGCTGATTTTGAGTACGAGCGACAAATGGCAACTGTTAACCGTCATCTAAATGAAAATATAGACACTTTTTTTATTATGACAAATTCTGATTATGCCCATTTAAGTTCAAGTATTGTAAAAGAAGTGGCTAAATATAAAGCAGACCTAAAGAGTATGGTGTCACTTCCTGTTGAGCAGGCTTTAAAAGAGAAATTTCATTAACAGCTTAAATCAACTTCTCCTCATATTAACTGGTTTAAATACGTACCAACCAAGCCAACTAATTAAGCAAAAGGCAGTCAGAAGACTTCCGTATTGGAGAAGCCAATGATAATAGGCTATTAGGACTTCATACCCCCAGGCCAACTTGTTAACACTGGGGTCCTGCCACAAAGAAAAAGTTGGTTGTGAAAGCCTATCGACATATAACGGTGTAAAAAGAAGAAAGGCTAGAACTGCTGATATACAACCGTGAATACATCTAGCTATAAAGAAAGGTAAGAAGCGTATGTCTGTTTCAGAAAGAATACTTGCGACCTGGGCCTGAACGCTAAAGCCATTAAAAGCTAAAATGAAACTGGTAACGACAGCTTGTTGCAGCAAAGTAGCGTGTGTAGTATCACTGATACGTTGACTGCCAAGGGTAATTTCAAAAAGACCAGCAATGATACCAGGGCTTAAATCATTTGGCATGTTAACTAGTGCTAAGATAAAAGAAGTGACTATGGCAAATATATCAGTAAGCCTGATAATTTCTAAAATTTCATTTAATACTGCAAAAAATATCATGAAACCACCTATCATAAGGAGAGTTTGAACTGAAGAGTTAACGGCTTCACCTAATATTTTTCCTAGGGGTTCATGATGCTTTAGGCGATCATGATGCATGTTTTTAATAGCTTGCTTTAAAGAAATAGTGGATCGGTTATGGCGAGTATGTGATGGCACCTCTAATTTGTGAAATCTCATGATAAATCCTACGAGTAGATTACCTAAGTAGTGAGAGGCAGCTAAGAGAAAACCTAATGCTACATTTTGAAAAAAGCCTACCGCTACTGCACCAAAAATAAATAATGGGTTAGATGCATTACTAAAGGAGACGAGACGTTCGCCTTCTTCTTTCGTTAAGTGTCCTTCCTGCCACAATCGGGCAGTTAATTTAGCTCCTGAAGGGAAGCCTGAAGCCAAACCCATGGCCCAAACGAATCCCCCTGAACCTGGCACCCGAAATAGAGGACGCATAAAAGGTTCTAGTAGGCCTCCAATGAAGGTCACTACCCCGAAGCGAATTAAGAATTCAGACAAAATAAAAAAAGGTAAGAGAGAAGGAAAAACGATATCCCACCAAACGGTCATGCCTCTTACGGAAGCTTCTGATGCTTCCTTAGGAAATATAACAAAACAAACTGCTAAAAAACTTGCAGTTATCCCATAAATAACGGTTTTAATAAACTGAAGGCGAGCCATGAGAAGCCTCCTTTGCCATCTGTGAGCTCTAATTGGATGTCATCTAAAATACTTGTCCATTTATAACTATACGCATGACAGCCCTTTTAGACCTTAAAATACTTATAAAGTAGGAGACTACCTAGTTAATATAAACAGAGGCATAGTTTTGAGGTTGGCTCGTATACATAAATTTGACAGGCTATAGTTTTTTAAGAGTCGAATGAAAAAGGGGTTTTATTAGCGGTTTTATGATAATCGAGGTTATAATAACAAGGCATAAAATAGACAAATAACTTTCTTACATAAGATTTAACTAAATGGAGGGCTCACCAATGAGAGAAACAACAAATACTTCAAATAAATCTTGGCTTAGATGGCTCGTTTTGATCGGTATTTTGATCATTATTAATTTCGTCCAATTGCCTTATTATTTTTCGGTTCCTGGGGAAGCGAAAATCTTAACTGAAGTGATTGAGGTAGAAGATGGAAACCCTTATGAAGGAACGTTTATGTTAACGACCATCAGGATGGGAAAAGCGAATATCGTAAATTATGTATGGGCATTACTAAGTGATAAAAGAGAACTTATTCCGGAAGATCAAGTACGTCCTGAAGGAGAAACGGATGAAGAGTATCATCATAGACAGTTAATGATGATGACAGGTTCACAAGAGTTAGCTGTTATAGTGGCTTATAATTATGCAGGTGAAGAAGCTTATTTTGAAAATCACGGGGTGTTAGTCACCTCAGTTATCCCAGGTATGGCGGCTGAAGGGCATCTTGATATAGGAGATAGGATAGTCGCTATTGACGGGGAAGAGGTTCTAGAAATAGAGACCTTGTTTGACTTACTCGGTGATTATAGAATCGGTGATGACGTCTCCGTAACGTTTGAACGGGAAGATGATACACATACTGTTGAACTACAAGTGGAGCCATTCCCGGAAGAGGTTGATCCTGAGGGAGAAAGGGGAGGAATAGGAATTGTAAACCCTGTGACAGATAGAGAATTAGTTAACACACCAGAAATTAATATTGATACAGATCAAATCGGAGGGCCATCAGCAGGATTGATGTTTTCTTTGGAGATTTACAATCAATTACTTGACGAAGATATTACGAAGGGGCATCAGATTGCAGGGACTGGTTCAATTGATGAACATGGTAATGTGGGACGTATTGGTGGCGTGAAACAAAAAGTTTATGCGTCACATGAAGCCGGAGCTGACGTATTTTTTGCTCCAGCAGAACAAGGTGAGGCAGGGTCAAACTATGAAATAGCAGTGGAAACAGCTGAATCTATTGGCACAGATATGGAAATCGTCCCGGTTAATACATTTGAGGACGCTTTACAGTATCTTGAATCGATTTCCTAACTTAACACCTCAGGGGAGCGTTTAAAGACGAGGCTCTGAGGTGTTTTTTGAATAAATCATAAAATTAAAATCAGATTGCCACGCTTACGACCAGTAAGGGCTAAACAATGCGAACCTGTCTTTTATTTAAATGCGTCGCTATTAGCATGATAACGAAGGGGACCTGTTTGATACTCATCCATAAAAGACATACCTGTATGATGATTTGGGATACCGTGAAGACGACTAGCGAGAATATCTTTTTGAAAAACAGGGTGTTGAGATTTGCTTGCTGTTGTAATAATTGGTAACGTTGTTAATTTTTTAAGTTTAGATAAATGATGTTGCCCTTTATCAGACATGCCAAGTACCCGAATGTATGGTGGCTGCTCCTCTAAATGTTCTTTTACAAACAATTTATTAGTTTTTAGATAGAGGTGAACGAGTAGTCGCTGTAATCGCGTTCGGGTGTACCGTTTAGCTTTAATATTAGAAATGAAGTCATCGAATCCTGCACTTGTAATGATCGCTTTCTTAAGCCTGTTCTCAAGACCTTCTTCACATTCATAAATTTGATTTAGTGTGTCGTTATCCTGAGAAATGAGGGCATGCTTGATAAATGGGAAATAATCGTCCCAAGTATGAAACCTATTATAATGTGAAAAGTAGGCTGAGAGCTGCTCCAAGGAATAAGAGGGAACATAAGGTTTGAGAAAATCGAGTGGCCGCTTATCTGTGATAAGCATGTGCCGCAATGCAGTGGCACTGGCGATGGAAGCATGACTTAAATAACGATCATTGTATTCCGAGCCGCTTCGTTTGATTGTATGCATACGAATTGATGTTTGTTGATTAAACGAAGACTTAACATAATGATAACCTAAAATGTTATTAGGTTTTGATAAATCAAGGATCGTATCTGAAGGCTGCAAGCCGATCACAGCATCAGAAAAAGCTTTTGGATAACTTTTACCTTTAGAGAGCTCCTTTTTTAATCGTTCGTCAATTAGAGATTGGTGCTTATTCATCCAGTTTAATGTATTGAAAAATGGAGAAATATCCCCCTCTTCACTGCCGAAGCAAATATCTGTGACACCTAATTGGGCTAAACGTGATACTGCTCCTTCAGCAAAAATATCTGCTTTTTGAACGGCATAAAGGTAAGGAAGCTCTACTACTAAATCTACACCTGCTCGTAAGGCCATTTTTGTTCGTGACCACTTATTAACTAGTGCAGGTTCACCACGCTGTAAAAAATCACCGCTCATAATTGCGATAATGAGATCAGGAGTGGTTTTTTTTATGGATTGGTGTAAATGATATAAATGACCGTTATGAAAGGGATTATATTCAACAATAAGTCCAAGAATCTTCATGTTTACCACCGACTTTCAAAGTATGTTTCGATTTGTTACAATGACAGGAACAACAGTATGTATATAATCACTCTGCCATTAAAGTGACTCTATAAGAAAAATACCATATTTTTCAGATGTTTTCACCTTCATGATAGTTCGTCTATATGTGTGAAAATTAACGGTGATAAAATCCCGTCTTAATTATTATGTACTTAGAGGATTTAATGGAGAAAGAATTCAATATAAAACGTCTTCATTCTTTAATCGTAAAGGAATTATCTTGACAAACGATTTTTTGAAAGATATAATAAATTTTGTTGTCTTGAGGTGAATAGATATGAAATGGTCGGTACAGCAATTGCACGCTTTTAAACAGAAAGGGATGCAAATTGACGAATTGGTCGATGCGAATAAAGTGAAAGAAATTGACCGTGAAATTCGCGATATTAGTCCAGTCCATGTAAAGGGAGAAGCGCTTATTAATCATAGTACTGCTACCTTTAATTTGGAGATTAGTGGATCCATGACATTACCTTGTGCGCGAACTCTTAATGATGTAGAGTTTCCTTTTTCCATCACAGCTACTGAAATTTTTCAGTTAGATGAATGGACAACGTACGATGGAGATGAAGATGTTCATGAATTGATCGATAATACGGTTGATTTGATGCCTTATGTTCGAGAACGAATTTTGTTGGAAAAGCCGATGCGTGTGTTCAGTGAGAAGAAAGAAGGTCCTGCTCCTGAAGAAGGAGAAGGCTGGGAATTGAATACGAAAGAGGACCAGAATGAACCACAGGACAAGGTAGATCCTCGATTGAAAGAGCTTGAAAAGTTTTTTGACAAAAAGTAGCAGCCTTTATTAGGTTGTATATTGAAGTATCATCAAGGAGGTGGGACTCATGGCAGTACCATTTAGACGAACAAGTAAGACTAAGAAAAGACAGCGTCGTACGCATATTAAATTGCGTGTGCCTGGAATGGTAGAATGTCCTGATTGTGGAGAAATGAAGCTTTCACACCGTGTATGTAAAGCGTGTGGTTCTTATAAAGGACGGGAAGTAGCAAAATAAGTAGTGAGTGATAGGGAGTTGTCCAGCCGAGAATGGTTGGATTGCTCCTTTTTTATTACGATAATGGTCTGTAAAACGCCCGGATCAAAATAGATAGGAAAGGTAAATCTATTTAGGAGATAACGGACGCAAATGTCTTGATTTACGCAACGACCAATTAGTGGGACAAGTATGGAAAATCCCGCTGATTGAAGGTTCGTTTATATGTATGGGATCTACTAAAAAAATTGTTACGGTGAGTTTTCGGTTCATTATACATTTCAGTATTGAAGCCCCATGAAACCTTTTGGACATCCCCTTATAAAACTTATACGCCATTATCCGAGTAGCCAAGCGCCTCACTCTTTTAATTTTATACGTCTATCTCCTCTACTAACTGCATACATATAACATGAAAATATAAGAGTTTTTAGAGAGGAGGCAAAAGGCTATTGATTAGACAAGATGCATGGAATCACGATGAAGATTTACTGCTGGCAGAGACAGTGCTTCGTCATATAAGAGAAGGGGGAACCCAGCTTGCAGCATTTGATGAAGTGGCAGAAAAGCTATCACGAACACCAGCAGCATGTGGGTTCAGATGGAACTCTACAGTTAGAAAACAATATGATTCTGCTATACAATTAGCTAAAAAAGCACGAAAAGAAGCAAAATTACACCATGTGTTAAACCGAAACATCTCTCATTCTGTAAAAGATGAGGAGGTGATAACTAGTCAAGAAAAGAAACGCTCTTTAACTGGTAAAGAGGTGACTAGTAGGTATGATGAGTTGATTACATTCTTAAAAGAGGAAAGAGAAAAGGTCAATCAACAAGGGATGGATGATGATACATTAACTGATTTGCGGGAAGAAAACGCCCAATTGAAAAAGCAGTTAGCGGAGATGAGAGCAGAATATCTTGAAATAAAAGAAGATTACCAACTAATGATACATGCAGTGCAGCGGGCAGCTAAAAAAGAAAACAGAAGTCCAGCATTATAAAAAATAAACAGGCAGACCTTGAAGCTGCTGCTTTTCAAGCTGCCTGTTTTACGAATGAATTACGATAATTCTTTTTTCTCAGACACGCCTGTCGGGAACCATACAAATGGATTTTCTCCTCTATCTCTCTCCGTCTTATATGTGAGTGCTTCAAAACCTTGTTTATGCCAGAACTCATCTGAACGCTGACGGGCGTTTGTTTTAACGGGCAGTCCTAAGCTTTTGGCGAAATCTACGAGTGTTTTACCAATGCCTTTTCCTTGATAACCCGGCAAAACTTCTAATTTCCATAACTCATAATAATCTTGAGGAGGATCAAAATACCGATCATACTTTTTGTCTATTTGATAAAGGCTCATTCGGCCGACTAGCTTATTGCCGTAATAGACACCGTAAAAGGGTGACTCACTATCATTCTCCACAATATTGTCTTCTAAATCTTCTTTCATTGATAATTCTTGCTGACCATATTCTCTGAAATTTTCAAACTCTTCTAATGTTTTGAAGTTTACTTTCAGTTTAACTACTTGATATGAAATCATACGTATCCCTCCGGAACGAAAGTCATTAAAATTCAATTAACAAGGATTTAAGTTATTACTTCCTTATAACAATTATTATAATTGAAAAAAAATGAAATGAAAACGCATTCTTAATTATTTTTCATAAATTATGAGATACAATATGTGCTAAAATGTTGGCAAGTGTGTATAAAAATAAGGGGTTTATATAATGAATATCGCAATTATAGGTGGCGGTTCCATAGGCTTACTAACAGCTAGTTGTTTAAATAGTTATTTACATAATTTATTAATTGTAACGAGGACCTCTCAACAGGCTGATGCTATTGGCAAAAAGGGGTTACTATATACGAGTGAGCAAGAAAAGAAAACGATGATGCTTGAAGCTGTGCCTCAGGCTCATATTAACAAACTAGAAGCAGATTTGGTGATAGTTACTCTCAAACAAACAGTCCTAGATAGGTGGTTTACTTGGGCAAGAGAGAAGATTGCGTTAGAGACACCACTTTTATTTTTACAAAATGGTATGGGTCACTTAGAAAAAGCAAATAAAGTGTTGCCTCATCCGATTATCGCGGGTATTGTAACGCATGGTGCTGAGAAAGTATCTCAAACGCATGTTATTCATCACGGCTTTGGGGAATTGTACACGGGCGGCCCCGTTTCTTTAAAATCGATTATTCGTAAATTAGAGCTCAAAGCACCCTCTCATTTTCCAATAGTTTGGGAGGCATCTATTGAGATAAGAATTAAGAAAAAATTGTTAATCAATGCAATTATCAATCCCCTTACTGCTATATATAATGTTAAAAATGGGCGATTATTAGAAGAGTCAGGGTTGAGAAAGCAAGTCAAGTTACTATTTAACGAGGCTATTCAAATTCTTGGATTATCAGAACAAGATTGGATGCTCGTGAAAAATGTTATCCAACAGACCTCAGAAAATACATCCTCAATGAGAGCTGATCTTAAGGCAGGTAAGGAAACAGAGATTGATGCGATAGTCGGTTATCTTTTGACGAAAGGTCATGAGCAAAAAAAACAAATTAACCATTTAGAATCCGTTTATCGCAAAATTAAATCATTGGAAAAGGGGAACAGCCATGGCTGAAGTTACTGCTGTTATAACAGCAACACTCATAACGGCGCCTTTGTTAGGTTTATATATTTTTTATTTAATTATTATGAAAGTATCTCAAAATAAACAACGTTCATTTAAAATTGCGGTTGACGCGACAGTATTATTGTTCATTGCTTCTGTGTATTTTATGGTATATGAAATATGGGGTGTTCGAACGGGATGGCTCATAGTGATGTTTTTTTTATTAACAGCTATTGTTTTTACATTTGTACATTGGAAAAACTATGAAGAAATTGATATAAAACGGGTGTTTAAAGGGGTATGGCGTTTTCAGTTCGTCGTTTTCTTTCTGTTATATTTTATAGTCATAATGTATGGCTTGATTATTTCAGTTATGACATAAGATAATAAAGTCTGTTTTATTGGTTAGAATGCATTATTCTGTTATACTAAAACAGAATTTTTAGACTGACGAAATGTTTGTCTTCTTTTTTAAACAATGAAAAAGAGATTTCCTTAACCGTTAAATGAGTTTAAGGGTCGTAAAGCGACACTGTTTGCTTGGCTCGAATTGAGAAGTCTAAAAGAGTGGTGTCTATTAAACGTGATTGAATGAGACTTGCTACGTCATAAAACACGCTAGTCATCTTTATCACGGATAACCGTCCGTAAAAACGTCGCCTATCGAGAGCTAACGGTCGCTAAAGTCTTGATTCACTCAACTACCAACTAGTGGGGGAGGTACGGGAACGCCCACTGTTGAAAGATCGGTTTATTCTTAAAAAGAAGGCGTTCATGTCTAAAGGGAAGGTTGAATGCAATGGAGTTACATTTTTCTAAACATGAGGATCACACATCTTTCATACATAAGTATATAAACGATGACCAGAAGATTATGAAATTTTTTGATTATCGATTAAATAAAGCCGATCGAGCTGCAAGGTATAATGAATTGATGACCTTGAACTTCCCACGTTTAGAGCTTGCTGAGGCACTAATGAAATTTAACAGGAAGCTAAACGCCTCAGGGGCTGCTTTACGCCAAATTGAACGATTGAAGAGGGCTGATAGTGTCGTTGTCGTCGGTGGACAACAAGCAGGACTGCTCTCAGGCCCTCTTTATACAATCAATAAGATGATAACGATTTTGGTAGAGGCTGCTAAACTTGAGGAAGAATTATCTGTGCCGGTTATTCCTATCTTTTGGATTGCTGGAGAGGATCATGATATTGATGAAGTAAATCATACCTTTTTCCATGAAGGAGAGGAAGTACAGCGAGTAAGTATTCCAGAACGCAATGAGCTAAAGCAATCTGTGTCCGAACGATTGATTGATTTAGATATGACGCGTGAAAAAATAGCTCATGCATTCAGTTTTCTTAGAGAGACATCCTTTACTGAAACATTATATGAAGAATTAATGGATGATCTATCTCATGACTTAACATATACACAATGGTTTGCAAAAATCGTTCAGCGTCTTTTTAGTCATACAGATTTAGTCTTATTAGACGCTGCTGACCCAGAAATTCGTCGGATCGAGCGTTCTTTTTTTGCAAAAATGGTAGCGCACAATGAGACAATTAATCAAGCGTTTAGTGAACAAGCAGACCACTTTAAAGCGATGGGTTTAGGAGAACCTATCTCAATAGACAAAAGTAACGCTCATCTCTTTTTTCACGAAGGTGGCCAACGCTTTTTACTTGAAAGAACAGAAAAAGGATTTAGAGAAAAAGCTGGTTCCCGAATTTGGACAGAGGAGTCATTACTTCGTGAAGTCGAAGAAGGGACAGTGCAATTGAGTAATAACGTGGTGACCCGTCCAGTTATGCAAGATTTATTATTACCTGTACATACCTTTATTGGAGGACCGGGAGAAGTGAGATACTGGGGGGTGTTAAAGGATGTTTTTCACTGCTTTGATAGGAAGATGCCTCTCGTTTTCCCGAGGTATCACCTTACATTATTATCTCGACGTTCTCAAAAAAATTTAAAAAGGTATAATTTATCCGTAGATGACGTGCTAACCTATGGTGTAGCTGATACGATCGAGAGAATCATCCATTCTAAGAAGCGAGTGAATAAGGATAAGGTCATGAAGAAAGCGAAAAGACAATTAAAGCAATGGATGAACGAATTGACAGAGAGTTTAGGCCCCATTGAATATGATATTGACGCGATAAATCATCAATTTGAAACGAGATTGTTTCAGCAATTGGCCACCTATGAACGGAAAATAGAAGACAAGGAATTATCGCATCATGCCACTCATATAAAAAGGTTAAACCAGCTAGAGGCTGAAATAAGGCCCCATACAGTATGGCAAGAACGGCATTTGAATATTTATCCATTCCTTAACGCTTTCGGACCAGATCTCGTAAGTAGATTATTTTATAAGCTGATAAAACAAAAAAAGAATCTTAATGAAGGAACTCATATTTTCGTTGATTTATAAGGCGTTGTGGCATTTGCCACAATGTTTTTTTTATTTTTTTTAAAATCTAAGTGGTTTAAAGTGGGGGGATGTGGTAAATTAGTGTTATAAAGTGGGGAGGAGGTGGACCCTTATGTTCATGGGTGAATACCATCATAATATTGATGATAAAGGGCGCATGATTGTGCCAGCTAAATTCCGTGATGAACTTGGGTCCACCTTCGTAGTGACAAGAGGAATGGATAAATGCTTATTTGTTTATCCTGAAAAGGAATGGCAACAATTAGAGCAAAAATTAAAAACCCTTCCGTTCACTAAAAAAGATGCTCGTGCATTCACGAGGTTTTTTTTCTCAGGAGCGACTGAATGTGAATTGGATAAACAAGGGAGAGTTAATATTGCATCAACCTTACGTTCATTTGCCATGCTTGAAAAAGAGTGTGTCGTTATCGGGGTCTCTAATCGAGTGGAGATATGGAGTAAAGACGTGTGGGAGGATTACTTTGCAGAGTCGGAGGATTCCTTTGCTGAAATTGCAGAAGGCATCGTAGATTTCGAATTGTAGAGAAGATTGAAAGGAGGAGCTTCTATTTGTTTGAACACGAAACAGTATTAAAAGACGAAACAGTTGAAGGACTAGCTGTTCAACCAAGTGGTATCTATGTGGACTGCACATTAGGTGGTGGAGGTCATAGCGAACGACTTATTCAAGAGCTATCATCAGAAGGACGACTCGTAGCTTTTGATCAAGATCAAAACGCTTTGTCTTTTGCAAAAGAAAGGCTGAAAGAATCTTCTGTTCATGTTGAATATGTACATAAAAACTTTCGGTTTTTAAGAGAAGAGCTGATGAAAAGGGAGATTGAGCAAGTAGATGGCTTTGTCTTTGATCTTGGTGTTTCTTCTCCGCAATTCGATGAACCAGAACGAGGTTTTAGTTACAGGTTTGATGCACCTCTTGACATGAGAATGAATCAAGAGCAAGATCTTACCGCTTATCATGTGGTGAATGAATGGAGCTTCAATGCGTTAACAGAAATACTTGCTCGCTACGGAGAAGAGAAGTTTGCCAAACAAATCGCTAGAAAAATTGAGAAACAGAGAGAAGTTTCTCCTATTGAGACGACTTTTCAATTGGTCGACATAATAAAAGAAGGGATCCCTGCACCTGCAAGAAGAAAAGGTGGGCATCCTGCCAAAAAGACATTCCAAGCAATCCGCATTGCAGTGAATGACGAATTAAATGTCTTTAAAGAAGCGCTTGAAGATGCCATAGCTATGACAAAACCAGGGGGAAGGATTGCTGTTATAACGTTTCATTCACTTGAGGATCGGATTTGTAAACAAGTGTTTAAAAGTAAAAGCAGCTATCCAGAGCTTCCTAAAGGCCTTCCTGTTCTCCCTGATGAATTTGAGCCTGAATTGAAGCTTATTAATAAAAAACCTATTTTAGCTAATGAACAAGAGTTAGAAGCGAATCATCGCGCTCATTCAGCTAAATTAAGAATTGCAGAAAAAAACAAATAAGGAGGATTGGATATGAGCCCGTTAGTAGAAAAGAAAGTTCAACAAAACTATGTCCCACATCGTGAAAAAGAAACGAAAAAGGTAAGAGAACGTGTTTTTAAAGGTGGGATCACTAAAGGAGAAAAAGTTATTTATGCGATGGCATTAATTGCTGTTGTATGGGTTACTTACGCCATTGTGTCGAATTATGCCACAATGTACTCACTAAATCATGAGATGCAACAAGTGGAATCCCAATTAAATAATCAAGAAAATGTCAACTCGGGTCTTACACTCCAAGTGAAGGAACTATCTGATCCTGAAAGAATTTTAGATATTGCTCAAAATGAGCTTGGGATGAAACTGAATGACGAGAGCGTCAAAGTTATTCATAGCAATGAGTGACTAATTCAATACGATGGCTTGTTTTCATGACACCGTTAACGTCTCTTTTGGGAGATAACAGGCGGTGATTTTTCTTTATTTATCACAGTTAACCGTCCGCCCCCTGGTTTAAAATAGAAAAGGAGAGCTAAATCTATTTAGGTGGGAGAGAACGGACGCTCATGTCCTGATTCACGCAACGACCAATCAGTGGCGCACTACGACAACGCCCCTGATTGAAGGCCCGTTTTATAAAAAAATATATAAAGTGTCAGCTTGGGAGGGGACATAGTGGAACAAATGAAGAGCAGCCGATTGACGAAAAGAGCACTTTGGTTCCTATTTATTCTGCTTGTGGCGGTTGCTGCCTTATTTTCCCGTTTTATTTATATACAAGCAGCTAAAGAAGTACAGGGAACCGATCTCAAGGCGTTATTGGAGCAAAGGTGGTCACAAACTGAAACATTGGAAGGTAAGAGAGGTTCTATCCTTGATACTAATGGGGAAGTGCTTGCTGAGGAAATTCCGTCTTACACAATTGTTGCTGTATTAGATGAGCGATTCGATAGTTATGTAAGTGATCCGCAAGCGACAGCTGAAGAATTGAGTCATGTTTTAGATATAAATCAAGAAACATTGGAAGCGCAACTGACGCGTGACGCCGTTCAGGTTGAATTAGGGGCACGTGCAAAAAATATTAGTTATGAAAAGAAACAAGAAGTAGAAGCACTAGAATTAGATGGTATTTTATTTAGGGAGGACCCTCGTCGTTATTATCCTAAACAGACTTTCGCATCTCACATACTAGGGTATACTGAGAGAGATATGTCTGTTGCAAGAATGGGACTTGAGAGTAGTCTTAATGAGTACTTACAAGAAACTGATGGGTACATTACTTATCAGAAGGACGGTAGGAATCGCCGACTATTGAATGTTGACGAAGTGATTGAAGAACCTGAAAATGGACAAGATGTTTATTTAACGATCGATTCCCGCATTCAAATGGCAATTGAACAGACAATGAATCAAGTCGATGAAGAATTTGAGCCAGAACGAATGATAGCAATTGTGGCGAATGCGAATACAGGTGAAATTCTGGGAATGTCCAATAGACCAAGTTTTAATCCTAATCAGTATGAAAATATTGAAAACTATACGAATTTTGCCGTAACGTCAAGCTTTGAACCTGGATCTACAATGAAAGTATTTTCGTTGGCTGCTGCAATTGAAGAAGGTGTATTTAATCCAGAGGAAACTTATCAGTCTGGTAGTTATGAAGTGATAGACCAAACAGTTCGAGATCACAATCAAGGACGGGGTTGGGGAGAGATTTCCTATTTAGAAGGTGTTCAACGCTCTTCCAATGTGGCATTTTCGAAACTTGCGTTAGAAAAGCTCGGTCCAGAGACTCTTTATGACTATATCGATGCTTTTGGTTTTCGCCACGTAACAGGCATTGATCTTCCGAATGAGAGCCCAGGTTTAATTGCAGATCAGTATAAAATTGATGCAGCCACAACGGCTTTCGGCCAGGCGACAGCCATAACACCGATACAACAAGTACAAGCAGCGACAGCCATTGCAAATGAAGGGAACATGATGACCCCATATATTGTGGAGCGTATTGTTGACCCTACAACCAAAGAAGTGGTTTATCAAAGTGAGCCAGAAATAAAGAGTCAACCTATTTCAGAAGAAACAGCTGAGCGTGTTTTAGAAATTCTTGAAACAGTTATAACCGCTGAAGAGGGTACTGGTAGGCCTTTTGCTATCGATGGTTTTGATGTAGCTGGTAAAACGGGTACAGCACAAATTCCGAGTGAAGAGGGCGGTTATTTGACAGGGCATGGGAATAATATTTTCTCATTTATCGGAATGGCTCCGGCAGATGACCCAGAAGTCATCGTATATGTGGCTGTTGACCGGCCTAATTTAGAGGTCGATGAGGCGGGCTCTGAGCCAGTGTCCATGATTTTTAAACAAGTGATGGAACAAAGTCTTCAATATATGAATATTGCCCCGACAGAAGAGGAAGAGGTATCCTCTGTCCAAGAAACGATCGAAATAGGGAACTATGAAGACAAAGTGACAGAGGAAGCTTATAATGATCTTTCTAACCAAGGTCTTGATGTCACCTTAATAGGGGATGGGGAAACGATCATTAAACAGTCACACTTAGAAGGTACGGAATTAATACATGGAGAAAAAATTATTCTACTAACAGATGATGATGATCCTCTCGTACCGGATTTGACAGGCTGGTCATTAAGAAATGTTTATTTACTTGAAGAAGTGACAGGCATTGACATGGAAGTGGAAGGGTCTGGTTTTGTTAAAGGACAAACACCATCTCCTGGCAGTAGTATGAAGGATGTAAATCGTATGATGATTGATTTGTCTAGCAAAAAAGAATCTGATCAGGAGGAAAAAACTACGGAAGAAGATGAAGAAACAGTAGAGTCGGAAGATCAAAATGACTTTTTTATGGATTAAAGTGTTTTCATAGAATGGATAGGTTCTAACCTGTCCATTTTTTTCATATGTCTGAACCAAGCCAAATTGTCTGCCATTCAGGAGGTTCCGTATGAAAAGAGTATCATATGTAACAGTTCGTAAAAGATTAATGTTAACGCTTGTTGTAGGCGTGCTTATTTTTACCGTGATGATAGGAAGACTGTGGTATGTGCAGGTGGTGCTTGGAGACGATATATCCAATAAAGCGGAAGATTTATGGGGACGTAATATCCCATTTGAAGCCAAGCGAGGAGAAATATTGGATCGCCATGGAGAAGTACTGGCTACGAATGTGACTGCCCCTTCGATTTTAGTTGTGCCGCGGCAGTTGGAAGATCCGGCGTCAGCCGCAGAAGAATTAGCCTCCATACTGAACATGTCAACGGAAAAAGCTTATGAAAAAATGACACAAAATGAATCGATCGTGCGAATAAATCCCGAGGGGAGAAAAATTACAAATCAATTAGCAACTAAAGTTAGACACCTTAACATTGCAGGGGTTTACGTAGCCGAGGATTATTTAAGGCACTATCCAAAAGGAAATTATTTATCTCATGTACTAGGTTTTGCTGGTATCGATAATCAGGGTTTAACTGGGTTAGAGTTGTATTATGATGACATGTTAAGTGGGGAACCTGGTTTCGTATCATTTTATTCAGATGCGAAAGGAAGACGTATGCCAGACTTAGCAGATCGTTACACCGCACCTGCTGATGGGAGGCATCTTCAGTTAACGATAGATGATAAAATTCAGACGATTATTGAGCGCGAGCTTGATGAAGCAGAAGCTATTTATAACCCTGATGGGGCAATGGCTATTGCCATGAATCCGAAAACTGGAGAAATTCTAGGAATGTCTTCTCGTCCTGATTTTGATCCAGAAAAATATCAAGAGGTAGCACCGGAAATTTACAATCAGAATAAACCGATATGGAGTCAATATGAACCTGGATCGACATTTAAAATAATTACATTGGCCGCCGCTTTAGAAGAAGGGCAGGTTAATTTGCAAGAGGATCAATTTAATGATCCGGGATTTATCGAAGTGTCTGGCCATAAACTCCGTTGTTGGAAAAAAGGGGGGCATGGCATGCAGACATTTTTGGAAGTCGTTCAAAACTCATGCAACCCTGGTTTTGTGAAATTGGGAGAAAAACTAGGGACAGAAAAATTATTTAATTATATTCATGACTTTGGTTTTGGCGAGAAGACCGGGATTGATCTTCAAGGGGAAGGGACCGGTATTCTATTTAATGAAGAAGCAGTGGGGCCTTTAGAGTTAGCCACGACGTCATTCGGGCAAGGTGTTTCTGTTACGCCGATTCAACAAGTAGCGGCAGTGGCCGCTGCTGTCAATGGTGGACATTTATATCAACCTTATTTAGCAAAAGCGTGGTTAGACCCTTTAAGTGAGGAGATATTAGTAGAGAATGACCCCATTATGAAAAAGCAAGTGATATCCAAGGAGACATCTGCTGAAATACGAATGGCGCTAGAACACGTTGTTGCTAAAGGGACAGGGCGAGGTGCTTTCGTCGATGGTTATCGTGTTGGAGGAAAAACGGGGACCGCTCAAAAAGCGAAAGATGGTAAATATTTAGAGAATAACCATATTGTGTCCTTCATTGGATTTGCGCCAGCGGATGATCCTGAGATTGTTGTCTACGTTGCTATTGATAATCCAAAAGATACGGTGCAATTCGGTGGCGTAGTAGCAGCTCCGATTGTCGGAAAAATAATTGAAGATGGACTTAGAGCGATGGGGGTCCCTAAACGTGAAGGGCAAATTGAAAAAGAACAAACTTGGAGTGACATACCATTAATAGAAGTCCCAGATTTAATCGGTCGCACTGTAAGAGAGATTAATGAATCTTATTATCAATTAAAGCTTGAAGTAGATGGTAAAGGGGAAGAAGTTATTTTGCAATCACCTGAGCCAGGTATAAGAGTTGAAGAAGGTTCAACAATTCGCATATATATGGGTGACAAACAGGATGAGGACCAGTAAAATAAACAGAGACGGTCTGAGGGAAAGGTAAAAGGAAACTGAACATATCAATAAACTAATATGTGCTTTAACAAGAACAGTTTAACTTTTGTGTTAGGGTGTTTTAACCGCTAAACTATGTTTATGTGTGTTAGCTAGTTTGTTTAAAGCTTTAAAAGGAATGAAAGAGGGAATTATGATGATTTTATTGCACGATTTAATAGATGTACTACCGTCTTATAAGATGGTAAGTGAAGGTAATCCACCTATCTCTCACTTAGCAATGGACAATCGAAAAGTTGAAAAGGGAAGCCTCTTCTTTTGTATACGAGGTTATACAGTTGATGGACACACATTTGCTAAACAAGCTGTGGAAGCTGGAGCAGTAGCTATTGTTGCAGAAGAGGATTTGAATGTTAGTATACCAGTTATCAAAGTGAGAGACAGCAAACGGGCAATGGCGCTCATATCTGCTAGTTATTATCATTTTCCAAGCACCCGTATGCATATGATTGGCGTTACTGGTACAAACGGTAAGACAACAACGACACATCTCATCCAGCAAATCTTAAGTGACCATCAAATAGAAACGGGTATTATCGGCACGATGTATATGAAATATAAAGGCAAGCAAGTAGAGGTTAAGAATACGACACCTGATGCTCTCACACTTCAACACGGCTTTGCTGACATGTATGAAATGGGAGTTGAAGCCGTCACGATGGAAGTCTCTTCCCATGCTCTTGAAATGGGGAGGGTACATGGCGTAGATTTTAACATCGGTGTTTTTACAAATTTAACTCAGGATCATCTAGATTTCCATAAAACGATGGAAAACTACGGGAGAGCTAAAGGGTTGTTATTTGCCCAGCTGGGTAATGGCTATGGAAATGGCAAACAAAATATCGCTGTTTTAAATTGTGATGATGCTCATTTTGATAAATTAGAAACGATGACAGCTGTTCCTATATTGACATACGGGCTTAGTGAACATGCTGACTATCGTGCTATCAATGTTCACATTCATGAGTCAGGAACAGATTTTCAGCTTGTGAAAGGAAATGATATTTACGATATAAGCTTAAAGCTAACTGGAAGGTTTTCAGTTTATAATGCGTTAGCTGCTATTACAGCTGCAGCAGCGTCAGGAGTCCCTATAACCTCTATCATCAATAGCATAAGCAATGTGCAAGGTATTTCTGGCAGATTCGAAAAAGTTGATGTGGATAGCCCGGTGCATGTGATTGTAGATTATGCTCATACACCTGATAGTTTGAAGAATGCCTTAGAAACGATCAAAGAATTTGCGAAGAAGAAAATAGCTGTTGTTGTTGGCTGTGGGGGAGACCGTGATCGTACAAAACGTCCTGAGATGGCGCGTATTGCAGAAGAACTAGCTGATTATGTTTATTTGACCTCTGATAATCCACGATCTGAAGATCCGCAGGCCATCTTAGAGGATATGGAAAAAGGATTGTCCAAAAACACATACTCTGTCATTGAAAATCGAAAGGAAGCTATTTATGCAGCTGTTCGTCAAGCCAAGAAAGATGATATTATTCTAATTGCAGGTAAAGGGCATGAAACATATCAAATTATTGGAAATACAACGTATGATTTTGATGACAGGCTTGTTGCTAAAGAAGCATTGGAGGAGTGCTTTTAAATGATGGGTCACCTAGATTATCAGCTTATCAAACATGTTTGTTCAGAAATTCATGGAGCTTTTCCTATCACGTTCTCTGCCAAGGGAATCGCGTTTGATGTGAAAACGATTGAATCAGGAGACATCTATGTGCCAATTGAGGAACCAGGGTTTGATGGTCATCAATTAATTGAAGCAGCTGTTGAATCAGGTGCTTGTGCTACCTTTTGGAAAAAATCAGTCCCTTTGTCTCCTTCATTGTTTGATAATATAACAGTATTTGTAGTAGAGGATCCTATGGAAGCTGTTAGACAATTGGCAAAAATATATTTAGTTGAGGTTGATCCCGTTAGAATTGCTGTAGTGGGAGATGAAACACGCATTGCTGCAAAAAAAATTCTTGTGAAGCTCTTAACGGACCCCTATAATGTTCATGGGATAGATCGGTTGGCAGCTGACGAGAAAAGTATGCTTGAAACGATTTTGAAGATGCCTCTTGAAACAGATGCTTTAATATGTGAAGTGGATGCTAGGGAATCGAACAAGGTAAGAACTCTAGGCAACTTACTAACCCCTTCAATTAGTTTGCTGGCCGTTGATAAAGAGGAGAAGGAGGAAGCTCTTCTCCGACATGCCGTTCTCATTGAAGACACAATGAAAGCAAGCGGGTCTATCATTGTTGACGGTGATCACACCTATTTTCGTTCAAGAGAATGGAAAACAGACGTATTTTTTTACGGAGAAAGTCCAGAAAACATGTTCAACATTGATGAAAAAATGTGTCATGAAGATACGTGTACATTTAGTATTCAAGGTATTCGACTGGCTTTTCAGCTTCCAAGCATATTCAGCAAACACATAAGACTTATCACGTCTACTATTGCCGCGTGTGTTCATCTAGGTATCGATGCAGAACATATTAAAAGATCTCTCAGTCAGCTGGATTTAGGTGATTTAGAATTTATCGAAATTGGCACAGTACGTGGGACAATCATCATATATGAAGCGTTGGCAGAGAAGCAATTTAATAATGAATACGGTATTAAATTGCTCAAGCAGTTAGGTTCTTTCAAGCGAAGAGTTCTAATTATTGACGATGGTTTCCAAGGAGAAAAAAGTGAGAAGGCGCTTCATGAGAGCGCTGCTTCCTCAATATTTTCACCTATTACAGATGTGCTGACAATAGGGGACAAAGCTTTTTGGGTTGCAGAGGCATTAAAGAGAGTGGACAACGATAAACTAAATTATAAGCATTATGTGACCCACTCAGAAGCTATCATTCCTTTAAAAGAAATCATTGAAAATACGAGCCTCGTGTTATATAGAGGTGCAAACCGCGATTTGATAAAGCAACTCATCAAAGAATTGAATAGGCACTAGAAAGGAGTTCCTTTCATGTTGGAACAAGGATTATTATTTACATTATTACTATCATTTTTATTGACCGTTTTTTTCTCACCGTTTTTCATTCCTTTTTTAAGACGATTGAAATTCGGGCAAAGTATTAGAGATGAAGGCCCTAAATCCCACCAGAAAAAAACTGGTACTCCTACGATGGGCGGCTTAATGATCATACTTTCAATTGTATTAGCGTCTGTCGTTATGGCGAGTCAATTTCAATCTATTGATATGGAGATTTGGCTGTTACTTCTAGTGACCGTTGGTTTCGGTTTGCTGGGTTTTCTCGATGATTACATTAAGGTTGTGAAAAAACGAAACCTGGGCTTAACGTCCAAACAGAAATTTTTAGGACAGGTAGCTATAGCTGCATTAGTGTACATTGTGCTGCACCAGGCTAATATTTCGACAGCCATTCATTTACCAGGCACAGACTGGGCAGTTGACATTGGGTGGTTTTATTTTCCATTAATAATTATTATGCTTGTAGGGGCTAGTAATGCTGTTAACCTTACAGATGGGTTGGACGGATTAGTCGCTGGCACGAGTGCTGTTGCATTTGGCGCTTTTTCAATTATTGCCTTTTCCCTCGATATGATGACTGTGTCATTATTTTCAGTCGCTATCGTCGGTGCGGTACTCGGTTTTCTTGTCTTCAATGCTCACCCTGCTAAAGTGTTTATGGGCGATACAGGCTCTCTCGCTTTAGGTGGCGCGTTAGCGATGATTGCAATTTTAACGAAAATGGAATTATTACTTGTGATTATCGGTGGTGTTTTCGTTATTGAAACGTTGTCTGTTATCATTCAAGTAATTTCATTTAAATCCACGGGCAAACGAGTATTTAAAATGAGTCCTCTTCACCACCATTATGAACTTTCTGGATGGAGTGAATGGCGTGTTGTCGTGACATTTTGGATTGTGGGAATTTTATTTGCCGTAGCAGGTGTTTACTTAGAGGTGTGGATGGTATGAAAATGATTAATGATTTTAAAGGGAAAAAAGTGCTTGTCCTAGGACTTGCTAAAAGTGGTACTGAAGCAGCGAGGCTTTTAAAACGCTTAGGTGCTTGCGTTATTGTAAATGATCGAAATTCATATGAAGGCAATGTTGAAGCAAAACAATTGGAAACAGAAGGGATAGATGTTGTCTGTGGTTCACATCCTGAATCACTTGTGACAGAGGAATTAGATTATTTAGTAAAAAATCCTGGCGTGCGTTATGACCAACCACTTGTGGCAAAGGCATTAGCACTTGGTATTCCCGTTTATACGGAAGTGGAGTTAGCTTATCGAATAGCTGAATCAGACATGATCGGTATTACAGGATCTAATGGAAAAACAACAACGACGACATATATTGGTGACATGCTGCGAGGTGGACAGAAATCCCCTCTACTTGCGGGGAATATTGGGAAAGTAGCTTGTAAAGTGGCACAAGAAGCAACATCTGATCATGAAATGGTGGTTGAGCTTTCGAGCTTCCAATTAATGGGTACAGAAAAATTCGCTCCTCACATTGCCATCTTATTAAATTTTGTAGAAGCTCACCTTGACTATCACGGCTCTATGAACGACTACGTCACTGCTAAAATGAACATATTTCTAAAACAAACACCCGAAGATTATCTTATTTACAACGCTGATGATCATTTAGTTTCAGAAGTGGTAAATAAAGGACAGGCTCGGCTTGTGCCATTTTCAACGAGGAAAGACCTTCCAGAGGGTGCTTGTATAAAAGAAGGCTGGCTAACGGTGTTTGGAGATAAACTTTTGCCAGTAGAAGATATGTCTTTACCTGGAGAGCATAACTTATCAAACGGATTAGCCGCCGCCACTGCCGCCCTGTTAGCTGGCGCTGATCGTGAGCAAGTATGTCATGTCCTCAAAACATTTGAAGGGGTAGAACACAGACTTCAATATATTGGCGAAGCTGACAAAAGGAAATTTTACAATAACTCAAAAGCGACGAATGTTCCTGCTACAATTACAGCATTGAAAGCATTTCAACAGCCAGTCGTTCTCATTGCCGGAGGGCTTGACAGAGGGTTATCTTTTGACGACCTTATCCCCTTTTTATCAGAGAATGTCCGTGGTGTAGTGGCCTATGGTGAGACGAGTGGTAAACTAGCTGAGGTAGCTCAGCGGGCAAATGTTGCTCATGTTGCATTAACAGATACATTAAGAGAAGCTACAGATGAGGCATTTAAATTATCTCAAGCAGGTGATGTTATATTACTTTCTCCAGCATGTGCCTCATGGGATCAATTTAAAACATTTGAAGAACGCGGGGACGCATTTACAAGACATGTCTTGGATGTTATTCATAATAAAAAGTAGTCATGATTGTACAAGTTGTACATATAAATAGGTAATAGAGCCCCCTCAAGGGCAGCGAAGAATTGAGGTGTATTCTATTGCCTAAAGTTAGGACGACCCCTGATTTAATCTTACTAGCAGTGACACTCATTTTAGTGATGATTGGTAGTTTAATGGTTTTCAGTGCAAGTGCAGTGTGGGCAGACTATCGTTTTGACGACTCCTTTTTCTTTTTGAAAAGACAATTGATTTTTGTAAGTATTGGGTTAATCTCTATGTTTTTAATGATTCAGGTTGATTATTGGCGTCTAAAAAGTCTAGCTAACATTGCGCTTATGGTATGTTTCGGCTTGTTAATAATCGTATTAATTCCCGGTGTTGGTTTAGTAAGAGGTGGTGCTCAAAGCTGGCTTGGTATTGGGGCCTTTTCTATCCAACCTTCGGAATTTATGAAGTTAGCTATGATTTTATTTTTAGCTAAATATGTGTCTATTAATCAGAAGTATATCACCACATGGAAAAGGGGCTTATTCCCAATACTAGCACTCATTTTTACCGCTTTCGGCTTAATTATGTTACAACCGGACCTTGGTACGGGAGCCGTTATGGTGATTACATGTATGGTGCTCATATTTGTCGCTGGGGCTAGGGTGTCTCATTTTTTTCTACTGGGGGGCATAGGTCTTGCTGGTTTTGTCGGTTTAATTATATCTGCTCCATATCGCCTGCAAAGAATAACTTCCTTTCTTAATCCATGGGAAGACCCTTTAGGAAGTGGCTTTCAAATCATTCAATCATTATATGCGATTGCACCTGGAGGGTTACTCGGTTTAGGCTTTGGTCATAGCCGGCAAAAATACTTTTATTTACCGGAACCACAAACAGATTTTATATTTGCTATTCTTGCAGAAGAGTTAGGATTTATAGGTGGCACATTTGTGTTGCTTTGTTTTGCAGTGCTGTTATGGCGAGGGTTAAGAATAGCTATTCATGCTCCCGATTTATATGGCACTTTGTTTGCTACAGGTATTATTGGCATGATAGCCATCCAAGTGATGATTAATATAGGGGTAGTTATTGGACTTATCCCCGTCACAGGCATCACGCTTCCTTTATTGAGTTATGGCGGCTCGTCATTGACCCTCATGCTCACGACAATCGGAGTTCTTTTAAATATTAGCAGGCACATTCGTTAAATAACTGAAACGGTGTGAAGCTAAGTCATATATCAATAGCTAAATATAATAAAAAAGATTTCACTTATTAGTTTATACCTTTGATAAGTGGAATCTTTTTTAATGTGTGAGGATTAATTAACAGTCATTCAATGTATATTGAGAAATTATTTTGTAACGAATGTTTAAAGTAAACGACTAGATAACTAAACATGGTAGCGTCATGTTTTGTTTTTGTCTACCTTAACTAATGACCACACCGTCATGTCGTATTGCCTAATTGATTAGCAAAAATGTCGCGAGAGCTGAAGACTGCCTTAGCTACATGTCAGTTTTTGATAGACAGTCACATGAACATGTCGTAAAATAAAACATGCTTTAGCACAGAAACTGATTAAAATATTCCACAAAACACACTTATTTTCTTGGGGAAATAATAGTAGTGAGAACCCAACTTTTCTAAAGAAAGAACAAAATCTTTAAAAAAGTTTCTAGCTTCTTATTAGCAAATTCTTGGATGACATCATTTATCACAGATAACCGTCCACCTCAAAATAGAGAGGAAATCTTAAATCTATTTAGGCGGAAGATAACGGTCGCTCATATTCTAATTCATGCAACGACCAATCAGTGGGAAAAGAACGAAAACGCCGACTGATTGAAGAGTCGTTTTGTCACATGCGATTTTTTTCAGACTGAAATTCGTTTGCTTTACTCTCTTTTAAGGCAGTAAATTTTCATTAAAACGAAAAAGATGAAATAATCACTTAAAATACGTGTTATATTCGGTTAGAATAAGGGTAATAGCAGTCATTGGGCGCTTATACTTAAAAGGAAAGTTTCAAGGAGGAAATATATGAGGGTTTTAATATCAGGGGGAGGAACAGGTGGTCATATATACCCTGCAGTAGCACTTATTCGCCATCTGAAAAAACATAATGAGAACGTTGAGTGTCTCTATATCGGGACAGAGAATGGCCTTGAAGCGAGAATTATACGTGATGAAGGAATTCCATTTAAGACGGTCACAATATCAGGATTTAAACGAAAACTATCTATAGAAAATGTGAAAACAATTGTGCGTTTTTTGCAAGCAGTTCGACAATCCAAAAAATACATTAAAGATTTTCAGCCGGATGTGGTTATTGGAACAGGCGGGTATGTTTGCGGACCTGTTGTTTACGCTGCTTCCAGGAAGAATATCCCAACCCTTATTCATGAACAAAATAGTGTTCCTGGCTTAACAAATAAATTTTTAGCTAAATATGTCTCGAAAATTGCTATATCATTTCCTGACTCAGCGACCTTTTTTCCGAAAGAGAAAGTCCGTATCACTGGTAATCCTAGAGCCAGTGAAGTGGTTACAACTGAGGTGACAACGGGAAAAATAAAACTGAAAGAGCTCGGGTTAAATGCTCAAAAAAAGACGGTTCTAGTAGTTGGGGGAAGTCGAGGAGCAAAGCCTATTAACGATGCTGTTATGAAAACGTTACAACATTGGCAAACAAAGGATTATCAATGTTTATATGTGACTGGTGAAGCCCATTATGAACAAGTAAAAGCTGCTGTTGATCAGGAAAGTTATCTTAAGCAGCTTGTGATCGTGCCATATATAAGTGACATGCCATCCCTTTTACATGAAGTGGACTTACTCATTGCGAGGGCGGGTGCGACTACATTGGCTGAAATCACAGCCCTTGGACTCCCTTCAATTCTTATCCCAAGTCCTTATGTGACGAATAATCATCAGGAGAAAAATGCGAGATCACTTGAAAAAGCGGGTGCTGCCACAGTTATATTAGAAAAAGAGATGTCACCTGATCGGCTAATGACTGAAATCGATAATATCCTGGCCGATCCATTAACATTGGAAAGTATGAAAAAACACGCTCTTACTCTAGGGAAACCTCATGCTTCAGCTGAATTAGAAACACTCATTAAAGATTTAATTAAAGGCGGCGCATGATTTATGGAGAAACCTTTTTCAACTCTTCAAGTCGAAATTAATCAGTTACAAAGTGGTGAAGCTACACTTAATAAGTCTTTGAAATCTCATACTACATGGCGTATTGGGGGGCCGGCAAAACTTTTTTATGAACCTAGCTCTATTGAAGGATTAGTTGAGGCCTTGCGGCTTATTAATAAGCGGCAGGTGCCATGGTTTGTTTTAGGTAAGGGGTCAAACGTTCTTATTCCTGACGATGGAATAAATGGCGTTGTTATTAAATTAGGAGATCATCTCGCATCTTTAAAACAAGAAGATGAACTAGTGACAGTTGAAGCGGGTTTTTCTCTTATTAAGCTTGCAGGAATGATGTGCAAGAAGGGCTATGCAGGACTAGAATTTGCCGGTGGGATACCAGGAACAGTCGGTGGTGGTGTTTTTATGAATGCTGGTGCACACAAAAGTGATATGTCATCTATTGTAACGAAGGCACTCGTATTATTTAAGGATGGCAGCGTCACTTGGCTTGATCATTCAGAGCTAGGATTTGCTTATCGAACGTCCACCTTACAGTCAGCAGGGGGGATTTGTCTTGCGGCACAATTAAAGTTAAGAAAAGATGATCCTGTTAAATTAAAAGAGTCTTTACAGCGACATAAAGCGTACCGTAAAAAAACTCAGCCATGGAAGGATCCTTGTTGTGGCAGTGTTTTTCGTAATCCTTTACCATATTATGCTGGACAACTGATCGAACAAGCAGGACTAAGAGGCTTTACTATTGGCGGAGCCAAGATATCAGAAAAACATGGTAATTTCATTGTAAACACAGGTGATGCTTCTTCAAATGATATACTTAAGCTGATTACTTACGTTCAAAAAGAAATTAAAAACTGCTATGGTATCTCATTAGACACTGAGGTGGCATATATTGATGAGGCTCAATTGCAAACAACGTCGTGACAATGTATAAGAAAGCAATAACCGTGCTTAATGTATGAGGTTTTCGTAAACATGCTGCTTTTTGCTACTAAAAGGCCGTTAAATGACGCCCTTCTTTTTTTACTTTAAAATGAATTACAACAAATAAAACTGTTAAGTCACGTGTATTCCTTAAAAAGAAGTTTTAAAGATAACCTGTCTTTGGAGAATAACCACCTTGTCTTAGTTCAAAACGGATCGGATAAAAGGTCTATTAAAGCGGCCGGTTTTCTCATTCAATTCCCTGCAGTACAATGGAGGATAAGTTTATGAAAGAAAAGAAAGTTGTCAAAATTGAAGAGAGAATACCTAAGCTTAAAGAGCGAAGAAAACAAAGATCCAATAGACGACTCATTATGTATGTTTCTGTTTTTTTTACTTTAATGCTATTCATTATTTATTTCCAGAGTCCTTTTAGTCACGTTCAAAACGTGGAGGTAAATGGTCATTATTTTGCCTCTTCTGAATGGATTATATCAGAATCACGACTTGAAGAGAATGTAAGTATGTGGAATCTTGGGGTTTCCGGAATTGTAGAAAGATTGACTGCACATGAGGCAATTAAATCAGTGGAAGTCAGCAGGGAATGGCTTACGACAGTTTCTCTTAACATAGAAGAGTATGAACGCATAGCTTACATCTATAATGGGGAGGGCTATGATCCCGTTTTAACAACTGGTGATGTTTATACGAATGGCTCTGAGTCTAATCAAAGCTTTGTGCCTTATGATGCCCCAGTTTTAAGAGGGTTTGAAGATGATGATATCCGAGGAGAAATGGTTAATGAGCTAGCAGAAACACCTGCCGCTCTCCTACAACGAATGTCTGACATCATCCTTGATCCTACAGAAAACGATCCTTACCGTTTAACGATTTTAATGAATGATGGCTTTACCGTAAGTTCAACAGTTAGACATTTTGCTCAAAGAATCGCTCCTTATCCTTCCGTTGTGGAACAACTAGATCCTAATGTAGAGGGAATTGTGCATATGCGTATGAACCCTTATTTTGAACGTTTTGATGTTGATGAGGAGGATGAGGGTAGTGATGAAGAGTAGATATGTGATTTTCACATTTGTATTGCTTGTTACCGGTTTTTTAATCGCTTTAAGCTTTCAATTGGATGCAGACTTTGGCAAGAATAGTTTTGTGGAACAGGACTCGCAGTGGCAAACAGAGGATGATTTAAGAAATGATGTGTTATTAGAGCAAGAGACAACTCGGGAATTAACTGAACAGTTAAGAGAGATTCAAAGTGAAATAAAACAGATTGAAGAAACGGTGTCTGATCAAGAACAGCTCTATTTTAACCTTGTAGAAGATATGGATAAGTTGAGGATGGTAACAGGGGAGATCGGTGTTAAGGGCGAAGGGGTTCTTGTAACGCTTACTGATGCAGAGTACATTCCAGGGGAAGATAATCCGAATAGCTATATTGTACACGAACAACATATTCAACAAGTAGTTGATGAATTACTCGTTTCAGGAGCTGAGGCACTTGCAATAAATGGCCACAGAGTAACCCACCGAACGTATATTCACTGTATCGGACCTGTTATCGAGATAGATGGTGAAATTGCATTTGCGCCATTTGAGGTAAAGGCCATCGGTGATCGTGATACATTAGATGAAGCTTTAAACTTGACAGGTGGCGTTAAAGATCAACTCGTTAATGAAAATATACAAGTTCGAATCGAAAAGAAAACAGATATACAAATTGATCCCTATTTTTCTGAAAGCGGGGAAGGCACATGAGAATTAAAAGGCTTATATTTACATGTGTCACATTTGTTATTGGCTTTATGATAGCCGTTCAACATCAATCTTTTAATGAGCCTCCTCAGCGAGATACACGTAACATGGCTGATTTAAGACAGGCTTTAATGGCGGAAAAAGAGAGACAGCAGGAGTTGAATGAAGAAATTCATCGCCAAAGTAATATTTTATACCAATTAGATGAAAATGAAGATGTGGAAGAAGTGATGGAGGATGTCTTTCATGATTTACAAATGAAAGCAGGTTTAACAGAGGTATCCGGATCGGGCATAGTCATCGAGGTAAATGTGTTTTTTGATGAAAGTTACAGTGGGGGAGGCATTCGTTCTGTTCCTCCTTATCTGCTTAGGTTACTAATTAATGAGTTAAACATTCAAGGTGCAGAGCATATCGCTATTGGAAGTGAACGAATCGTCTCTACGACGGCAATTCGAGAAGCGAACGGACGTACACTAATCAACGGGAATTGGATGACCTCCTTTCCACTTGAAATTAAAGTTATTACCGATGATCCTGAGTCCATGCATCATGCCATTATGTCTTCACAGTCAAGAGAAATTTTTTCTTATGAGAATTTAGATTTCTCCGTGGAAGCAGCTGACGACTTAACTTTACCTGCTTATGACCATACGTATCGTGTAAGATACATGGAACCAGTACTGGGGGATTCATAAAATGTGGTTGCCAATTTTTGGGCTTTTCCTTGGGTTACTTTTAGGTTTTTTTACAGATTTTCAAATATCACAACAGTACGCTAGCTATTTTTCTATCGCTGTACTAGCAGCTCTTGATACACTTGTAGGAGGTATACGAGCCAACTTAGAAAAGCAATTTGATGAGCGGGTGTTTATCTCGGGATTCTTGACGAATATTTTTTTAGCAGCCGGTTTGGCTTTTCTCGGTGTTCATCTTGGTGTAGACTTATATTTAGCTGCAATTGTTGCTTTTGGCGTTAGGTTATTTAACAATATTGCGATCATCAGACGTATTTTTCTTGACAAGTGGATTGATAAGCAAAATAAAATATCTACACCCCGTTCAGAATAAGGGTTTTACATTTTATAATTTTTACCGATAAAAAAAGGGAATGGCAAACAGATGTTGAATACAATTCTTATCAGGAAACAGGAGATAAGATGTCAACACGAGTCAGAAAGGGAGGTGCCAGCCAATGAATAATCATGATACATATGTGACGCTTGATATCGGGACTTCATCCGTTAGAGTGATTATCGGTGAAATGACAAATGCGTCGTTAAATATTATCGGAGTAGGCGAATCAGAATCAGAAGGAATCAAAAAAGGATCAATTGTTGATATAGATGAGACAGTTCAATCGATCCAAAACGCTGTTGATAAAGCGGAAAGAATGATAGGGTTAAGTATAAAGCATGTTGTTGTCGGGATAACGGGAAATCACATTCAGTTGCAGCCCTGTCACGGTGTAGTAGCCGTTTCTAGTGAAGACAGAGAAATAGGTGACGAAGACATTACGAGAGTGATTGATGCAGCACAAGTGGTGTCTATCCCCCCTGAAAGGGAAATTATCGATGTTATCCCTCGACAGTTTATTGTGGATGGATTAGATGAAATTAACGATCCTCGTGGCATGATTGGTGTGCGTCTTGAGATGGAAGGAACGATTATTACAGGTGCGAAAACAATGCTACATAATCTTCTCCGTTGCGTAGAAAAAGCTGGGCTGGAAGTTGCTGATATTGTGTTACAACCACTAGCAGCTGGTTCAATCGCATTGTCAAAAGATGAAAAAAGCCTCGGTGTTGCATTAATAGATCTTGGTGGAGGCTCAACGACCGTTTCGGTTTTTGAAGACGGCTTGTTACAAGGGACACGACAGATCCCTATTGGTGGCGATCATATTTCTAATGATATTTCAGTCGGTTTAAGAACATCAACTGAAGAAGCGGAAAGTGTTAAAAAAATGCATGGACATGCCTTCGTCAGTCACGCCTCCGATGATGAAACGTTTGAGGTTTCGGAGATTGGTAGTGATCAAAGACAAGAATTTTCGCAATGGCAGTTAGCCAATATTATTGAACCGCGTTTAGAAGAAATGTTTAACCTTGTGATGAAAGAAATCTACCGGATGGGTTATCAAGATTTGTCCGGAGGATATGTTATAACCGGTGGTGTAGCAAAGATGCCTGGTGTTTTGGAGTTAGCACGCGATGTTATGCAAAAGAATGTGAGGGTAGCTATTCCTGACTATATCGGCGTCAGAGAGCCTCAGTATACGAACGGCGTGGGTTTGATTACATTTGCCCATAGAAATCTGCGTATACAAGGTAAAGAGGCCAAGAAAGGATTAGAACCGGGGCATGAAGTAAATCACAATGTTGACAAAAGAGAACGGAAAGAGAGTATGCGACAAGGAAAAGTGAAAGAGCCTAAAGAAGGGCCTGGTGTTAAGAAGAAAGTGTCGAATATGTTTAAAATGTTCTTTGAGTAGAACCACACAACTAGAAGCGAATGGAACGAACTCGGATTGGGGGATCGAAAATGTTAGATTTTGAAATGGATATGGAACAATTAGCGAAAATAAAAGTAATAGGCGTTGGTGGTGGCGGCAGTAATGCTGTTAACCGGATGATTGAGAACGGGTTACAGGGTGTGGATTTCATTGCTGTAAATACTGATGCGCAAGCTCTTCATTTATCAAAAGCAGAAGAAAAACTGCAACTGGGTGGTAAGCTAACTCGTGGTTTAGGAGCAGGAGCGAACCCAGAAATAGGAAAGAAGGCTGCGGAGGAAAGTAGAGAGCATCTTGAGGAGCAATTAAATGGTGCAGATATGGTATTTATCACAGCTGGAATGGGAGGCGGAACAGGTACCGGAGCAGCCCCTGTGATTGCCGAAATAGCCAAGGAAGCAGGAGCTCTCACAGTTGGTGTCGTTACGCGTCCTTTTACATTTGAAGGACGTAAACGAATGATGCAAGCGGCAAACGGTATCGCTGCACTCAAAGATAAAGTGGATACGTTAATCGTTATTCCTAATGATCGCTTATTAGAAATCGTTGATAAAAATACACCGATGCTAGAAGCATTTAGAGAAGCAGATAACGTTCTCCGACAAGGTGTACAAGGGATATCCGACCTCATCGCAACACCAGGTTTAATTAACTTGGACTTTGCAGACGTGAAAGCGATTATGAGTGAAAAAGGTTCTGCTCTTATGGGTATCGGTGTCGCCACCGGAGAAAGCAGAGCAGCTGAAGCAGCTAAAAAAGCGATTTCTTCTCCATTACTAGAAACAAGTATTGATGGGGCGCAAGGTATTCTTATGAATATTACTGGCGGGACGAATTTAAGCCTATTTGAAGTTCACGAAGCAGCTGAAATCGTATCCTCAGCTTCAGATAGTGAAGTTAATATGATATTCGGTTCTGTTATTAATGAAAACCTTAAAGATGAAATAGTTGTTACTGTTATTGCTACTGGCTTTGATGGTCAACAAAATGAACAGGCCCAAAGCCAACGTTCAACCATTAATCAGCAGCGACAGGCTCCTTCACAAGGTAGTACTACGCGTAAAGAGGCAGCTTCCTCTCAACAACAAGAGCAGCAAAAGCCTTCAGCTAAGCCACAGCAGCCAACTGAAGAAGAAATGGATACACTAGATATTCCAACATTTTTACGTAATCGTCGCAATCGCTAATAAAGTCGTTATATATGAGCCACTTTTTGAGTTTGAGAAAACTCAAAAAGTGGCTTTTTCATCCTCACCCAAACATTTTGTCCCAGATAGCAGTCCGTAAAACGTCCGCCTCAAAATAGAGAGTAGAGATAAACCATTTAGGAGGAGATAATGGACGCTAAAGTCCTGATTCACTCAACTACCCATCAGTGGGACGAAGAACGAAAGGCCTACTGATTGAAAGTACGTTTTATAAACTATTAGATCTACTAAGTTCAGTGTGATTAACTCTCATAAATAAACAGCGCAAGTGTCTTGACATAATCCTTAAAAATCTCTTAAAAAAAGTGTTCTTTTAGTGGCAAAAAGTGACAGACTTAGTGAGGCGTGTAAGCTATACTTTCTTTAAAATTCATGGTTGGACGGTGCGATCTATGACTCTTTATTTCGATATCATCTGGTTACTAAATTTTTTCATAGATTTATTGTTGCTTATTTTGACTGCCACCGTTTTAAAAAAGAATGTTCCGAAAAAACGGTTAGTAATTGGCGCATTCTTTGCATCACTTTATATTTGGTGTCTTATCGTTCCAGCACTTGAGATCCTGACACATCCTATTTTGAAAGGCTTATATTCAGTCATTATTATATTGATCACATTTAGATTTAATACATTAGGATCTTTCATTCAGACCCTTTTGATGTTTTATTTTGTGAATTTTGCAGTGGGAGG
This sequence comes from Salipaludibacillus agaradhaerens, assembly GCF_002019735.1. Classification (NCBI taxonomy): domain Bacteria; kingdom Bacillati; phylum Bacillota; class Bacilli; order Caryophanales; family Bacillaceae; genus Salipaludibacillus; species Salipaludibacillus agaradhaerens. The sequence goes on from NZ_KV917378.1 coordinate 137,537, forward strand.
GGCTTTAATTGGTATACATTATTTTCTTCAAGTTGATCCTGCCTTCGTTGGAGGTTCCTTAGGACCAGGGACAAAAAGCTTTGGTAGCCCAATAGGCTGGTTGTTTGTCTTAGCAGGGTTTCCTCTTGTCTTTTATTATTCAAAACAGCGATTTGAATCCATCGAAACAGTGAAGATACAGTACGAATCAACAATGGAGGTGCATGTCGAATTACAAGGCCATCATATTCAGTTAAGAGGGTTCGTCGACAGTGGTAATCAATTAACAGATCCTTTTTCAAAAAGACCTGTGATGATTATAGATATGACGGAAACTGCCGATCAATTCCCAAAGACATTAGTTAATTTTTCAAAACGATCGCCTAGTGATCTTACAAACGTAGAGGAAGAAAATATTGGGAATGTTTCTCTTCTTCCATTTCGGACGATAGGTAGTCATCAGCAATTTTTATGGACTGTGAAGCCAGACAGAGTCACCGTACATGAGAATGGTAGATCCTTTGAATGCCCACGTACCTTATTAGGGCTTAGCCATGTCCCACTTGGCGAAAAGGAGGAATATAATTGTCTGCTTCATCCAGCCATGATGCAACAGAAAATGCGGGCTCAATAAGTTCATAACATGTTAAGGAGGCGTTCATGTGAAAAAATATACGATCCGTTTAAAACTTTTATGGTACAGGTTGTTAAAAAAATTAAATTTAAAATCAAAGGAAGTGTACTACATAGGGGGAAGTGAAGCACTCCCACCCCCACTGTCTAAAGAAGAGGAAACGTATTTATTACAAAAATTACCTAATGGAGACGAATCGGTACGCGCTATGCTCATTGAACGGAATTTACGGCTTGTTGTGTACATCGCACGTAAGTTCGAAAATACTGGCATTAATATTGAAGATTTAATTAGTATTGGCACGATTGGTTTAATTAAAGCAGTTAACACTTTTAATCCTGAAAAGAAAATAAAGTTAGCTACCTATGCTTCAAGATGTATTGAGAATGAAATTTTGATGTATTTAAGACGAAATAATAAATTACGCTCTGAAGTGTCGTTTGATGAGCCATTGAATATTGATTGGGATGGAAATGAGTTGCTGTTGTCTGATGTCCTTGGTACAGAAGAAGATATTATTACGAAAGGAATAGAAGATAAAGTTGACAGAAAACTCCTTGTTAAAGCCTTAACGAGCTTAAATAGCCGAGAAAAACAAATAATGGAACTACGATTTGGATTAGCTGGGGAAGAAGAAAAAACGCAAAAAGATGTGGCTGATTTACTTGGGATTTCTCAGTCATATATTTCTCGTCTTGAAAAAAGAATTATCAAACGGTTACAAAAAGAATTTAATAAAATGATCTAGCTCAATTAGTTGTGGCACAATGGAATAGAAGATGTCAACCAATTTATCACCTCGGATAACCTGCATAAATTTCCCTCTCAAGGAGATACTGATTTTGTAACTTATCTCCTGATGGGAGGGAAACCATTGTCACGAAATAAAGTGGAAATATGCGGTGTGGATACGTCCACATTACCTGTTCTCAAAAACAAGGAAATGCGTGTGCTGTTTAAACAAATGCAAGAAGAAGATGATGCTGAAGCACGTGAAAAGCTAGTAAATGGGAATTTGCGTCTCGTCCTCAGTGTCATTCAAAGATTTAATAACCGGGGGGAATATGTGGATGACCTTTTTCAAGTAGGGTGTATCGGCTTAATGAAATCAATTGATAATTTTGATTTAGGGCAGAATGTTAAATTCTCCACGTACGCTGTTCCGATGATTATTGGAGAGATACGTCGTTATTTAAGAGACAATAATCCCATTAGAGTGTCTCGTTCACTTAGAGATATTGCATACAAAGCCCTTCAAGTGCGAGATAACTTAATGGCCGAAAAGAAAAGAGAGAAAGAACCAACGGTGCAAGAGATTGCAGCAGTATTAGGAGTGCCTAAAGAAGAGGTGGTCTTTGCTCTCGATGCTATTCAAGATCCCGTTTCGTTATTTGAACCGATCTACAATGATGGCGGTGACCCTATTTACGTCATGGACCAAATAAGTGATGATAAGCAAAAGGACGTAAATTGGATAGAAGAAATTGCGATTAAAGAGGCGATGATTCGATTAAATGAAAGAGAAAAAATTATTTTGGACATGCGTTTTTTTCAAGGGAAAACACAAATGGAAGTAGCTGAGGAAATTGGCATCTCACAGGCACAAGTTTCCCGTCTCGAAAAAGCGGCCATTACTCAAATGAATAAACATGCGAAAGAATAACCTGCCTCGGCAGGTTTATTTTTTTAGAAATATCTTCTTCAGGGCTGCATATGATGATGACAAAAGGACGAGAGGGGAGAAATAATATGTTGAACATGTCTGAGCTGCAATCCAAAGATATTGTAAATTTGGCAGATGGTCGTTTATTAGGCCATTTAACAGATATCGATATTGATTTAGAAAAAGGGAGAGTGGATGCTATCGTCATTGGTGGAGGAAGAATGAAAAATTTATTCCAGAAAGATGATGAGACAGTTGTTCCGTGGAAAAATATTGTAAAAATCGGTTCAGATGTGATTTTAGTACGTGTTGAAAAAGATGGACATAGCTCCGTTTCCTTCGATGACTAACGAAAAAAGGAAAGGAAGTCACACAGTTGACGAAAATGTACGACAATTTACCTGATAATTTGTCAACCCATTGCTTGATTGGCCTGAATTCATTATACTTTACTTTAAGTCTAGACTTTTCAATAAATGTGTAAGCTTTGTAAATGGTCACAACGTATACGCTAAATAATTTTACGTTTAAAGCGAAAGGCTAGGACGTTTAGTGATTTGCTTTATAACATTTTAACCGGACGTAGCCAAAGGCTTTTCGCCCTCTCATTTGTATACGAAGACATTTGTTTTAATATTAAGGCATTTAAACAGAAGAGGTTAGGCTATATAATAGCTTTAATGATAAAATAGTCATTAGTGACTAACCAGTGTGTGTTTAAGTTTGCCAGGAAAGGAGATTGCCGATTGTCAGTTAAGCAAAACTATGAAGATGTTCAAGCTACCCTTCATGCTGCATGTAAACGTACGGGGAGAGACCCTGACCTTATACATATAATCGCTGTAACTAAATATGTCTCTATAGAAAGAGCAAAAGAAGCTGTTGATGCAGGGGTGTTACACCTAGGTGAAAACAGGCCGGAAGAAGCAATGGAAAAATATGATGCTATTGGTGGTACAGCTACGTGGCATTTTATTGGGAATCTACAGTCTAAAAAAGTTAAAAAGATTCTTCATGCATATGATTATATTCATTCTTTGGACAGGCTGTCACTAGCAAAAGAAATTCATAAAAGAGCTACGGAATCTGCTAAAATAAAATGTTTTGTCCAAGTGAATGTAAGCGGGGAGGCTTCTAAATCTGGAGTAACGCCAGAGGAAACATTGCCTTTTATTGAAAAATTAGCAGATTATCCATCAATTGAAGTAGTGGGGCTAATGACGATGGCGCCTTTAACCGATAATAAGGGTATACTTAGGGAAACATTTAAAAGTTTGAGAGAGCTGAAAGACACCATTGCAGCGAAAAAATTTGCACATGCCCCTTGTAAAGAATTATCAATGGGAATGTCCAATGATTTTGAGATTGCGGTTGAAGAAGGTGCGACGTTTGTTAGAATTGGTTCATCACTTGTAGGCCATGATAAAGAGGTGAAAGCATGACATTTAAACGTAAGTTCAAACGATTTTTTGAATTAGATGATGACTATGCTGAAGAAGAGGTAGAAGTAGAGGAATATGACGAAGAACCCTCTTTTACGTCCAAAGAGACAGGCCCTACGAACGACAGACGTAACGTGGTCAGTCTAAGTAGTATCCAAAGCCAAGCGAAAGTGCTGCTTCTGGAGCCACACAGTTACGAAGAGGCGCAAGAAATCGCTGATCATTTGAAGAATCGTAAAGCCGTTGTGATAAACTTACAACGCATATCAAGGGAGCAGGCGAAAAGAATTGTGGATTTTTTGAGTGGGACAGTATACGCTATTGGTGGAGATATTCAAAAATTAGGAGCTAACATTTTTCTTTGTACCCCGGATAATGTTGATGTATCTGGATCAATATCAGAGATGTTTGAAGAATGATAGATATTTTTGAGGTAGGTGAAAGTATATGGGATTAGTTGCAACGATCGTTTTAAATGCCATGCAGATATATTGGTTTATATGTATTATATATATTTTTATGTCATGGCTCCCAAACGCTCGCGAATCGGCTTTTGGACAAGGTGTTGGAAGACTCGTCGAACCTTTTTTTGAACCGTTCAGACGAATCATCCCTCCAATCGGAATGATTGATATATCTCCGATCGTGGCGTTGTTTGCTCTTAGGTTTGCGATGGATGGTGTCAGGTACTTATTTTCTTTTTTCATGTGATGTCATAAGGAGATTAAACAGGTCATGTCGTTATACGAACACTTTAGAAAAGATGAGCACCCTTTCGTTGATCAGGTTTTAGACTGGAAACGTATTGGTGAAGAGGAATATCGGCCGAAATTAACAGATTTTCTTGATCCACGTCAACAGAAGATTGTTAAGTTAATTATCGGTGATCAAGGAACGGTCCGACTTGGGTTTTGGGGAGGTCATGAAAACGCTGAAAGAAAGCGAGCGCTTCTTTACCCTGAATATATTATCCCCAATAAGGATGATTATAAGACGACTCTCTTTGAGCTAGATTATCCGAAAAAATTTAGTACACTAGAGCACAGGCAACTTTTAGGATCACTTATGAGTATTGGTATGAAACGCGAAAAATTTGGTGATATTATCTCCGATCAAGAACATTTTCAACTCATTTTGGCTAAAGAAGTGGCTGAGTATGTTCAAATGAATTTGCAAACGGTTGGAAAGACTAATGTCATGTTGCGTGAATTACCGGAAGAAAACGTGCTACCTTTTAAACAAGAGAGAGATGAGCGAGCTGTTACTGTCTCCTCTCTAAGACTAGATACTGTGCTTTCCGAGGCATTCCACATATCGAGAGCAAAAATTAAGCCGGCTGTGTCTGGTGAAAAGGTAAAGGTGAATTGGAAAGTAGTTGATGACCCATCTTATCAGCTCACAGAAGGTGACATGTTGTCGTTAAGAGGTAAAGGAAGGTGTGAAATCGTCCAGTTTGACGGAGAAACAAAAAAAGGGAAGTATCGCCTCATATTAGGTTTCCCAAAATAAGATTAACGTCATACAAAGGAATTATCCTAAATTGTGTCGAATATCAGGACATAATCAACAACTACTCGGAGGTGTTTTTCTGTGCCATTAACTCCCTTAGATATTCATAATAAGGAATTTGCAAGAGGTTTTAGAGGCTATGATGAAGATGAAGTAAATGAGTTTTTAGATCAAATGATTAAAGATTATGAAATGGTCATTAGAGAAAAGAAAGAACTTTATGACAGAGTTCAAGAGCTGGAAGAAAAGCTTGAGCACTTCTCAAATATTGAAATGACTTTGAATAAATCTATTCTCGTAGCTCAGGAAACAGCAGAAGATGTGAAACGCAATGCTGATAAGGAAGCCAAATTGATTATTAAAGAATCGGAGAAAAATGCTGATCGAATTATTAATGAAGCATTGACTAAATCTCGTAAGGTTGCCCTAGAAATAGAAGAATTAAAAAAGCAGGCGTCGGTGTATCGCATGCGCTTTAAAATGCTTCTAGAGGCGCAGCTTGAGATGTTAGGAAATGAAGATTGGGATGATTTATCTCATTCATTGAACGAGCGAGAAGAGGAAGAACATTACGAAAATATTTAATCGGTCTTGACGTACTAAAACACCTTCCCTTATACTTTAAGAAGATTTTTACACATAACCCCATGACCTACTTAGACTTTAAATCTTTTATCTTGCATTAAATAAATTGATTATTGTGGGTCATATGTGACAATGATAGTTATATAAGCGTTGAAAGGGCCAGTAAAAACATGTAGTATGGCAAAAGCGAGCCGGTGGTGGTGGAAGTCCGGTGCCAAGCATGTTTTGAATATCTCCCTGGAGCTGTGTTCTGAACGAAAAGAATTCTTTTCTAATAGGTAACACCGGATCATAACCGTTATCTGATGCTTGAGTGAGTAACTTGCTTTTGAATAAGTAAGGAGCTTATGAGGGTGGTACCGCGGGTTTACTTCTCGTCCCTTTCTGAGGGCGAGGAGTTTTTTGTTGTGAAAATACCGCGAGAACAATGATGACGACAGTAAGTTGTAAATGTGTAAAGAAAATGATTGGAGGCTATTAAATGGATTACAAAGATACGTTACTTATGCCCAAAACAGATTTCCCGATGAGAGGGAACCTTCCGAATCGGGAACCCGAGATGCAAACAGCATGGGATGAGGAAAAAATTTATGAACAAGTCCAAAAGCGAACGGAAGGACGTCCGTTATTTATTTTGCATGACGGTCCCCCTTACGCCAATGGGGATATTCATATGGGTCATGCATTAAACAAGATTTTAAAAGATTTCATCGTACGCTATAAATCGATGAGCGGTTACCATGCACCTTACGTGCCGGGCTGGGATACGCACGGGCTTCCTATTGAAACAGCACTAACGAAAAAAGGAAAAGTTGATAGAAAAAAATTAACGGTGGCGGAATTCCGCCAAAAATGCGAGGAATATGCACTTGAGCAAGTAGAGCGACAAAAAGAGCAGTTTAAACGGCTTGGTGTCCGTGGTGATTGGGATAATCCCTATGTAACCTTGACGCATGATTTTGAAGCACAACAAATTAAAGTCTTTGGTGACATGGCAAAGAAAGGTTATATTTACAAAGGTAAAAAACCTGTTTATTGGTCACCATCATCTGAATCAGCTTTGGCAGAAGCAGAGATCGAGTATCACGATAAACGTTCGCCATCAATTTATGTAGCTTTTGATGTTACTGAAGGAAACGGTGTTTTGGCAGGTGATGAGAAATTTGTCATTTGGACGACTACACCTTGGACGATTCCAGCTAACTTAGCTATTGCTCTTCATCCTGAGTTAACGTACGCTTCCGTCAAAGTAGGAGAAGCTACTTATATTGTAGCTAAAGAGCTAATTGAACAGCTTGCGAAAGAGTTTGAATGGGACCATTACGAGATCGCTCAAACATTCAGTGGTAGTGACTTGGAAAGAATAAAAGCTAAACACCCTCTTTACGATCGGGAAGCGCTTGTCATTCTTGGAGATCATGTGACCTTAGATGCTGGTACTGGTTGTGTACATACAGCTCCAGGACACGGGGAAGACGACTATCTCGTGGGGCAAACATACGGCCTTGATGTGTTATGTCCAGTAAACGACAAAGGTGTCTTTACGGATGAAGCACCAATGTTTGAAGGTTTATTCTATGATGAAGCGAATAAAGTGATCACTGAGAAGTTAGAAGAAGCAGGGGCCTTATTAAAGCTCTCGTTTATTACACACTCTTACCCCCACGATTGGCGCACGAAGAAGCCAGTGATTTTCCGAGCGACTGCTCAGTGGTTTGCATCAATTAAAGATTTTAGAGAAGATCTTCTCCGTGAAATAGAGGCGGTTCAATGGTTACCGAAATGGGGAGAAACCCGACTTTATAACATGGTTCGTGATAGAGGAGATTGGTGTATTTCTCGTCAGCGGGCTTGGGGTGTCCCTATTCCAATTTTTTATGGCGAAGATGGCGAACCAATTATTACAGATGAAACAATTGATCACGTCTCACAACTGTTTCGTGAGCATGGATCAAATATTTGGTTTGAGTGGGAAACGAAAGACTTGCTTCCAAAAGGCTTTACTTCTCCACATAGTCCGAATGGCAACTTTACTAAAGAAATGGACATTATGGATGTATGGTTTGATTCAGGGTCTTCCCATCAAGCGGTATTAGAAGAACGGGATGATCTGACACGTCCAGCAGATATCTATTTAGAAGGCTCTGATCAATATAGAGGTTGGTTTAACTCGTCCTTGTCTACAGCAGTAGCAGTGACTGGAAAAGCACCATATAAAGCTGTGATTAGTCATGGCTTCACTTTAGACGGAGTCGGAAAGAAAATGAGTAAATCCCTTGGGAACACGATCATTCCTAACAAAGTCATGAAGCAACTCGGTGCAGATATTTTACGTTTATGGGTTGCCTCGGTTGATTATCAAGCTGATGTTCGCGTGTCAGATGATATTTTAAAACAAGTGGCGGAAGTCTATAGGAAAATCCGTAATACTTTTAGATTCCTTTTAGGTAACTTAGCTGACTTTGATCCAACTACAAATACAGTAGCTTATGATAAGTTATCAGAAGTTGATCAATACATGCTCGTAAAACTAAATGACCTTGTCAGTGACGTGAAAAAGGGGTATGAAGATTATCAGTTCGCTAACGTGTATAATAAAATTCACAACTTTTGTACAGTAGAATTAAGTTCCTTCTACATGGATATTGCAAAAGACACCCTATATATTAGACATGCTGATCACATCAGTCGAAGACGAATTCAAACAGTTATGTACGAGACTCTAACGGCACTAGTAAAGCTCGTTTCTCCTATTTTATCTCATACAGCAGATGAAGTTTGGAAGCATATCCCTGCGGTGAGTGAAACGAGTGTGCAGCTAACTGACATGCCTGAAGCTCAAACATTTACGAATGTTTCTGATTTGTGCCGTAAATGGGACCGATTTATGGTTCTGCGAGATGATGTCTTAAAGGCACTGGAAGAAGCACGTGCTGATAAAGGGATTAAGAAGAGTCTCCATGCACATGTGACAGTATATGCTAGTGATGAAGATCGCACCCTTCTTGATTCAATTGAGGATCTGCATAAACTATTTATTACATCCGGAACGACAATTGCTTCTCGTGAGACAGGTCTCCCAGCAGAAAGCGTGGAGTATGAAGAAATAGCTGTTCGTGTAGAACGAGCTGAAGGCGAAACGTGTGAACGTTGTTGGATTGTGTCAACGAATTTAGGAGAAAATAATCAGCACCCAGGCTTATGTCCAGAATGTACTGAAACAGTCGTTAAACATTATTAACTAAGAATTTTGTGTCTCTAAGGTTACTTTTTCCACCTTAGAGACACTTTTTCATTTAGTTCATATGAATGAAGTCACGCACAGTAATAGTAATTATAGATAACTAACGATAATATTTGCATGAACAAAAGGGTTCATTAGCATGCTAAAAGTATATAACTTGTAGCTGCTTCTCCTGATTTCAATTGTTTGTTCTTCTACGCTATGCTAAAATGCTAAGGGTACAAACAATGATATAAATGAGATGGAGGAACATGACGTTGCGTTATTATGTTATTGCACTGGCAGTAATTATTTTGGATCAATTAACTAAATGGCTAGTCGTACAGTATATGGATTTAAGACAAAGCATACCTCTCATAGAAAATGTCCTATATTTAACATCACACCGTAATCCTGGAGCAGCATTTGGTATACTTGAAGGGAAAACGTGGTTTTTTATTATCGTGACTATCGTAGTGGTTGGGGTGATTATTTACTACATTCAAATGTATGCTAGAGGAAATACGTGGTTTGGAGTATCTTTGGGGTTATTACTTGGAGGGGCTATCGGTAATTTTATCGATAGGTTATTATTCGGAGCTGTAGTGGATTTTATTGATGTCTATATTTTCTCATATAACTATCCCATTTTTAACGTGGCAGATTCAGCTCTTGTTACAGGCGTAATCATGATGATTATACATGTTTTCAAAGAAGAAAAAAAACAGAGGAAGTCTTAATTATGACTAAACATACTTTTATTAGTGAAGAGAAAAGTACGAGGTTAGATAAATGGTTAACGAACCAAACTGAATGGTCTCGAAGTCTTATACAACAGTGGATTCAAGACGGGCATGTAGCTGTTAACGGAGAGCCTGCTAAAAGCAATTATAAAATACAGCTAAATGATGAAGTCGTCGTGGTCGAACCTGAAGTAAAAGAACTAGAAGTAAAGGCAGAAGCGCTAGATCTAGATATTATTTATGAAGATAAAGATGTTCTCGTTGTTAACAAGCCGAGAGGAATGGTTGTCCACCCAGCACCAGGCCATGCCTCTGGAACCCTTGTAAATGGTTTAATGGCTCATTGTCAAGATTTATCAGGGATCAATGGCGTACTAAGACCGGGAATCGTCCATCGAATTGATAAAGACACGTCTGGATTGTTAATGGTAGCTAAAAACGATCTTGCTCACGAATCATTAGTGGAGCAGTTAAAAAACAAAACGACAAAGCGCCGTTATGAAGCGCTTGTGTCAGGCGTCATTCCTCACGACAAAGGAACGATTGATGCGCCTATTGGAAGAGATCCGGAAGACCGTCAACGTATGACAGTAACTGATATGCATGCAAGAGAAGCAGTGACACATTTTCAAGTCATAGAGAGGTTTGCTAACTATACCCATGTGGCTTGTGAGCTTGAGACTGGGCGTACCCATCAAATAAGAACTCATATGAAATATATTGGATACCCTATTGTAGGAGATCCTAAATATGGTTCGCGGAAGAAACATGACTTTCCTATAAACGGCCAAGCATTACACGCTGAACTTTTAGGTTTCATACATCCACGAACAGGGGAAGAGATGCTCTTTCATGCGCCACTACCTGACGACTTAAAAAATTGTCTCAATCAAGCTGGGCGAAAATAAAGATTGACACGTGTCGAAACGCATGCAATAATGTGTTAAGAGATTAATATACGCCCTTTAATTACAGTCCCGAGAGGCTGAGAAGGAACCGAACGAATTAGATAGAACCTCCTTTGGTATGATGGCTAGGAGTTCATCTGATTGTTAAGCTAATACTTCCCTCTCGCCTGTCTGTGGCGTGAGGGTTTTTCATTTAACTGAAGATGATATAGAACAGGGGGACCACATGACGAAAGTAATCCTTGACGAGCAGGCGATACGTCGAGCCTTAACACGTATTGCGCACGAAATTATTGAGAAAAATAAAGGTGTTTCAGACTGTATCCTTGTCGGTATAAAAACACGAGGCGTCTACCTCGCTGCAAGACTGGCTGAAAAAATAGAAGCCATCGAAGGGGAAAAAGTGGCTACAGGAGAGGTTGATATTACGCTCTACCGTGATGATTTAACTCCTAAAAGAAAAGATGAACAGCCAGAAATAAAAGGAACTGATATAAGAACAGATGTGGCCGAGAAAAAAGTCATTCTCGTTGATGATGTTTTATTTACAGGACGAACGGTGCGAGCGGCGCTAGATGCTATTATTGACTTAGGTAGGCCGGCTCAAATTCAATTAGCGGTTCTCATTGACCGAGGCCATCGAGAATTACCAATTAGACCTGATTTCATTGGGAAAAATGTCCCGACAGCAAAATCAGAAGTTATTGAAGCAAAATTGCAGGAAGTAGATGGTGCAGAAGAAGTGATTCTCACACAAAAAACCTCCCTTTAAACCAGTCCAGTGAGGCTGAAAAGGGGTATATTCCTCCTCCTAAGTTGAAGTGGGCACTTTTACCTGGTGCTTCCCTAAGGAGTGATGAAATACCTCTTTGAGAACAGCCAAAGAGGTTTTTTTATGCGGAGGGAAGTCAATAAAAATGTTCTGTTTCCGCACATTTCACTGATCACAACAGTCATTACTGAGGAGGAACAATTATGAAACAACAAACAATTGGTATTAGAGAAATTCCTAGAGTTGATAAATGGTTCGTTTTAAGTATTCAACATTTATTTGCCATGTTCGGTGCTACTATTCTCGTCCCATTACTAACAGGATTGAGTCCTGCCGTTGCTCTTGTTTCCAGCGGACTAGGTACACTCGCGTATATTGTCATTACAAAAGGACGCATTCCAGCGTATTTAGGCTCTTCGTTTGCTTTTATTATGCCGATTATTACGGCTATTACAATCGGTGGACCAGAAGGAGCTATGATAGGTAGTTTCTTTGCAGGAGTTTTATACGGAATCGTTGCTCTCATCATAAAAGCAACTGGTGTTCAATGGCTCATGAAACTGCTACCTCCTATCGTCGTAGGTCCTGTTATTATGGTTATCGGTCTCGGCCTAGCTGGTGTCGCTATCGATATGGCGATGAACGATCCAAGCACTGGCACATATAGCGGTATCCACTTAACGGTTGCACTTGTGACATTAACGTTAACAATTTTAGGGTCAGTCTTTTTCAAAGGATTCTTCGGGTTAATTCCAATCTTAATTGGTATTGTCGGTGGTTATACTGTGGCAGTTTTCCTAGGACTAGTGGATTTTCCAGTCGTAAGAGAGGCAAGCTGGATTCAAGCTCCTGAGTTTCTTGTCCCATTTGTGACGTATACACCATCGTTTTCATGGCAGATCTTTGCTATCATGGTGCCAGTGGCAATGGTGACACTTTCAGAGCATATCGGTGACCAAATGGTGTTAAGTAAAATTGCTGAAAAGAATTTTATAAAAAAACCTGGTCTACACCGATCCATTTTCGGTGACGGTATTGCCACAGTTATCAGTTCTTTACTCGGCGGCCCTCCAAATACGACGTACGGCGAAAATATCGGCGTCATTGCCTTAACGCGGGTATTCAGCGTGTTCGTTATTGGCGGTGCAGCTGTATTAGCTATCATGTTCGGATTTGTCGGTAAAGTCTCAGCTTTAATTACGACGATCCCTTCTGCAGTAATGGGGGGGGTGTCGATCTTATTATTCGGTATCATCGCTTCTAACGGATTAAGAATGTTGATCGATAATAAAATAGATGTGGGTAAGAAAAGAAATTTAATCATTGTATCGGTTATTCTTGTCATCGGTATCGGTGGCGCCTTTATTCAACTAACACCTGAAGTTGAAGTGGCAGGTATGGCATTAGCCACGATCATCGGTATCATTTTAAACCTCGTGTTACCGGGCCGTGACCCGGTAAAAACGACGGATGAAATGTTTAAAGATATGAGTAAAGAGCATAAAGGCGACGCAGCCTAATACATCCTTTAATAAAGTCCAGTGAGACTTTCAAGGGTGTCCGAGTGAAGAAGGGGCAAGTGTATCCTCTTCTTCTTCTGGAGCACCTTTCAAAGTGAAAGGTGCTCTTTTTTTACGCCTTTAGCGATTTTCTTATACATCTCAGGTTAATAATAAATCAAATGCCAAGTAGAGGAGAGGATCTTATGAAGCAGTTAAGAACATTGAACGATCTAACTTTACCGGAGCTACAGACGATTTTATTCGAGGCGGATACGTGTAGAACATCAGAGGACCGTATGTGGGGGGAACAACCGATTGTAGCCAATCTCTTTTTTGAACCGAGTACAAGAACAAAGTGCAGCTTTGAGATCGCAGAAAAACAATTAGGCATTGACATCATTCCCTTCGATGTAAGCCATTCTAGTGTGCAAAAAGGTGAAACATTATACGATACTGCTAAAACATTAGAAGCGATTGGTTGTAAGGCCTTAATCATTCGCCATCCTGAAATGAAGTATTATGAACAACTAAACGGATTAACTATTCCAATTATTAATGCTGGAGATGGAGCAGGAGATCATCCGACACAATCACTTCTTGATTTATTGACAATCAAACAAGAATTTAACCGCTTTGATGGTTTGCATGTGGTTATTTGTGGCGATATAAGACACAGTCGAGTTGCACATACAAACGCAAAGATTTTAAAAAAGTTGGGTGCACGCGTGTCTTACTCAGGCCCTTTAGAATGGATGGATCCAGAACTGACTGAAGATGAGTATTTAACGATGGATGAAGCAGTCGTCCAGGCAGACGTCTTAATGCTTTTACGTATTCAAACAGAAAGGCATGATGGAGAAGGCGGTTATACGAAGGAAACGTATCATAGGCAATTTGGCTTGACAGTGGAACGAGAAATGCAGATGAAATCACACAGTATTATTATGCATCCAGCACCCGTTAATAGGGGGGTAGAATTAGCCGGAAGTCTCGTGGAATGCAGGCGTTCACGAATCTTTAAGCAGATGACAAATGGTGTGAAAGTAAGAAAGGCGATTCTCGCCCATGTTCTGAATTTAAAGGGGGAAAAACAGTATGATCACGTTATTTGAAAATGCGCAGTGCTATGTAAATGAGAGGGAAACAGCTGTGTTACATATTTTAACTGACACAGCATCAGGAACGATAATTAACATAAGTGATGTACCACTTGAAAACCATGATGCTGATGAAATCATAGATGTAAAGGGCAAATTACTCATCCCTGGTTTAGTAGACCTTCATGTACATTTAAGGGAACCAGGCGGAGAAAAAAAAGAAACGATTAAGACAGGGACATTAGCTGCAGCAAGAGGAGGATTTACAACGGTTGCTGCAATGCCAAACACCCGTCCCGTACCAGACACAGTGGATAACTTTACTATGATCTACTCAAAAATGAAAGAGGAAGGTCATGTAAGAGTGTTACCTTATGCGGCTATCACTGAACGTCAAGCTGGGCGTGATTTGACGGATATGGAAAAGCTCGCTTCATTAAATGCGTTCGCATTCACTGACGATGGTGTAGGCGTTCAAGAAGCCGGCACCATGTTTGAAGCGATGACTAAGGCGGCTTCTTTAGGAAAGGCTGTTGTCGCACATTGTGAAGATAATTCCTTATTATATGGTGGCGCTGTACATAAAGGGAGCTTTTCTAAAAAAGCCTCACTTCCTGGTATCTTATCGGTGACAGAATCCGTTCATATTGCAAGAGATGTCTTACTAGCAGAAGCGACAGGCTGTCATTATCACGTCTGTCATGTTAGCACAAAAGAGTCTGTCAGAGTGATTAGAGATGCGAAAAAAGCAGGCATACACGTGACGGCTGAAGTGACACCCCATCACCTTATTTTGTCAGAGAATGATATTCCAGGCGATGATGCAAATTTTAAAATGAATCCCCCTCTTAGATCAGAAGAAGACAGACAAGCGCTTGTTGCCGGGCTGTTAGATGGGACGATTGATTTTATCGCAACTGATCACGCCCCCCATACAGATGAAGAAAAAAAGCTATCTATGATTGAAGCCCCTTTTGGAATTGTTGGTTTGGAGATTGCATATCCTCTTCTTTACACAGAGCTAGTCAAAAAACAACGACTTATATCAGAAAAGCAGCTAATAGATTGGTTGACGATTAAACCAGCTAAAGCATTTAATCTCCCTTACGGAAAAGTGAAAGAAGGAGGAGTTGCAGATTTTACTGTGATTGACCGTGAATTAACTTCAGAAGTAAATCCTAACTCATTTTTCTCTAAAGGAAAAAACACACCATTCACAGGGAAGTCATTAGAATCTTGGCCTATTATGACCGTTTATGGTGGTCGAGTCATCTGGCATAAGGAGAAAAAGGAGGTAATGACATGAAACGACAGCTTATTTTAGAAAATGGTGCGACTTTTATAGGTGAAGGGATCGGTAGTGAAGAGGAAAAAAGCGGTGAAGTGGTCTTTAATACAGGAATGACGGGATACCAAGAGATATTATCAGATCCATCTTACTGTGGCCAAATCGTCACGCTAACATATCCTTTGATAGGTAATTACGGCATAAACCGTGATGATTTTGAAAGTGTTAAACCGAGTATTCATGGTCTTGTCGTTCGTGAAGCAACTGATTATCCAAGCCATTTTCGCTCACAGCTTTCCATTGATCAGTGGTTAAAGAAAGAAAAAATTCCGGGTATCCAAGGGATTGATACACGAAAATTAACACGAATGATTAGAGAAAACGGCACATTAAAAGGTTGCCTTTGCTCAATGGAAGCGGATATTTCTCAAACAGTTGAGGAGCTGAAAGCCACCCCTTTAGCAGTGAATCAGGTGTCACAGGTCTCTACAAAAAATCAATACATGAATCCAGGTAGGAAAGAACGGATCGTTTTAGTAGATTATGGTGCGAAGAAAGGCATTGTAAAAGATTTAGTGGCTGATGGTTATGAAGTTGTGGTAGTTCCTTACAATATAGCAGCCGCGTCATTATTAAGCCTACAACCAGATGGTGTTGTTTTAAGTAATGGTCCAGGAGACCCTACATCTGTACCGGAAGCAATAGAGATGGTTAAGCAATTACTAGGGAAAGTACCTATGTTCGGTATTTGTCTAGGTCATCAGCTTTTGGCACTAGCAAGTGGTGCTAAAACAGAAAAGATGACATTCGGTCATCGAGGAAGTAATCATCCTGTGAAAGACCTTCGTACTGGACAAATTACGATCACGTCACAAAATCATGGGTATACAGTGGAGGCCGACTCTATAAAGCATACTGACTTAATCGTTACCCACATCAATGTTAATGACAACACAATTGAAGGGCTAAGCCACAAGAATTATCCTGCTTTTAGTGTTCAATATCATCCAGAAGCGTCACCAGGACCTGAGGATGCTAAAGGATTATTTGAAGAATTTAAAACACTCGTTATGCAACAGAAAACGGCTAACAGGGGGAAAACATATGCCTAAACGGACAGACATTCATAAAATTCTCGTAATAGGATCTGGACCGATCATTATTGGTCAGGCAGCTGAATTTGATTATGCAGGTACACAAGCTTGCCATGCCCTTAAAGAAGAAGGCTATGAAGTTATCTTAATTAACTCTAATCCGGCTACGATTATGACTGACGAGTCTACAGCTGACAGAGTTTATATTGAACCTCTTACACTTGAGTTTGTCAGCCGCATAATTAGACAAGAACGGCCTGATGGTCTTCTCGCAACACTAGGTGGCCAAACGGGATTAAACATGGCAATGGAACTACATGAAAGCGGAATTTTAGAAGAGTATGATGTTGAAGTTCTAGGAACGAACCTTAAAGCAATACGTGAGGCTGAAGATCGGGAAGAGTTTCGTTCACTCATGAACCGGTTAAATGAACCGGTTCCAGAAAGCGATATTATTCATTCTGTAGAAGAAGCTCAATCGTTCGTACAACGTATCGGTTATCCAGTCATTGTGAGACCAGCTTATACACTAGGTGGAACAGGTGGAGGTCTCGTTTATGATCATGAGGACTTACTTGAAATTGTCTCAGGTGGTCTAGCTGCAAGTCCGGTTCACCAATGTCTCATCGAGAAAAGTATTGCAGGTTTTAAAGAAGTCGAATACGAGGTGATGCGTGATGGAAACGATCAGGCAATCGTCGTTTGTAATATGGAAAATGTTGATCCGGTTGGTATCCACACAGGTGACTCCATCGTTGTGGCTCCGAGTCAGACGTTAACAGATCGGGAATATCAAATTTTGCGCAATTCATCATTGAAAATCATTCGTGCTTTAGGGATTGAAGGTGGCTGTAATGTGCAATGTGCATTAGATCCCCACAGTGAGAATTACTATATTATTGAAGTTAATCCACGGGTTAGTCGCTCATCAGCACTTGCTTCTAAAGCAACAGGTTATCCCATTGCCAAATTATCAGCAAAAATTGCAGTAGGTTACCAGCTTGATGAATGTATCAATCCGATTACGAAAACGACGTACGCGAGCTTTGAGCCGGCACTGGATTATGTCGTGACAAAAATTCCCCGTTGGCCTTTTGATAAATTTGATGCAGCGAATCGAACATTAGGCACGCAAATGAAAGCAACTGGTGAAGTGATGGCTATCGGGCGAACATTTCCAGAATCGTTATTAAAAGCCATCCGTTCTACAGAGATGGATTTAACACACCTAGCTCACGTTAAAAAGAAAGGTCTAAATAAGGAAACCATCATTCCTCGTTTACAAAAAGCAGATGATGAGCGGATTCTTGACGTAGCAGAAGCCTTCCGATTAGGATTTTCATTAGAAGAAATTCACGATTTGACACAAATCGATCGCTACTTTTTATATCATATTGAAAAAATCATTGATTTAGAAAGAGAAATCGCTTCAACTGAATTAACGGAAGAAGCAGTATATAAAGCAAAGCGAGCTGGTTTTTCTAACGAAATAGTCGCTGACTTGGCGGGGATGACGTTAAATGAATTAGAAGAATTTTTAAGACGAGCATCTATTCGTCCAGTTTTCAAAATGGTGGATACGTGTGCAGCTGAGTTTGCATCAGCTACACCATACTATTACAGCACATACGAAGAGGAACAAGAATCTATTGTGACAAAGAAGCCTTCTATTCTTGTTCTTGGATCAGGGCCCATTCGTATTGGACAAGGTATCGAATTTGACTATGCCACCGTTCATACTGTTAAAGCGATTCAGGAAGCAGGTTATGAGGCAATTATTATTAATAATAATCCAGAAACGGTTTCCACTGATTTTGAAGTATCTGATAAATTGTACTTTGAACCGTTAACGAGTGAAGATGTGATGCACGTTATTAACCATGAGAAACCAAAGGGGGTTATCGTTCAATTCGGTGGGCAAACTGCTCTTAATTTGACTGCTTCCTTAGAAGAGAGAGGCGTAAATATATTAGGAACATCGTTAGAGAATATGGACGCGGCAGAAGACCGAGATAAATTTGAACAGAAATTAGGGGCTTTAGACATCCCGCAGCCACTTGGAAAAACGGCAACTTCAGTGGAAAAGGCTATAAGTATCGCAGATTCGATTGGTTATCCTGTATTAGTAAGACCCTCGTATGTTCTTGGTGGTAGGGCGATGGAAATCGTCTACAATGATCAAGATCTCCTAAGGTATATGGAAAGGGCAGTTAAAGTTAATGAGAAGCATCCTGTTTTAATTGATCGCTATTTGACTGGGAAAGAAATTGAAGTAGATGCAATTTCAGATGGAGAGACAGTGGTAGTTCCAGGGGTGATGGAGCATATCGAACGGGCAGGGGTGCATTCTGGAGACTCGATCGCTGTGTATCCAACACAAAATATCTCCGCAGAAATAAAACAGCAAATTGTTGATTATACTATTCGCTTAGCAAAAGGATTTCAAATAAAAGGTTTAATGAATATTCAATTTGTCATACATCATGACAAAGTATATGTTCTTGAAGTAAATCCACGTTCAAGCAGAACAGTGCCATTTTTAAGTAAAATTACTGAAATTAACATGGCTAACTTAGCTACAAAAGCTATCCTAGGAAAGTCTCTGAAAGAACAAGGTTTTGAAACGGGTGTATTACCAGAACCTGATCTTGTCTCTGTAAAAGTGCCTGTCTTTTCTTTTGCGAAACTACGAAGCGTCGATATTACTTTAGGGCCTGAAATGAAATCTACTGGTGAGGTTATGGGGAGAGATTATACACTTGAAAAAGCGCTCTATAAAGGGTTAGTGGCATCAGGTATGAAAATTCCAGCCCATGGTTCTGTCCTATTTACGCTTGCTGATAAAGATAAAGAAGAGGCAATGGTTTTGGCCCGTCGTTTCCATCGAATCGGCTATCATCTTTTAGCGACAGCAGGTACAGCGGAACGTATTCGTGAAGAAGGTATTCCGGTCACCGTGGTGGCTAAAATTGGTGAAGGGTCACCTGATATGCTTGATGTCATAAATGAGGGCAAAGCACAATTTATCGTCAATACATTGACAAAAGGAAAGCAACCTGCCCGAGATGGTTTCAGAATTCGTCGTGAGGCGGTAGAACATGGCATTGTCTGTCTAACATCAATGGATACAGCTGAAGCATTAGTCAAAGTACTGGAGTTGTTTACCTTTTCGGCTGATCCTGTGGGTCAGACGACAAAACAGACTAAGGAAGTGTTCGTATGATTGTAGAAGATATGTCGATAATTGAGCAATCTTTACGGGCACCGGGGATATACGAAATGACATTGTATGGGGAGTCGGTCAACATGATGACCACTCCCGGTCAGTTTCTTCATATAAAAGTTGAAGAGGGAATAAGTCCTTTACTTCGAAGACCAATAAGTATTTGTGATGTGAACTTAGAAAAAAAAGAGCTTTCCATTATTTATCGCGTAGAAGGAAAAGGGACGACTTTGCTTTCACGTAAGAAACCTGGCGATGTTGTTAACGTTCTCGGGCCTCTCGGCAAAGGATTTCCAATCCGTGACGAAGAGAAAGGTAAAACAGCTCTGCTCATTGGTGGTGGTGTGGGGATCCCACCTTTATATTATTTGGCTAAAAAACTAGTTGAAGCAGGGATTAAGGTGGAAACGGTCCTTGGTTTCAGAACAGCCCACGATATTTTTCTTGAAGAAGAATTCGCTTTGCTTGGTAACCTACACATCTCTACAGAAGATGGTTCTAAGGGGACGAAAGGGTTCGTGACAACGATTCTTGAGCAATCTTCTTTTCGTTATGATACTTTTTATAGTTGTGGCCCCTTACCTATGCTTAGAGCTGTGGAAGCTGCTACAGTGACACCTGGGTACGTATCGTTAGAAGAACGAATGGGTTGTGGAGTGGGAGCGTGTTTAGCGTGTGTATGTGCTACTGTACATGCGAAAGAAGGAAGTAAAGATTACCGGAAAGTTTGTAGCGACGGACCTGTTTTTAGAGCGGGAGAGGTGGTATTATGACGGGATTAAACGTGCAACTTCCAGGCCTAACACTTAAAAACCCTGTTATGCCAGCATCAGGATGCTTTGGCTTCGGTCAAGAGTACAGTCAGTTTTATGATCTAAATGAACTTGGAGCTATTACGGTCAAGGCGGTGACAGTGGAACCACGAAGAGGGAACCCAACTCCAAGAGTGGCGGAAACTGATGGTGGTATGTTAAATGCGATCGGGCTACAAAATCCAGGATTAAACCATATAATGAATCATGAATTACCATGGTTAGAAGCTTATGATATACCAGTTATCGTCAATGTAGCTGGAAATACGATCGAGGATTACATGGCGGTTACTAAGCGGGTATCCCAGGCTAAAAATGTGTCAGCTGTTGAGTTAAATATTTCATGTCCTAATGTGAAAATTGGTGGGATACAATTTGGCAGTGACCCAAACATAGCAGCTGAATTAACGAGAAAAGTAGTGGCTGTGTCAAAAGTGCCTGTTTATGTGAAGTTGTCACCGAATGTGGCAGATATCGTCAGTATGGCGAAGGCAGTGGAAGCAGCTGGTGCCGATGGGCTCAGTATGATTAATACGCTCGTAGGCATGAAAATTGATGTGAAAACAGGAAAGCCTGTCATCGCCAACAAGACTGGTGGATTATCAGGGCCAGCTATTAAACCAGTTGCTATCCGTATGATTTATCAAGTCAGTCAGGCAGTTTCAATCCCCATCATTGGGATGGGAGGGATTCAGACGGCAGATGATATTCTAGAATTTCTCATGGCAGGAGCTAGCGCTGTCGCGGTTGGAACAGCCAATTTTATTGATCCTTATGCTTGTCCAAAGTTAATTAAGTCTCTTACACAACGTATGGAAGAGTTAAACATATGTGATGTAACGGATATCATCGGAAGGAGTTGGAAGACATGCAACAGTATCCCCTCATAGTGGCATTAGATTTTCCATCTGGCCATGAGGCACTTCACTTTCTTTCTTATTTTAAAAATCGCCAGCTGACTGTTAAAGTAGGAATGGAACTCTTCTATAGGGAAGGACCTGATTTCGTCCTTTCATTAAAAGAAAAAGGACATGCAATTTTTTTAGATCTAAAGTTACATGATATCCCTACAACGGTAGAGAGAGCGATGAGACAAATTGGCGCTCTTGGAGTAGACATGGTTAATGTTCACGCACTAGGCGGCAAAGAGATGATGAAGGCTGCGGTGAAAGGGTTACAAGATAGTGTGAAAGATGGAGGAGAAATGCCTCTATGTGTGGCTGTAACACACTTGACGAGTACATCTGAAACTATGATGCAACATGAAATAGGCCTTGAAGCACCGTTGCACAACCATATTCTCCACTTATGTCAACAAGTAGATGAAGCAGGACTTAATGGCGTTGTATGTTCAGCTGAAGATGTGAAAATGATTAAACAATCCTATCCAAACCTTTATACTGTTACCCCTGGTATTAGACGAACAACAGATGTGGTTCACGATCAAGTCAGAATTATGACACCGAGTGAAGCGGCAATGGCAGGCAGTGATGCCATTGTGGTTGGAAGAGGAATTACGAGAGCTCCTCAACCGCTTGAAGCATATCATTTATACGAAAAGGACTGGAGGTCATCTCATGTTAGCGAATGAAGCAGCAAAACTATTATTAGATGTTGGAGCGGTCTCTCTTCAACCTGAGAAACCATTTACATGGAGTTCAGGCTTGAAGTCACCTATTTATTGTGATAATAGGCTTTTGATGTCCTTTCCAGAAGAAAGAAAGCGCATGATGGACATGATGGCTTCATACGTAACGGAGACGTTTGGGCCAGTGGAGGTACTTGCTGGTACTGCTACTGCCGGTATTCCTCATGCTGCTTGGATAGCAGACCGGCTTCACTTACCGATGGTCTATGTGCGTTCATCATCGAAAGGACACGGTAAACAAAATCGCATTGAGGGTGTATTGTCACCTAAACAAAAGGTGGTAGTCATCGAAGACCTAATTTCTACAGGGGGTTCATCGATAGAAGCGGCTAATGCTGTGAAAGAAGCTGGGGGCGAGGTTATCGGTATTTGTTCTATTTTTACATATGGATTGCCTGTAGCTGAACAATCTGCAGAAACTTCCGGCTATCGTCTTGCATCCCTCACTAATTATCAATCATTGCTGGCGACGGCACTTTCATTGAAGCATATTACTGAAGAAGAGCTTGAACAGTTGAAAACATGGCGACACGACCCTAAAGCATGGTCTGAAAGTCGCCGATAGATTTTAGCAGCAAAGATGATAAGAAGTTTGTATATAGAATAATGATTAAAGAAAGATTGATTCCTTTGTGGATTTTCAATCTTTCTTTTGCTTTCATGGTACTTGATAGAGGATGATTCCTAAAAATATCCCACTTGTAAAAGGCAACGTATGCGTAAAATTAAGAAATTGTAAATAAACATCATTTTCTAATGGGTTAATCATTTATAACAACCTCTTACGGCTAAATACAGTGAAATAATCGTGTCGTTTTTTATTTCGGAAATCGATATATTATATCTACTGTCAAAAAACGGTCGATCTCACATTGGGGAATTAATAAGGAATGGGTTAGTAAATGAGAGGTCTTGCTAGTGCGCTTAGTTTTACATAGCTTAAGAGTATATGAGTGAGATAACGGCATAAAAATTTTAGAATAGACACGTGTGTTAGTAGGAGTTGAAGCAAACATCATGTGTTCAACAATTTTTTATGATTTTTAGGAGGTGGCAATATGGACATATTTAAACGATTGAAGCAATTTTATTGGCCTTATAAACGTTACTTTTTCTTGTCAATTATTCTCCTTTTATTCGTAAGCGCTTTTACGGTGGTTTATCCGATCATTCTTCAAATTACTATTGATGACATCGTACTAGAAGGAAACTATCAGTTAGTCCCTTACGTAGCCATTGGTTTTTTCTTAATTACGTTACTTAAATCGATAGCGGTATATTACCACCAATTTTTAGGTGATTTATTTGGTATTCAATCTGTTTATGAATTGCGAAATGCTTTATACAAGAAACTACAGTTTTTA
Organism: Salipaludibacillus agaradhaerens; assembly: GCF_002019735.1. Classification (NCBI taxonomy): domain Bacteria; kingdom Bacillati; phylum Bacillota; class Bacilli; order Caryophanales; family Bacillaceae; genus Salipaludibacillus; species Salipaludibacillus agaradhaerens. The sequence goes on from NZ_KV917378.1 coordinate 161,023, forward strand.
CCGTTCCGTTATTATGATAATGCCAGAACGGGAGACTTAATGTCACGGCTCACAGCAGATGTGGAAGCGTTTCGATTTTTCTTATCATTTGGGTTTGCTCAATTAATTAACTTAGCAATGCTTGTTGGACTAAGCATGGGTATCATGTTTTATTACAGCCCTTTGCTCGCTGTCGTAACATTAGCTGCTTTACCCTTCTTAATTATAACGGTTTATCGGTTTGATCAAAAAGTTCATCCGGCATTTTCGAGTATTAGAAAATCTCTCGCAGATATGACGACAAAGGCGCAAGAGAATATAAGTGGTATGACAACCGTTAAGTCTTTGTCAAAAGAGAATTTTGAAATGGGAAGATTTGATGAAAAAAATGCTGATTACAAGGATAAATTCATTTATACATCTAACATTTGGGCAAGATATTTTCCATTCATGGAGCTTATCGGACAGATTTGTGTCGTTGTGTTACTAGCCTATGGGGGTTGGCTTGTTATAAATGGAGAGATTCAGCCTGGCGTGCTCGTAGCATTCTTCAGTCTTATTTGGTATATTATTGGTCCTCTTATGAACTTGGGGTTTATTATTAATACGTTTTCTCAATCGAAAGCATCAGGGGAGAGGCTCCTACAAGTATTAGATGAACGGGAGGATATTTTTGACAAGCCAGAAGCGATTGAAAAACACAGTCTAAAAGGCCATGTTGTGTTTGAAGAGGTTAGTCATCGATATGGTAAAGAGGAAGATCTCGCGCTAAAAGAAGTGTCTTTTGAGGCGTTGCCTGGACAAACAATAGGATTGATCGGGGCGACAGGATCAGGGAAAACGTCGATAACCCAGTTAATAGCACGCTTCTACGAACCAGATCGCGGATGCATTACACTTGATGGATTGCCAATTTCTAATTATACATTAAAAACGTTACGCAAAAATATTGGTGTTGTGTTACAAGAATCATTTTTATTTTCTTCCTCGGTAAAAGATAACATTTCATATGGGAATCCGAGTGCCACAATGGCAGAAATCATTGATGCGGCCAAACGGGCAGATGCCCATGAGTTTATTGAGACATTGCCCCAAGGTTATGACACTGTTCTTGGGGAACGAGGAGGTGGGCTTTCCGGTGGTCAGAAACAAAGAATTGCCATTGCGAGAGCTATATGTGTTAATCCGAGTATTTTAATTTTAGATGATGCGACGAGTGCTGTAGATATGGAGACAGAGGCTAAAATACAGAGAGCTTTCCGGGAAGTTATGAAAGGAAGAACGACATTTATTATCGCTCATCGTATTTCATCACTTATGCATGCTGATGATATTCTTGTACTTGATGAAGGAAGAATTGTGGAGAGAGGAACGCACGAGCAACTGTTACAAATCACAGATGGCAACTATCGGCGAATTTATGAGATTCAATTTAGAGATCGAAAGCAATTTTTAGAGGAAGCGAAGTAGGGAGGTGTAACTTAATGTCTGAACAAGAGAAAAAACATGATAATAAAGTCGATGACACAGAAGCAAAGACTTTAAGTAGATTTCATTATTCAATGGATCAAGCTATAGAAAAGCCTTTTAACTGGAAACAGATGTCTCGACTTCTCGATTATATGAAGCCATACTCGAAAAACTTGCTGCCTGTTGCTGTTATAGGGATGCTCCTCTCCACAGCTGTTCGCTTGTTAGTCCCAATTTTGATTGGTAGCTATGCCCTTGACCATATTATTGAAACAGGAAATATATCATTTTTGTCTATTATGGTTTTAATCATCGCCGGTATGTATGTTATTTCATGGGTGGGGAATATAGTAAGGATTAAGTATATGAATAAACTAGGACAATATGTCATTTTTGATTTAAGGAAAACGTTGTTTAATCATATCCAACATTTATCTCACCGTTTTTTTGATCAACGTTCTGCAGGTTCCATCCTTGTTAGAATTACGAACGATGTTAACAGCCTTCAAGATCTATTTACAAATGGTGTGATTAATTTATTAATGGATATCGTGATGCTCATAGGTATTGTTGTCATGTTATTTATTATTAGTCCAGAATTGACACTAGCTATTTTAGTTGTTTTACCTCTTATGTTCTTCATTTCAACAAAGCTTAGACGGAATATTAGACGGTCATGGCAAGATGTACGGATTAAGCAATCAATGATCAATTCCCACTTAAACGAGAGTATACAAGGTATTCGTGTGACGCAATCATATACCCAGGAGAAAGAAAATATTGCTTTTTTTAATCACATGAATGAAGAGAATTTTGCTGCTTGGCGGAACGCTACGCAAAAAAGTGCCATGTTTCGTCCATTTGTAGAAATGAGTGGGGCGATTGGTACGGCGATTTTACTTTCTTATGGTGTCTTTTTAATTCAAGGTCAGACGTTGTCTGTTGGGGAATTTTTCGCTTTTTCACTTTACATTGGCATGTTTTGGGAACCCATTTCGAGATTGGGGCAAGTTTATAATCAATTACTTGTTGGAATGGCTTCGTCAGAACGAATTTTTGAGTTCCTTGATGAGCAACCGTCAGTTCCGGAGAAGCAGGATGCAAAACGTTTGAAAAATATCACAGGACACATTGAATTTAAAAACGTAGAATTTGCCTATAACAGTGATCGCAAAGCATTAAATAATATTAACCTTGAAATGAAGGCCGGTCAAACAGTCGCTTTAGTAGGTCATACTGGGAGTGGTAAATCAACTATTGTTAATTTAATCAGCCGTTTTTATGATCCGACTAAAGGGCAAGTGTTATTAGATGGTGAAGATTTACGCAATGTCAAACTTGACAGCTTGCGTGAAAAAGTAAGTATTGTCCTCCAGGATACATTCATATTTTCTGGTACAATCATGGAAAATATCCGGTTTGGACGACCTCATGCAACAGATGAAGAGGTAAAGAAAGCCGCTACTGTTGTTGGCGCAAATAAATTTATTGAACAATTAAATCAAGGTTATGAAACAGAAGTGGAAGAGCGAGGGAATGTTTTATCTGTTGGCGAACGGCAACTTATTTCTTTTGCTAGAGCTTTGCTGGCAGATCCCCAAATTTTAATTCTTGATGAAGCGACAGCATCGATAGATACAGAGACAGAGCAATTAATACAACAAGCGTTGCAACGTTTGTTACATGGACGTACTGCCATTATGATTGCTCATAGGTTATCGACCATTCGAGAAGCTGATAATATTATTGTTTTAGAGCGCGGTAACATTTTGGAACAAGGGAATCATGAGCAGTTAATGGCTCAACAAGGTGAATATTACAATCTTGTAAAATCACAATTTAAAGTTTTAAATACTGGATGAGTTACAGATGAATGAGCTTATTCACAGAGAGTAAAGTTGTTAAACTAATTAATTATTAGAAGAAGAGCGGAAGCGCTCACTAATTGAGGATTTGTTTTACGTATTGTAAATGTTGCTCGAATCCCTTACAGATAGACATTTTTCGTGTGATGAATCAATAACTTTTTAGAACCAGAGCCTAAAAAAAGAGAGCTAGCCGTCACGGCTAGTTCTCTTTTTTAAGTAAGCTGATCAAGTTAACGAATGTATTATACAATGTTGCAATAAAAGGAGCGATAATAAACGACATTGTGGTGTATCGTTAACATTAATTTTCAGCTAGCTGTCGGATAATGTCTTCGTCTGGTGTCACATAAAGTGTTGTCTGATGATCATATGTGACATAACCAGGCTTAGCACCACTTGGTTTTTTAACATGTCTGACTAGGGTATAATCGACTGGAACTTGGCTAGACAGACGGCCTTTACTGAAATAAGCAGCTAGATTAGCGGCTTCAAGTAATGTTTTCTCAGTGACATTATGGCTACGAATAATGACATGCGATCCGGGTATATCTTTCGTATGAAGCCAAGTATCATCTTGTCTTGCTAAACGATTTGTTAAGTATTCATTTTGTTTATTATTCTTCCCAACAAATAAAGGCGTGCCATCTGAGGAGATGTATTGCTCCACAGCAGGTTTGTCTGATTGCTTCTTTTTTTTATGACGTCGCCGTTTTTTCAAATAGCCTTCCACTTCTAGTTCTTCCCTAATGTCTTCTAAATCTTTAGTTGAAGCAAACTTAAGTTGTTCTATAAGGGTATCTAAATAGGTCAACTCCTCTTCAGTTTTAACAATTTGCTCTTTCACATAAGCGATAGAATTCTTTAATTTCTGGTATTTCTTGAAGAATTGTTGTGCGTTGGCAGATGGTGATTTTTGCTTATCTAATGGTATCGTTAATTCTTTTTGTTCAGGATCGTAATAATCAACAACAGTTATCTCAGATTGACCAGGTCTAGCAAGATGCATATTGGCTGTTAATAATTCGCCATATTTTTGTTGCTTTTTAGCTTTATCGGCATCGTCTAATGTATGGTAAAGCTTAGCCATTTTCTTTTTGTTTTTTTGATACTCATTTTTAAGAAACCGTTCAAGATCGTAGGCTTTTTGTTTAACCCGGTCACGCTCTGCTTTATCAGCATAAAAACGGTCAAGCATGTCATGAAGGTTCTCAAAATGGCGTCTATCTCCGTCTAAATGTTCTAATGGAAGGAGAGAGAAAGTATCTTTAGTTGGTCCATAAATAATCTGCGGTGTGTAATCACTTTTTTTAACAGGTTCAAGGACTTTTAAAAATGCTTTAGGAAGCGTTTCTCTATTTGTTAACCGGGCCTGATATAGTATCTCGTGTATTATCTGAGGGGACAATCCACTAAATGTATCACGGAGTTGAATGTCCATTTTACCTTGGTTATAATTTAATTTTTTCAAGAGCAATTCTTCGTCCATCAGAAGAGGGTTTAATTTGTCCTGATGTGGCGGCTCTTTATAAAGTTGCCCAGGAAGGACTGTTCGATATTGAGAGACAGATGGGGGGATATGTTTCATGCTGTCGAGAATTGTGTTGTTTTCTGTATCGACGAAAATTAAGTTGCTGTGTCGCCCCATTAGCTCAAGAATAAGTTTCTTATAGGAAACATCGCCTAATTCATTTCGTCCTTTAAATGAGAATGTAACGATGCGTTCTAAACCGTCTTGTTCAATATTTTCAAGAATGCTACCTTCCAAATGTTTACGCAATACCATACAAAACATCGGTGGCTCCTGAGGGTTTTCAAATTTTATGTTCGTTAAGTGAAATCTAGAGAAAGATGGATTAACAGATAAAAAGAGAGCATGGTTTTTACCGTGAGCTCTAATTGTAAGCATTAAATCTGTAGGATATGGTTGGTGAATTTTTGTGATTCTCCCGCTAAGTAATGTTTGTTGTAATTCTTCAGTAACTGCGCGTGTCACAATACCGTCAAATGACATAAGAACCCTCCTTTCAAAATAAAACGATCGTATAACGTAAGTTGAAGACACTTCTTATTTACGGTAACCTTGTATGATTGGTAACAATCTTAATTATGGTAAACGATGATAATTAGTTTAAACAATAGTTCCATATGAAATAAACGTTTCGTAGATGCTACCCTATTATCCAAAGGGTTTCTTTCAAAGTAAAAAAGTTTTCATTGTAGTTCGTTGACCATTACATTAAAAAGTTAGTAATTAAATGATGATCTTTATGATTTAGACGTACTATCACGTTCATATAATGGTAGAAGGCCTCTCATATGCAGAAATGTGTTATAAATTTAACTTGAATGAATGTCATAATGCAATGTGACAACAAAATGTTCGTCATTAGAAACGGAGAATTGGAACGAAAGATGGCGACCCCAGTGGGCAGAAGTGATATCTGAAAAGGCCATTCTGACTGAGCTTTGCAAAGGCAAAATGAGTTAAAGACGATCCCACGGAAAGCGTTCATCTGTAGTGCAAATGAGTCATAACGTTCCGAAATAACGATACAACCATGATTTATGAAATCGATTCACTTAATATGATATTAGAATATCCATATTCTTAATAGGGAAATGATGATATTATGAACTTTCCCTATTATAGCAAAAAAACTTTTTTGAACAAGTCTAATAAGTACATGAAGAAAATGCTAGGATATTAGTGAAGGACAAATTTGAAGATTCTTTACTCCCCTTGTTGTAAAGATAAAAATTGTTTAGAATATAATTGTGGATGTGATAGAAATGGTTATGAGTATGACAGGATATGGACGATCTCAAAAGGAAAATGAACATTCTCGACTTACAGTAGAAATGAGAGCTGTAAATCACCGTTTTTGCGAGATTAACATTCGTATGCCTAGGCAGTTGTTTTTCTTAGAGGATCGTATGAAAAAATGTATTTCTCGCTATGTGAACCGAGGAAAAATAGACGTTTTTTTAAATTTGCAAGGTGAGGGCACGATGAAGCGCTCTCTTAATGTGGATTGGAATTTGTTTCACGAATACTATCAGTTATACGAAGAAATGGCAGAAATGACTGTCTCTTCAGAGGCATTCCCACTTGATAAGTTGTTAATACATGAAGATGTGGTGTCTGTTCAAGAGTCTGATGAAGTGCCGGAAGATTTAGAAAGTATGGTGTTACAAACTGTAGAAGAAGCTGCTCAGCAACTTGCTAAGATGCGTCAACAGGAAGGAAGCGCCTTAACGAATGATATGAAAGAGCGTTTACAACGGCTAACTGTCTATGTAAAACAGTTGCGAGATTTGGCTCCAGAAGTTCAAGACCTCTATCGTGATCGGTTAATGAAAAAGGTAGACGATTTCCTTGCATTACGGGCAGAAATCGATGAAACAAGGCTTCTAACAGAAGTGGCAGTTTATGCTGACAAGTCTGATATTAATGAAGAATTAACACGGATTGACAGCCACATTACACAATTTAATGATATATTAGAAGAATCTGGTGTGGTAGGGAGGAAGCTCGATTTCCTCGTCCAGGAATTAAACAGAGAAGCAAATACAATTGGTTCGAAGGCGAATCATTTAGAGATCAGTCAAATTGTTGTTAATATTAAAGCAGAACTAGAAAAAATACGCGAGCAAGTTCAAAATGTGGAATAGATCTCACATATGGCTTTAAAGATATCGTTTATTATTTAACTAATAGATAGGAGAATGACACTTGGATATTAAACTTATTAATATTGGATTTGGGAATATCGTTTCAGCAAATCGTATTATTTCAATTGTTAGTCCGGAATCAGCCCCTATTAAACGTATTATTTCAGATGCTAGGGATCGCAACATGCTCGTTGATGCTACATATGGACGACGAACGAGAGCTGTCATCATTGCAGATAGCGACCACGTTATTTTATCAGCTGTTCAGCCAGAAACAGTGGCGCAAAGAGTTATCTCAAGTAAAGATGATGAATCAGATGAGTAACAGGCTTCCATTTTGACCATTTAATAGTTACTAACTATTACGCCATCGGTGTCCCGGTGGCTTTCCAAATGTACTAAAATTGGAACGTATAGTACCGTCGTAGACCAAAACATGCTAGAATAAAGAAATCAACGAAAGCTGGAGGTTGTTTATGAAAAGGGAAAAAGGACTCCTCATCGTCCTCTCTGGACCATCTGGGGTTGGGAAAGGGACAGTTTGTGGGGCGTTGAGAAAACACGATACACACATTCGGTACTCAGTATCTGCTACAACGAGAAAACCGCGTAAAGGTGAGGTTGAGGGCATCAACTACTTCTTTAAGGAAAAGCAGGAGTTTGAACGAATGATTGCAGAAAATGAGTTGCTTGAATATGCTCAATATGTGGACAACTATTATGGCACACCGAGGCAATATGTTGAGGAAACCATTGCAGCCGGGCACGATGTTATTTTAGAAATTGAAGTACAAGGGGCTTTACAAGTTAAGAAGACGTTTCCTGAGGGAGTTTTTATTTTCCTTATGCCACCTAGTCTTAAAGAACTGCGAAGCCGCATTGAAAGTAGAGGAACAGAATCCAAAGACCTTATTGACAGCCGTATGACAGTGGCAAAAGATGAGATTGAATTAATGGATAAATATGACTATGTGGTTGAAAATGATGAGGTTGAATCTGCGGTTGAGCGGATAAAATCTATTGTAACGGCCGAGAATTGTAGAAAAGAGCGTCTTATCCATCTGTATAAAGAACTAGTTGAGGAGTGATTATATGCTAAAACCATCGATTGATTCATTAATGACGAAAATTAACTCAAAGTACACGCTTGTGACGGTCTCCGCCTATAGAGCGCGACGGTTACGTGAAAATCCCGAACTTTTTCAAAAAAGTGAAAAATCCACATCTGTTAATTATGTAGGAATGGCTCTGGAAGAAATTGATTCAGAAAAACTTACTTACGAAGTTCGCGATAAAGACGAAACAACCTCATAAACCAGGTTGTTTTTTCTTTAGTTCAGTTTAAAGTGAAATTATGTCCTTGTTTTGCGAATATTAACATGACTATCCTATTTCGGAGGCGAACGACTAATGGGTAAAAAGATACTTCTATGTGTGTCAGGTGGTATAGCTGTTTTTAAAGCTGCAGCTTTAACGAGCAAGCTCGTGCAGGAAGGCTATGAAGTGAAAGTAGCCATGACCTCTTCGGCTCAAGAATTTGTTACCCCCTTAACATTTCAAGCACTTTCAAGGGATCATGTATACACAGACACATTTATTGAACCTGATCCAGCAGCGATCGCGCATATTGATATTGCGGATTGGGCAGATCTGGTAGTAGTGGCCCCTGCCACAGCAAATATTATCGGGAAGTTGGCAAACGGGATTGCAGACGATATGCTGACCACCACATTACTTGCTGTTACTGCCCCCGTCATGATTGCTCCTGCTATGAATGTACATATGTATGAACACCCTGCTGTTAAAAAAAATATGAGAACACTTGAATCATTTGGTTACCAATTTATTGAGCCAGATGAAGGCTATTTAGCGTGTGGCTATACAGGGAAAGGGCGTATGGCAGAACCAGAAGATTTACTGTCGATGGTCAATCATCATTTTATTAAAAAAGCGAATCTAGCATGGCAAGATAAAAATGTTGTTGTGACGGCAGGACCTACACAAGAAGTGATCGATCCTGTACGTTTTTTCTCAAACCGTTCATCGGGGAAAATGGGCTATGCAATTGCAGAAATGGCTGCTGCTAGAGGAGCGCAGGTCACCCTCATAAGCGGGCCAGTCTCGCTCCCAATGCCACACGGCGTCAAACGTGTTTCCGTTCATAATGCAGCAGAAATGTTCTCAGCAGTTAATGACGTTTTTGAGCATGCTGATGTCATTATAAAAGCTGCAGCAGTAGCCGATTATAAACCTAAAGAAACCTTTGATCAAAAGGTTAAGAAATCGACGGGTGATCTCATGATCACGATGGAACGAACCGAAGATATTCTTAAATCATTGGGGGAGAAAAAATCACATCAAATTCTTGTTGGATTTGCAGCAGAATCTGAGAACATCGAAGCTTATGCAAAAAAGAAATTAGCTACTAAAAACTTAGATGTGATAGCTGCTAATTCGATTGTTAAAGAAGGGTCTGGTTTCCAAGGAGATACTAATGAACTCGTCCTTTATTTTAAAAATGGTCGTGAGGTATCTATTCCGTTAACAACAAAAGTAGCGGCGGCAAATCAATTGCTTGATGCGATCAAACCGCTATTAGGAGAACATATTAAATGATTGCGAAAGTAATTGTTGATGTGGCAGTTAATCAAACGGATCGTGCATTTGATTATATCGTTCCAGTAGAATTTCAAGAAGCAATCATGCCTGGAGCTAGGGTAACGGTCTCGTTTGGGCCGAGAAAAGTACAAGGATTTGTTGTCTCGCTTGATTCTACAAGCGATTACGATGCAACAAAATTAAAGCCATTGTATGACTTAATTGATTTAAAACCCCCGCTAACGAAAGAGTTGCTTAATTTAGCTAGTTGGCTAAAAGACGAAACACTTTCTTTTCATATTTCTGTCTTAAAATCGATGCTTCCGGCTGCTATGAGAGCTAAATATCATAAAACATTGACACTATCTGAGGCCCGAAAAAGTGAGCTTCCTCCTGGTTTGCAATCATATTTTATTAAAAGCAATGTGATAGAAAGTTGGGAAGACTGGCGGAAATCGGCATCTGAACATGAAAAAAAATTAATGATGTCAGCTGTTAAAGAAGACGTTGTCCTTGTGACAAATCGTGTGAAAACAAATGAAACTAAAAAGACGCAAAGCGTCATAAAATTAGCTGTTAACAAAGAAGAGCTGCAAACAGCGATTGATCACTTGTCAGCGAATGCCTCTAAGCAAAGGCAAGTGCTAGAATACTTATATGAATTTATCTCTGAAGGTGAATGGCTTCCTGTCAGTGAACTAGCTACAAAAACGAATGTGACACGTCAGACGATTTTGCAATTAGTTAAAAAACAGTTCCTGATTAAAAAGGACATCATCATTTCTCGTGATCCGTATGCAGATCGTGATTTTGCACGTAGCAATCCTCTTCCTTTAACCTCGGAGCAAGAAACTGCTCTTATGCCTATTAGTGAAATGATTAAGACAGGTAAGCACGCAACTTTTTTACTTAGAGGTGTTACTGGGAGCGGGAAGACAGAAGTTTATTTACAAGCGATTGATCGTGTTCTTAAGCAGGGGAAAGAGGCAATCGTTCTCGTGCCGGAAATTTCATTAACCCCGCAAATGGTGACACGTTTCAAAGAAAGGTTCGGCTCAAGAGTTGCTGTTTTACACAGCGCTCTCTCTAAAGGAGAGAAGTACGATGAGTGGCTGAAAATTCGAGAAGGAAAAGTAGACGTGGCAGTTGGAGCTCGTTCAGCAATTTTTGCACCTTTTGAAAACCTTGGCATTATCATCATTGATGAAGAGCATGAGACGAGTTATAAACAAGAAGAAACGCCAAGATATCATGCGCGACAGGTGGCAATAAAACGTGGTGAACTCTATCAGTGCCCTGTTATTTTAGGCAGTGCAACGCCCTCTTTAGAAAGTTATGCTCGCGCTAAGAAAGGTGTTTATCAGTTAATCTCCATGGAGCACCGAGTGAACAATGTACAAATGCCAGAAGTAACATTAATCGATATGCGAGAAGAATTACGAAATGGTAATCGCTCCATGTTTTCTAATCAGCTTCTTGAGGGAATTCAAACACGTCTTTCGAGAAAAGAGCAGATCGTGCTCTTTTTAAACAGAAGAGGTTATGCCACCTTTGTAATGTGTAGGGATTGCGGTTATGTAGCACAATGTCCCCACTGCGATATCTCCCTAACTTATCACCGAACTAGTCAATCGATTCAATGCCATTACTGCGGACATTCCGAGACCATTCCAGGAGTATGCCCTGAATGTGCCAGTGATTCTATTCGATTTTTTGGAACGGGTACGCAAAAAGTAGAAGAAGAGCTTATGAAGCTTTTCCCCGATTGTCGGGTCGTAAGAATGGATGTTGATACGACGAGAAGAAAAGGGGCACATGAGAAGTTATTAACGACCTTTGGTGAAGGGAAAGCAGACATTCTTCTCGGGACACAAATGATTGCAAAAGGATTAGATTTCCCTAATATTACACTTGTAGGTGTGCTTGCAGCAGATTCCATGCTTCACCTTCCTGATTTTCGATCAGCTGAACGCACGTTTCAACTACTGACTCAAGTAAGTGGGCGAGCAGGTCGCCATGAGAAAAAAGGTGAGGTAATGGTTCAGACATATACACCTGACCATTATAGTATTCTTGATGTTAAGCAGCATGACTACTTATCCTTTTTTGAAAAAGAAATGGTCGTTCGAAAGCAAGGTGGATATCCGCCTTATTACTATCTCGTTCTTATACATGTAAGTGAAGAACGTTTAGATAAGGTCATCGCTATTACAGAAAAAATCACATCATTTTTAAAGCGTGAACTGTCAGAAAATACGTCAGTGTACGGACCAGTTGCTTCAGCAATTCCCCGTATCAAAGATAGATACCGTTACCAATGTATGGTAAAATATAAAGTTGAGCCAAAATTAACACATGTCTTGCAAGAAATCATGAAAACTTACCAAGGAGAGATGGCACGAACGAGTTTAACCATTACAATCGATACAAATCCTTATATGATGTTATAACGTTTAGAGAGAGGTTGTTAAGAGCAATCACTATCTGTGTTGGGGATAGATCATGATGGAGGAGCCATAAGTTACGACATGATAAATAGTGGGGGACTTGCTTACGACCTTTAAAAGTTTAAAAAAACAGATTGGGTGTCGTTTAAAAATCTTATCCTCATCTTATAAACGATAGTTAAGGAGAGAAGCGATCATGAAAATTGTATTTATGGGGACACCAGACTTTGCTGTACCTGTATTAGAAGGAATTGTTAGAGAAGGGTATGACGTTAAACTAGTGGTTACTCAGCCGGATCGTCCAAAGGGACGTAAGCAGGTACTGACACCACCACCAGTAAAACAAGCTGCTCAAGAATTAAAGATTCCTGTTTTCCAACCTGAAAAAATAAAAGTGGAATGGGAAAAAGTAAAAGAAGTCGCACCTGATATTATTATTACCGCAGCTTTCGGACAGATTTTACCGAAGGAATTACTGGATATCCCACCGAAAGGCTGTGTGAATGTCCATGCATCGTTACTTCCTAAATATCGAGGAGGGGCTCCTATTCACCAAGCCATTATTGATGGCGAGAAGGAAACAGGCGTCACGATCATGTATATGGTGGAGAAACTGGATGCAGGTGATATGATTGTAAGTCGGGCTATTCCGATTGAAGAAACGGATACAACTGGTACGATGCACGACAAACTAAGTCTCTTAGGTGCTGATTTGCTAAGAAAGACTTTACCTCAGCTTGAGAGAGATAGTATAACAGCGACACCTCAAGAAGCAGAGATGGCGACGTTTGCTCCTAATATCAAAAAGGAACAAGAGGTCATTAACTGGAACAAACCAGCTAGATCTGTGTTTAATCAAGTGAGAGGTTTAAACCCGTGGCCGGTAGCGTATACGATAGCGGGAGGAAAAAGGCTTAAAATTTGGGAAACAAGGGTGTCAGCTGATGAAACGGATCAAAGGCCTGGTACAATTATTGAAAAAACACATGAAGACATTAAGGTAGCGTGTGGTGATAATACCGTTTTATCACTCAGAAAAGTTCAGCCGGCTGGTAAAAAACCAATGGATATAACCACATTTTTAAGAGGAGCTGGAGCTCAATGGGAATGCGGTATGGTGTTAGGAGATTAGTGTGATGACAAACCAGAAGAAACGTGGGAATGTTCGAGAGGCTGCAGTTGACATATTATTAAAAATTGAAAAAAACCAAGCATACAGTAACTTACTTATCAATGATACAATTAAAAAGATGACTGTACCAGCAATCGATGTTCCTTTATTAACCGAATTAGTTTACGGAACGGTTCAGTATCAGAAACGACTCGATTTTTATTTACAGGCTTTTTCAAAGAAACCACTAGTCAAGCTTGATAAGTGGGTGCTCGTGCTTTTGCGCATGACCGTTTATCAACTTGTATTTTTAGACCGCATTCCAGACCATGCGGCGATAAATGAAGCTGTGGAAATAGCGAAAAGTCGAGGGCACAAAGGGATATCTGGCATGGTGAACGGTTTACTCAGGTCGATGCTACGTGGAGATTTGCCTGATTATCACCTAATTGAAGATGAAGTGGAAAGGATGGCAGTGGAAACGAGTCATCCAGAGTGGCTGTTAAAACGATGGATAGAGCAATATGGCAAAGATAAAGCACGTCAAATTGCAACTGCGAACCTCGCCACTCCAGTGCAATCCGTACGGGTGAATAAAGTACGTATTTCAAAACAAGAGGTTATAGCATTATTAAAAGAAGACGGTCTAGAAATAGAAGAAAGCGAGCTCATTCCAGAAAGTTTACGTATTAAAAGGGGTTCTGTTGTTAAAACATCAGCCTTTAAACAAGGACTGGTGACGATACAGGATGAAGGATCAATGCTTGTGGCAAAAATACTTGCCCCTAACCCAACTGAACGTGTGCTTGATGCTTGTGCTGCTCCTGGTGGGAAATCCACTCATTTGGCAGAACTAATGAATGACACTGGGGATATTATAAGTGTTGATATACATGCTCATAAAGTAAAATTGATTGAACAGCAAAAAGATCGTTTACAGTTAAAGGCTATTCAAGGAATGGTTTCAGATGCGAGGGAGCTTAAAGAAAGCTTTCCAAATGAGCAATTTGATAAAATACTTGTGGACGCCCCGTGTTCTGGTTTAGGTGTTATTCAACGTAAGCCGGATTTGAAGTGGTCCAAACAGTCTGCTGACGTAAATCGTTTAGCTATGATCCAAGATGAAATTTTGGAAAAAGTATGGCCTTTACTTAAGAAAAATGGTCGTCTCGTCTATAGTACCTGTACAATTGACCAAGAAGAAAACGAAGATGTGGTCGAAAGCTTCGTTAAACGTCATCACGATGCTGAATTTGACGATACTTTTTCTGAACGACTACCCGAACTGATTAGAGATCATAAAGAACCGCTAACAGGGATGGTGCGATTATTTCCAGGTGAATTCGGTACAGATGGTTTTTTCATTTCATCACTTATAAAGAAATAGCTAAGCGTCAATTCTTTGTGCTGGCTTTTATTATGTGCTAATTTTGTCTATAGTGGTAGATAGTTAAGAGAAGAAGCGAGGGGATAGATATGGAAGGTATTTTTCGCACCGACACTGGTAAACTTAGGCCTCATAACGAAGATAGTGGCGCAGTGAAAGAAAATAATTTTGGACAGCTCTTGGCAATTGTTGCCGATGGTATGGGAGGCCATCAAGCCGGTGATGTGGCAAGCCAGATGGCACGTGATAGTATGCTGGCTCATTGGGAGCAAATGACTGAATTTTTATCCCCGGTTCATGCTGAAAAATGGTTACAAGAGACAGTTAGTAAAGTGAATGAAACAATTTATATGCATGCACTGGATAACCCTAAGTGTGAAGGAATGGGGACAACTTTAGTAGCAGCAGTATGCTCGAATGAGTTTGTAACTTTTTCAAATGTAGGGGATTCACGCGTCTATATTTTTGAAGATGACCTTTTAAAACAAATGACTGAAGACCATTCACTTGTAGGGGAACTCGTAAGGTCTGGACAATTGAGTCAGGAAGAAGCGGATCACCACCCGAGAAAAAATGTCCTCATGCGTGCTTTAGGTACAGATAGAACTATAGAAGTTGACGTGGCAACGGTAAACTGGAAACATACTTCTCTGCTCCTTCTCTGTACAGATGGCTTAACAAATATGCTGACAGATAACGATATAATGGCGCATTTATCTCAAGAGACCGACTTATCAACTATTTGTGATAACTTAATTACCGAGGCCAATAATTCTGGTGGAGAGGATAATATTTCCATCTCATTAGTTCGTCATAATGAGAAGGATGTGACCATTTCATGAAGGCAAATAGGAGAATTAATGACCGCTATGAAATCATCCGGCCTATCGGTGGGGGCGGTATGGCAGATGTATACTTGGCCAAAGACTTAATATTAGACCGTTCTGTTGCTGTAAAAATGCTAAAAGAGCAATTTTCTAAAGATGATGAATTTATTCGTCGTTTTAGACGTGAGGCACAGTCTGCTACAAGTTTGTCTCATCCGAATATCGTCAGCATTTTTGACGTGGGTGAGGAAGAAGATCTTTACTATATCGTCATGGAATATGTAAAAGGCCAAACTCTAAAAGATTATATAACTCAAAAAGGTAAAGTAAGTGTCGATGAAACAATAGGCATTTTACAACAAATCATTTCCGCTGTGAAGAATGCCCATCAAAATCATATTGTCCATAGAGATATTAAACCACATAATATCTTAATTGATGAAGACGGGACTGCAAAAGTGACCGATTTTGGTATTGCTCGTGCCATTAGTGAAGCAACGATTACGCACACCAATTCAGTACTAGGATCGGTTCATTATTTATCTCCGGAACAAGCGCGTGGAGGGCAAGTTACGTATAAATCTGATTTATATTCGTTAGGTGTGCTAGCTTATGAAATGCTATCTGGTGAAGTACCTTTTACAGGTGACACAGCTGTAGCAGTAGCTATCAAGCATTTACAGGAGCCTCTCCCACTTTTAAAGGAGAAAGACCCTTCAATTCCACAAAGTGTGGAAAACTTTATAATGAAAGCAACTGCAAAAGATCCATTAAAAAGATTTAGTACCACAGATGAGATGCTGAGGGATCTTACGACTGTTCTAGACCCAGAACGTCAATATGAAGCACCAAGATATATTGATGAACCTGATGAAGACATGACTAAAGCCATCCCTTTGACAAGTATTCAAGAATCAGATGATTTTGATGAAACGCGAATGCATTCACCAGGAGAAGAAACGACTGCATTTAAAAAAGATAAACAGAAAGTCCCTTTGAATAAGGCACAGAATAATAAAAAGAAAAAAGGTTTTAAGTTTTGGCTTAAATTAGCTATATTAGGTGTGCTATTTATTATAGGTCTTATACTGGTTGCACTTTATTTTATTCCTAGCTGGCTTCATGTGGATGAAGTTGAAATCCCAGAAGACCTTATTGGTATGCCCTACGAAGAGGCACATGAGGTGTTAACAGACTTAGAATTAGAAGTTGAGCAGGAGCTTCGGTTTGATGAAGATATGGAGGAAGGACATGTTATTTCTCACCGTCCTGGAGGAGGCCAGCTCGTAAAAGTCGGAACAACTGTTACTGTTGTTGTAAGTGAAGGTGATGAACCGATAGAGATGGACGACCTTATTGGTCAATCCCGTTCCCAGGCGGAAGGGTTGCTTGAACATTTTTCAGATGTCAATGTGCAATTCGAGGAAACATCTGATTACAGTGATGATACAGTTATTGAACAAGACCCTTCACCTGGGGAAACAGTGATACCTCGGGAGACTATTGTTTATTTAACAGTGAGTGAACGGCCTACGTATGTTATGAGTAATTTGTATAATATGACACGTGAAGAAGTTAATGACATGTTTTCAGAAAATGATCTGATTACAATTGAAGAAGACGAAGATCATCATTCCTCTGTGGAAGAGGGGCGTGTCATCTCTCAATCTCCTTCTAGAGGGACTGAAATACGTGAGAAAACCACCGTTTCTGTCGTATATTCCCGAGGACCGGAACCAGAAGAAGAGGAAGAACCTATTTCTGCATCAGTGCCGTTTCGAGTGGAAGTACCTGAGAATAATAATGATTCATCTTACCATATACGTATCGCTGTGACAGATATGGACCATCGAACACCAAATCAAATTGTTGATGAAGATATTTCCGCAGATGAAACATTTGAGATACCGATGACTGTCGCCCCTGGAGAGTCTGGCTATATTATTCTATACGTAGAGGGCGAAGAATTTTCTCAGTCGCCGTATGAATATACGTACGAAGAATTAAGGCAGTATCAGTAGCGTGAAGCTATCTATTACCCTTTAAAAAAAGAGTGAAGGAGGATGGCATGGCCGTTGGAAGAATTACGAAAGCCTTAAGTGGTTTTTATTATGTAGAAAATGAGGATGGCGTGTTTCAATGCAGGGGTAGAGGTAATTTTCGCAAACGAAAGATCTCTCCTCTCGTAGGTGACTGGGTGACATTTGAATCATCTAATCACACAGATGGGTATGTTTTGGAGTTAGCCGATCGAAAAAATGAGCTTGTCAGACCACCGATTTCTAACGTTGAACAAGCGATTCTTGTTTTTTCTGTCACCCAACCTACATTTAACCCAGTACTTCTCGACCGATTTCTCGTGCATGTGGAAGCGAATGACATTACACCTATTATCTGTCTGTCTAAAATTGATCTACTCTCTGAAATAGAAGAAGAGGCCATAGCTGTATATAGTCATATTTATCAGACTATCGGCTACGAAGTAGTCCAAACATCGGTCTACATTGAAGAAACGCTGGAGAAGTTAAAGCCTTATTTACAAAATAAAGTATCCGTTTTCTCTGGGCAATCAGGCGTTGGAAAGTCCTCTTTATTAAATGCACTTAAACCAGGACTAAATATTGAAACAAATGAAATCTCAAAAAGCCTTGGAAGAGGCAAACACACGACACGGCATGTAGAGCTAATTTCATTAAATGAAGGGGGCTATGTGGCAGATACACCTGGCTTTAGTTCGCTAGATTTTGAAGGAATTGAAGCTGAGGATTTATCTCACTATTTTCCTGAAATGATTAGTCGTATAAATGATTGCAAATTTAGAGGTTGTTTACATGTTAATGAACCTTCCTGCGCTGTCAAAAAAGCGTATGACGAAGGGGTAATTGCCGCACACCGCTATGAACATTATTTACAATTTATTGACGAAATATCTAGTCAAAAACGGAGGTATTAATGATGATAAAAGTAGCCCCTTCCATATTATCAGCAGACTTTGCAAAGCTAGGTGACGAAATAAAAGAGGTAGAAGCCGGGGGAGCTGACTATATACATGTAGATGTCATGGACGGACATTTCGTTCCAAATATTACGATAGGTCCACTTATTGTTGAAGCTATTAGGCCTATAACGAGTTTGCCACTAGATGTCCATTTGATGATCAACAATCCTGATAACTATATTCCTCAATTCGTACAAGCTGGTGCTGATATAATAAGTGTCCATGCTGAAGCTTGCCCCCATCTTCATAGAACGATACATATGATCAAAGATAGCGGTGTAAAGGCAGGAGTTGTATTAAACCCTGCTACCCCTGTCAGCCTAATTGAACCTGTGTTAGCAGATTTGGATCTTGTCCTGCTAATGACCGTCAATCCGGGCTTTGGTGGGCAGTCTTTTATTCATAGCGTTTTACCAAAAATTAAGAAAGTCCGTCAGTGGGTTGATGATAACGGTCAACACACTGACATTGAAGTAGATGGCGGTGTCAATGAAAAAACGGCGTCACTTTGCATTGAAGCAGGAGCCAATGTTTTAGTTGCAGGTTCAGCGGTGTACGGTCAATCGAATAGAAAAGAAGCTATTGAGAAAATTAGATCTTCCTTTTAAACGCTACACAAATAGAACTGTTAGATAGAAAAGCTCTTGACGTACCTCACCCTTTGAACCTATAGTTTTAAACTGACGGGATGTAGATGTAGAGTCGACACCTTTACGGCTGTTGCATTTTTTAGCAACAGCTGTTTTTTCTGTAAGGATTTTAACCTTTAGAGGTAAATAAAGAGAAGGAGAGTCGTTTAGTGAAAAAAGAAAGACCATTATTAATCATGAGTGAAATTGCCATCATGGCTGCTTTAGCATTTATTTTAGATTTAATGACGTTATTACGATTCTGGCCTCAAGGGGGCAATGTATCACTTGCCATGGTACCTTTACTCCTCATTGCCTTTCGCCGTGGTTGGAAAGTCGGTGTCGTTACGGGATTTATATTCGGTTTATTAAACATGACCGTTAATCCTTATATTGTTAATTGGTTGCAAGGGATTTTAGACTACCCCGTGGCATTTGCAGTTGTTGGCTTAGCGGGTATTTTCAAGGTTTTAAATAAACAAGTTGTTATGATTATAGCAGGTACCGTCTTGGGAATCGGCTTAAGACTGTTATGTCATTTTACTGCTGGAATTGTTTGGTTTGGAGAGTTTGCTCCGGAAGGGACCCCGGTGGCTATTTACTCGTTGACGTATAATGCTTCTTATCTGGTCTTTTCCTTTATTGTATGCCTTATAGTCTTACTTTTATTACATGGAGGAAGTAAGCGACTATTTCATCCTTAAACGACGTACTAAGAATATGGGCGGGTATACCTGCGGCTTTATATAAAAGGGGTGAGGTCTTGATATATGTCATAATGGGGGGAGGTCCAAACAACCATGTCCCCCCTTTGTCTCTCATACAGGAGAAGTATCCGAATGCCAGGTGGATCGGTGTTGACCGAGGAGTTATTGAAATATTGGATAATCACATTTCTCCTTACGTGGCTTTTGGTGATTTTGATTCTTTAAACGCACAGGAAAGGGAAAAGATAGCGATGCCACCGTTTGAGATTTATACCTATCCTGAAGAGAAAGATGCTACGGATATGGAAATTGCTCTCACGTGGGCTATCGAGCAACAACCGGAAAAAATTATCGTTCTAGGGGCAACAGGGGCGAGGCTAGACCATCTATTTATGAACGCCTACTTATTGTTAAAAGGAATAAAAGATAATATTCCTATTTATATTGAAGATAAATGGAACAGTGTCACGCTTTTATCCCCCGGGACATATAACATTAATAAAGGCCAATGGACGTACGTTTCTTTAATGCCTATGACTTTTGAAGTGCTGGGATTGACCCTCACAGGGTTTCGTTATCCTCTCAAAAACACCACACTTGTGCAAGGGTCAAGTCTTTGTATAAGTAATGAAATTTTATATGATCATGGGGAAGTATCATTTTCACAAGGTTATTTATTTCTCTTTCGTTCAAAAGACTAAAAGTTGAAAGCAGTCATTTATGAAAAAAAGGTACTATTTCTCCCTTTTTGAATATAATGAGTAATAACGAGACAGTAAAATGATTTCTCAATCATGGGACACTTCGCCGGGGTCGTTCTTTCGAGGAGGGGAAAGCATGAAATTCTACACGATTAAATTACCTAAATTTCTTGGTGGTTTTGTTCGGGCGGTTATGGGGACTTTCCGGAAAAGTTAGATGAAGTACGTTATAAATGGATTTAAAAAAACGGCGCACAAGGCGCCGTTTTTTAAACTGGCAGCAACCTTTAAAAGTTGCTTAAACAACTATATAAGCTTATACACGCTCAACTTTACCAGATTTTAATGCTCTTGCTGAAACGTATACACGTTTAGGTTTACCGTCAACTAAAATACGTACTTTTTGAACGTTTGCACCCCAACGACGTTTAGTTGCATTTAAAGCGTGGGAACGCTTGTTTCCAGTTTTAGGGCCTTTTCCTGTAATCACACATTTTCGTGCCATGATTATCCCTCCTTCTATCATGCAATACTACATATGATCATTCATACGTGACAAATTAAACACTTGGTTATATTAGCATAGCAACCGAAAGAATTCAAGTCATTTAAGCTAAATATCAAGGAATCAAGCTTGACAGATTACTAAAAAAACAATAAGGTAATAATGCCTTTGCTCGTCCCCGGATTTTCTTTTAAATTTTATGATTTTATAGTAAAATGACGATAGCCGTAAAGGTAAACACCTTAAAGGAGGCATATTTCGTATGACCATAGAAATGAATACTAAATTCGGCAACATAGATGTATCAAAAGAAGTTGTGGCTGTGATCGCTGGAGGAGCGGCTGTCGATTGTTATGGGATTGTCGGTATGGCATCACAAAAACAGTTGAAAGACGGAATAACCGACTTATTAGGAAAAGAAAACCTCGGTCGTGGTGTGGTCATTCGTGAAAAAGAGGCAGAAGAAGTACATATTGATATGTACATTATCGTAAGTTACGGGACTAAAATCTCAGAAGTGGCTTACAATGTTCAATCAAAAGTGAAGTATCAATTGGAAAAGATGTTAGGACTTAAAGTAGATTCAGTAAATATTTTCGTTCAAGGAGTTCGAGTAACGAACTTATAGACGTCTATGTTAGGAGGAACATGTGTGGCAGTCACAAAGATAGAAGGTAAACAGTTTGCCCAAATGCTTATTGAAGGCGCGAACAACCTTTCAAATCAGTCGAAAAAAATTGATGCACTTAACGTTTTCCCTGTTCCTGATGGCGATACGGGAACAAATATGAATTTGACGATCACATCCGGTGTTAAAGAAGTTAAAGCACAACCAGCCAACCATGTAGGGAAAATTGCGGCGAGCTTTGCTAAAGGATTGCTTATGGGAGCCCGAGGAAATTCAGGCGTTATTTTATCCCAGCTATTTAGAGGTTTTTCGAAATCGGTGGAAGAGAAAGAGTCAATCGACGCGAAACAATTGAGTCAAGCTTTTGAATACGGTGTTAATATGGCTTACAAAGCTGTCATGAAGCCTGTAGAAGGTACAATACTGACTGTAGCTAAAGACGCTGCTAAGCAAGGAATTGAAGTTAGTCAAAATGAGTCTAACGTCATATCAGTAATGGAATCTATTGTAAAGGAAGCTGCGGAGTCTCTAGAACGCACACCTGATTTACTTCCAGTATTAAAAGAAGTAGGTGTAGTTGATTCCGGAGGCCAAGGCCTGCTTACTATTTATGAAGGCTTTCTCGCGATCTTAAAAGGAGAAACCATTACGAATATGGTGGCACAAGATGAGCCTACAATGACGGAGCTCGTAAAACTAGAACATCACCAATCTGTTCAGAGTCACATGGCAACAGAAGATATTGAATACGGTTACTGTACAGAAGTGATGGTGAAATTCGAAGAAGATAAAACGGCTGAACATCCATTTAGTGAGGATGAGTTTAGAAACGAATTAAATGAGTTTGGTGATTCCCTTCTCGTTGTGTCTGATGAAGATTTACTAAAAATTCATATTCATGTTGAATATCCAGGGAATGTGATTACAGCAGCCCAAAAATTTGGTTCCCTTGTTAATGTAAAAGTTGAAAACATGCGAGAACAGCATACATCTATTCTTGAAGAGGACAAGACTGAGACGCCAACAACACCTCCTAAAGAAGAAAAGAAAGCTGAATTTGCCATCGTCACTGTAGGTATGGGCTCAGGTATTGCAGAGCTATTTAAAGGCCTGGGTGTAAACAAGGTGATTGAAGGCGGACAAACAATGAATCCTTCTACAGAAGACTTCATTAAAGCAATTGACGAATGCCATGCTGAAAAAGTCATCCTTTTACCAAATAACAGTAATATTATTATGGCTGCTGAACAGGCTGCAACTGTGTCTGATCTAGAAGTGGCTGTTGTCCCGTCGAAATCAGTTCCCCAAGGATTAGCTGCTATGCTATCGTTTAATATGTCACAATCACTTGAACAGAACGCAAGTGACATGAAAGACGCGATGCAACAGGTAAAAACGGGAGAAGTGACGTATGCTGTTCGTGATACAAGCTTAAACGGTGTGGAAATAAATAAAGGTGATTTCATGGGTATTCATGAAAAAAATATTATATCTACCGGTAATTCTGTCCAAACTGTCGCTAAAGAGCTGATTGACAAAATGATCGGTGATGATGGAGAGATTGTGACGATTATTTACGGAAAAGAACGTTCAGAAGAAGAAGCCAACGAATTAATTGCCTATGTTGAGGACAAGCACGCAGAGGTAGAAGTGGAAGTCCATGCAGGAGATCAGCCGCTCTATTCTTACATTTTATCCGTAGAATAGATTGACGAGAGATATGAAATAACTAATTCAGGGGGTTGATTATGAATGGGTAATGTAAAGATCGTAACAGATTCGACTGCCGATATTCCTTATGATTTACAACGCGAATTAGATATAAGTGTTGTACCTTTAAAAGTACATTTCGGTGAAGATGAAACGTATGAAGATGGTGTGGATTTAACTGCAGACGAATTCTATAAAAAGCTAGCGAGCACATCTATTATTCCAACTACATCCCAGCCGACCCCTTATCAGTTTGAAACAGAGTATAGAAGGTTATATGAAAAAGAGAAATCTGATATTATATCTATTCATTTGTCTTCCAAGTTAAGCGGCACGTTCCAATCTGCTTATATTGCGTCTCAAACATTAGGGGAAGATATTCCTGTGTCAGTTATTGATTCTAAAAGAGCCTCTTACGCTATTGGCGTGATAGTCGTGGAAGTGGCAGCTCTAGCCAATAGAGGCGCTTCTAAAGAAGAGTGCCTTGCTAGATTAGATGATCTGCTAAAAGATACGTCAGTCTTTTTTATGGTAGATACATTGGAGTATTTAGAAAAGAACGGGCGTATTGGGAAGGCTTCCGCTATTCTCGGTTCCTTACTGAAAATAAAGCCGATCTTATCACTAAATGAGGCTGGTGAAGTTTACCCGTTTGAAAAAGTAAGAGGATACAAAAAAGCAGTCAATAAAATTATTCAGGAGTTTGAAGAACGCTATGGCAGTTCTAATATTCATGTAGGTATTTCGCATGCCCAAGCTGAAGAGGCGGCAAATTCACTTATGAGTGACTTGCGTAACCATTTTTCCATTAAAAAACAAGTAATAACAAATATTGGACCGGTTATTGGGACGCATGTGGGACCTGGAACGATTTCTGTGTCTGTAACTAAAATGACGAATAATTAACTGCTCTAGGCTGCCCCTTTTTGGAGCAGCCTATTTTAGCTCAAGCATAGTATTAAGAGAGCGACATACTTGCCATTGCCCTCATAACAGCCAAATACTCCTTCTGTTCTCTACACCGATAACCATAGCCCTTTTCATTGCAATTTGTTAAGATAAATAGGGAGTTTATCACAGATAACCGTCCGTATTACTCTCGCTTCAAAATAGAAAGTAAAGATAATCAGTGGAAGTCCGTTGATTGAAGATTCGTTTAGACTTGAACACTTAGGTATGTCGTTTTACAAAAGTAAATTTTTCGTTTAATAGGTAAGATAATCGTTGAATCGTTATAAACGTCTTATGTCACGGCGTTAGGAGGCTGGCTATTATGAAATATAGAAGTGTTTTTGACATTATTGGTCCTATCATGGTCGGGCCATCCAGCTCTCATACAGCTGGAGCAGCGAGAATTGGACTTGTGGCACGACAGTTATTTCAAATCGAGCCTGAATGGGCTGCATTTCATTTATATGGCTCTTTTGCTAAGACGTATCAAGGTCACGGTACGGATGTAGCACTTGTAGGAGGTTTGCTCGGTTTTGATACGCATGATCATCGCATGACACAGTCATTTGATTTTGCTAAAGAACGTGGCCTGACGTATTCCTTTCATGAAGAAGAAGCCCATATGGACCACCCTAACACAGTTAAAATTAGGCTTGGGGCCGAGGGTGAAGAGATGGAATTAGTCGGGATATCTATTGGTGGTGGGAAAGTAGAAGTGAAAGAGCTCAATGGATTTGAACTACGATTAAGTGGAAATCACCCAGCCATTCTCGTCGTTCACAATGATAGGTATGGGGCCATTGCCTCTGTATCCACAAAACTTGCCGAGTATGAAATTAATATTGGTCATATGGAAGTGTCACGAAAAGAACAAGGCAAAGAGGCATTAATGGTGATCGAAGTGGATCAAAATATTAGTGAGACAACATTAATGGATATCGCAAAGCTTGATAACATTAGTAAAGTAACGAAAATTCATGAATAGACGACATCCAGCTCTGAAGGAGGAATGCCCATGTTTCGTAACGTAGAAGAACTTATCAACCAATGTGAAAAGGAGCAGCTCCCGATCTCAGAAATCATGATTCAACAAGAAATGGTTGTCCATGATAGAAGCCGTGAAGACATCGTAGCTCAAATGGAAAAGAACTTAGAAGTGATGGAAAGAGCGGTCAACAGAGGCATTATGGAGCAAGTCAAGTCAGTATCAGGATTGACGGGTGGGGATGGTAAAAAACTAAATGAGTATATACAGTTAAATGAGACACTTTCAGGTCATTTAATGTTGGATGCTGTCAGTAAAGCGATGGCAACTAACGAAGTGAACGCTGCGATGGGAACGATTTGCGCCACCCCAACTGCAGGTTCAGCAGGGGTTGTCCCCGGTACACTTTTTGCAGTAAAAGAAAAATTAAATCCTACTCACACTCAAATGATTAATTATTTATTTACGAGTGGGGCGTTTGGGTTCATCATCGCAAATAATGCATCTATTTCAGGGGCTGCGGGAGGCTGCCAAGCAGAGGTTGGCTCCGCTACTGGAATGGCAGCAGCTGCTATTGTAGAAATGGCGGGAGGAACACCACATCAATCCTCTCAAGCGATGGCCATTGCTCTTAAGAACATGTTGGGACTGGTATGTGACCCTGTAGCGGGTCTAGTCGAAGTACCTTGTGTTAAAAGGAATGCATTTGGCGCTTCTAACGCCTTAGTGGCAGCTGACTTAGCTTTAGCAGGAATTGAAAGCAGAATACCATGTGATGAAGTGATTGATGCCATGTACCGTATTGGAGAAACGATGCCGTCTATGTTAAGGGAAACTGGAGAAGGTGGGCTCGCAGCTACACCAACGGGAAAGAGATATAAAGAACAAATATTTGGCGCGATGGCACGACAGGAGTGAGGATGAATTGGAAGAGTCAGTAACGGTATTAAAGGGAGCGGGACCAAGAACGGCAGAACAACTACATGATATGGGCATTATTACAATACAGGACTTAATTGAACATTTCCCTTTTCGATATGAAGATCATGCTATACGCCCTTTAAAAGAAGTATCCCATGATGAAAAAGTGACTGTGCAAGGAACAGTTCACAGCATGCCAGAATTACGTTATTTTGGCAAGAAGAAATCTCGACTTACCGTTCGCGCCCTCGTGGACGGTTTCTTAGTTCAAGCTATCTTTTTCAATCAACCCTATTTAAAGAAGCAGATTCAGCCTGGTGATCACATTATTTTTTCAGGTAAACTTGATAAAAATCGAATGATCATGAGTGGAGGTACCGTTAAGCCTAGAAATATTGAACGAGATAACGAACTAGAGCCTGTCTATTCAGTTAAAGGTGACATAAAAGTAACAATGCTTAGAAACTTGATTGAACAAGCTTTTAACGCATTTGGAGAACGTATAACAGAAATACTACCTTCACAATTATTGTCAGCGTATAAATTAACATCCAGAAAAGAAGCTCTTTATAGTTTACACTTCCCCCATGATATTATGGCATTTAAACAAGCAAAGCGTCGGATGATTTATGAAGAGCTACTTTTATTTCAGCTTAAAATGCAGCTTTTTCGCAAAAAAGAAAAAGAAGGAGAAAAGGGTCAAAAAAAACAATTTGCCTTTGCGAAAGTAGAAGATTTTATCAGAGAACTCCCATTTTCATTAACAACTGCTCAAGAAAAAGTTCTTCATCACATTTATGCAGATTTACAAGCAAACACACGAATGAATCGATTACTTCAGGGGGATGTAGGGTCTGGGAAAACGGTAGTAGCTGCTATCGCTCTATATGTAAATGCACTATCGGGATTTCAAGGTGCTTTAATGGTTCCAACGGAAATATTAGCAGAACAGCATACAGAATCTCTGAGACACCTTTTTAAAGATACGGAACTATCTATCGCTCATTTGTCAGGGTCATCTAAAGTGAAAGAGAGAAGGGAAACACTTAAAAAATTAGCGTCAGGTGAAGTAGACATCATAATAGGAACTCATGCACTTATTCAGGAAAGTGTCATCTTTCACAATCTTGGTCTCGTCATAACCGATGAACAGCACCGTTTTGGAGTTGAACAGCGTCGAATATTAAGGAAAAAAGGAATAAATCCTGACGTGTTATTCATGACGGCAACCCCGATCCCTAGAACATTAGCAATTACTGCATTCGGGGATATGGATGTTTCTACAATCGATCAAATGCCAAAAGGGCGAAAACCCGTGAAAACACATTGGGCAAGACATGATATGCTTCCTCGCGTACTTGACTTTATTAAAAAAGAAACGGGGAAAGGGCATCAAGCTTATGTGATTTGTCCACTTATTGAAGAGTCGGAGCAGTTAGATGTTCAGAATGCGATTGATGTTCATGCCCAGCTATCCACAGCATTGCCAACGGTATCGGTTGGCCTGATGCATGGCAGACTGAGTCATGATGAAAAAGAGAAGGTGATGCTAGCCTATACAAAAAATGAGATTCAAATCCTTGTCTCGACGACTGTAGTAGAAGTAGGGGTAAATGTGCCCAATGCCACTGTAATGGTCATCTATGATGCCGATCGTTTTGGGTTATCACAGCTTCATCAATTGCGAGGCCGAGTAGGACGTGGGACTGAACAAGCCCATTGTATTTTACTTGCTGATCCAAAAACAGAAGTGGGGAAAGAGCGTATGGGAATAATGACCGAAACAAACGACGGGTTTGAGTTATCTCAAAAAGATTTGGAACTAAGAGGGCCAGGGGACTTTTTTGGTGTGAAACAAAGTGGCCTTCCACAATTTAAAGTTGCCGACCTTGTAGAGGATTATCGCGTGTTAGAGACGGCCCGTCAAGATGCTGTTAAACTCGTGAATTCTAAAGCTTTTTGGGAAAGTGCCGATTATCAACCACTAAGGGAAATGTTAAAAAAACAAGGGGCATTTTCACAAACAAAAATAGATTGAAATGAACTTTCGGTTGAAATGTAACAGTGATCAGTTATATACTACCTTTAGTACCTAGTCATATGAGTGTGGATGTGATAAAAATGAAACTGTCTAAAAGAAAACGCCAGCCAATGCTTAAAGAAAAAATAGCGGAGAACCCATTTATTACGGATGATGCACTCGCCGCTGAGTTCAATGTGAGTGTTCAGACCATTCGTCTTGATAGATTGGAATTAAATATTCCAGAAGTGAGAGAGCGTATTAAAGATGTGGCAAAGCAACAATATGATACCGTCAAAGCGCTACCGATCGAAGAAGTGATAGGAGAAGTGGTGGATTTAGAGCTTGATGATCACGCCATTTCTATTTTAGATATTAAAGAAGAATATGTTTTTTCACGAACCGGTATCGCGAGAGGTCATCATTTATTTGCTCAAGCTAACTCGTTAGCTGTTGCAGTTATCGATGATGATCTCGCTTTAACAGCTAACGCAAACGTCTCCTTTAAAAGCCAGGTGAAAAGTGGCCAACGTGTTGTAGCAAAGGCAAAAGTGATTGGTAATCAAAATAATAGAACACTTGTAGAAGTGAAAAGCTATGTGGATCAGGAGCTTGTTTTTAAAGGCAGCTTCTCCATGTTTCGAGAAGAACTATCCACAGGGAGGGAAACATAACCATGAGGCTGGCAGTTGATGCGATGGGTGGAGATCACGCCCCAGAAAGTATTGTTAAAGGCTGTGAAAAAGCTCTTGAAGCATATGAAGACTTACATATTATTTTTGTTGGTGATAAAGAGAAAATTACACCACTTTTGACTAAAAACGAGAGAGTAGAAATTATACACACAGATATGGTGATAACTGGAGAGGATTCGCCGGTCAGGGCTGTGCGACGAAAAAAAAATTCGTCTTTAGTTTTAACGGTTCAGCAAGTTAAAGAAGGTCGAGCAGATGCCGCTATTTCTGCAGGAAATACTGGTGCGCTAATGACTGCAGGCTTGCTTGTAGTAGGGCGAATGAAAGGGATTGAGCGTCCAGCACTTTCACCGATGTTACCGACGAAAAATGGAGATGGTTTTCTCCTTCTTGATGTTGGAGCTAATATGGATGCAAAACCATCACACCTCATTCAGTACGCTTATATGGGTGATGTGTATATGAAAAAAGTACGAGGAATAGACAATCCCCGAATTGGATTGTTAAATGTGGGATCGGAAGCAGGAAAAGGAACAGACCTAACGAAGCATGTATTTGCACGGCTCAGTGAAAGCTCCCTCAATTTTGTAGGTAATG
Organism: Salipaludibacillus agaradhaerens; assembly: GCF_002019735.1. Classification (NCBI taxonomy): domain Bacteria; kingdom Bacillati; phylum Bacillota; class Bacilli; order Caryophanales; family Bacillaceae; genus Salipaludibacillus; species Salipaludibacillus agaradhaerens. The sequence continues at coordinate 190,429 of NZ_KV917378.1, forward strand.
TGGAAGCAAGGGAACTGCTTGATGGTGCAGCCGATGTGGTTATTTGTGATGGCTTCTCCGGTAACCTTGTATTAAAATCCATTGAAGGCACAGCACTCTCTCTTTTTTCAATCCTAAAGGATGAACTAACATCGTCATTGAAAAACAAGCTTGCAGCAGGTGTATTAAAGCCATCGTTTAAAAAGGTGAAAGAGAAAATGGACTATTCCGAATATGGTGGTGCAGGTTTATTCGGCTTGCAAGCGCCTGTTATAAAGGCTCACGGGTCTTCAGATGAACAAGCTTTTTTTAGTGCAGTCAAGCAAGCAAAAACAATGTATGAGCAAAATGTCACTGAAACAATTAAAAAAGCAGTTGAACTTATGCCGGCACAGGAGGAAGATTATTCATGACAAAAGTAGCCTTATTATTTCCGGGACAAGGAGCTCAGCATATTGGGATGGGAAAAGAGCTCGCAGAAGCATTTACCGAATGCAAAGCTATTTTTACCGAGGCTGATGAAGCGCTGGGAGAGAATTTTTCTGATCTTATTTTTAATGGTAACGAAGATGAACTTAAGCGAACTGAAAATACACAGCCAGCGCTATTAACAACAAGCATAGCCATCTGGGAGATTCTTAAAGGAAAAGGGGTGGCAGCAGATTATGCAGCAGGACATAGTCTCGGTGAATATTCAGCGCTTACTGCTACGGGCGCTATAAGTTTCAAAGAAGCTGTTCAAGCTGTTAGACAACGAGGTCAACTCATGGAAGAGGCAGTACCAGCTGGCAAAGGGACAATGGCTGCAATTTTAGGGATGGAGCGAGAAGTGCTAAAAGAAGTTGTCTCACAAGCTGCCTTGGAAGGCGGACAAGTTCAAGCAGCTAACTTTAATTGTCCTGGACAAATTGTGATCTCTGGTACGACAGAAGGTGTAGAGCGTGCAGTGACATTGGCGAAAGAGGCGGGAGCTAAAAGAGCGATGGTGCTTTCGGTGAGTGGTCCTTTTCATTCTGAATTAATGAAGCCTGCCGCGGGGAAAATGGCGGTCGTTTTAGATAATATAACGTTTGAAAAGCCACTTGTTCCAGTCATTAGTAATGTTACAGCAAAGCCTTATCTCTCTGCAGACGAGATACCTACTGCACTTGTTGAGCAGATTTATTCCCCTGTTATGTGGGAAGATACGATTAAATACCTTGTTGATCAGGGTGTGGACACGTTCATTGAAGCAGGACCAGGAAAAGTATTAAGTGGTCTAGTTAAAAAAATATCAAGACGTTTAACAGTGTTGCCTGTTTATGATCAAGCATCACTTGATAAAGCCATATCAACATTAGATGAGAAAGGAGACTGAGGATAATGAGAGGACAACATGCGCTTGTAACAGGTGGCTCTAGAGGGATTGGGAAAGCTATTTGTTTAGAACTTGCTGAACAAGGCGTTAACGTAGCCGTAAATTTTTCCGGCAATCGAGAAAAGGCAGAAGCAGTAGCTGAACAGTGTCGTCAGTTAGGTGTAGAAGCATTAGCAGTTCAAGCAGATGTAGGGAATGCCGATAGTGTTAAACAGATGATAGATACCGTCATGGAGGCTTTTGGTTCAATTGATATTCTAGTTAATAACGCAGGGATAACACGAGACACATTAATAATGCGTATGAAAGAAGAGGACTTTGATGCGGTGATAAACACCAATTTAAAAGGTGTATTTAACTGTTCCAAGGCTGTTACAAGGCCGATGATGAAACAACGTTACGGACGAATTATTAATATCTCCTCTGTTGTTGGTGTCCTAGGAAATGCAGGGCAAGCTAATTATGTAGCTAGTAAAGCCGGTGTCATCGGATTAACAAAATCTTTAGCCAGAGAGCTAGCCAATCGAAATATCCGTGTGAATGCTGTAGCCCCAGGCTTTATTGGAACGGAAATGACTGACGAATTAACAGAGGAGACAAAAAAGGCATTGCTTAACCAAATTCCTTTAGCAGAGTTAGGTAAACCTGAGGATGTAGCACGTGTAGTTGCCTTTTTAGCGAGCGATGCGTCTGCTTACATGACAGGACAAACATTGCATGTTGATGGCGGGATGGTCATGCCATAAACATGAGATGAACCACATACTTGATGTATGTGAAAAACTCATTACGAATGGGATAAAATCTAACTGGTATTTTAAATAGCTTTATCCTATAATGACTGAGAGGAGGTGAAGTAAATGGCAGCGGTACAAGAAAGAATTGCAAAAATCGTTTCCGAACGCCTTGGGGTCGATGAATCAGAAGTGAAGAAAGAAGCGACTTTCAAGGATGACCTTGGAGCTGACTCATTAGACGTCGTCGAATTAGTGATGGAACTCGAAGATGAGTTTGATCTTGAAATTTCAGACGAAGATGCGGAGAAAATTGCAACAGTCGGTGACGTGATTGAATACATAGAGCGTCATCAATAATTTTTAAAACGGTAGGCTTTCGCCAGGATAACTTGGCGGAAAGCCACGTTTTTCTAACAGTCAGTTAAACATGTGGTAGCTATTACTTAAAAGGCGAATGATACGTGCTCTATGGTAATGGCGTCTTATAACCAACTAGTTTTCTATCGTTGGTAACGCCTCAACAGATAGACAATGACTGGTCTTAGGCCTTTTAAAAAATGATAGATATAAAATGACATCGTGTGGTTGATAGGTTAACCTGCTCAGCGGTCGTAATTTACATAAGTATGATAGCCTATTTAGGTGATAGAGTAATTTTAAAAAATAATTGGGCTTAATACAATTGAGACAAAATATGGGGGTTCTCATGCAACAGTCAAGAAAGATCACCAGAAGGGGAATGAAACGCCAGCCTAAAAAAATGCAAATGACACCAGCGAAAAAAACAAAATATCGTCAGTTCTTAACTTCAATCCATGTTGAATTTAAAAATGAAGATTTATTTATTCAAGCGTTTACCCATTCATCATACGTAAACGAACATCGTATTCGCCCGCATGATGATAATGAACGACTGGAGTTTTTAGGCGATGCAGTTTTGGAATTGGCCATCTCTCAATATTTATTTAAACTATTTGATCATATGAGTGAAGGTGAGATGACCAAACTCAGAGCTGCGATCGTATGTGAGCCGTCATTAGCAAAGATTGCGGATGAATTGACATTTGGTGACTATGTTCTTTTAGGAAAAGGAGAAGAGATGACAGGGGGGCGAAAACGTCCGGCACTACTTGCTGATGTGTTTGAAGCATTTATTGGCGCGCTGTATCTTGATTCAGGCTTAGAAGCTGTTTATAGCTTTCTAAAAGAATACGTCTATCCTAAGATTCATAACGGTGCTTTTTCCCATATGATGGATTTTAAGAGTCAGCTACAAGAATTGATTCAGCGTGAAAACCAAGGGCAAGTGCATTATAAAATCATTGAAGAAAAAGGCCCCGCTCATGCACGTGAATTTGTATCAGAAGTCACACTTGATAAACAACAGTTAGGAAAAGGTGCAGGTAAATCTAAAAAAGAAGCTGAACAAATGGCTGCTCAAAAAGCACTTGAGAAACTAAATACGAAATAACGAAGGTATGTATCACTGGAAGAGGATATACCAGTTCTTAAGCAACAAGTTTAATGTTGTTCTGAGAGCTGGTATAGCCTCTTTTTGTGTTTGTCTTTCTAAAAAAGGATTTTTTAGAAAGGTTAGTTTTATTTGTTATTATTAGGGAATGAGTACATGAGTGGGTAAATATAAATTAAAACGCAACGTAAGTTTATAACTGGGAATAGGAGTTGATTGATGTGCGAGCGATACAATTTAAATCATTTGGCGGTCCTGAAGTATTGGAACTGGTCAACTTATCACGCCCAAAAGTAAAAGGCCATCAAGTACTTATTAAAACTAAAGCCATCGGTGTAAATTATGCGGATACCATGAGGAGAGAAGGGAATTATGTGCTGCCTACCCCTCTACCTTTTATTCCAGGATCTGAAGTGGTGGGAGAGATAAATGACGTGGGGGAGGCAGTGACAACTGTGGCTAAAGGTGATACTGTCGTAGCTCTCGTAGGTGCAGGGGCTTATGCGGATTTTGTAGTAGCCGATGAAGCGAGTCTTATCCGAAAGCCAGATACATTAGATGCGTATCATGCGGTTGCTCTACCTCTACAAGCTCTCAGCGCCTACCATATTATAACAACGATGGGGCGTTTGCAAGAAGGAGAGTCTATTCTTATCCATGCTGCGGGTGGTGGAGTTGGAAGTCTTGCTGTTCAACTGGCCAAATTGTTTGGAGCGAAAAAAGTTCTCGCCACAGCTAGTACGGAGAGTAAGCGCCAATTAGCTAAACAGTTAGGGGCAGATGAGGTTATTGATTACACTCAAGATAAATGGGACCAACACATACTTGATATAACAGATGGGCGTGGCGTAGATGTTGTACTTGAAATGGCTGGAGGCGATATTTTTCAACGTTCTGTACAATGTCTTGCTCCATTTGGCCGCCTTATTATATATGGTGTTGCCAGTGGGGAGATCCCTGTCTTGAATCCAGTGGATCTGATGGAAAAAAACAAAACAGTTACAGGATTCTTTTTACCTGCCATGTTGGAGAAACCAGCATTGTATCAAGAAAGCTTACAAAAAATCTTAGGTCTTGCTGCTGAAGGCAAGTTAAAAACGATTATTGGAAAAACTTACTCCATCGAAGATGCCTCGCAGCTTCATGCAGATATGCAAAATAGAAAAACACAGGGAAAACTAATTCTAATCCCTTAAACGCCATAGAGTCCAGGAAGAGGTTGTGACCCCGTCATGTGTGGATGTGGGACGCAACCTCTTCCTTTTTATTGGTGATCGTCTTCTAAATTTAATTTGTATGTGTCCTTTTCCAGTTTAAGAAGGGACTCAAGAGATTTTGACGCCCAAATGCTGTTTTCGTTTTTAAGTTCTTTTTTTTGTGTCATTAAAGCTTCTAATAATGAATTAGAATATTTTGGAATACTCCCGCTGTAAAGTTTCACGTGGGAGAGAGGAATATTTGCCTTTTCTTTAAAACTTAACGCCTTTCGTTCATGAAAAAGCGGTACATTCGTTTCGCCAGGTTGGTGTAAATCACCTTGGACTGGATGTTTTAAGACAGCTAAAATTTTTACAATAGCATGTGTGCCTTTAGGGTTTTTACCGATTATTTCTCCAATATACCTGCCTGTCTTATAAATGGCTGTCACTTTATCGCCTTCTTTTAAATACGTGTCCATATAACCCCTCCTAAATGAATGTCATAATGTAATGTTACGCTCCAATATAAAGGATATTGGAAAGTAATAATGAAATATATGCCATTAGAAATGTAGATTTGGAACGAAAGATGTCGAATCCTGTAGGAAGAAGCAAAGGCAGAATGAGTTGAAGACGAGTCCCACGAAAAGCGTCCATCTGTAATGCAAGTGAGTCATAATATTCGGAACCATGATTGATGAAATCGATTCACTTATTGAACCCTATGACCCTAATATTAAGTGATTTCATCAAAGATAGCTAAAAATATGATTTTAACATGTATCTATTCATCTTTAAAATACAACCTAAAGGCATGGGACTTTTTTAAGTCTTTTTCAATGTTTTATATTCAAAAGTCTACATTATTGATAAAATATAATAAAACATTTGTTTGAGTTAATATTTTATTTTAAAAGAACCAGGAGGAGAACTATGAGAATTGTCTCATTACATTCTATAGACCCAGGTGTGAAAATAGGTAAAACAGTGACAAATGACCAGGGCCAGGTTCTTGTTCAAGAAGGTGTAAGCCTGTCTGAACGAATGATTAATAGGCTAAAGAAACTAAAAATAACGTTTGTCTATATTGAAGATGAAGAGTCAGAAGGTATTCAGCCTGTAAATGCAGTGTCAGAAGAGACAAAGGCGAATGCTATTCATGAAATTAAGCATGCTTTTGGTGCTTTAGCAGAGGCTGGCAACATATCGAAGTCGTTTATATTAGATAGACTAGGTGGAAACTTCAAAAAAACAGTCACAAACATTCTTAAAGATGCTCGTGAAAATGATGAAGCGATTTCACTGTTAACTGACACAATTGGACATGACAGATATACCTTTTTTCACTCGTTAAACGTGGCGATCTACTCGCTTGCTATGGCTCGGGAATTGAAATTTTCACCCGAAGAACAAATGACAGTTGGGGTAGGTGCACTCTTACATGATATTGGGAAAACAGAGGTAGCAACCTCAATCTTACAAAAACCTGACAAACTCACAGATGAAGAAATGAGTGAAATGAAAAAACACCCAGAGTATGGGTTTGAAATTTTAAGGAAATGTCATGAATTATCAATGGTTTCTGCACACTGTGCTTATCAGCATCATGAAAGAATTGACGGCAAAGGTTATCCCCGTGGTATTAAAGGGAATGATATACACCCTTACGCGAAGATTATCGCTGTCGCGGATGTTTTTGGAGCTGTGACGTCTAACCGAGTTTACTCAAAAGCTATCTTGCCGCATGAAGCGATGGAATTACTTTTTACAGGCGCAGAAACACAATTTGATTTGTCAATCATTCGTGCATTTCGAAAAACAATTGCTATTTATCCAGTAGGTTTGACCGTTATTTTAAACGATGGGCGTAAAGCACTTGTTGTGCAACAAAATAAAATTAATAGTGAGCGTCCGGTGATTAGAATCATTGAAGAAAATAATGAGAAAGTTGTGACACCATACTATGTGGATTTGAATAAGGAGTTAGCCGTGACAATTGTTGATACAGAAACGACCCTTTCAGGAGACGAAAAAAAGCTTGTTAACCGTTTTTATTATAAATAAAAACTTATTAACAGTAGAAGCTTGCCACTAAAATTGTTAGTTGTGAATAAATCAAGTGCCTCAAAGGTTATTGTTTGACCTGTGTGAGGCACTTACTTATTTAAGGACTTGCACGATGGAAGGGGATGTTATTTTTGAATATCCCTTTTAGACTTAGTCTACTATCTTTTTAAATCTTTCATCGTCCCTAACTCAGACACGATGGCATCCATTTCGCTCACGCTAAATGAATTTTTTTTCATAACCATGGCGTGCACTTCTTTAATATCCTCAAATTTATCTAAGGAAAAATGCTCGGGTTTAATAGCTGCCCCATTAACAATGTGTAATTTAGTTTTAATATCTTCAATCATCACATTTAATTCATCTCGGTTTTTATCGTTGGCTGACAATAAGAACACTCCTTTTGAAAAATTAAGTTCTTAATATATCTTAACATGGACACAAAAAAAAACCATATGTGGCCTTAAGACCGTTTAATATCATAGATAGTTTATGATAAAATGAATTAGTTAACGTCTTATTAACATGAAGCGTGTATTATTAGTGAATTCGAGGTGAATGTCATTGTTCCTGAAAAGGCTTGAACTCGTGGGATTTAAATCATTTGCCGAACGGTTGTCAATTGACTTCGTTCGCGGGGTGACTGCAGTTGTAGGTCCAAATGGTAGTGGTAAAAGTAATATATCAGATGCTATTCGCTGGGTTTTAGGAGAACAATCAGCGAGGAACCTCCGCGGGTCAAAAATGGAAGATGTTATCTTTTCCGGAAGTGACAGCAGGGCACCGTTAAATATGGCGGAAATTTCGCTCATTTTAGATAATGAAGACCAGCATTTGGCAATAGATTATAGTGAAGTAGCTGTTACCAGACGTGTTTATCGTTCAGGGGATAGCGAATATTTAATTAATAAACAGCCGTGCAGGCTAAAAGATATCGTTGACTTATTTATGGATTCAGGTTTAGGTAAAGAAGCTTTTTCTATTATTGGCCAAGGTCGAGTAGAAGAAATCCTAAGTAGTAAATCGGAAGAAAGACGGATGATTTTTGAAGAAGCGGCAGGCGTGTTGAAATACAAGACTCGTAAGCAAAAATCAGAACGGAAATTAGAAGATACTCAAGACAATCTTAACCGTGTTAAAGATATTATTTATGAGTTGGAAGGCCAAGTAGAGCCTCTAAAAGAACAAGCATCAATCGCAACAGAATATTTGGAGAAAAAACAAGAGTTGAAAAATAGTGAAGTTGGCGTGCTCGCTAAAGAAATTGAAGATTTACATGCCGAATGGTCAGATAGTAAAAAACAATGGGAAGGCTTGCAGGACAAGGAAGCAAAACTTTCAACGGAAGTTAAAAATCACGAAGCGAACATTCAACGATATCGCTCAGACATGCAAACGATGGATGAAGCCATTGATGATTTGCAAGGAATGTTACTTAGTACATCTGAGGATCTTGAAAAACAGGAAGGGCAAAAAGAAGTATGGAAAGAACGACGTAAAAATTTCACTCAAAACAAAGAACAGTTTCTTCAAGAGATTGATCAATTAAAAGTGAAGAAGCAGCAATTAGCCGAAGAACTTCATCAACAAAATAAGCTCTTAAATGAAAAAGTAGCTCAAGTGAAAGAAACGAGACAGCAGCAAGAAGACATGGAAAAAAGACTAACGGCCATAGAAGAAGATTCTGAAGAGCGTATTGAACAATTGAAAGCCGATTACATAGAATGGCTTAATGAACGCGCTTCGCAGAAAAATGAACAAACTTATTTAAAAGAGCAAGTGGAAAAAAACGAACAAAAACGTCAACGCCTTGAGCAGGACAATAAGGAACTTATCTTGAGGCGACAAGAGAAAGCGGAAAAGCGTTCCATTGTCCAACAAGAATGGGAAGCATTAAAAGAGGAGTTAGAAGAGCTGCTTGGAAGCTATCAACGCGTAAAGCAGAAAGTTCAAGCAACGGATAGCGACTATGAAAAAAAAGAAAAACTTCTTTACGAAGCATTACATCACCTTCAACAACTTAAATCAAAAAAAGATGTACTCGAGGATATGCAAAATGACTATGCAGGCTTTTTTCAAGGAGTAAAAGAAATATTAAAAGAAAGAGATCGTACCTTTCAAGGTGTTCACGGTGCTGTAGCAGAAATGATTGAAGTAAATCCAGAGCATCAGACTGCGATTGAAATAGCTTTAGGAGCAGCCCAACAACATGTCATCGTTGAAGATGAAGCCACAGCGCGTAAAGCAATACATTACCTCAAGGAACGTCGCCTAGGACGAGCTACTTTTCTCCCAATTAATATTGTTAAGCCAAGAGTTATTTCAACTCACGACTTACAGCGGATTCAAAGCTTAGAAGGTTTTGTAGGAATTGGAAGCGAGCTTATCAAAACCGGGGACACATATAGCAATGTGATTAAGCATTTAATTGGAAACGTAGCGGTTGCAACTAACATAAAAGCGGCGCAACTCGTGGCTAAAACATTGAATCATCGATACAGAGTTGTCACATTAGATGGTGATATTGTTAACCCCGGTGGTGCCATGACAGGCGGAAGTTTAAAGCAAAATAAGAGTCAGATTCTCGGAAGGCAAAAGGAGTTGGACAGACTTTCTGAAAAGCTAGTGATATTAGAAAAACAGAGCAGTGACTTACAACAGCAAGTAACAAGCTTAAAAGAAACGCGCCTTGCAATTCAACAAAAAATGAAGGATTTAACAGAAAGAGGAGAATCTCTTCGTTTGGAAGAACAAAATAAGAAAGCTGAGTTAAAAGAAATACAACTTTCCGAAGATAGCCTTAATGAGAGATTAGAAGTATATGACTTGGAATATGATGACTACAAGCGGGATATGATAGAAAAACAAGAGCGTATTAAAGAATTGGCAAAAACGATAGAAGCGGCCGATAAGAAGACTCAGGAAATTAACAGCGAAATAGAAGACATAGCGAGTCGCCAAAAGCAGGATCAGTCAGTAAAAGATGAGTTGTCAGAAAAACTAACCGAAGTGAAAGTCCGCCTTGCCAAAGAGGAAGAACAAAAGGGGTATATTGAAGAGACGGTGGCGCGATTGAATAACGAACTTCAGCGTGTCTCACAGGAAATGATTGAAAAAGATCAGGAATTCAGTCAGTTGGAAAAGGAGTTATCAGACCAAACAGTAGATGCTTACTCACTAGATGAGGAAATTCTTAAACGGAAAGCTGAAAAAGACCGAACGATTAAATTAATTTCTAAACGACGCTCGGATCGGTTAAATATGCAGCAGACCCATGATGACTTGGAGCAGGAAACGAAAGAATTAAAACGTCAGTTGAAATTTACATCCCAAACCCTTCATGAGGAAGAAGTTAAAATTAACCGATTAGATGTTGAGCTCGACACGCGTTTAAACAAACTTCAAGATGATTATGAACTGAGCTTTGATGCAGCTAAAGCTAGCTTTCCTCTGGAAACCGATCTAGAGGAAGCGAAGAAGCATGTTAAGCTTATTAAAATGGCTATAGATGAATTAGGAACCGTCAACGTAGGAGCGATTGAAGAATATGAGCGAGTAAAAGAACGATATGACTTTTTACTTGCACAGAAAACAGATTTGGAAGAAGCAAAAGCCACTCTCCATCAAGTAATTTCAGAAATGGATGAGGAGATGACGCGACGTTTTAAAGATACCTTTGATCAAATACAGTCACACTTTCAAGGGGTGTTTACTGAGTTGTTTGGAGGGGGACGAGCTAGTCTTGAATTAACTGACCCTGAGAATCTACTAGAAACAGGCGTAGAAATCGTCGCTCAGCCTCCAGGGAAGAAACTGCAAAACCTTGCTCTTCTATCAGGAGGCGAACGGGCTTTAACAGCGATAGCCCTGTTATTTTCAATTTTAAAAGTTCGTCCAGTTCCTTTTTGTGTATTAGATGAAGTAGAAGCAGCTCTAGATGAAGCTAACGTTGCAAGGTTTGCACATTATTTAAAAGAATTTAGTAAGGATACCCAATTTATTGTCGTGACTCACCGTAAAGGGACGATGGAGGAAGCGGATGTGCTTTACGGTGTGACGATGCAAGAGTCAGGTGTATCAAATATGGTATCGGTGAGATTGGAAGAAACAAAAGAATTAATGGGAGCACAAGGCTAAAAAGAGTTAAGTGGAGGCGCGTATACATGAGTTTTTTTAAAAGATTAAAAGCAACAATTACTGACCAAACGGACTCCGTGACCGAGAAATTCAAAGATGGATTATCCAAAACACGCCATTCATTCGTCGGTGCCATGAATGAATTGATTAAGGATTATCGTAAAGTAGATGAGGATTTTTTCGAGGAACTAGAAGAAATCCTTATATCAGCTGATGTGGGCGTTCACACTGTATTAACATTAATTGATGAGTTGAAAGATGAAGTGAAAAGACGAAACATTAAAGATGCCAAAGACATTCAACCAGTCATTTCTGAAAAATTAGCAGAGCTTCTGCAGAAGTCGGATGATGAAACTGAACTAAAGTTAAAAGAAGATGGGTTAACGATCATTCTCTTTGTAGGCGTAAATGGTGTAGGTAAAACAACGACGATAGGGAAGCTGGCTCACAAATTTAAGCAAGAAGGAAAAAAAGTCATTCTTGCAGCTGGAGATACATTTAGGGCTGGGGCAATCGAGCAGTTAGAAGTATGGGGGGAGCGAGCAGGTGTTGATGTGATCAAGCAGCAGTCCGGATCAGACCCAGCGGCTGTTATGTATGACGCTGTCCATTCGGCTAAGTCAAAAGGAGCCGATATCCTCCTTTGTGATACAGCTGGCCGCTTACAAAATAAAGTGAACTTAATGAACGAGTTAGAAAAAGTAAAACGTGTATTAACAAAAGAGGTGCCTGATGCCCCGCACGAAGTTTTACTTGTGTTAGATGCGACCACTGGCCAAAATGCTATGAGTCAGGCTAAAACTTTCGGTAAAGCGACGGATGTTTCAGGGATCGTTTTAACAAAGCTTGATGGGACAGCTAAGGGGGGGATCGTTCTTGCCATCAGGCATGAACTCGATATCCCTGTTAAACTTGTAGGTCTTGGAGAAGGAATCGATGACTTACAGACATTCCAAGCTGACCAATATGTGCACGGCTTATTTGCTGATGTTCTAGAGCAAGCAGAAGAAGTTGCAAAAGAATAGCATTAGCTTCTTTTAGTTCTAAAACCTTAATACATCATTTGACACACCTTTCAATTGTCTAGTAAGATAAACACTTGTAAAGGCAAATACCTTAACAAGGCGGTGGAGTTTTTGATTGAAAAGACAATCCGCATGAACTATTTGTATGATTTTTATCAATCTCTATTAACAAATAAACAAAACCATTATATGAAATTGTATTATCTGGATGATTGGTCACTCGGTGAGATCTCAGAGCATTTTGATGTGAGCCGCCAAGCGGTCTACGACAATATAAAAAGAACAGAAGCGTTGTTGGAGGAATATGAAAGAAAGCTTCAGCTCTTTTTAAAGTACGAACAGCGGCAGAAACACTTTAACACGTTAAAAGTGATGATTCAGGAGAACGAAAGTCCCGATCGTATAGTCCAGATTGTTGGATTACTCGAGGAACTGGAATAGGGGGCAAGATGTATGGCATTTGAAGGATTAGCTGAACGCCTGCAAAGTACACTCAAGAAAATTCGTGGCAAAGGAAAAGTGTCTGAGCAGGATGTTAAAGAAATGATGCGTGAAGTCCGTCTCGCATTGCTTGAAGCAGATGTTAACTTTAAAGTGGTTAAAAAGTTTGTAAACGATGTGAAGGAACGGGCCGTTGGCCAGGAAGTCTTAGAAAGCTTAACACCGGGACAACAAGTTATTAAAGTAGTTAATGAAGAACTCACAAAGCTTATGGGCGGTGAACAAAGTAAAATTGCTAGTGCCTCTAAGCCTCCGACTGTTATCATGATGGTCGGGCTTCAAGGTGCAGGGAAGACAACGACCACGGGAAAGCTAGCTAACCATCTAAGAAAAAACCATAATAGAAACCCTTTAATGGTTGCGGCGGATATTTATCGGCCCGCGGCTATAAAACAGCTTGAAACGCTAGGAAAACAATTGGATATGCCTGTGTTCTCATTAGGTGACCAAGTGAGTCCAGTTGAGATAGCTAAGCAGGCGATCGCAAAAGCAAAAGAAGAGCATCATGATTATGTTTTAATTGATACAGCTGGCCGGCTTCATGTTGACGAAAAGTTAATGAATGAACTTGAAGACATTAAAGCGGTCGCTTCTCCAGACGAGATCCTTCTCGTCGTAGATGCTATGACAGGGCAAGATGCTGTTAACGTAGCGGAAAACTTCAACGAACGCCTGGACATAACGGGGGCCATACTCACGAAACTCGATGGTGATACACGTGGAGGGGCTGCTATTTCAGTTAAAGCTGTCACGGGTACACCAGTGAAATTTGCAGGGATGGGTGAAAAAATTGATGCTCTTGAACCATTCCATCCTGAGCGCATGGCATCACGTATTTTAGGCATGGGCGATGTACTCACGTTAATTGAAAAAGCCCAAACAAACGTAGATGAAAAAAAAGCTAAAGAATTAGAAAGAAAAATGCGTACGAACGAGTTAACATTTGATGACTTTCTTGAACAGCTTTCACAAGTACGCAACATGGGGCCGTTGGATGAACTGCTAAACATGATGCCTGGTGCAGGTAAAATGAAAGGTCTTAAAAATGCTCAAGTGGATGAAAAACAACTCACCCACATTGAAGCCATTGTTAAATCAATGACGAAAGCAGAACGGGAAGACCCAGACCTTTTAAATGCCAGTCGGCGAAAACGTATTGCTAAAGGAAGCGGGACCTCTATTCAAGAAGTCAACCGTCTCATTAAGCAATTTGGTGAAATGAAAAAAATGATGAAACAAATGACAGGTATGCAAAAAGGTAAAGGGAAGAAAAAAGGTGGCTTAGGCGGCATGAAATTCCCTTTCATGTAGCCTTATTTTAGGGGAAATGATTTAAAAATAAAGCTGTAAAGTTTTTTTACTTTACTAGGGTTGCTACTAAGTATCTTTTATGATAGTATAATTAACTGTGTGAAAGATTTATGGAGGTGAAACACATGGCAGTTAAAATTCGTTTAAAGCGAATGGGAGCAAAGAAATCTCCGTTCTATCGTGTGGTTGTAGCGGATTCCCGTTCCCCACGTGATGGTCGTTTTATTGAAGAAATTGGAACTTATAACCCTTTGAAAAATCCAATTGAGTTTAACGTTGATGAAGAAAAAGCGTTAAAATGGATGCTTGAAGGTGCGAAGCCTTCCGATACTGTTCGTAACCTGTTCTCAAACGTTGGTCTTATGGAACAACTTCACAACGCGAAGAACGCTAAATAAGCCCTTCGTGTGAAATAATCCAAGAAGGTGAGTGACATGAAAGAGCTGGTTGAATCAATTGCGAAAGCGCTAGTAGATCACCCTGAAGACGTTCGTGTAACTGAGGTAGAGAATGGCCGTTCACTCACATTGAAACTGGAAGTACACGAAGATGATATGGGGAAAGTGATCGGTAAGCAAGGGCGTATAGCAAAAGCAATCCGTTCGGTTGTTAATGCAGCTGGAGCGAACCAAAACAAGCGTGTTCAGTTGGAAATTGGTTGAAGGGCGAGGGAAACCTCTCCCTTTTTTCCGTATGGTCGTCCCTTCTTATGGTAGAATAAACAGAGCAAGTGATTACATGGAGGTGCAACGTTTTGGAAATTATAAAAAAAGTGGTCGTGAAGCAAATTTTAACAGATGAAAGTCGGACGAAATTAAAAGAGCAGTTTCTTGCACGACAATATCAAATTACAAAAGAACTTAAACAGTTAGAATTTGTATTACATAAAAAAATGAAAGAAAATACAAGTGCTAATTATCAAGCATCCCTTAAGGAAAGTTTTAATAAAGAAACAGCTCGACGAAAGGAAAGGTTGCGTCAGTTGGAGCTTAAACTCGGTCAGTTAGATGAGCTTGAGTTGGGTGCAGAATTAAGAGAAGGTACGATTCAAATGATCGAACAAGTTGAGGAAGGCGATAATTGGGAAGAGATTATGAAAGGGACTGAAATCGTCATTAAAGATGGTATGGTTCATGAACTTCGTCACGGAGGCGTCCAAGATGACTGATTGGCTTAACGTGGGTAAAATTGTGAATACTCACGGAATTCACGGAGAAGTGCGCGTGATTTCAAGAACGGACTTTCAGGAGGAACGGTACAGTACTGGTAACACACTTTACATTAAAACTGAAAACGAACGATTACCAGTGACAGTGGCTAAATGGCGTCAGCATAAACAATTTGATCTCATTACTTTCGAGGGGTTCGACAACGTCAACGAGGTTGAAAAATTTAAAGGATCTCTTCTTCAAGTAGATGCAACCACGTTACAAGATCAGTTAGCAGAAGATGAATTTTATTATCATCAGATCATTGGTTTACATGTAGAGACGGTAGATGGGCGTTTGGTTGGAACCGTGAAAGAAATTCTTTCGCCAGGTGCCAATGACGTCTGGGTGATCGCTCCAGCTGAGAAGGGGAAGGATATTTTAATTCCCTATATTGAGTCAGTCGTCAAAAGTATATTACTTGAAGAAAACAAAGTGATTATTGAGCCTATGGAAGGGCTGTTGGATGGATGAAGATTTCAATTTTAACATTGTTTCCAGAAATGTTTGATGGCCTTTTTTCTCACTCTATCCTTAAACAAGCCCAGCAAAAAGGTGTCGTTTCTTATAATGTCGTGAATTTCCGTCACTACGCGAAGGATAAACACAATCGAGTAGATGACTATCCATATGGTGGCGGTGGCGGAATGGTATTAACACCACAACCGCTTTTTGATGCGGTTGAAGATTTGCAGGGGCAAACGGCTAACAAGCAAAAGCCACGTACTATTTTACTATGTCCACAAGGCGAACCTTATTCTCAACAAAAAGCTGAAGAGCTGGCAAAAGAAGATGAGATTATTCTCATCTGCGGTCATTATGAAGGCTATGATGAGAGGATTCGCGCACATCTAATCGACGAAGAAATTTCTATTGGAGATTATGTGCTTACAGGGGGGGAAATTGGTGCTATGGTTATTGCAGATAGTGTTACAAGGCTTTTACCTGGATCGCTAGGTAATGATCAGTCAGCAGTAACGGACTCGCATAGTACTGGCCTTTTAGAATATCCTCATTATACGCGCCCTGCTGAATATAGAGGCATGAAGGTCCCTGATATCCTTCTATCAGGCCATCATAAAAACATTGACGTTTGGCGTCGTCAGCAGTCGTTAAGGCGCACATATGAACGACGTCCTGATATGTTGGAAAGTGCCAACCTAACAGATGATGACATAGCTTATCTTCATTCTTTAAAGTCTAAAAATAAATAATAGTTGAGATCATCTGTGTCATATGATAATATATTCCTTGTGGCTTTAGCCAGA
Organism: Salipaludibacillus agaradhaerens; assembly: GCF_002019735.1. Lineage (NCBI taxonomy): Bacteria > Bacillati > Bacillota > Bacilli > Caryophanales > Bacillaceae > Salipaludibacillus > Salipaludibacillus agaradhaerens. Next base: position 206,689 of record NZ_KV917378.1, read on the forward strand.
TCAAGATGTTCCGCTGTCCTATTTGAGACAAGAAGATCTGCAGGGAAGGAGGCGAACAGAATCATGGAACAAATTATTCGTGATATCACTAAAGAGCAATTGAAAACTGATCTTCCAGATTTCCGTCCAGGAGACACGCTTCGTGTTCACGTGAAAGTTGTAGAAGGAACTCGTGAGCGTATCCAAGTATTTGAAGGTGTTGTTATTAAACGCCGTGGCACTGGAATCAGTGAAACATTCACTGTTCGTAAAGTATCTTACGGTGTTGGAGTAGAGAGAACATTCCCAGTTCACTCTCCAAGAATCGATAAGATTGAAGTTACGAGAAAAGGTAAAGTGCGCCGTGCGAAACTTTACTACCTACGTGCCCTACGCGGTAAAGCGGCTCGTATTAAAGAAAGATAATGTATTAAAAGGAGCTTACTCAAAAGCTCCTTTTTTACTTATGTTTTTATAAGTGGACACATATTGTGTGATAATAAACCACCAAAATAGTCATATAGAAAAGTTATACCGTCTCTTAGAAACGGTGTAGCTTACCATCGGTCAAATAAAGAGACTACCTGTTCAGTTGAAATTAGAAGGTGAAACGTATAAAACCTGATTTAAATTAGTAAACAGAGTGAAGGAAATATGTTAATATTAGTTAGTAGCTTGGGCACGTGAAGCTAATAAATGGAGAGCTTTATATTAGCTTAAAGGATGGATGACTAATGGGTAGATCGGAATCGTGGGAATGGATTAAAGCGGTAGCGGTAGCGTTAATTCTTGCAATTGGCATTAGATATTTCTTGCTGGCTCCAATTGTTGTGGATGGACAGTCGATGATGCCGACACTTGAACATAACGATCGTATGCTTGTTAATAAAATCGGTTACAATATTTCTGAACCAGAGAGATTTGATATCATCGTTTTTCATGCACCACAAAATAAAGATTACATCAAACGAGTTATTGGATTGCCAGGTGATACGATAGAATATAGAGATGATATGTTATATGTGAATGGTGAATCTGTAGATGAGCCATACTTAGATGACTATAAAGAACAAGCTGAGTATCTACCCTTAACTGAAGATTTTCATATTAAAGATGTTACAGGATATGAGACGGTGCCGGAAGGACATGTCTTTGTTTTAGGTGATAATCGTCAACGGAGCAGAGACAGCCGACAGATTGGTATGATTCCTTATGATGAAGTGGTCGGTAAAGCAAACTTTGTTATCTGGCCTATTCAGGAAATAAGGTTTGTAGACTAGGAGGAAACAAAGAATGACAATACAGTGGTATCCGGGCCATATGGCAAAAGCAAAGAGAGAAGTACAAGAGAAGCTTAAAATAATCGATGTGGTGATTGAGATTGTGGATGCACGTATTCCCCTATCTTCCCGGAATCCCATGATTGATGATTTAACTTCTCATAAACCTCGCCTAATCCTTTTAAACAAAGCGGACTTAGCTGACAGCCAATTAACAAAACAATGGGTTCAATATTTTGAAAAAAAGAATTTTGCTGTTTTAACAGTTGATGCCCAGCTAGGTAAAGGTATAAAAGATATCCCAATGAAAGTAAGAGAACTAGCAAAACCTTTATTGGACAAATTCCGAGCAAAAGGTATGAATCCTCGAGCCTTGCGCGCATTAATATTAGGCATTCCAAACGTAGGAAAATCTACTGTGATTAATCGACTGGCAAATAAAAAAATAACGAAGATAGGTGATCGTCCGGGTGTGACGAAAAGTCAACAATGGATTAAAGTTGGAAAAGAAATGGAGCTTCTTGATACGCCAGGTATCCTCTGGCCCAAATTTGAAGATCAAGACGTGGGTTTTCGTCTTGCACTGACGGGTGCGATTAAAGAGGAAATTTTTGATTTTCAAGAAACCATTGTTTTTTTATTAAATGAATTAAAAACGTCCTATCCAGAACGATTAAAAGAAAGGTATCATTTAGAAACAATAGCTGAAGACATCACTGAGTTGCTCGATGACATTGGAACGAGAAGAGGATGTCTGGTCGCTGGAGGATTAGTTGATTATGATCGAACAGCAGAAATGATATTTAGAGATTTTCGACAAGGGAAGTTAGGTCATATTAGTTTAGAACGTCCATGAATGATGTTTGGTTGTAAATAATTCAAAGGCTGGCATATAACTATTAAAAAGTATTTTATACATGGCACCAATCAGTAGGCTTTGATGATTGGTGCCATGTTTGCTTAAAGATTGGGTGATTGATGATGTACATAGTTGTCCATGACCGTGTATTGTATGAAACGAAAACGCAATTTAATTCTCATTATACTTTGTCACTCAAGGACAGGTAAGAATTAAAGCTCTCTCTTACATATAGCATCCCTCACAGGTCGTGAGGGATTACTTGTTTACTAGCTTTAATTACAGTATTATGCTGTAGCATTAAGGACTTTCGTAATAGATGAAGGTCTATTTAATACGTCAACTAAATAGCCTCATAGGCGCTTTTAATGATAAATATGAGTAAATGACACAGCTACCTTAATTTTGCTAGTTCTTCTACAATACATAATAGGTGTAGAGAAAGATAGTGATTATCGTGGTTAACAGGTGTGTCTTGTATGATGATGAATTTAGTTCACATAGTTGAAAAATAAAGATACATTGCCGATAAAAAAGAGAGGAGAAGTGACTTACTATGGCAAGAAAGACGATAGCCGAAATAAAAGAATTGTTAGTAGACATAGAGAATGAGGACCACCCATTGTTGAAAGAATTACAACGTGATGAAAGGTCCGGCGTTCAACAGCTTATAAAACGTTGGAAAAAACAGCAAACATATCAGTATGTTTTAGAGCAACAACATGTTGATATGACGGCTTTTGAACGGGAGATATATGAACAAGGTTTTAAAGCAATAGCAGGTATAGATGAAGTCGGCAGAGGGCCATTAGCAGGGCCGGTAGTAGCTGCTTGTGTCATTTTGCCACGAGATTTTAAACTTTTAGGTTTAACAGATTCTAAACAGCTATCAAAAGCTACCCGAGAAACATTTTATGATGTGATATTAAAGGAAGCTGTTGATGTTGGTGTAGGAATCGCTACAGCACGTGAAATTGATGACATAAATATTTATCAAGCATCTAAAGCGGCAATGGTGCGTGCTGTTAAACAGATAGAAAAGATAGAGATTGATTATCTGTTAGTCGATGCTATGGAGCTGCCAATAAAAATGCCCGCAAAAAATTTAATTAAGGGAGATATGCGGTCACTTACGATTGCTGCAAGCTCAGTAGTAGCAAAAGTGACACGAGATCGTTATATGGAAAATCTACATAACAAGTATCCCCAATATGGTTTTAACAAGCACATGGGATATGGAACAAGCGGTCACTTAGAGGCGTTAAAAACTTATGGCATTATTGAAGAAGAGCATCGAAAAAGTTTTGCGCCTGTAAAAAAACATCTATAATACGTCAAACATCTGCTGGTAAGGAGGAGACCCTGACATGTTAGATACAAAACTCATACAAAGTATGATAAGTAGGGTTGACTCTGTCAACTCAAAAGCTGTCACCCTAAGACCTGGTCAAGTCTTTCAAGGTGCCATCACACAGCTCTATCCTGGACAAATGGCTCAACTAAAATTAGGTGGCCTACATTTATCTGCACAATTAGAAGCCCAATTAGAAAAGGGTGAAAAATACTGGTTTAGAGTGCTCTCAGGCGGAGGGATACCAAAGTTGAAAGTACTTGAAGGCGTTCCAGGACAGCGAACGGCAGACAATGGCACATCATCGAATCAGCAAGCACTTTTACAGCAATTAGGGTTCAAGGGAGGCACGTTAGAAGAAAAGGTGTTGAACCATTTAAAACACTTAAATCTTCCATTTACAAGAGGGAATGTGAGTGACGGTGCTAACATTTTAACCCAATCTTCATTATCTCAAGAACAGTCGCTTAATCTCCTGTCCATGATGATCCAGAAAGGACTCCCTTTAACAAAGGAGACATTTCAAGCGATGGCAGCGTTACAAAGTCAGCAAAGCTCTTCTGCAACAATGGGGCAGCTTATGACGGCATTACAATCCATGAAAGACCCATCCAGTCAGCGATTGCAGGATAGTTTAGCCCAATTACTAGGGCGAACAGCCATGACAGCATCAACTTCAAACCTCACTACACTGTTGTCGCAGCTGCAAAGTAGTGACAACACACTTCAACAACAAGCTTGGCAAGTGGCGAGACAGTTGGGAATTATCCCAACTGGTTTAAATGAAAAAGCCTTTTATGAACAGGTTAAAGCAAATCTCTTAAGAAGTGAAAATGAGCCAGCCATACGTCAATTGTGGCCCCAGGGACATCAGGCTACTTCGTTACAAACATTAGATGCTAAATCACTCTTTATACAAATGGTACAAGGAGTAAGTAATGATAAACGAGATTTAACCGCTCAATTATTGCAGGTTTTAAACCCTAAAGGACAGCCACAACAGGTTTTGACTCAACTGTCTGAATGGCTTCGAGGGATGCCTTCCGACTCTTTACGTGAACTATGGACTTTAATTGAAAATTCACAACCTGAAACTTTTAAATTTTCTGGAAAAGCAGCTGGGGAACCATTAATAAAAGCTATTTTACAGCAGCTTGGTCTGCAGCATGAAACAGATATAAAAAGTGCCCAGCAAACGAGTGAAATTCAAAAGCAAGCAACTTTAAAATCGACCCTTTTACAGTTCTTGCAGCAAACACAATCAATGCCACAACATGTTAGAGAGCAAGCAGAATTTTTATTACAGCGGTTGACAGGCTATCAGTTAATGTCGTCAGATCAGCAGGGACCTATTCAACATACGTTATTTCAAATTCCTATAAAATTAACGGATACGTATCAAGATATGACGATTCAATGGGAAGGTCGGCAAAAGCCAGACGGTTCAATTGATGAGTCGCACTGTCGAATTTTGTTTTATTTACAGCTTGAAACAATTGATGAGACAGTTGTGGATGTTCAAATTCAAAACCGTGTTATTTCGTTAACCGTCTACAATGAAATAGCTAAACCTAATTCAGTACAACTAACATGGTATCCCTTGCTAAAAGAGAAATTACAGGACCTTGATTATCAACTGTCTACGATAAATTGGAAGCAACCTGCAAATGAGACGTTGGGTGGAGATCATAGGCTAAAGGAGAAACAGTTCGGAGGTTATACAGATGAAAACGGCTATCAAGGAGTGGATATTCGGATATGACCGATCGAAAAAAGTATGACTCACCCCCTTATCATAAACGTGCAGTAGCACTTGGATATGATATAACGAAAGATTCTGCCCCTAAAATCAAAGCTAAAGGAAAAGGATATGTAGCGGAGGAGATAATAGAACGGGCAGAAAAGCATCAAATTCCAATTCAGCAAGATGCCTCTCTCGTTGAAATTCTCTCACAATTAGAGCTTAATGACCGAATTCCTGAGAATCTATATGAAGTAGTAGCTGAGGTTTTTGCTTTTATTTATCATATTGATCGTGAGGAATTAGTTAAGAGACGTTCTTAAGTGTCGTTAAAATGTGTGTTGTTTTAAAAAAAGAAGGTTATCCTAAGCGAAAAGGAGGATGACCATTATGAAAAAGGTATCACCACTCGTCGTTCCAGGTATAGAGGAGTATTTAAACGAATATAAGGAAGAAATTGCTCATGAGTTCGGGATTTATCGCTCACAGGGGGAATTGGAACAACAAAGTCATCTACATGACGTGACGAAAAGACTCTTAAAACGAAAAAAAACAGAGAAATCGCCTGAGGATAAGAATGATTCTTGTTAAATAAACTGCGCTCTATTTTATTTGGTACAGACTAACTAAGATTTAGCGCTCCCTCCAACAGGTCTAGTTAAGTCTCATGAAACGTCATTTAGCATAAATAGTAGGAAAAAATGACATCAATCATCATATGCTACTGATTGATGTCATTTCTATTTGTTTATGGGTGTTTTTGGTTGTATTAACTACTCATCACACAGCGACTGTATGACTGTCGGGAGAAGGCAGAGATGAAGATCTATATAGCAATATCTGAAGAAAACTGTCTTGCACTCGTAATCTGTTTACTAGCTTATGTTTTCTTCGGAGCTATGTGTTAAAAATTTTAAAATGGGAATAGAATACAATAAAAAGTTAAAAATATCTTTTTTCGGGTGAAAAGTTCACAAAATTGTCGGAAACTATAGTAGAATATGTATTGAGTGAAAAGTAAATAAACGACTAAATTTCTTTTCATGTTTTTCTTCTGAAAGGAAGAGATGTCTCATGTAACTGCGACATGTGTAGCAGTAAAAGGCTATGCAGCTCTAAAACATCATTTTTTTGACTCAGTAAGGAGGATGGTTATGAATATCCATGAGTATCAAGGAAAAGAATTATTGAGAAAGTATGGTGTGGCTGTGCCTGAAGGGAAAGTGGCTTTTTCCGTAGATGAAGCGGTAGAAGCAGCCAAAACTTTGGGGACAGATGTAAACGTTGTCAAGGCGCAAATCCATGCAGGTGGTCGAGGCAAAGCCGGTGGGGTAAAAGTGGCTAAAAACCTTGATGAGGTGCGTACATATGCCGATGACATTTTAGGGAAGACGCTTGTCACGCATCAAACTGGACCAGAAGGAAAGGAAGTTAAGCGTTTATTAATTGAACAAGGCTGTGATATCCAAAAGGAATATTATGTCGGCCTTGTAGTGGACAGAGCAACCTCTCGAATCGTGATGATGGCATCTGAAGAGGGGGGGACAGAAATTGAAGAAGTGGCTGCAAAAACACCCGAAAAAATCTTCAAAGAAGTGATTGATCCTGTAGCTGGTCTCATGCCTTATCAAGCTAGAAGACTAGCATTTAATATTAATATTCCAAACGATCTAGTGAAAGAGACGGTCAAGTTTATGATGGGTCTCTATAAGGTATTTTCAGATAAAGATTGCTCAATAGCCGAAATTAATCCATTAGTGACGACAGGTGATGGAAAAGTCATGGCTTTAGATGCTAAATTGAATTTTGATTCAAATGCGTTATATCGCCAAAAAGACGTCATGGCATTTCGCGACCTTGATGAAGAGGACGAAAAGGAAATAGAAGCTTCTAAGTATGACTTAAGTTACATTTCTCTTGATGGGAATATAGGTTGTATGGTTAATGGTGCAGGTCTTGCCATGGCAACGATGGATATAATTAAACATTATCAAGGAGACCCGGCTAATTTTCTCGATGTGGGTGGCGGAGCTACGAAAGAAAAAGTGACTGAAGCCTTCAAAATTATTCTTTCGGACAAAAATGTTCAAGGTATTTATGTCAATATTTTTGGTGGCATTATGAAATGTGATGTTATTGCAGAAGGTGTTGTAGCAGCTACTAAAGAAGTAGGTCTAACGATTCCTCTCGTTGTACGACTCGAAGGAACGAACGTGGCATTAGGAAAGCAAATACTTCAAGAGTCAGGATTAGATATTACAGCAGCTGATTCTATGGCTGACGGAGCAGAAAAAATTGTATCACTCGTAAAAGGGTAAGAAAGGTGGGATTAAGGTGAGCATCTTAATTAATAAAGATACAAAAGTTATTGTGCAAGGAATTACCGGAGCCACCGGACTATTTCATACGAAGCAAGCGATGGAATATGGCACCCAAATCGTAGGAGGTGTGACACCAGGAAAGGGTGGCACTGAAGTAGAAGGTATACCGGTATTTGATACGGTCACTGAAGCAGTGGAAAAAACAGGTGCAAACGCATCAGTTATTTATGTTCCGCCGCCATTTGCTGCTGATGCAATTATGGAAGCGACAGATGCGGGGATTGAATTAGTTATCACGATAACAGAAGGTATTCCAGTAACAGATATGATAAAAGTTAAGCGCTTTATGGAAGGTAAAAACACACGCTTAATCGGCCCAAATTGTCCCGGAGTGATTACACCAGAAGAGTGTAAAATTGGTATCATGCCAGGATATATACACAAAAAAGGGCATGTAGGTGTTGTATCAAGATCTGGCACATTAACATATGAGGCAGTTCACCAATTATCAACAAGTGGCATTGGCCAATCGACAGCGGTTGGAATTGGTGGAGATCCTGTTAATGGTACTGATTTTATCGATGTCTTAAAACAATTTAATGAAGACGATGATACGTATGCGGTGATCATGATTGGTGAAATTGGTGGCACAGCAGAAGAAGAAGCTGCTGAATGGATCAAGCACAATATGACGAAACCTGTCGTAGGGTTTATCGGAGGTCAAACAGCCCCTCCAGGTAAACGAATGGGGCACGCAGGTGCTATTATTTCCGGAGGAAAAGGAACAGCTGAGGAGAAAATAAAAACGTTGAACTCGGCAGGGGTAAAAGTAGCTGAAACACCAGCAGTAATGGGAGAAACGTTGATTTCCGCACTGAAAGAAAGTAATCTATTGGAAAAATGTATCACACATAACGTATAATAAACATAAGGCGGTCGAGAGTCGATTACTCTCGGCCCCATCTTTAATGCGTTTACCTCCCCTGTATTAAATCCTCTAACTAAATAGAAAGGAATTTGCCGCTGTGTATTCCCCCTCTTCTTTTCAAGATAGGCTTCTACACCTCCATTATTGTTCATACGGTAGTTACTCTTTTTTAAAAACGTGCTTTAAGTATGATGATTCCCTTAATCTTTTTTACAAGCTCCCCATTACAGACTTTGTTAAGTTGTTTCCTAAAAGAGATCAACAACGCGTCAAGAATATCTACCATACTTTATCAGAAGTTAGGGTCGATCATTTAAAATTAGAATTAAATATGAAGAATATCGGTTATGTGACTTTCTTTCAGAGTGAATATCCTACTTTGTTAAAAGAAATATATGATCCACCATGGATTTTATATTTTAAAGGTAACGATCGTTATTTAGCAGCTAAGCACTGTTTAAGCGTTGTGGGGACAAGACACCCCTCAACCTCTGCTTATGATCATATGAAGCAAGTACTCTCTCCGTTAGCATCATTTCCTATCACGATAGTAAGCGGTATGGCCCTTGGAGTAGATACGATTTCTCACGAGTTGATGATAAGGGAAAAGGGGTATACTATTGCTGTATTAGCGTATGGCCTAGACCATCTTTACCCTGTCGGATTAAGGCATTTAAAAGAGGAACTTGAAAAATCCCAACTCATTGTGTCGGAATATCCTCCTTATGTAAAGCCAAAGCGTTGGCAGTTTCCTGAAAGAAATAGAATTATAAGTGGGCTCTCGGCAGCTACGCTTGTAGTAGAAGCTGCTTATAAAAGTGGCTCTTTAATTACAAGTGAGTGCGCGCTTCAGCAAGGTAGAGATGTTTTTGCCTTTCCTGGGAGAATTTCTGACTCGGTGGCAGAAGGTACTAATCGATTAATCCAACAAGGTGCTAAATTAATTCTAAGTAGTGAAGATATTATTGAAGAATATCTTATGCGTGTTTGATGTTTTCTTTGAAATCTTATGTTATTCTGTATGAAGTGTCACTCTCATATATAAGAACGTTATATGTGAGTGTGTGCCTGCAATTCACAAAACTGACAGGGTAAAACAGGTGAAATATTATATAATTCAACGTGTACTATTAATTTAACACGAGTAACTGACGTATGCCTTCTATATAAGTTATAAGGTGTACGTGTAGTAAAACGTCATTTAGCCTTATGTCAGCTTTTTAAGCTAATTCTATAAAAATAAAAATTCTTATACAAATAAGAAAACGTCTATTTTTCAAAAAATATGCAAAGAATGTTTGACAAATCATAAAATAGTGTTTAATAATAGTGAAGATTTAATATACCTCTAAAGGGGAGGCACGTATGTATGTCCGATTACTTAGTAATCGTGGAATCTCCCGCTAAAGCAAAGACAATTGGAAAATATTTAGGTAAGAAGTATTCCGTCAAAGCCTCAATGGGTCATGTTATCGACCTGCCAAAAAGTCAGATGGGTGTGGATGTGGAAGAAAATTATTCTCCTAAGTATATTACTATTCGCGGGAAAGGCCCGATTTTAAAAGAATTAAAGCAAGCAGCAAAAAAGGCAAAGCGTATTTATCTGGCAGCTGACCCGGATCGTGAAGGTGAAGCGATCGCATGGCACCTTGCCGATAGCTTAAATATTGATAAAGATTCTGAATGTCGTGTTGTGTTTAATGAAATTACTAAGCAGGCAATTAAAGATTCATTTAAACATCCGAGAATGATTAATGCTAATTTAGTAAACGCTCAACAAGCTCGACGGGTACTCGATAGGTTAGTAGGCTATAATATTAGCCCTTTATTGTGGAAAAAAGTGAAAAAAGGGTTGAGTGCTGGTAGGGTCCAATCTGTAGCTGTGAAAATGATCATCGATCGGGAAAATGAAATTAAAGCTTTTAAACCTGAAGAATATTGGTCTGTAACAGCAAAAATGACAAAAGATAATCACCAATTCGAAGCTAAATTTATGTCTTTAGACGGTAAGAAAAAAGAGCTGAAAACGAAATCAGACGTGGATAATATTTTAGCAAAACTTACTGGTGATACTTTCCACATTGAAAAAGTAAAGCGAAAAGAGCGAAAACGTAATCCTGTAGTGCCTTTTACTACATCCTCATTACAGCAGGAAGCAGCGAGAAAGCTCAATTTTAGAGCGAAGAAAACAATGATGTTAGCTCAGCAGCTTTATGAAGGGATTGATTTGGGGAAAGGTGGCACAGTAGGACTCATTACGTATATGAGAACGGATTCGACCCGATTGTCTGAGACTGCTCGACAAGAGGCGAAAGACTATATAGAAACACATTATGGCAAAGAGTATCATAATCAATCTTCTGGAAATTCAAAGCAAAAAGCAAACTCCCAGGATGCTCATGAAGCCGTTCGTCCAACATCGGTAATGAAAGATCCAAAAACGATTAAATCCTACTTAAGTAGGGATCAGTACCGTTTGTATAAACTCATTTGGGAGCGAATGGTGGCCAGTCAAATGGCACCGGCTGTTATGGATACAATGTCAGTGGATCTTACCAATAATGGCGTGATGTTCCGAGCGAGTGGATCGAAGCTCAAGTTTCCTGGTTTTATGAAGGTTTATATTGAAGGAAATGATGAAGGGAAAGAAGAAAAAGATCGCTTATTACCAGCAATGGAAGAAGGCGAGACAGCTTTATCTGAAAAAATAGATCCGAATCAACATTTTACACAGCCACCGCCAAGATATACAGAAGCAAGGCTTGTGCGGACGATGGAAGAACTGGGGATTGGGAGACCATCGACATATGCACCTACTCTCGATACGATTCAACGACGAGGTTATGTAGCCCTTGAGGACAAACGATTTGTTCCCACTGAGTTAGGTGAGATTGTTTTAGAATTAATAGAGGAGTTTTTCCCTGAAATATTAAACGTAGAGTTCACCGCTGAAATGGAGTCAAACCTCGATGCTATTGAAGAGGGCGACCAAAATTGGGTTCAAATAATCGACCGTTTTTATACAGGCTTTGAAAAACGCTTAAAAACAGCAGAAGAAGAAATGAAAGAAGTGGAGATAAAAGACGAGCCTGCCGGTGAGGAATGTGAAAAATGCGGGCATGACATGGTCTTTAAAATGGGAAGATACGGAAAATTTATGGCCTGTTCTAATTTTCCAAATTGCCGAAATACAAAAGCGATTATGAAGGAAATAGGGGTGAAATGCCCTAAGTGCTCTGAAGGAAATATCGTTGAGCGCAAAAGTAAAAAAAGACGTCTCTTTTATGGATGTGATAGATACCCTGAGTGTGACTTTATTTCATGGGATAAACCAATATCAAGACCTTGTCCAAAATGTGAAAGTCTACTCATAGAAAAGAAGTCTAAAAAAGGTGTCAACGTACATTGTACAGAATGTGATTACAAAGAAGACAGTAATTAATTGACGAAGTTATTATTGGGAGCACACGTCCTTAACGTTGGCTCCCTTACAAGTTATTTTCATTTCGCTCTTCATTTAATAACGATCATGTTATACTATCGTTTTGACTAGTAAGACAGGAAAGCTTGAAAGCTTTTCTACATAATTAATGGGTGATAATCAGGAGGTAACATTTTGACGACATATGTAAATGTGATTGGAGCAGGATTAGCCGGGAGTGAGGCTGCTTGGCAGTTAGCTAGTCGTGGTATTTCAGTACGTCTGTATGAAATGCGTCCTAAAAAACTAACCCCTGCCCATCATACAGATAAATTTGCAGAGTTAGTTTGTAGTAATTCGTTAAGAGGTAATAGCTTGACGAATGCTGTTGGTGTTTTAAAAGAAGAAATGCGTCAGTTAAATTCAGTCATTGTCAGTTCGGCGGATGCGTGTTCAGTTCCGGCTGGTGGCGCTTTAGCAGTTGATCGACATGAATTTGCGGCTCTTGTTACTGAGCGTGTGAAAGGGCATGAACGTGTAACGGTATTTGAGGAAGAAATTGAAGAAATTCCAGAAGGTCCTACAATTATTGCAACAGGTCCTTTAACTTCCGATGCTTTGTCTACCAGTTTAAGGAAGCTAACAGGGGAAGATTACCTTTATTTTTATGATGCGGCAGCCCCTATTATAGAGGTAGACTCTATAGACAGGGAAAAAGTATATTTGAAATCTCGGTATGATAAAGGTGAAGCAGCATACTTAAATTGCCCTATGACTGAGGAAGAATTTGATCGCTTCTATAATGCCTTAGTTGAGGCTGAAACAGTCCCTTTAAAAGAATTTGAAAAGGCAATGTTTTTTGAAGGTTGTATGCCAATTGAAGTGATGGCTAAAAGGGGACGGAAAACAATGCTCTTCGGACCGATGAAACCAGTCGGACTTGAAGATCCTTCTACAGGGAAACGACCTTATGCTGTTGTCCAACTTCGACAAGACAATTCTTCTGGTACCCTATATAATATCGTTGGGTTTCAAACCCATTTAAAATGGGGGCCACAAAAAGATGTTATCAGACTAATTCCTGGACTGGAAAACGCCGAAATTGTGAGGTACGGAGTCATGCATCGGAACACATTTATTAACTCTCCGAATTTACTTCATAATACGTATCAATATAAGGAACGCAACGATTTATTTTTTGCGGGGCAGATGACTGGTGTAGAGGGTTATGTGGAATCTGCAGCTTCAGGATTAACAGCTGGAATAAATGCAGCGAATATTGTTAATCACAAAGCTCCCGTTACTTTTCCAGAAGAAACAATGATAGGTGCCATGGCGCATTATATTACAACTGCTAACCCGGATAATTTTCAACCAATAAACGCAAACTTTGGATTAGTTCCCCCGTTTCTTGAACGGATTAAGAGTAAAAAAGAGCGTTACGAGAAATATGCTGAAAGGGCGTTGACGACAATTCAGAATTTTGTGAAAAAAATGTAAGGTTTATTGAAAGAGCTACTAAACTGTGTTACGATTTAGTAGCTCTTAACGTTGAATAAAAAGGTGGCAATATGCTGGAATTATGGTTGAAACAATTTACGGAATACTTGCAAATTGAGAAACGAGCCTCCGTTCATACTGTGTTAAATTATACGAAAGACTTACGTGATTTTGACGACTTTATCTCGCAGCATTTGAGAAAATCAATCGCTGCTGTTTCGTATGGAGACATTAGAATTTACTTAACTGAATTACACACCCAGTTATATGCTCGAAGAACAGTGGCAAGAAAGCTTTCATCTTTAAGGACTTTCTGGTCGTTTTTGTTGAGGGAAGGATATGTTGAAGAAAACCCTTTCACTATGGTGACAACCCCAAAGCTAGATAAGAAACTTCCGTCTTTCTTTTATGAGGATGAGATGAACTATATTTTTGAGGCAATTGATACATCGACAGTATTAGGACAAAGAAACAAAGCCTTGATCGAAGTTTTGTATGGGACCGGGATTAGGGTGAGTGAATGTGTTGGGTTACACCTGTCTGATTATGATAGTGAACTCGGGACTTTACTTGTTCATGGTAAGGGACGTAAAGATAGATATGTCCCTGTTGGCAGCTATGCGATGGAAGCATTGAAGGTTTATCTTGACGAAAGTAGACCTAAACTAATTATGAAAGCAAATATCCAAACTGAGGCTATTTTCTTAAGTTATCGTGGTGCTCATTTAAAAGAGCGAAGTATTCGGAAGATTTTATCGACAGTCGTAAAGGATGCTGCTGTTTCAGCACGATTAAGTCCTCATGTACTGCGTCATACATTTGCCACTCATTTATTAAATGAAGGAGCTGATTTACGAACGGTTCAAGAACTTCTTGGCCATAGTGATTTGTCAGCAACTCAAATATATACACACGTGACCAAGGACCATTTGAGAGAAGTCTATAGAAAAAGCCATCCGAGAGCATGACGATATTGTAGAAAGGAGTAAAAAAATGGATAAAATTAAAGGGACAACGATATTTGCTATTAAGCATAACGGCTCTTCAGCCATAGCTGGAGACGGTCAAGTGACATTTGGTAATGCCGTTGTTATGAAACATTCAGCAAAGAAAGTACGTAGATTATATAGAGGAAAAGTCATTGCTGGCTTTGCTGGCTCTGTGGCCGATGCCTTTACTTTATATGAAAAATTCGAAACGAAATTGGAAGAATACAGCGGTAATTTACAACGAGCAGCTGTGGAATTGGCTAAAGAATGGCGATCAGACAGGGTCCTCCGAAAGTTAGAAGCAATGCTTATCGTCATGGATAAAACAAACCTCTACCTAATAGCAGGTACTGGAGAAGTGATTGAACCTGATGATGGTATATTAGCAATCGGTTCTGGTGGAAACTATGCTCTTTCAGCTGGTAGAGCGCTAAAATCTCATGCATCACATTTATCTGCACGGGAAATTGCAGAAGCTAGTTTAACAACAGCCGCAGATATATGTGTGTATACAAATCACCATATTATTGTTGAAGAACTGACGCATGATAACTAAGATGAAAATTCTTAATTTCTAAGTGAGGGATGCATAAATGAGTGAAATGTTAACCCCAAAACAAATTGTCGAACGACTCGATCAATCAATAGTAGGGCAAACAAAGGCAAAAAAATCAGTTGCTGTCGCTTTAAGGAACCGCTATCGTCGAAACCAACTTTCTGAAGCGTTGAGAGAAGAAATAACCCCAAAAAATATATTAATGATCGGTCCTACTGGGGTAGGTAAAACAGAAATTGCACGGAGGTTGGCTAAGTTGGTAGGTGCTCCCTTCGTAAAAGTCGAAGCAACAAAATTTACTGAAGTAGGTTACGTTGGCCGGGATGTAGAATCAATGGTTCGCGATCTCATTGAGACATCTATTCGCATCGTGAAAGAAGAAAACATGGTAAAGGTGAAAGAGCGGGCCGAGCAGCAAGCTAACCATCGTTTAGTAGAGCTTTTAGTTCCTTCGCAAAAGAAAGAAAATGCCTATCGTAATCCACTTGAAATGCTTTTCCAAGGTAATCAAGATTCACAAGAACAGCAGAGTGAAGAGCAGCAAGAAGAAACGACAGTCAGGGACCGACGACAACGAATAGCAAAGCAGTTAGCTGCGGGTGAGTTAGAAAATGAAGAAGTTAGCATAGAAGTTGAAGAGCAACAATCCAACTTTATGGATATGTTCCAGGGGGCCGGGATGGAACAAATGGGGATGAACATGCAAGATATGCTTGGAAATATGATGCCTAAAAAAAAGAAACGCCGGAAACTCCCTGTGAGAGAGGCCCGTAAAGTACTTACTGAAGCTGAGGCACAGAAATTAATTGATATGGACGAAGTCACTCAAGAGGCTATTTTTAAAGCCGAGCAACTGGGAATCATCTTTATTGATGAAATTGATAAAGTGGCAGGTAAAAATCAGCAACAATCTGCCGATGTATCTAGAGAAGGGGTTCAACGTGATATTTTACCTATAGTAGAAGGATCTACCGTTATGACTAAATATGGCGCTGTGAAAACAGATCATATGTTGTTCGTAGCTGCTGGAGCATTTCATTTCTCGAAGCCGTCTGATCTTATTCCAGAACTACAAGGCAGGTTCCCAATTCGTGTAGAGCTGAATAGCCTCACTGTTGAAGATTTTGTTAAAATATTAGTGGAACCTAAACACGCCTTGGCTAAACAGTATCAAGCGCTATTAGAAGTAGAAGGAATAAAATTGAAATTTTCTGACGATGCTATTCGTAGAATTGCAGAAATTGCCACAGAGGTAAATGAAGCGACAGAAAATATCGGTGCGCGAAGACTTCACACTATTCTAGAAAAGTTACTTGAAGATTTATCTTATGAAGCCTCAGAGATAACAATGGAAGAGATAACAATTACACCGGAGTATGTAGAAGATAAGTTACAAGACGTCGCGAAAAATCGGGACTTAAGTCAGTTTATTTTATAAAACAGGAGGAATTCCAATGGATCTATTAACAAAAACACGAAAAATTAATGAA
Source organism: Salipaludibacillus agaradhaerens (assembly GCF_002019735.1). Classification (NCBI taxonomy): domain Bacteria; kingdom Bacillati; phylum Bacillota; class Bacilli; order Caryophanales; family Bacillaceae; genus Salipaludibacillus; species Salipaludibacillus agaradhaerens. The sequence goes on from NZ_KV917378.1 coordinate 223,104, forward strand.
TTATTACAAAAGAGTGCTGGACAGGCGGTGAACTTTAACGATATGGCTTTAACATTAAGAGATGTTATTGAAGCCAATATCTTTATCGTCAGTAGAAGAGGAAAGCTATTAGGATATTCAATTAAACAAGAAATTGAAAATTCAAGGATTAAACAGATGCTTGAAGAAAGACAATTTCCAGAAGCATACACATCAGGCTTATTTAAGATTGAAGAGACGTCTTCAAATCTTGATATAGATAGTGAATTTACAGCTTTTCCAGTTGAAAATAAAGACTTATTTGCTAACGGTTTGACGACGATTGTACCAATTCAAGGAGGCGGGCAACGTCTAGGTACACTCATATTAGCGAGACTTGATGAGTCATTTGGTGATGACGACTTACTGTTAGCGGAATATGGAGCGACAGTCGTTGGAATGGAAATTCTCCATGAAAAAGCCGAAGAGATTGAACAAGAAGCGCGAAGTAAAGCTGTTGTGCAAATGGCGATCAGTTCCTTGTCGTATAGCGAATTAGAAGCGGTGGATCATATTTTCCAAGAGTTAGAAGGTAATGAGGGTCTGCTAGTGGCGAGCAAAATAGCAGATAGAGTTGGCATTACAAGATCAGTTATTGTGAATGCGTTGAGGAAACTTGAAAGTGCCGGAGTAATTGAGTCTAGATCATTAGGTATGAAAGGCACCTACATCAAAGTGCTTAACAATAAATTCCTTGTTGAATTAGAAAAACATAAAAATTAATGAGATAAAAAGACTATATATGAACGAAGGCTTGTAGTACAAAAGCCTTCGTTTTTTAATTTCCAGAAAAAAATGCGCCAAAAGATGTGAAAATGTGATAAAGTTCTTATAGCGATAATGAAAATATGATTATTTTATCCTATTAAAATATGGGATACAACAAAATGTGACTATTTACGGGACAAATAGTAGGCCTTTTTTATCTAACTGTAGTCAATTTCTGAGAACGTTAGACAAAATCCTATTTATTATATAGAATTAATCTCGACACTGGTTCTTAAGTACGAGATATAAAGTTTTAGATTTTTAAATCGGGGGAATAAATAATGAATTTAATTACTAATTCCACAAACCAATTGTTGGAAACAGCATTGTCCTCATCTATGACTCGACAAAATACGATAAGTCAAAACATTGCAAATGTAGATACTCCGAACTATAAAGCGAAACAGACAGTATTTGCTCACGAATTAAATCAAGCCCAAGCAAACCAAAAATTGAATGCTAATAGAACTGATAACCGCCATATTCAATTTGGAGGTGGGCCATCAGATGAGTCTGCTAAAATTGTATCTCGAAACAATACCACATATAACCACAATGGTAACAATGTAGATATTGATTCTGAGATGAGTGAACTAGCGAAAAACCAAATTTATTACAACACATTAGTAGATCGATTGAACGGTAGATTTAATAGCATACGAACTGTTCTTGGACAAGGGAGGTAATGAAACATGTCAATATTTAATGGATTGAATATTTCAGCTTCAGCCTTGACTGCACAACGTTTCAGGATGGATGTTGTGTCAAGTAATATGGCAAATGCAGACACGACAAGGGGTCGTTTAGTTGAAGGAGAGTGGGAGCCATACCGAAGAAAGATGGTGACCATGTATCAAAATGACAATTCTGGCTTTAGTTCATATTTAAATAAAGCGATGGGGACTTCTGAAGGGGCCGGAAATGGTGTGAAAGTAGGCCATACTGTGGAAGACCAAAGTCCCTTTAGACAAGTTTATCAGCCTGATCATCCAGATGCCAATGAAGAAGGCTACGTGGAGATGCCTAATGTTGATCCACTTAAAGAGATGATTGATTTAATGGGGGCAACGAGGTCCTATGAGGGAAATGTTACGGCAATAGATGCCCATAAAAATATGCTTCTAAAAGCACTTGAAATAGGACGATAGACTAATAGAGGAGGCTAATGATGGAAGTTAATCAAATTCAACAACTGAACTCGATTATGAGCACAGCTAAGAAAAACAACGTTAATCAAGCGACACCTGCTGAGGCTCAACAATCGTTTAAAACGTGGCTGAACAATGCGATCTCTGAAGTGAACGAAGGCCAAAATAATTCAGCGATAATGACTGAAAAAGTGGCGCGTGGAGAAAATGTAGATTTACATGACGTTATGATCACAGCTGAAAAAGCCTCTGTGATGCTTCAAACGACAACTGAAGTTCGTAACAAAGCAATTGAAGCTTACCAAGAAATTATGAGAATGCAAGTTTAAGATAGTACTAAAATACCCGATTTACGGGTGCCGAAATTATATATTCTATATTTTTAAGACATAAGACATGATGGTGGATTGCGCTGATTGCAGCATTAATTAAACAAACTCTCTCGTATGTAAAATTAGTTCGTTACAGGGCATTATTTTATGGGGGGTTACTCATTTTATCGGTCAACCATCTGAGGAAGTTTAATAAAATAGGAACTTTAATTTAAATGGTGACAAAGTATGAGGAATGAATGTTACTACCATTTAAATGTACAGTCAGTGTGGGAGGAAACATGAACGATAAACTGATCAATTATAAAAATAAAACGACAGAATTTTGGCAGTCCCGTACGAAAAACCAAAAAGGGATGCTCATCGGATCAGTGTTACTTGTCTTAACTCTTCTCCTGTTATTCATGTGGATGGGTTCGAGGACAAGCTATGTTCCTCTCTACTCAAACTTAAGTGTACAGGAAACAGGAGAGATAAAAGCGACACTGGACAGTAGAGGCGTCGCTAATGAAGTGAGTAGTGACGGGACAACGATAATGGTACCTGAGTCGATGGTAGATGATCTAAAAGTCACATTGGCTGCTGAAGGAATCCCGAATTCAGGACGAATAGACTATTCGACATTCAGTGATAATATGGGCTTTGGGACAACAGATAGTGAATTTCAATTACTAGAAAGAGCTGCGCTTCAAACCTCATTAGAAGACTTAATTCGAAATATAGATGGGGTGCAAAGCTCGCAAGTTATGCTGACAATGCCTGAAGAAAGTATTTGGTTAAGTGATGATCCAAACGAAGCAACGGCATCGGTCCTATTAAATTTACAAGCTGGTTATACGATGGACGAAAATCAAATTCGTTCTATGTATCACCTCGTTTCACGAAGTGTACCTAATCTTCCAGTTGAAAATATTGTGATCATGGATCAAATGTCGCGTTATCTAGAATTAGACGACAATTCAACGACTGGTGGATCATCTTTAAGTGTTTATGAACAACAACGCGCCATTCAACGAGATATTGAAAAGGATATACAACGTGATTTACAGCAAATGCTAGGCACAATGATGGGACCTGATAAAGTTCTCGTCTCTGTTACGACGGATGTGGATTTCACTCAAGAGAACAGACAGGAAGAACTTGTGGAGCCTGTTGACGAGGAAAACATGGAAGGTATTGCTGTCAGCGTCGAACGTATTACGGAAACGTATGAAGGTACAGACTTAGAAGATGGCGGTGTTGTAGGAGCAGGTGAAACCGACATTCCTGGATATCAAGGTATTGTTGGTGCAGGCCAAGGAGACTACGAAAAGATAGAGGAACGGATTAATAATGATGTGAATCGGATTTCTAAAGAAATCGTAGAGAGCCCTTACCAAATCAGGGATATTGGCATTCAAGTTATGGTAGAACCGCCAGATCCTGAAGATCCTTTAAGTCTTTCTCAACAAAGCGTCAATGATATTCAACAAATTTTAGGTCAGGTTGTCAGAACATCCATTAACAGTGATGTCACTGCTGAATGGGAAGAGGATGACATTAACGAACGTATTTACGTCTCAGCGCAAGAATTTTTTGGGAAAGCAGAATTTGAAGAACCCGCTACAGGGACACCATTCTGGTATTACATTGTTGGTGCTTTAGTAGCAGTTGTTATTTTACTCATCTTCTTATTGGTTAGACGGAATCGAACTGATGATGAAGAAGACATGGTCGTGTCAGAACAAACAGGGTATGAGATGACACCTTTTGATGAGGGACCAGAAACTGAAGAAAAAGCAAGAAGAAAACAACTTGAACAACTTGCAAAAGATAAACCTGAAGAGTTTTCTAAACTCGTAAGAACATGGTTATCAGAGGACTAAAAGGAGGAGAAAAGAGTGGCGAAAAGAAAAAAATTAACCGGCAAAGAAAAAGCCGCCATCTTGTTAATCTCTTTAGGTCCTGATGTGTCAGCGCAAGTTTATAAGCATTTATCAGAAGAAGAGATTGAAAGACTTACACTAGAAATTGCCAACGTGAAAAGGGTAGAGCAGGACACAAAAGAAGAGATTCTTGACCAATTCCACCAACTTGCAGTGGCTCAAGATTATATCACTCAAGGTGGGATTGGGTACGCCAAAGATGTGCTAGAAAAAGCTCTTGGATCAGATGAAGCGGTGGAAATTATAAATCGGTTAACGTCCACTTTACAAGTAAGACCCTTTGACTTTGCGAGAAAAGCTGATCCAGGGCAAATCTTTAATTTTATTCAAAATGAACATCCGCAAACAATTGCACTTATCTTATCTTATTTAGATAGCGAACAATCTGGCCAAATTTTGTCATCACTTCCCCAAGAAGTACAGGCAGATGTTGCTAAGCGGATTGCTGTTATGGATAGTACTTCTCCAGAAATCGTGAATGAAGTTGAAAGTATTTTAGAACGAAAGCTATCTGCTACAGTCACACAAGATTATACGCAAGCCGGTGGTATTGAAGCAGTAGTTGAAGTGCTTAATAGCGTTGACAGAAGTACTGAGCGAACTATTCTTGATTCTTTAGAAATTCAAGATCCTGAATTGGCAGAAGAAATTAAAAAGAGAATGTTTGTCTTTGAAGATATCGTTACATTGGATAACCGTTCGATTCAACGCGTTATCCGTGATGTTGAAAATGAAGATTTACAGCTGTCACTTAAAGTCGCTAGCGATGATGTGAAAGAGATTGTCTTTAACAATATGTCACAACGAATGTCAGAAACGTTTAAAGATGAAATGGAGTTTATGGGGCCAGTTCGTTTGAAGGATGTGGAAGAAGCGCAAACCCGAATCGTTGCCGTGATACGTCGTCTCGAAGAAGCAGGGGAGATTGTCATAGCACGAGGCGGAGGAGATGATATTATTGTCTAGACTTATCAAATCTACTTACACACGCCCTCCTAAAGCGGAAGGGAAGACCATTCGACTGCGTGAAGTAAAAGTACCGATAAAAGAAAAAGCATTTAATCCAATTGATAACTCGCTATCAGATGATATGACCGATACAGAAGTTCACGATGATGAACATCAGGTATTGGAAAGAGAGAAACAAGATTTGATGCGAAGAGAAGAAGAGCTTATCAATGCAAAAGCTGAATGGGAAGTTTACAGAAAACAACAAGAAGAAAGCTTTGAAGAAACTAAGCGCATTCAGTTAAGTCAAGCAGAGGATGAAGGTTTCACTAAAGGTTATGAAGCAGGTATTTCAGAAGGGCAACAGAGTATCCAGAAAGATGTTCAGGAAGCAAAGCATATTGTTCAACTTGCTAAACAGGATTATGAACAAAAGCTTGAGGAAGCTTCAGGAGAAATACTGGAGCTAGCTATGAAAGTAGCTGAAAAAATTGTGTCTCAAACACTTGAGACCACTTCAAGTGCTTGGGTTTCCCTCGTGAAAGAGGCGGTTACTGAAGTAAGGGAACAGGAAGAAGTCAAACTCTATGTAGCTCCAGCTTGGTATGAAACAACACTTTCTCACAAAAAAGAGCTAGAAGGTATCGCTTTGCATACGAGAGAGCTACTCATTTTTCCAGATGACTCGCTTTCAACGAATGGCTGTGTCATCGAAACGTCCTTCGGTCAGCTTGAAGCTTCTGTAGACAGTCAATTAAAAGAAATAAAACGGTTATTATCGGAAAGTCTGAAAAAAGGAGACCAACATGAGCATTAGTCACCTACTTCCTATCCTTGATAATATATCACCTTATAAGCAATATGGAAAAGTGACTCAAGTAGTGGGGCTAATGATTGAATCACAAGGTCCACAGGCTTCTGTTGGTGATTTATGTTCAATTACTTTAGGTCACGGTCAAAAACGGCGGATTCTTGCAGAAGTAGTAGGGTTTCGTGAACAAAATGTTTTGCTTATGCCTTATGACAGAGTAGAGGACATCTCCCCAGGTAGTTTAGTTGAAAGTATGAATCATGCTCTTCAAGTAAAGGTTGGTACAAGCATGATAGGCAGTGTCGTAGACGGTTTAGGTAGACCCATTGATGAAAGTTCTTTTATAGAGGGTTTGCAAAAGGTACCTACTGATAATACACCACCGAACCCGCTGAAGCGTCCCCGTATCCAAGAGCCACTCAGTTTAGGTGTGAAAGCAGTGGACAGCTTGTTTTCTGTAGGAAAGGGACAGCGGTTAGGGATTTTTGCAGGAAGTGGGGTAGGTAAAAGTACTCTCATGGCAATGATTGCAAAAAATTCCGAAGCAGATTTAAATGTGATTGCTCTTATTGGTGAGCGTGGACGTGAAGTGAGGGACTTTATTGAACGTGACTTAGGAGAAGCAGGGTTATCAAATACGATCGTGGTAGTCGCCACATCAGATCAGCCAGCATTAATGAGAATTAAAGGGGCTATGACTGCCACTGCGATCAGTGAGTATTTTAGAGACCAAGGCTTAAATGTCACCTTAATGATGGATTCTGTTACTCGGGTTGCCATGGCGCAAAGGGAAGTCGGATTAGCTATCGGAGAGCCACCTACTACTAAAGGTTACACACCTTCAGTATTTGCTCTACTCCCGCGTCTTTTAGAAAGAAGTGGCATGAGTGAACAAGGTTCCATTACCGCATTCTATACCGTACTTGTAGACGGTGATGATATGAATGAACCAATAGCAGACAGTGTAAGGGGAATATTGGACGGCCATCTAGTATTAGATCGTAGATTAGCTAATAAAGGACATTTCCCTGCCATTAATGTACTAACAAGTATTAGCCGGGTCATGAATGATCTCGTAAGTGATGATCACCGAGCGACTGCTGATTATATGAGACATATGCTCTCCGTATATAGTGAATCTGAAGATCTGATTAATATAGGGGCATATAAAAAAGGGACGAACAAAGAAGTTGATGAAGCTATCACTAAGTATCCTGAAATAATGGCTTTTTTAAAGCAAGGACTTCATGATTCACACGATTTCAAGGAAACAGCTGCCAGTATGATTCAGCAGTTCGGTATAGGAGGTAAATGATGAGTTTTAAATTCGCACTTCAAAAAGTTTTAGAAGTAAAAGACTTTGAAAAAACGGACGCTGAGCGAGCTTATACGGAATCTGTTGAGGAATTTGAAGGCGTAGCAACACAGCTATATGAGTTATTGAAAAAGAAAGAAGAGATAGTTGAAGAAACGGAGAAAAAGCTGTTGCGAGGTTTAGCTATTTCCTCTATTCAACTAAATGAACAAAATGTCTCTTTTTTACAGACTGAAATTAATAAGCTGCAGCTTAGCACACAAAAAGCGCGACAAAACATGAATGAAAAAGAGAAATATCTCTTATTTAAAACTGTCGATTTAAAAAAATATGAAAAGATGAAAAAAATAAAGCAAGCTCAATACTTGGAAAATGAGAAACGTGAAGAATTGAAATTTCTTGATGAAGTATCAATTCAACAGTTTGTCAGACGATGAAAACAGGTGAACCTATGAGTAAAAAAAACAAACAAAAAGAAAAATCACAAAGTAAATTTATGGCCTTTTTTATGGTCGTTCTCATACCGGCTGTTTTCGCTATTATTTTAGCTGTTGTACTGCTTTATTATCTAGGGATTAATGTAGGGGATACAGTCAAGCAGGCAGCTAGCTTTCTTCCATTTATAGAGGGAGAAGAGGAACGAGAGTTATCAGACGAAGAGCTCGTTGCACAGCTAGAACATGAAAACCAATCATTTTCACAGCAAATTCAACAGCTAGAAAGTGAGCTTGAAGCACGTAATGAAGAAATCGCTGAGCTAGAAGAACAGTTATCAGAAGAAGAATCAGATAGTGCTTCCACTGAGGAAATAGAAGGAGCAGCAGATTTAGAAGAAGTGACAACAGATGTCAATGATATCGTTAAAACGCTGGAAAATATGACAGGCTCTAAAGCTGCGGACATTGTCAGCGAACTTCCTGAAGATGAAGCTGTGACGTATTTACGTCTCATGAATGTGAATAATCGCTCCGATATTTTGGGCAGGCTTGATCCAGAATTAGCAGCTCAAATTTTAGGTCAGCTTTCAAATTAATACTAAGTGAATGGCTTGAAAGGGGGTGAAAAAATGAATGGAATGATGGCATTTATGCCGATGATGGTGCCTAAACAGCCCGCTCAAAGTCTAACCAATACGAAGACGTTAAATGACACAAATAATTCAGACTTTCTCACTGCATTATCTGCCCTTATGACAGGTGATGAACAGGATCTTGACGCTACCTTATTGAATCTGGAAAATCAGTTAGAATCAGACCCTGAGTTAGCTGCTTTACTAAACAATCAGTCGCTGGAAAGTTTAATTGCTTCGTTATCTGAAACGGTCGTTGATTTGCAAAAGCTTATTAATGATGTGAATTTAGAAGATAGCTTTCTTTCTAAAGACTTACTCGATAATGAGGATTTGTCAGCCTTGTTAAGCATGTTGCCACCAGAATGGGCCGATGAGTTAACAGAGTTGATTGAAAATAATACATCATTAGAAAGTATAGTAGCAGACTTGGAAGTATCGGGTGATCCAGTTCAATTGCTAGCACTTATCGCTGCTTTCTCTGTAATGGAAAAAGATAGCGTTAATGCATTAGGACAACAAAAAGGATTACCGCTTTTACAACAGATGGCTGAAACCTATTTTCCTAAACTGACTCAAGACTCTGAAGGCCAAGTAAACCGCAAGCTTTTAGCTCAACTAAAAGAATTTTTTAATAGTCAAAAAGATAGCAACGGTATGAGTCAAATGAAGTCAGAAGGTCAACAGGTGATGAATACGAATAGATTTGCTGAATTGGCTTATCTCAACCAACTTGCTTCTAGTCAATTAAACTCTAAGTCAGCTAACCAGACGTCTGGCTTGTCTATGATGTTAGACTCATCTAATGGCCAATTAGCGCGGTTTTATCAAATGTCCGTCGTGACTGGTCAAAGTGAAGGACAAGCTGAAAAACCGTCTCAGGAACACTTTATACGCCAGTTTCAGAACCTTTTATCCCGTAGTACCTTTCAACAATTAACGAATGGTGTTCAGCAGTTAAATGTCAAGTTGCATCCAGCAAGTCTAGGAAGGCTTGATATAACACTTCAACAAGTGAATGGCGTATTGCAAGCAACACTCATGACTACTACAAAAGTGGCTAGAGATTTAATTGAAGGGCAACTAGGGCAGCTAAGACATGCTTTTCAAACACAAAACATTCAAGTTGATAAGATTGAGGTTCAACAACAGCAAAGTCATCAACTATTGAAAGATCCACATCATGAGGATGGGAATCAACAACAAGCAAATCATGATGAAAATGAGACATCTAATGATGAAGATAATGTATTAGACTTCAGTGAGTTATTAGATGAAACCTTTAATGCTGAAGTTTAAGGAGGTGTTTGCATGACAATGGTTCAAACAAACAGTATCAATTACAGTGATTACGTTGAAAGTCAAAAGAATAAAGGTCAAGGTAGTAGCGTATTAGACAAGGATGCTTTTTTAAAACTTCTCATGGTTCAACTCCAGAACCAAGATCCTCTTAACCCAATGGAGGACAGAGAATTTATTGCACAGATGGCTCAGTTTTCTTCTTTAGAACAAATGACGAATATGAACGTGAACTTGCAAAAATTCATGGAATCTCAAAGGAATAACTTTGCTTCACATAGTGATTTAATTGGAAAACAAATTGAGTGGACGACTAGCACTGGTAATAAAAGAGAGGGTATCGTCACATCTGTTGTATTTAAAGATGGTGACGTTCAAGTAGTTGTTGGTGATACGAACGTTAACACAAAGAACATTACGAAAATTACAAATGCTGAGTAACAGAAGGTGAGGTGATTCACATGACTCCAAAAATCATGCCCCATCACCTGCAGCAACCTTTACCAAAGCCGACCACTGTTCATCGAACATCCGGACAAGCTGATCATCGCTTTAAGCAAATGCTCACGCATTCAATTGATGAGCAGTCAGAGCTAAAAATCAGTAAGCACGCTGAACAACGTTTACTCGATAGAGGCATTGATGTAGCAGGAGAAACGTGGAATGAAATTCATTCCAAAATAAAAGAAGCGAAGCAAAAGGGTGTGACTGATTCACTCGTGCTAACGAATGAGGCAGCATTTGTGGTCAGTGCTCAAAACGAAACAGTGATAACTGCAATGGACCGTGAAGAAGCAGCGACACAGCTATTTACTAACATTAACGGCGCCATTGTGATAAACAACTAAAAAACGGCCGGACCGAGAGGGAGCCGTAGGCTGTGGAATGATTGAAGCAGCGATTAAAAGAGTTACAAATTGAGAGGAGATTATTAACATGATTAGATCTTTATATTCTGGTATTGGCGGGATGAAGAACTTCCAAACCAAACTAGATGTGATTGGAAACAACATTGCGAATGTTAACACTTTCGGCTTCAAAAAGGGTCGTGCAACATTTAACGATTTAGTGAGTCAACAAATGGCAGGGGCTTCAGCACCTGTAGCAGGTGGACGGGGTGGAACAAACCCGATGCAGGTTGGCTTAGGTAGTGGTCTTTCTTCAATCGATACGATTGATACGCAAGGGTCTATTCAAACGACAGGAAGAGATCTTGATTTAGCTATTGCTGGCGACGGTTATTTCGTATTAGATGACGGCCAAGGTAACATTGGCTATACGCGAGCTGGGAACTTTTATCGAGATTCTGACGGAACACTCGTAAACGCTAATGGCTTTATCTTAACAGGCATTGATAACGGGCCAATTGTTATTGACAATGCTGCTGGTTATGATAGCTTCACGATCTCGTCAAATGGTGAAGTGCTAGGTATCCCTTCAGGTGATGGTGACCCTGTTGTCCTTGGTCAAATCCAAATTGCTACCTTCGCTAATCCGGGCGGACTTTCCAAAGCTGGAGGTAATATTTTTGTCGAGACGCCTAACTCTGGTGCCCCAAACCTCGGAGCGCCTGGGATGGATGGACGCGGTGAATTAGTCAATTCAGCACTTGAAATGTCGAACGTGGACTTATCTGAGGAATTTGCTGAAATGATCGTTGCACAACGTGCTTTCCAAGCCAATACTCGAATGATTACAACATCCGATGAAATCCTGCAAGAGCTTGTCAATTTGAAACGATAAGACTAGCTTGGCTTAGCGTGAGAGACGCTAAGCCAGCCTAATTTAAATAAAGAGGAGGAAGTGAGCCTCGCTTATAAAAGTGCAGCTCTAAAAAAATATGGTGATTTTAACTAGGCTGAATGGCCAAACTTTTACATTGAATGCAGTTTATATTGAGCAAATTCAAGCATTTCCTGATACAACAATTACACTATCTAACGGTAAAAAAATTGTTGTTATGGAAACCGAACAAGAACTGACCGATCGGATTGAACATTTTTACAAGCGAATTGGTTTAGCTCCTCTCGTCTCAAAACAGTTTGATCAGGAAGGGGAAGATTAACGTTATGTTTGCTAACCGACTCGTTAATATTATGCTCATTGTTCTGGCAGCTCTCACATTAATCGGGGTCCTAACACTCGTATTGTACACACAATTCTTTCAAGAGTCGGATGCAGAAGAAGGAGAACCGACGATTGATCAAGTGTTGGAAAGGTCCGTTGAAACAGAGGAAATTACAACAAACTTATCGTCCAATAATATTATCCGGTCACAATATGTGATTCAGCTCGAGAACAATGATGCGAAAAAAGAATTCGAAAAACGTAGTTTCCAAGTAGAAAATATCATTATTCAAGAACTGTCCGACATGACTGCAACTGATTTTCAAGGATCAGCAGGCATACAAGGTCTAGAAGATAGAATTAAGAATCGCATCAATGAAATTATGCAAGATGGAGAAGTGGTTCAAGTGTATATGAATCAACGCGTGATTCAATAAATGATAGAGTTGCAGGTGAAGTGAGGTGAGGCAAGATGGCTGATGTTCTTTCACAAGGGGAAATAGATGCGCTGTTATCGGCTCTTTCCACAGGTGAAATGGATGCTGATGAACTGAAGAAGGAAGACACGGAGAGAAAAGTAAAATCGTATGACTTTAAACGTGCTCTTCGCTTTTCAAAAGATCAGATCCGAAGTTTAACACGAATTCATGAAAATTTTGCAAGGTTGTTGACGACGCAATTATCTGCGCAGTTAAGAACTTTCGTTCAAATAAGCGTCGCTTCTGTCGATCAGCTTCCATACGAGGAATTTATTCGATCTGTGCCAAAGATGACTATTTTAAATGTCTTTGAGCCCTTTCCTTTAGATGGAAGGTTTGTCATGGAAGTTAACCCTAATATTGCATATGCTATGCTTGACCGTATTTTAGGTGGGCAGGGAGAAGCTTATAACAAAGTAGAGAATTTAACGGAAATCGAAACGAAAATTATGACGCAGCTATTTCAACGAACACTTGAAACGTTCCGTGAAGCTTGGTTATCGATTGAAGAACTTGATCCTGTCATGGATGATATGGAAGTTAATCCGCAGTTCTTACAACTCGTGTCACCAAATGAAACTGTTGTCGTCATTTCACTCTCAACAACGATTGGTGAATCGTCAGGCATGATCAATATTTGTTTACCGCATGTGGTCATTGAATCAATACTACCAAGGTTATCTGTTCATTTGTGGATGCAAACTAAGAAGAAAGATAGAGAGCCTGGTGAATTGCAATCATTAAAGAAAAATGTGAAACAGGCGCCTCTTAATTTGTCAGTTGAACTTGGTAAGTCGGTCATTACTGTAGATGAGTTTTTGCATTTAGGTACTGGTGACATTATCGAATTGAATCAACTGATTGAAGAGTCACTTTTACTTCGAGTAGGGGAAGAGCCTAAGTATTTAGTACAGCCGGGCAAAATGAAAAATCATGTAGCTGTACAAATCACAGATATTATAGAAGAGGAGGACACTCTTGATGAATGATGATATGTTATCCCAAGAGGAAATCAATGCTCTGCTAAACGGCATTGATAATGAAGATGAAGGGAAGACTCCTGAGGAATCAAATAATGAAACACCAGATAATGCAGACAGCTCGTCGATTGAGAACTACTTATCTGGTATTGAACAAGATGCTCTTGGTGAAATTGGAAATATTTCGTTTGGAAGTTCAGCAACTGCTCTTTCAACTCTTTTAAATCAAAAAGTCGATATTACCACACCAGAAGTATCCGTTATTAAAAGAGCTGACTTAGATAAAGCTTTTCCAAAACCGCATGTGGCTATATCAGTTGAATATACTGACGGGTTCGAAGGCATCAATTTACTCGTTATTAAAACAACTGACGCAGCTATTATTGCCGACCTTATGATGGGCAATGATGGTACAACTGCTTCCGAGGACTTAGGCGAGATGGAAATAAGTGCGGTACAGGAAGCGATGAATCAGATGATGGGATCTGCCTCAACGTCTATGTCAACGATCTTTAACAAAAAGGTGGATATTTCACCTCCAGCAATCGATTTACTAGATCTTCCTGAAAATCCAAATGAAGTTAAGCTTCCTGAAGATGATATGCTAGTTGAGATTGCGTTTAACCTTAAAGTAGGTGACTTGATCGATTCGAAAATCATGCAGCTGATCAGTGTATCGTTTGCAAAAGGAATGGTGGAACAGTTAATGAACCCTGATGACTCTGGAAGTGCTCCTGAAGAGACGCCAGAACAAGCAGCTCCTGCTCAAGAAACGGTTGTCCAACAAGAAGCGCCAATTTCACAAGAAGCACCGATGCAACATCAAGCACCGATGCCAACTCATACACCTAGAACTGGTCCTCAGCATGTATCGTCCGGACCTACACAACCTGAACGAGCGGCGAATGTCCAGCCGGCTGCTTTTTCAAATTTTGAAGCACCATCGCTTAATGAGCAAGAAGCACGTAATTTGGATATGCTAATGGATATCCCGTTAGAAGTAACAGTTGAATTAGGAAGAACAAAAAGATCTATTAAAGAAATTTTAGAGCTCTCACAAGGATCAATTGTAGAACTTGATAAATTAGCAGGGGAACCTGTAGATATTCTCGTTAATCAACAATTGATTGCAAAAGGCGAAGTAGTTGTTATTGATGAAAACTTCGGTGTGCGTGTCACAGATATTATTAGTCAGAAAGACCGTTTAAATAATTTAAGAAATTAATTTTTAAGGAGGCCTAACGATGGCGACACGAGTATTAATTGTGGATGATGCAGCATTTATGCGCATGATGATTAAAGATATTTTACAAAAAAATGATTTTGAAGTAATTGGTGAGGCAGGAGATGGCCAACAAGCCTTAGATCTTTATAAAGAACATTCACCTGACCTCGTGACAATGGACATTACAATGCCAGAGATGGATGGTATTACGTCTTTAAAAGAAATTCGCAAGCATGATCCAAATGCAAAAGTCATTATGTGTTCGGCAATGGGACAACAAGCAATGGTTATAGATGCTATTCAAGCTGGTGCGAAAGACTTTATCGTTAAACCGTTTCAGGCAGAGAGGGTATTAGAAGCAATTAATAAAACTCTCGGCTAAAAGCAACCAGGGAGTGACGAGATTGAGAAAGTTATTAGTTATGTTGATTGTTATACTTTTCTTCCCCTCAGTTACGTACGGGGAAGAAGCAAATGATTTCGGGGAAGGCGGCCGAAACGTCAATGAATTGTTAAACAACACTGTAGAAGAAAACAATGATCTAGATGACGAAGGTGAGACTGAGGAATTACCTTTGACAGAGGATACGAACGAAGAAGAGGATGAAAGCGACGTCTTAGGAGCAGCTAGTCCCAATTTGTTCACGATTTTACTTCAAATGGTATTAGCTTTAGGTGCTGTTCTCTTTTGCATTTATGCATTATTAAAATTCATTAATAAGCGGGCCAAAAGTTATAACAATCATGCTACGTTACAAACGATTGGTGGCACTGGTGTTGGATCTAATAAATCCGTACAACTAGTTAAAGCAGGGGATCGGCTTTTGATTGTGGGGGTAGGGGATACTGTCACATTACTAAAAGAAATTGATGATCCTGCGGAAGTAGACAACTTACTTCAAAAGCATCAAACGTCTCAAGACTTATTTGATCAACCTGTTTCAAAAATACAGGGGTGGTTAAAAAACAAAAAAGAAGCCCGTTCCCAAAATACGAGTGAAGCAGCTTTTCATAATTTACTTGATAAAGAGATGAGCGATGTCAAGAAATCACAAACAAAGTTTTATTCTGCTATAGAGGAGAAAGACCGATGATAGCATTACTGCAAATACCAGCATTAGATATATTTAGTGATGATCCAGGCAATTTATCAGCGACGATTCAGTTATTATTACTATTAACTGTGCTGTCTCTAGCCCCGGCAATCCTTATCTTAATGACGAGCTTTACGCGGATTGTAATTGTGCTGTCATTCGTCAGATCTGGCTTGGCGACACAGCAAATGCCGCCTAACCAAGTCATCGTTGGCTTAGCCCTATTCCTTACGTTTTTTATCATGGCGCCGATATTTTCAGAAGTGAACGAAAATGCCCTTCAGCCGATGTTTAATGGAGAATTAACACAAGAAGAAGCGTTTGAAGAAGCCGCTATACCAATGAAACAGTTTATGGCTGAACATACTAGAGAAAAAGATTTAGCACTTTTTATGGGGTATGCTGGAGAGGAAAGGCCAGAAACATTAGACGATATCCCACTGACTTCCTTAGTTCCAGCCTTCGCAATTAGTGAGCTGAAAACAGCTTTTCAAATAGGTTTTATGATTTTCGTTCCATTTTTAGTCATTGATATGGTCGTAGCTAGTGTGCTTATGTCCATGGGAATGATGATGTTGCCACCGGTTATGATTGCTCTACCATTTAAAGTCTTGTTATTCGTTATGGTAGATGGTTGGCACCTTATTGTTCGTTCACTATTATTCAGCTTTTAGAGGAGGCGCACTATGAGTCCGGAAATGGTTATATCATGGGCGGAACAAGGCGTATTTACGATTTTACTCATATCTGGGCCTTTGTTAATCACGGCTTTAGGTATCGGATTGGCAGTCAGTATTTTTCAGGCAACGACACAGATTCAGGAGCAAACATTAGCTTTTATTCCTAAAATTGCAGGCGTCCTTATTGCATTAGTCATTTTTGGTCCTTGGATGCTTTCTCAAGCATTATCACTGGCTGAAGAAATTTTTAGTAACTTACATCAATTTATAGGATGATAGTATGTTAGATTTTATCGAGTGGTTTCCTGCATTTTTATTAATTTTAGTTCGAATGTCAGCATTTTTTATAACACTTCCGTTTTTTTCATATCAGAATATTCCTGGCCGATTAAAAGTAGGGATTGCCTTATTTATGACGTGGATCATTTATTTTACTGAAGACTGGCCTGTGTTAGAGATGAATTACGAATTTATGCTGTTAATTATAAAAGAGGCACTCGTTGGATTAACAGTTGGCCTCATTGCAATGATTCTCTTATATGCCATACAAGTAGCCGGTGGATTAATTGACTTAAAACTGGGCTTTATGATTGCTAATGTGATAGATCCACAAACAGGTACGCAATCACCTTTAATCGGTAGTTATTTATATACGTTCTCATTATTGTTCTTATTAGCTACAAATGCACACCACCTTTTAATAGATGGCGCATTTTACAGTTATCAATATATACCGATCGACCAATTGTTCCTTCCATTGGGCGATGAAGCGGTACTAGACCATGTTGTTACAACATTTAGTACAATGTTCCTTATTGCTTTTCAAATGTCTATGCCAATCGTCGGGTCTATTTTTCTCGTTGATGTGGCATTAGGTATGGTTGCTCGGGCTGTGCCACAAGTAAACGTATTCGTTGTCGGATTGCCTTTAAAAATTTTTCTCGGTTTAGTCATGATGATTTTAACGATGGCACCGTTTTTCTTACTGGTGCAAAATTTAGTTGAGACGATGACACTGACAATGAGAACGCTAATGGAGATTTATGGAGGAGTGTAAGGGATGTATCTTTCCCTAGACCTGCAATATTTTGCACAAGAAAAAACTGAAAAAGCAACCCCGAAAAAGAAAAAAGAATCGCGGGAGAAGGGGCAGGTAGCTAAAAGTACCGATGTTAACACGGCATTTATATTATTATTCGTATTTTTATTCTTTTGGCTCATCGGAGGCTTTGTTGTTGACCAGCTTACGTCGATTCTGAGGTTTACGTTTACCGATTACTTGCTCATTAACTTAACCGAAGAAAATCTCCATAAAATGTTTATGGACTATCTTTATCAGGCAGCTGTTGCCACAATACCTGTGATGTTAATAGCAGCAATAGCTGGTATTTTCAGTAACTATTTGCAAGTAGGGGTCTTATTTGCTCCAGAGGCAATTAAAATGAAGTTGAGTAAAATTGACCCTATTAAAGGGTTTAAACGTATTTTTTCAGTGCGTGCTCTTGTAGAGTTTCTTAAGTCTATGATGAAAATAACCCTTGTGGGACTAGTTACAGGTTCGGTACTTTGGTTTTTCCTTGATGACCTCCTAAAACTGGGACTATACTCAGTCGGGGCTGGAACGATACTGATAGGGAACCTCATCATTATTATGGGACTGGCGGTCGGAGGATTGTTATTATTCATTGCGGTTCTTGATTACATGTATCAAAAATATGATCATGAGAAAAACATTAGAATGTCGAAACAAGACATTAAAGATGAGCATAAAAAATCTGAGGGTGACCCGCTCATAAAATCAAAAATTAAAGAAAAGCAGCGGCAAATGGCGATGAGCCGTATGATGGCAGAAGTGCCTAAAGCAGATGTTGTCATCACAAACCCAACCCATTACGCTGTCGCTTTGAAATATGATGATACAACAATGAACGCCCCAGTTATTGTCGCAAAAGGGGTCGACTATATCGCGTTGAAAGTCATTAATATTGCGAAGAACAACAATGTCACGACAGTAGAAAACAGGCCGTTAGCAAGAGCTTTATACGCTCAAGCAGAAATTGGGGATCAAGTGCCAGAGGACTTGTTTAAAGGTGTGGCGGAAGTGCTCGCATATGTATACCGACTTCAGCAACAAGCTTAACGAAGAGCTAGCCGTTTTATTAATAAAGGAGAGAAGCGCAAATGCCAATGAAAGATTTTAGTATCTTATTAACAGTTATTCTCATCGTCATCATGTTAATTATTCCTCTACCGACGGGGGTAATCGACTTTTTGATTGTTATTAATATTACATTTGCGCTCTTAATTATTCTCGTTTCTATGAATACTCGGGAGCCATTACAGTTCTCAATTTTCCCGACCCTGCTTTTATTAGTCACACTCTTCAGGTTAGGACTCAACGTGTCGACAACAAGAGCTATTCTTGGTAATCAAGGAGACGCAGGAAACGTCATTGAAACATTCGGACAATTCGTAGTAGGTGGTAATGCCTTAGTTGGATTTGTCGTGTTTGTGATTCTTGTCGTTATTCAGTTCGTGGTTATTACAAAAGGGGCGGAGCGTGTATCAGAAGTAGGTGCACGTTTTACGCTAGATGCGATGCCAGGTAAACAAATGAGTATTGATGCCGATTTAAACGCCGGCATGATATCGGATATTGAAGCAAGGGAACGACGGAAAAAAATTGAACAGGAAGCCGACTTTTATGGATCAATGGATGGTGCTAGTAAGTTCGTTAAAGGGGACGCGATCGCGGGGATTGTCATTGTTATTATCAATATTATATTCGGCCTTGTGATCGGGATGATGCAAGAAGGACTTGCTGTAGCAGAAGCAGCCAACAAATATACACTTTTAACAGTAGGAGATGGACTTGTCAGCCAAATTCCAGCCCTACTTATTGCAACAGCTACAGGTATTGTTGTTACACGAGCATCTTCAGACGGGAACCTTGGACACGATGTTACGAGCCAGTTACTTGCATATCCTAAAATGCTTTATGTGGCAGCGGGTACAATTGCTGCTTTAGGGTTTTTTACACCAATTGAAGCGTTTGTTACGACGACTATTGCAGCAGTACTTGGTGTCGGGGGTTTCTTACTAGGTAAAAACGAAAAAGAATTGCTGGAATTAGATGAGGTAGAAGAAGAACAAGGAGGAGAAGAAGAAGATATTAAATCTCCTGAAAGTGTTATTAACTTGCTTCAAGTGGATCCGATAGAATTTGAATTTGGCTATGGTTTGATTCCCTTAGCAGATACGAATCAAGGTGGAGATTTATTAGACAGAGTCGTCATGATTCGACGTCAGCTAGCGATTGAAATGGGCATGATTGTCCCGGTTATTCGCATAAGAGATAATATTCAACTTCAGCCTAACGAATATTCTATAAAAATTAAGGGGAATGAAATCGCAAAAGGTGAATTGCTACTGGATCACTTTATGGCCATGAGCCCCGGTGTAGAGGACGAAGCTATTACTGGTATTGAAACCGTTGAACCTGCCTTTGGTCTTCCGGCGTTATGGATATCAGAAGAGTTGAAAGAGCAAGCTGAACTTTCCGGTTATACAGTCGTTGATCCGCCTTCTGTCGTCTCAACACATTTAACTGAAGTTGTTAAACGCCATGCTCATGAATTACTTGGCCGTCAAGAAACTAAGCAGTTGGTGGATCACCTAGGTGAAACGTATCCGACGCTTGTGGAAGATGTCACACCGAACCCACTATCAATTGGAGAAATTCAAAAAGTGCTTAGCAATCTATTGAAAGAAAAAGTATCCATTAGAAACTTACCAGTTATTTTTGAAACACTTGCTGATTACGGACAAATGTCAAAGGACTCAGATTTGTTAACTGAATATGTAAGACAAGCTTTGTCGAGGCAAATTTCGAAACAGTATACTGAAGAAGGTGAGCCACTTTACGTCATCACAGTAAGTAGCAGTGTGGAAAAAATGGTGGCCGACGCTATACAACAAACTGAGCACGGTGCTTTCTTAAATTTAGACCCTAATTCCACGCAAGCGATTATTCAGTCAATGATGACTGAAGTTGAGAAAATGCAGGAAATGGGTCAAATGCCAATGCTTTTATGCTCACCTGCTGTGAGAATGTACATTCGTCATTTAATTGAACGGTATATGCCACACGTTCCCGTGTTATCTTATAATGAGTTGGAACCACATATTGAAGTTCAAAGTGTCGGGGTGGTGAACGGAAAATGAAGGTGAAAAAATTTGTTGCAAAAGATATGACGGAAGCTATGACGAAAGTTAAGGCGGAGCTGGGGCAAGATGCCGTCATTCTCAACTCTAAAAAGGTCGAGTCAGGAGGCTTTCTTGGCTTTTTCACTAAAAAGAATATTGAAGTCATTGCGGCATTAGATATGGAAGCTCGTTCTGGAAGAAGAAAGCATTCTGCTCGAGAGAAACCAAAGCCGCCTATCAATAGACAGGTCACTGAGCGAGAACAAGTGAAGCTCTCAAAAGAAATAGATGAACTTAAAGCCATGATAAAAGGGATAGGACCTAGTGTGAGTCACAGTAGTGAAGACTATCCCGACGTATTAAATACGTTTAACACCTACTTGAAAGATCAAGAAGTTCATGACACCTACCGTCTCACTGTCATGAAACACTTGTTGAAAAAATGGTATCAGGAAGATGGGGAAAGTCAAAGTGAAGAGACGATTAATAACTGGGTCACAGATGAGTTGCTAACCCTTTTAAAAGACTGTCAATTTGGAGCCTTTAATTATAATAAGAAATATCTCAATGTTGTGGGCCCAACAGGCGCAGGTAAAACGACTACAATTGCAAAAATCGCAGCTAAAGCAGTTCTTAAAGATGAAAAAAAAGTGGCGTTTATAACGACAGATACATTTAGAATCGCGGCTATTGAACAATTAAAAACGTACGGGAAAATCCTCAATGTACCAGTTGAAGTTGTTTACTCTATTAAAGATTTTAAAGAGGCAGTTAAAAAATTGAGCGATTATGATTTTATTCTTGTAGACTCAGCTGGAAGGAACTTTAGAAATCCGCTATATGTAGAACAATTAAATCAAGTGATTGATTTTAACGAACAGATGGAAACACATCTCGTATTAGCCATGACCTCAAAGTACCGTGATATGAAAAAGATAGTCGAGCAATTTAAACTCATTGACATTGATAAGCTTATTTTTTCAAAACTTGATGAAACGGAAACAATTGGGGCGATGATTAATATTATGGCTGATTACCATTTAGGGGCCAGCTACTTAGCCACTGGACAAAATGTTCCAGATGACATTGAGGAAGCAACTGCGATTAACATGGTCCAGCAGTTGCTAAGGAGTTGAACAAGCTGTGAATGATCAGGCTGATGCTTTACGTCAGAAAATGAATAGAGCTAAGACCTTGTCTCAACATCCTGAGAAAAAGCATACAAAAGTCATTGCAGTTGTCAGTGGTAAAGGTGGTGTAGGGAAGTCAAATTTTGTAGTGAATTTCTCGTTAGGTTTACAAAAAACTGGGAAAAAAGTACTGATTATTGATTTGGATATAGGGATGGCCAATATTGATATCTTGTTAGGCCATACATCTCGCTACTCTTTTGTCGATATGATTGAACGAGATATGTCGATCTGGTCTGTTATTGAAACGGCTGAAGAAGGCCTTTCATACATCGCGGGTGGAAGCGCCTTAAATGATGTTTTTGAAATGGATAAGGAAAAAGCAGATTTTTTCTACAGACAGCTTCAATCACTTGAATCAGAATTTGATTATATTTTCCTTGATATGGGAGCAGGGATTACGAGTAACAGTAGTCATTTTTTACTTTCATGTCATGATATTTTTCTTGTTACGACACCTGAACCAACTTCTATAACAGATGCTTACGGTATGGTTAAATATATTACGTTGCAAGATGCGACTTTACCTGTGACGATGATTGTCAACAGGGCTTATTCTACAAAAGAAGGCAGTCATACGTCCTCGAACATGTTAACCGTAACGAAACGATTTTTAAACAAAGATATTTTTTATTTAGCATCCATTCCCGATGATGACGTTGTTAGGAAGGCGGTTAGGGCCCAGAAACCATTTGTTTTGTACTCACCTAGATCTAAACCGGCAACCGCTGTGACAGCAGCTGTGCGCAAGTATTTGAAAACTGGGCGCCATGATATTAAGAGCGAAGGATCGATTTCATCTTTTATTTCCAAGCTAAAGGGTTTTATGAAAAATTAGCAGTGGAGGAGGGTTTAGATGATTAAAGTGCTTGTGGTAGACGACTCAGCATTTATGAGAAAAATGATTTCGGATATCCTTGAAAGGCATGAGAACATTCGTGTTATTGACAAAGCACGCAATGGGCAGGATGCATTGGAGAAGCTGAAGAAATTAGATCCTGATGTGATTACAATGGATGTAGAAATGCCTGTTATGTCAGGCATTGATGCTTTAAAAGAAATCATGAAAAGAAATCCAAAACCAGTTATTATGGTTTCAAGTATCACGAAAGAAGGCGCAGATACAACGATTCAAGCCATGGAGATAGGTGCTTTTGATTTCATTTCAAAGCCTTCAGGTTCCATTTCGTTGGACTTTCATAAAGTAGGTAACGATTTAATTGAAAAAGTCCTACATGCTTCCTCTCTTCCTGCTAAAAAAATTAAAGAATTATCAGTTGTCCATGAAAAAAAACGACCTGTCTCACTCACACCAGTGGAAGATGGGCTTCTCTATAAACAAAAACCAGGTCTAAAGTCCGGTGTTGATACCTTGGTAGTTATTGGGACGTCAACAGGGGGTCCTAAAGCCCTACAGGAGGTGCTAGCACGTCTACCTAAATCCTTTCCTCATCCCATTTTGATCGTTCAGCACATGCCGAAAGGGTTCACAAAATCATTGAGTGAAAGGCTAAATTCTCTGTCTGAGATATCTGTAAAAGAAGCAGAAGATGGTGAAATTATAAAAAAAGGTGTTGCCTATATTGCTCCGGGAGGATACCATTTAAAAGTAAGAGGTGTTGGGACTTCTGTCGCAATTCGTTTGGACCAGTCAGAATTAGTAAATGGTCATCGACCATCTGTCGATACTATGTTTACATCACAAACAGACATAAAACTAAAAAATATTATTGCAGTTATTATGACAGGAATGGGTTCTGACGGGAAAAAAGGTCTAGTACATTTGAAAGAAAATATGAAAACAATCGCAATAGCTGAATCTGAAAGAACATGTGTTGTTTATGGCATGCCGCGAGCTGCAATAAGTACAAATTTAGTGGATGAAGTGAAAGATTTAGAAGACATTGCATCAACTATAGTGAAGTACAGCTAATTGGAGGGATCACAATGGAAAAAAATCAGTACTTAGATATGTTTATTGATGAGAGTACAGAACATCTTCAAGCGATGAATGATAACTTACTCAAGTTAGAGAATGCACCTGATGACCATTCAATCATTGATGAAATATTTCGTTCTGCGCATACACTTAAAGGGATGGCGGCTACGATGGGATATGAAGATCTAGCAAGCCTGACTCATCAAATGGAAAACGTGCTAGATGGTATTAGAAATGGAAAGATTGTCGCTGATAGTCACTTACTTGATGTCGTCTTTGAATCGGTTGATGACTTAGAGGCTATGGTTAATGATATTGCTGATGGTGGAGAAGGTAAACGGGATGTGACCGCTGTCGTAGCTAAACTTGAGAAAATTGAAAATGGTGTGTCTGTTGATGAGGTAGCAGCGACCGTTGAAAAGACTACAGTACCTGTAAAAGAATCAAGTACAGGTGTGAGATTTGATGATTTTGAAATTACAGTATTAAAGCAATCGAAGGAACAAGGATTTAACGCTTATTACGTCAATGTTCTTTTAAGAGAAGACGTCATTTTAAAAGCAGCTCGTGTCTTCATGGCATTTGAAGTTCTTGAACAAATTGGAGAAGTGATTAAGTCCGTCCCTTCTGTTGATCAGTTAGAGGAAGAAAATTTTGATTTAGATTTTTCGGTTACACTTGTTACAAAAGAATCTGTTGAAGACGTTCATAGTCGCATTATGAAAGTGTCAGAAATTGATCGCGTGGATATTGTGACGATCGATGCGGATACGATTAACGATCAGGAACAGCCATCAGAAGGGGCAGTAGAACCAGCGGAAGACATACTAGTAGAGGATACAAAAGACGAAAAACCTTCCACATCTCAGCAGAAAGAAAGTAAAGGTGCCCAAGGAACTAACAAAACGATACGTGTTAATATTGATCGTCTTGATAGTCTGATGAATCTTTTCGAAGAGTTAGTCATTGACCGAGGGCGACTTGAACAAATTTCTAGTGATCTCAAAAGCAGTGAATTAACTGAAACAGTTGAACATATGTCGCGAATTTCAGGAGACTTGCAAAATATTATTCTTAATATGCGAATGGTCCCTGTAGAACAAGTGTTTAATAGATTTCCACGTATGGTAAGAGGGATTGCAAAGGACTTGAATAAGAAAGTTCACTTAGAAATAATTGGTGCAGAAACTGAGCTTGATAGAACAGTGATTGATGAAATTGGCGATCCGCTCGTTCACTTGTTAAGAAACTCAATGGATCACGGACTTGAAATGCCAGCTAAACGGCTTGAATCTGGTAAGTCCGAAGAAGGACAAGTAACATTAAAAGCCTATCATAGTGGGAATCATGTTTTCATTGAAGTCGCTGATGATGGAGCCGGAATTAACCGAGAAAAAGTTCTTGAAAAAGCCATTAAAAGCGGTGTGGTTTCGGAAGAAAATGGCGCAACATTAACTGATAATCAAGTATATGAACTATTATTTTCAAGTGGTTTAAGCACAGCTGACAAAGTATCAGATTTATCAGGGCGCGGTGTAGGGCTTGATGTGGTCAAAAATAAAATTGAGTCACTCGGTGGTAACGTCACCGTAACATCTAAGCCGAATGAAGGAACCACATTCTCAATCCAATTACCACTCACATTATCGATAATTTCAGTTATGTTAGTTGAAATTCAAGATGAAATTTATGCAGTCCCACTTTCTTCGATTATTGAAACGGCCATTATTAAGAAGGATGAAATCATGGCTGCACATAATCAAAAAGTGATCGATTTCCGTGGAAGTGTTGTCCCACTACTTGATTTAACAGAGTTTTTTGATGTACCAGTTACAAAAGAGGACGACGACTTTTATTCTATTGTCAT
Organism: Salipaludibacillus agaradhaerens; assembly: GCF_002019735.1. Lineage (NCBI taxonomy): Bacteria > Bacillati > Bacillota > Bacilli > Caryophanales > Bacillaceae > Salipaludibacillus > Salipaludibacillus agaradhaerens. The sequence continues at coordinate 248,464 of NZ_KV917378.1, forward strand.
CGTGCGAAAAGGTGAAAAAATGGCTGCCCTAGTCGTTAATTCATTTATTGGTCAGCAGGAGATCGTCTTGAAATCGTTAGGGGACTATTTAACAAATGTGTTTGCTATTTCTGGAGCTACCATTCTAGGAAATGGTCAAGTTGCTTTAATCATAGATTGTAACTCATTAATTAAATAGATGGCATGATATTTACTAAAAGAAATGAAATCAACTAAACCAATAGGGAGGTCTAGACAATGAGTGAAGCAGTCATGGATGACATGAAAGTCATTGTATTTCAATTGAAAGATGAAGAGTATGGTGTAGAAGTTGAACAAGTTCGGTCCATCGAAAGAGTCCAACATATTACGAGGGTTCCTAGTACACCTGATTTTGTTGAAGGAGTTATTAATCTCCGTGGGGTTGTCACACCGATTATTGATTTAAGGAAGCGATTTAGTATTGAAGGAATTGACCATTCAGAAACAACACGGGTGATCATCGTGACAGTAGGAAATATGGAAGTTGGTTTAGTCGTTGATGCAGCAAATGACGTGATTGACATTCCGAAAAGTGCTGTTGAACCACCTCCTGAAGTTGTTGGTGGTCTAGAAGCCGAATATATTCGTGGTGTGGCAAAACTAGAAAAAAGGTTATTGATTTTACTTAACCTTGATAAAGTTTTGAACGCTGAAGAAATGAATGAATTACAAGAGATTGAAGGGCCAGTTAAATGATAGATCTGAGCAAAATTGGAGCGCAGTATTTAGATATTTTAAGGGAAGTTGGAAATATCGGTGCAGGCAATGCTGCTACGGCTCTCTCTCAAATGCTCAATAAAACAATTGATATGAATGTTCCGGCAGTTAGAGTCGTGCCTTTTAAAGAAATTGGTGATACTGTCGGGGGAGAAGAGGCAGTGGTTGCTGCGGTCTTTCTCCTTATTGAGGGAGATGCACCAGGCAATATGTTTTTTATGCTGCCAGTTAATGAAGCCAGCCGTTTTATCCAACAGTTAACAGGAGATCCTTCCATTGATTTTTCAGACGAGCCTTTGAATGAGATGGCATCCTCTGCATTAAATGAAGTTGGGAATATTCTCGCTGGCTCATATTTATCAGCGTTATCTGATTTTACTAAATTAAATTTACAGCCTACACCACCTGCCATTGCAGTGGATATGACGACGGCTATTTTATCTTTCGGTCTTGTGGAACTTTCACGTGCTGGTGATTATGCCATTGTCATAGATACCGAGATTAACGAAAAAAATAACGATGATACTATTAGGTCAAAAGGACACTTTTTCCTTTTACCTGATCCAGATTCATTAAACAAAATTCTGCAAGCGTTAGGAGTTCCGTTAGATGGGTGAGGTAGTGAAAGTGGGGATGGCTGACTTAAATATTGCTAAACCCCCTCAAACCATTCGGACGTCTGGTTTAGGTTCGTGTGTAGGTATCATTCTCTATGATGAAAAAGTAAATGTTTCGGGCATGGCTCATATTATGTTGCCAGATTCCTCATATGCACGTGCAGGCGTATTGAATCGTGCAAAATATGCGGATACAGCCATAAACGACTTAATGGATATTTTGTCGAAAGAAGGAGTGGCGAAATATCGGATAAAAGCGAAAATCGCAGGAGGAGCCCAAATGTTTAAATTTTCATCTAATAATGAAGCGATGAGAATTGGGCCACGTAATGTGGAGGCTGTTAAACAAATCCTTGAAAAATTAAAAATACCAATTATTTATGAGGATGTAGGAGGAAGTAGTGGGCGGACGATTGAATTTGATCCAATGACCGGCCTCCTGGAGATTAGAACCGTTAATAAAGGTGTGGTTCAAGTATGACCAAAATGAACGTTGTCCTGTGTTTTTCTATCACATGTTTTAGTGTTGTATTTATCGCTTCTCTTACGAGTAATTTATGGCCTACTTCTTTATTTAGAGGCATTATTGGACTAGTTGTAGGTGCTGGTTTTGGACTTATTTTTCATGCTATCTGGAAATTTGTTGTATCAACTAGACCTGAAAAAGTCACTCTAGAAGAAGAGGATTCGACAGATCGTTATATTGACGACATTATTAAAATGGAGCAGGAGTTTTCAAGAACCCCTCTTACAGAAGAACCTGAAGCTACAGCTGCTGAGGAAGAAACCAGTTACGATGTTCAAAATAGTGAGCAACAGTAAACTTTTTCGTGTTGAGAATTAATGACCGAACAGGAGGAGTATTTCCATGCCCCGAGCAAAAGAAGCACCGACGTTAGAGAATGAATGGAAGCGTTGGCAGACAGATCGAGACCCTGTAGCAGGTGACCGTTTAGTCGAAGCCTACTTGCACCTTGTGGAATTTCATGTTCAAAGAATAAGTGCAAATTTACCACGTAGCGTTCAGGTTGAGGATCTTAGAAGTCACGGTTTAATCGGTCTCTATGATGCCTTGGAGAAATTCGATCCAGGGCGTGAACTAAAATTTGATACGTATGCCTCGTTTCGTGTTCGTGGGGCTATTATCGATGGTTTAAGACAAGAAGACTGGCTTCCGAGATCGGTTCGTGACAGGTCTAAGAAAATTGACCAGGCGATAGAAGCGCTAGAGCAAAGACATGGAAGAAATATTTCACCAGCAGAAGTAGCAGAGGAGTTAGGGTTAAAAGAGGATGAAGTTGTTCATACGATGAATGAATCTTTCTTCTCTAATTTATTATCCATTGATGAACCTACCCAGGATTCAGAGAAAAATGATACGTACTCTTCAACCATTGTGGACCAGCAAACCCTCACCCCTGAAGAGACGCTTGGAAAAAAAGCGGTCTATGAGGAGCTGGCGGAGATTTTAAAAACTTTAAACCGCAATGAGCAGCTCGTGATTTCGCTATTTTATTTTGAAGAATTTACGCTAACTGAAATTGGTGAAGCGTTGAATTTATCCACATCTAGAATTTCCCAAATTCACTCTAAAACCATTTTCAAGCTTCAACAAAAATTAAAGAATAAAGTTAGCGATTTCTTTTCATAACGAAGATATTACACAGCAGTGTCTTCGTTTTTTTGTACACGAATTAAATACCTCCTGGGGAGTAGAGATACTGTTGTTCAGTAGAAGGGTATTACAAGATAATCACCATATAGATGCCTTAATTTTGACATATGATTGGGTAGTTGTTTAAAGTTAGCCATCAGATATTACAAGTTGGTGTAAAATTATATGTAGAGTTAAAAAGAGGGGGGATTCAGATGGAGGAGTTACACGAGATTTTAGCTATAGAGATAAGTAGAGATAAAATGTCGGCTAAGTTAAAACAGTTACAGCCATTGCCTGAAGAGATAACGGTCGATGATTTAAAAAAATTTGTTAAAGAAAATGGTGTTACATATGGCCTTTTTGAAGAAGTTATTGAGAAAATAGTGACCGGAAATGACACTTTACCAACCATCATTGCTAGAGGACTTGATCCTGTTGACGGGGAGAACGCATATATTTGGTCAATTTTAGAAGAGTTGCAAGACGAAGATAACACTCAACAAAACGATCAAGAAGATATCAATTTAAAAAAAGTTATCGAAATACCTTCTGTTAAAAATGGCGAATTAGTCGGAAAAAAAATAGAAGCGACTGAAGAGAAAAATGGTGTTAATGTGTATGGCGAGGATGTAAAGGCTAAGCCTGGACGTGATCTAAAGCTACGCCCAGGAAAGAACACCCGGGTTGACGGACTAGAAATATTCTCAACAATCGACGGACAGATTTCCGTTGAACCTAAAGTGATTCATGTTTTCCCTATTTACGAGGTTAATGGGGATGTAGACATGAAAGTTGGAAACATTGATTTTATTGGCAATGTTAATATTAGAGGAAATGTTCCTTCTGGTTTTGAAATTAAGGCTCAAGGAGATATAAGGGTACATGGCTCGGTAGAAGCGGCGATATTAAAAGCAGGGGGCTCAATATTTATTCAACAAGGAGTCGTAGCCCAAGGAGGCGGTATAATATCTGCCGAAGGGGATGTAGAGACATCATTTTTAAATCAGGCTAATATCGAGGCTGGTGGAGATGTAAAGGTCACTAAATCAATTTTACACAGCACCGTTAAAGCTCAAGGTTATGTATACTGCAATCAGAATAGAGGTAACATTGTGGGCGGCTCTATCTCATCCGGGAAAGGCATTGAGGTTAATGAGGTAGGTAATCATATGAATACACCGACTACCCTTTTTCTCGGTGTGAGTGAGGAAGCAGTAGCATCTGAAAGCAAATATAAAACACAAATGCTTCAAGCACAAGAAAATACTCAAAAGCTAGGTGTTTTGCTGAAAAACATCGTGGATAAAGAGAAAACATCATCTTTAACTGCCAAAGAAAAGGTGATGAAATTAAAAATAAAAAATTCTTTAATGGATGCTAACAAAGAATTAAATAGTGCAAAAGATAAGCTAGATGAGATCAAAGAACTATTCGAAAATCAAGATCAAGCTGAAATCCGAATCATTAAAGCCATTCACGCAAATACAGACTTACATTTTGGTAAGTATAGAAGAAAAATTGTCACAACACATGAAAACGTGCTCTTTAAACTAGATCGTAGTGAAATTTCGTTTGAACCATTATAATTAAAAGAGATCATGATATAATGAGTGATAACTAAATTGAAACAAGGGATTCTCAAGCGGACAGGAGGAATTTCAATGAGTGGACTACGGTCAATTGAAATGCAAGTCGCGTTACCGAGAACACAAACTGCGGGTAAAATTCAAGATCAAATGCAACAACGGTCAATGGTCGCCCAAGAACATATGGCACAAGCACAAGAAGAAAAAGATATTAAACAAAAAAAAACTGTGACTGAAACAGAATTTAAAGAAAAAAATCGTTTGGACGCAGATGCTGAGTCAGGGAAAGGTCATAGCCAGTCTGATGGACAGCGAAAACAAAATAAGGGCGAAGAAGAAGAAAAAGTCGTTAAACACCCATATAAAGGTGTTCGGTTCGACGCATCTTGGTAGTAAAAGGAGTTAACAATGATTTATTTAGTCCTCATTAGCCTGTTTTTACATTTAATTAGCTTCTTTATCATTGTCGTGTTGTTCCAGCGTTTAGATAATCAAAAACCTCTTGATAAAGAAAAGACATTAAAAGAAATGGAAGATTTGCTTATTTCTTATACGACAGAAATGAAAGACAATAACGAAAGACTGGCAAGACGTATGGCGCATTTAACCCCCTCTGTTAAAGCACCGCCGTTAGTCACACCAAAAGCGCCATTGGAACAAAAAGAGCCAGAGTCTTCTCAAATGTTCACTGAAGAAGTAGATGAGCTTCAGAGCAGTATAAATGATAAAGAAGACGTGAACGGGCAAGTTGAAGAAACTAGCGATACAAAATATGCTGAGTATGAACCTCCTCTTCCCCCTTCAGAAAAGGAGGATATTGTCGAACCATCAGATACTTCTAAAGTATTATCGTTAAACAAACAAGGCTATACAGAGCAAGAAATAGCTAAGAAGTTGGATATGGGGGCAGGAGAAGTAGCCCTTCTGCTTAAATTTTACAAAAACTAAAAAATAATTTATCAGAGCGCTTGTCATTGGCTGTTGGATATGATATATTATTTCTCGGTGTTATTACACACGCTTATTGATTTTGGCAATGGTGCTCTTATTTTAGAGTCTTGTCGAAAAATGACATGAGCGGAGGATTAAAAACCAGAGGAGGTGAGTGGAGTGGCAGTGATTTCCATGAAACAATTATTAGAAGCTGGGGTTCATTTCGGACATCAAACACGTCGTTGGAACCCAAAAATGGATCGCTACATCTTCACAGAAAGAAACGGTATTTATATTATTGACCTACAAAAGACGGTCAAGAAAGTTGACGAAGCATTTAACTTCGTGCGCGACTTAGCTGCACAAGGTGGTACAATGCTTTTTGTAGGAACGAAAAAGCAAGCTCAAGATTCTGTTAAAGAAGAAGCTGAGCGTTGTGGTATGTACTTTATTAACCAACGTTGGTTAGGTGGTACACTCACAAACTTTGACACAATCCGTAAACGTATTGCACGACTTGTTCAACTTGAGACGATGCAAGAAGATGGCACATTTGATGTCCTTCCTAAAAAGGAAGTTGTTCTTCTAAAGAAAGAAATGGACCGTCTTGAAAAATTCCTTGGAGGAATTAAAGAGATGGATCGTTTACCTGATGCGTTATTTATCATCGATCCTCGCAAAGAGCGTATCGCTGTAGCTGAAGCGCATAAATTAAATATTCCAATCGTCGGTATTGTGGACACTAACTGTGACCCTGACGAAATTGATTATGTTATCCCAGGTAACGATGATGCAATTCGTGCGGTTCGCCTTTTAACAGCGAAAATGGCAGATGCTATCATTGAAGCAAACCAGGGTGAAGAAACAACTGCTTAAATGTTCGTTCAAAAGGGTGATAGAGGGCCGGACCCTTTATCACCCTTTTTTGCAAGGAACTAAACGGATGAAAAATCATTTACACGTACTCAAGGAGGAATTTGAATGGCTATTTCAGCTAAAATGGTAAAAGAATTACGTGAAAGCACAGGTGCGGGGATGATGGACTGTAAGAAAGCCCTCACTGAAACTAATGGAGATATGGAAAAAGCAGTAGATTACCTTCGCGAAAAGGGTGTTGCTAAAGCTGCTAAAAAGGCAGATCGAGTGGCAGCTGAAGGACTTGCTCATATCGTAACTGAAGGAAATAAAGCTGTACTTGTTGAGATTAATTCTGAAACTGATTTTGTTTCTAAGAATGAAAACTTTGTTAATATGGTTGAACAAGTAGCTCGTCATATACTTAACAATAAGCCTGCGACTGTGGAAGAAGCCCTTGAACAATCGTTTGATGGAGATGGTGACACATTACAAGGCTATATTACGAACCAAATTGCTAAAATCGGGGAAAAATTATCACTGCGTCGATTTGCTATCGTAGAAAGTGGTGAAAATGAAGTATTTGGTAGCTACATTCATATGGGAGGACGTATTGGTGTATTAACTGTTCTTTCAGGTAATGTAGACGAGCAAGTTGCGAAAGATGTGGCTATGCACGTTGCAGCTATTAATCCTAAATATGTAAGCCGCGATGAAGTATCAGAAGAAGAAGCTAACCATGAGCGAGAAGTACTTAAACAACAAGCATTAAACGAAGGTAAGCCAGAGAACATTGTTGAAAAAATGGTTGAAGGTCGTCTTGGGAAGTTCTTTGAAGAGATTTGCCTAAACGAACAGCCATTTGTTAAAGATGGTGACCAAAAAGTTGGCAAATACGTTTCTTCTAAAGGTGGAGAAGTTAAAACTTTCTATCGATATGAAGTTGGTGAAGGTATGGAGAAACGTGAAGAAAATTTCGCTGAGGAAGTCATGTCTCAAGTTAAAAAATAATGGGAATACTGGTGAAAGGGACACTATGTGTCCCTTTTTCAAAAAACTGCTATCTCTTTAAATAAAGCATCATACCGATGCTTTACTCTTGTCCAAGAATTTATCACAGATAACCAACCGTCCTTAAAACTCTCGGTTAGAAATAGAGAGCAGAGTCCATCTATTTAGGCGAGAGATTACGGACGCTAATGCTGATTATTCAACTACCAATCAGTGGAGAAGAACGAAGACACCCACTGATTGAAGGTACGTTTTATGATATTGTTTATTTAAATGGAGGGTACTATGGAGGAGACAACATACAATCGTATTGTGTTAAAATTAAGTGGAGAAGCTCTGGCTGGTGACCAAGGATATGGGATAGATCCCACCATGATTCAGTCTATTGCTGAGCAAATTAAAGATATTATTGCTCTAGATGTAGAAGTAGCCATTATTGTTGGTGGCGGAAACATTTGGCGGGGAATGGCTGGAAGTGCTAAAGGAATGGATAGAGCCACCGCTGATTATATGGGTATGCTTGCGACAGTCATGAACTCTCTAGCACTTCAGGACAGCTTAGAAAATATCGGTGTCCAGACGAGGGTGCAAACCTCCATTGAAATGAGACAGGTAGCAGAACCATACATAAGACGTCGCGCTATTAGACATTTAGAAAAGAAACGAGTAGTGATCTTTGCTGCTGGTACAGGAAATCCTTATTTTTCTACGGATACAACAGCGGCATTAAGAGCAGCAGAAATTGAAGCGGATGTTATCCTTATGGCTAAGAATAAAGTAGATGGTGTTTATAGTGCCGACCCATCAAAAGACGCTAATGCGCAAAAGTATGAACAGTTAACATACTTAGATCTATTAAAAGACGGTTTAGCTGTTATGGATTCAACGGCATCCTCACTATGCATGGACAATAATATACCACTTATTGTTTTCTCAATCTCTGAAAACGGTAATATTAAACGTGCAGTAACTGGAGACCACATTGGAACACTTATAAGGGGGAAGTAATAATGTCAACGGATATTTTGAACAATGCTAAAGAAAAAATGAATAAGTCAGTAGAATCTTATCAAAGAGAGCTTTCCACACTGAGAGCAGGACGAGCTAACCCTTCCCTACTAGACAAAGTCCAAGTTGAATATTATGGTATGATGACACCATTAAACCAGCTTGCGTCTATAACGGTACCAGAAGGTAGAATGCTGCTTATTCAACCATTTGATAAATCATCAATATCGGATATTGAAAGAGCTATTCAAATGGCCGACCTTGGATTATCTCCGTCAAATGATGGAAACATTATACGAATCACCATTCCTGCTTTAACTGAAGAACGCCGTAACGAACTTGTCAAACTTGTCGGTAGATATTCAGAAGAAGCAAAAGTAGCCGTTAGAAATGTTCGTCGTGATGCAAATGACGAACTGAAAAAATTGCAAAAAGACGGTGAACTTACAGAAGACGAATTACGCCGCTCACAAGAGGATGTTCAAAAGCTGACAGATAATACGATTAAAACCATTGATGATATAGCTAAAGTAAAAGAGGAAGAAATAAGAGAAGTCTGAGTTATACAAACAGTGGTATGTTTAGGAGAATGAAAGACCCTCTTTTCCACAGAGGGTCTTTATTACTTTATGTCATTTTTCAACGAGATTAGCCGAATCCATATCAACAATGTTGATAATGGAGATAACGTACCTCATCACATTCTAAGTCATTTTAATGAAGACGTCGTTTATCTGAAAATTTTAAAATGCCGCTATTGAGGGGACTTTTGAATAAGCTCTTATACATAAGTTTAGTTCGTGATAGAATATAAAGGTACCACAGGGAGTTAATTATGTGATCTGCTTAACTGACTACAGCTTGCAGTGATTGGATCATGTTGGAGGAATATCATGCTTAATAAGTTAAGAGGACATCTTAAAAGCGTCCAGAATGATCCAGAGTCAATGGATCAGTTGACAGAAGAAAATTTTCCAAAACATATAGCGATTATTATGGATGGAAATGGTCGGTGGGCTAAAAAACGTGGGTTACCGAGAGTGGCAGGCCATCGTGAGGGAATGAGTGTCGTCAGAAAAATTGTTAGACACGCTAATAAATTAGGAGTGTCTATTTTGACACTCTATGCTTTCTCTACGGAAAATTGGAAACGACCGAAAACCGAGGTTGATTTTTTAATGAGGCTGCCTGAAAGATTTTTAAAAGCGGAATTACCGACACTCATAAAGGAAAACGTCGTCGTTAGAATAACAGGTGATCGACATAACTTGCCTGATTATACGAAAAGGGCGGTCGATGAAGCCGTTGCTACCACAGCGAGTAATACAGGATTGGTGTTAAATTTTGCACTTAACTATGGAAGTCGTTCTGAAATTATAGATGGTATGAAATCTCTTTTTCAGGATGTACAGGATGGCAAATTAGCAATAGAAGACCTTTCTGAAGCCTCCTTTTCAAAACATTTAATGACAGCAGGGCTTGACGACCCAGATTTATTAATTCGGACGAGTGGCGAATTGCGATTGAGCAATTTTATGCTTTGGCAGCTTGCATATTCAGAGTTTTGGTTTACTGATGTGTTGTGGCCTGACTTTTCTCAAGAACATCTAGAAGAAGCTATTAAAGTTTATCAAAAAAGACAGCGGCGATATGGCGGAGTTTAGGGAGGTATTAACATGAAGCAGCGAGTTATTACAGGTGTCATTGCAGGAGCAGCTTTTGTTACCCTTATCATTCTAGGTAACCTTCCATTCACTCTTGTTATGATCGCTTTAGCAACAATAGGCATGTGGGAATTGTTAAGGATGAAAAGGATCCACCCGTTAAGTATTCGAGGGATTGCAGGAATGCTATTTATGTGGCTTTTATTAATACCGGAAAATGTTATAGGGGTATTTGATTGGGTTCACCTTGAGCGATTGGAGCTTTTTCTATTGCTCATTATCGTCTTACTGGCATTGACGGTCATCACTAAAAATAGATTTACGTTTGATGAAGCAGGCTTTGTCGTGTTAGCTTCAGTGTATGTAGGTTTTGGTTTTCATTACTTTATGCACGCCCGATTTTTAGAAAATGGACTAGCCATGATCTTCTTTATTTTAATCATTGTCTGGTCAACGGATTCTGGAGCTTATTTTGCTGGGCGTCGCTTTGGAAAACATAAATTATGGCCAGAAATTAGCCCTAAGAAGACAATTGAAGGTTCGATGGGTGGCACACTATTAGCCCTTCTAATTGGTAGTATCTATACTGTCTTTTTTCCTGTATTTTCTACATGGATGACAACTGTATTATTTATGATTGTTGTTTCTCTAGCAGGACAGTTAGGAGATTTAGTTGAATCAGCTTTTAAACGGCATTATGCTGTTAAAGATTCTGGACACGTATTACCAGGTCATGGAGGTATCCTTGACCGATTTGATAGCTTAATATTTGTCATGCCAATTATCTATTTGCTCGGTTTTCTTTAGCGTTTAGTTGTCCTTTCCAGTGAGAGGATATTTGTTCCACTGATTGCCAGTTGAGTGAATCAGGACATTTAGCGTCCGTTAGCTCCCCTTGAATGGATTTGATCTCTCCTCTCTATTTTGAGCAGGGTGGGTTTATGGCCGATTATCTATGATAAATTGTTGGTAAGTGATGAATTATGCCGTGGAATACAATTTTTTCGTTAGGAGTAAGATGTGATGAGGAAAATCAATCTTATTGGATCTACAGGATCTATAGGTGTTCAAACACTTGATGTTATGCGTTCCCACCCTGAGGAATTCAATTTAGAAGCTTTGAGTTTTGGGTCGAATTTTAAAGTGGGTATCGAGCAGATTGAAGAATTTAAACCCAAATTAATTAGTGTTCAGTCTGAAGCGGTAGCTCAAGAAGTTAAGGAACACATTAGTTATAAAGCAGACATTATGCACGGGCTAGAGGGATTAACAGAAGCAGCTGTTTATGGTGAAGCAGATATTCTCGTTAATGCGGTTATGGGACGTGTTGGTCTTGAACCAACGATAAAAGCCATTAAGTCAGGAAAAGATGTGGCTATCGCCAATAAGGAAACGCTCGTTATGGCAGGGAATATCGTCACAGCATTAAGTGAAAAATATGGCACCCGCCTTATTCCAGTTGATAGTGAGCATTCAGCTATTGCTCAATGCTTACATGGTAATAAAGAAAAAGAGGTATCTAAACTTATTCTAACTGCCTCTGGTGGAAGTTTTAGAGACCTTTCCCGCGAAGAGTTAAAGCATGTTACTGTGAAAGAAGCATTAAACCATCCAAACTGGAATATGGGAGCTAAAATTACGATAGATTCAGCGACCATGATGAATAAAGGTTTAGAAGTCATCGAAGCCAAGTGGCTCTTTGATATGGCATATGATGATATTGATGTATTACTTCACAAAGAGAGTATTATTCATTCTATGGTTGAATATATTGACGGTAGTATACTTGCCCATTTAGGTACTCCTGATATGAGAGTGCCGATTCAATATGCCCTTTCAGAGCCTAACAGGCTTGATTTAAAAGGGGGAGACAGGTTAAAATTATGGGAAGTTGGCACGTTACATTTTGAAAAGATGGATTACGATCGCTTTAGATGCTTGAAAATGGCCTTCGAAGCTGGCAGGGCAGGAGGGATTGCTCCTGCAGTGTTGAATGCTGCAAACGAGGTTGCTGTCTCACTGTTCCTTGAAGGTAGAATATCATTTCTTGATATTGAAGTTTTCGTGGAAAAGGCGCTCCATAGACACACCCCAATCAGTAACCCGTCACTAGAAGACATCGTTTCGGCAGATAAAGAAGTACGATCAGACGTTTTATCCTATTTAAGCTAAAGGGTGTGGTATAACAATGAACACGTTAATAGCTGTCATCGTGATTTTTGGCATACTTGTATTTGTACACGAGTGGGGGCATTTAGTCGTTGCTAAACGAGCAGGTATACTCTGTCGTGAATTTGCAATTGGATTTGGGCCAAAGATCTTTTCATTTAAACGAAACGAAACAGTGTATACGATTCGGTTACTTCCTCTCGGGGGTTTTGTTAGAATGGCCGGGGAAGACCCTGAAATGATCCAAATAAAACCGGGCTATGAAGTTGGGCTTTTATTTAATCAATTAGGTAAAGTGAGTCGAATCATTATCAATAACAAGTCAAAGCATCCTGATTGTAAAGTAATTCAGGTGGAAAAAATTGATTTGGAACACGACTTGTTTGTGCAGGGATATGTTGAGGATAAGGAAGAATTGGTCACTTATGAGATAGATGATAAAGCTGAATATGTTCATGACGAACAGCCAACACAGATAGCCCCATATGATCGACAGTTCTCTGCTAAAACAGTGGGACAAAGAGCAGCTGCTATTTTTGCAGGCCCTCTAATGAACTTTGTATTAGCGGTTTTTGTCCTTATATTGTACGCAGCATTTGCAGGTATGCCTGTAGATGAGCCTGTTGTTGGTGAAGTTACTGAAGACGGGGTAGCGATTCAAGCTGGATTAGAAAGTGGGGACCGTATCGTTTCCATAGACGGTGAAAGTGTTGCCAGTTGGGAAGAAATGACCAACATTATTGTACAACATCCGAATGAATCACTTGATTTTATTATTGAACGTCAAGGCGAACAATTTGATGTCACAATGACAGCGCAAGAACGTCTTGGCGCTGATGACGAACAAATAGGTGTTATTGGTATTACAGCACCGAGAGAACATAATATAGGTCAAGCCGTTTTATTTGGGTTTACGGAAACCTATGAGTACACCGTTCTTATTTTTGAAGCGTTAGGCATGCTCGTTACAGGACAGTTTAGCTTAGATCATTTAGCAGGCCCTGTAGGCATTTACAATTATACTGGTGAAGTAGCCTCAATGGGACTGTTAGTTCTATTCCAATGGGCTGCCATCCTAAGTGTTAACCTCGGGATTATCAATTTATTACCACTTCCGGCTTTGGACGGAGGACGCCTTCTTTTTATCGGTTTGGAAGCTGTGAGAGGGAAACCTATTGACCCTCAGAAAGAAGGACTTGTGCACTTTGTTGGATTTGCGTTACTTATGCTGCTAATGCTTGTTGTCACGTGGAATGATATTAATAAATTTTTCATGTGAATGAATGCATATTAGTTTTCAACATGAGTAAGCGAACAAGCAAATATTAAATTAAATAGTCGTTTCTAAAAGGATTTCAGTAAAAGACGGTGACTTCCGGAGAGAGCGGAGGTCTGTATCGAAAGATCGATGCCTTAGTCGTTTTTTACAAGTCTATTTTGTATTATGAAATTGGTTTATGTAAATTATTTCTCTTTAAATTAAGAGAATTTTAGTGAAAGTAGAGGTGGCTTATCGTTGAGACAAAGTACGTATTTGGCACAAACGCTACGTGATATACCAAGTGATGCAGAAGTAAAAAGTCATCAGTTAATGTTAAGAGCAGGCTTGATCCGCCAAAGTACCTCAGGTGTGTATTCTTTCTTACCAATTGGCTTAAAAGTGTTAAAAAAAGTAGAAAACATTGTGAGGGAAGAAATGGATAAAGCAGGGGCACAAGAGATGCTACTGCCTTCAATTCAACCTTCTGAACTCTGGAAAGCTTCAGGAAGATGGGAAGAGTATGGGGCTGAACTCATGCGGATAAAGGATAGACACGATAGAGAGTTTGCTTTAGGACCAACCCATGAGGAAGTCATTACAACTATCGTGCGTGATGACGTGAGATCATATAAAAAGCTGCCGATGACACTTTATCAAATTCAAACGAAATTTCGTGATGAAAGAAGGCCGAGATTCGGTATTTTAAGAGGCCGAGAATTTCTCATGAAGGATGCCTACTCATTTGATACAAGCTTTGAAGGACTTGATGAAAGCTATCAAAAGATGTATAGCGCCTATTGTAATATCTTTACACGATGTGAGTTGAATTATCGGGCTGTCGTAGCGGACTCTGGGGCAATGGGTGGAAAAGATACTCACGAATTTATGGTGCTTTCTACCGTAGGAGAAGACACGATTGCTTATTCTGACTCATCAGATTTTGCAGCTAATATTGAAATTGCACCGGTGAATGTGACTTATGAAAAGTCCTCAGATCAACCAAAAGCACTTGAAAAAATGGAGACACCTAGTAAGAAGACGATTGAAGAGGTGGCAAATTTTCTTTCCATTGCGAAAGAAGATTGTATTAAATCTATGCTATTTTTAGTTGATGAAAAACCTGTTCTCGTCCTTGTTCGTGGTGACCATCAGGTAAATGAAGTGAAAATTAAACATTTATTCGATGCGCGTTCCGTTAAATTAGCTGGAGAAGCAGAGACTGAAAAGTGGTTAAGCACAGAGACAGGCTACATAGGGCCAGTGAACGTGGATGACAACATCACTATTATTGCTGATAAAGCTGTTGAAGTAATGGTGAATGCCGTTTGTGGGGCAAACGAGCAAGATGCACATTTCATTAACGTTAATCCTGGGCGTGACTTTAACGTTTCAAACTATGCCGATTTAAGAAACATTCAGGAAGGTGATCCTTCTCCAGACGGTAAAGGGACTATTAAATTCAAGGAAGGCATTGAAGTGGGGCACGTATTCAAACTAGGCACGAAATATAGTGAAGCATTAAATGCCCAATTCCTTGATGAAAATGGTAAAGCTCAGCCGATGGTGATGGGGTCCTACGGGATAGGTGTTTCACGTACAGTGGCTGCCATTATCGAGGAGCACCATGATGAAAATGGTATCGTATGGCCAATAAGTGTGGCGCCATTCCATATTCACCTTATGCCTATTAATGTCAAGCAAGATGAACAACGTAAGCTTTCAGAAGAATTATACGAGAGTTTAAATAATAAGCGTTATGAGGTTCTATACGATGACCGTGCAGAACGACCAGGTGTGAAATTTAAAGATGCGGACTTATTCGGATTGCCTTTACGCATAACAGTTGGGAAAAAGGCCGAAGAAGGGATCTTGGAAGTTAAGATTCGAAAAACTGGAGAAGTACTAGAAGTGCATCGGGATAACCTTTTGGAAATAATAGAGAAATATATTGGGTAATAGAGAGGTTGTCTCCTCAGCTTGAATGATCGTCTGAAGAGGCAACCTCTCCTATGTTTCCTTTCCATGGAGTAAAGTGTAAAGCAAGGAGGCCAATGATGAACGACGAACTGAAAATCAGGCAAGAACGTTTTAAGTTACTGATGGAACAAGTGGTCATGCCTGATGAGCTCATAACGAATTACTTACAAGGTGCTCACATTAATAAGCTTGATGTATATACGAAATCAAAACGGTGGCATTTTGAATTTTGCCTACCTGATGTTTTGCCATTCCAAGCTTTTGAATTGTTTAAAAGTCGTATTGTACAAAACCTTGCCCATATTGCAACCGTCGATTTTACTTTGACGTATGAGGCAGAAATAAATATGAAAAAACATTTACCTGCCTACTGGCCGCTTATCGTAGAGACATTACGATCTTCAACAAATGGATTAATACAGCGACTACAAGAACAAACACCTGTGATTGAAGGACGAAAAGTGACGATTGCTGTATTAAATGAGACGGAAGCAGAAATGGTTCAGCGTCGCGTGAATGAGCCTTTACAACAAGTGTGTCACGAACTTGGTTTTGGACAAGTTGAGCTTGGCGTAGCGATAAAGGAATCTCAAGAAGCGATGGCACGCTTTGCTGAGCAAAAGAAAGAAGAAGATCATCATAAAGTCGTTGAAGCGATGATGGAAAAACAAAAGCAACAGGAGCAAGCAAAAGACCTTAAACATAATGTAGCGGTTTCAATGGGTGTGACGATTAAGGACGAGCCACAACCGATTCAAACGATCGTAGAAGAAGAGCGAAGGATTACAATTCAAGGATATGTATTTGAAGCTGAAACGAAAGAATTAAAGAGCGGTAGAACGCTTCTAACCTTCAAAGTGACTGATTATACAGACTCCATCATAGTTAAAATGTTCTCTAACAGTAAAGAAGATGTACCTGTTTTTGAATCTGTTAGCAAAGGCATGTGGTTGAAAGTCCGTGGCAGTGTGCAAATGGACACCTTTATCCGTGACCTTGTCATGATGGCTAAAGACTTCGATCAAGTGACACCACCAGCAAGACAAGATAAAGCACCTGAAGGTGAAAAACGTGTGGAATTGCATTTACACTCACCTATGAGTCAAATGGATGCCGTCACCTCTATAGGCGCCTATGTAGAACAAGCTAAAAAATGGGGACATGACGCGATTGGATTAACTGATCATTCTGTACTGCAAGCTTTCCCAGATGCTTATGGAGCAGGTAAGAAACATGATGTAAAAATTCTTTATGGTGTAGAAGCAAATTTAGTGGATGATGGTGTTCCTATTGCTTATAATCCAACTGATCGTCCTCTTTTGGACGCAACTTATGTCGTTTTTGATGTGGAAACAACTGGCTTATCAGCTGTTTACAATACGATTATTGAATTAGCTGCTGTTAAAGTTAAAAATGGGGAGATTATAGATAAATTCGAATCATTCGCAAATCCTCATGAAAAATTAAGTCCACTAATCATTGATCTTACGGGAATTACCGATGACATGGTAGAAAACGCACCAGAAGTAGATGATGTCCTTAAAGATTTTCATAAGTGGATGGGTGACGATATTTTAGTGGCGCATAACGCAAGCTTTGATATGGGCTTCTTGAACGCAGGATATCAACGGATCGGTTATAGTAAAGTGCCTAACCCAGTCATTGATACGCTAGAGCTCGGTAGATTGCTGTATCCTACCTTTAAAAATCATCGTTTAAACACGCTTTGTAAGAAGTTTAACATTGAGCTAGTTTCACATCACCGTGCCATCTATGATGCTGAAGCAACAGGGCACCTATTATGGAAAATGGTGAAAGATGCGATTGAAAAAGAGATCACTATCCATGCGCAATTGAACGAACAGACCTCTACTGACGATTATAAAAAACAACGGCCAACTCATTGTATTATTTATGCAAAGAATAACACTGGACTAAAAAATTTATATAAGCTTGTTTCATTATCGCATATCAATTATTTTTATAGGATGCCTCGTATTCCTCGGTCTGAACTCATTAAACACCGTGAAGGATTAATTATCGGCTCAGGGTGTGATCGAGGTGAAGTATTTGAAGCGATGATGCAAAAATCGCCTGAGGAAGTTGAAGAAGCTGCCAAATTTTATGATTATTTAGAAATACAGCCACCGGCAAACTATCACCATTTAGTAGAAAAAGAGATCGTAAGGGATGAATTAGCTGTCAAAGATATTATCAAAAACATTATTGAGCTAGGTGATAAACTCGATAAAAAGGTTGTTGCAACAGGAAATGTTCATTACTTACAGCCAGAAGACCATATTTATCGAAAAATTTTAATTGCTTCTCAAGGGGGGGCAAACCCATTAAATAAACAAACATTGCCACAAGTCCATTACCGTTCAACGGATGAAATGCTAGATTGTTTCAGCTTTTTACCAAAAGAAAAAGCGAAAGAAGTTGTAGTAACCAATACACAAGCTATTGCTGATGAGATCGATGAGATCAAACCTGTACCAGATGATTTGTTTACTCCTCATATTGAAGGAGCAGACGAGGAGATTCGGGATATTTGTTATACAAGAGCAAAAAGCATTTACGGTGAAGAATTACCCCAAATCGTAGTGGAAAGACTTGAAAAAGAATTGACGAGTATCATCAGCAACGGCTTTTCAGTCATTTATTTAATATCTCAAAAGTTAGTGAAAAAATCCCTAGAAGACGGTTATCTTGTTGGTTCCCGGGGATCAGTTGGTTCGAGCTTAGTTGCGACCATGATGGAGATAACGGAAGTAAACCCCCTTCCACCACATTATGTATGCCCGTCGTGTCATCATTCTTATTTCTTTAACGATGGAAGTGTCGGCTCAGGGTTTGACCTCCCTGATAAATCATGTGAAAAATGTGAGTCAACTTATAAAAAGGATGGCCATGATATTCCTTTTGAAACTTTCCTTGGATTTAAAGGGGATAAAGTGCCAGATATCGACTTAAATTTCTCAGGAGATTATCAGCCAATAGCCCATAATTACACGAAGGAATTATTTGGTGAAGAGTATGTTTACCGAGCAGGGACGATCGGTACGGTAGCGGAAAAAACAGCCTATGGCTATGTAAAAGGGTATGAAAGCGATGAACAAATCCAACTTCGTGGAGCAGAGATAGATCGTCTTGTCTCAGGCTGCACAGGCGTAAAACGAACTACAGGACAACATCCTGGGGGGATCATCGTCGTTCCTGATCACTTAGATATTTATGATTTTTCCCCAATTCAATTTCCGGCTGATGACCGTGAATCAGAATGGAAGACGACCCATTTCGATTTCCATTCAATTCATGATAATTTATTAAAGCTGGACATTCTAGGTCATGATGATCCAACCGTGATACGTATGTTGCAAGATTTAAGTGGCATAGACCCTAAAGACATTCCTGTCGATGACCCTGAAGTATTTAAACTCTTTGGGGGAACAGAAGCATTAGGGGTAACGGAAGATCAAATTATGTGTAAGACAGGAACATATGGTATCCCTGAATTCGGTACGCGCTTTGTGCGTCAAATGCTAGAAGAAACGAAACCGACGACCTTTAGTGAACTTGTCCAAATTTCAGGTCTTTCTCACGGCACAGATGTTTGGCTTAACAATGCTGCAGACCTAATTGCTGATGGAACGTGTGTCCTAAAAGATGTGATCGGCTGTCGGGACGATATCATGGTCTATCTTATTTATAAAGGGCTAGAAGATTCTCTTGCATTTAAAATTATGGAGTTTGTTCGTAAAGGTAAAGGGCTTCAAGAAGAATGGATAGAGGAAATGAAAAAGCACGGCGTACCAGACTGGTATATCGGCTCATGTTTAAAAATAAAATATATGTTCCCGAAAGCACATGCTGCTGCCTATGTTCTCATGGCAATTCGAATTGCTTATTTCAAAGTCCATCATCCTATCCTATTTTATGCTGCCTACTTTACTGTTAGAGCAGATGATTTTGAACTAGAGACAATGACACGAGGGTCAGCCACTATCCGGAAACGAATTGAGGAAATCTATCAAAAGGGCCTTGAGGCGACGCCAAAAGAAAAAAGCCTTGTAACGGTGTTAGAATTGGCATTGGAAATGTGTGAAAGAGGATTTTCTTTCCAAAAAGTTGATTTGTACAAATCAAAAGCCTCGGAGTTTCTAGTAGATGGGGATTCACTTATACCACCTTTTAATGCCTTAACAGGAGTTGGGACGAATGCTGCCATAAATATCGAAAAAGCACGTGAAAATGGCGAGTTTCTTTCTAAAGAAGACTTAAGACAACGAAGTAAAATTACAAAAACTGTTTTGGAAAATCTTGATGAGCATGGTTGTCTAGAAGGGATGCCTGAATCCAATCAGTTATCATTGTTTTAAAGGGTGGTTATGTTTTTGTAGCTGTTATGCCGGTATTTGCAAGCCGGTGCGGAGTATGTTATATTATTGAAGGACACAGTTCATAACCAACGGCAGAAAGAGTGGGGAAACCCGCTCTTTCTTTTGCACTTAATAACCTTCCATATGAAGGAAGTATAAGAAGATGACTGGTAAGTGTTGTGATGAGTGGTTTATAAAAGGACAAATGTACTGAGATTTTGTCTTGTGAAAAGGAGGTAGATGTTATGGCAGAGTCGATTCAATCAACAGTCGAACAACTCGTTCAACCGGTTCTTGAAGAGCTATCATTGGAGCTCGTAGATGTAGAATTCCAAAAAGAAGGGAAAAGTTGGTTTTTACGAGTCTATATAGATGGTGATGGTGGGGTAGACTTGGATGATTGCACCTCGGTGAGTGAGCGTTTAAGCGAGTTACTGGATGAACACGACCCTATTGAGCAAGCATATTATTTGGAAGTGTCTTCTCCAGGAGCTGAACGGCCATTAAAAAAAGAAAAAGACATGGAAAATGCAATTGGAAAAAATGTGTTCGTAACGACGTATGCGCCAATTAATGGTGAAAAAGCCTTTGAAGGTAAGCTGACACAATTTGATGGGGAAACATTAACAATTGATACTAAAATCAAGACCCGAATCGTGCCAGTTAATATTCCTTATAATAAAGTGGCAAAAGCAAGATTGGCTGTCGTTTTTTAATATTGAAAGGGGGATTGAGTACCATGAATAGTGAATTTATGGATGCATTAGCCACCATTGAAAAGGACAAGGGGATAGACAAAGAAATTATACTTGAAGCGATTGAGCAAGCATTAATTACAGGTTACAAACGTAATTTTAACTCTGCGCAAAATGTTCGTGTGGATATTGATCGCCAAACGGGTGTTATTCGAGTATTTGCTAGAAAAGAAGTGGTGGAAGAAGTATTCGATGCAAGGTTAGAAATTTCAGTGAATGAAGCTAAAGGCATTAATCCGCTTTATGATGTCGATGATGTGGTGGAAATTGAAGTGACACCTCGAGACTTTGGCCGAATCGCTGCTCAAACAGCGAAACAAGTCGTAACACAACGTGTACGAGAAGCAGAACGAGGCATTATTTATTCCGATTTTATTGATCGTGAAGAAGACATCATGACGGGTATCGTTCAGCGGCAAGATCATCGCTTTATTTACGTCGATCTAGGTCGGGTTGAAGCTTTAATGCCTGTTGGAGAACAAATGCCCAATGAGACTTATCGTCATAACGACCGTATTAAAGCCTATATTACAAAAGTGGAAAAGACGACAAAAGGTCCGCAAATTATGATCTCTCGGACCCATCCAGGACTTCTGAAGCGCCTGTTTGAATTGGAAGTTCCTGAGATTTATGATGGTACAGTTGAAGTAAAGTCTGTTTCTCGTGAAGCGGGGGAGCGATCTAAAATCTCTGTTCATGCTGAAGATGAAGATGTAGATCCAGTAGGGTCTTGTGTAGGCCCTAAAGGTCAACGAGTTCAGACAATTGTAAACGAATTAAAAGGTGAAAAAATTGATATTGTAAAATGGTCGGAGGATCCTAAAGTATATGTGGCTAATGCTTTAAGCCCTTCTAAAGTTTTACAAGTCACTGTGAATGAAGAAGAGAAAATGACGCAAGTGGTTGTACCTGATTATCAACTATCCCTTGCCATTGGTAAACGCGGACAGAATGCCCGTCTTGCAGCTAAATTAACTGGATGGAAAATTGATATTAAAAGCCAAACTGACGCTGAAGAATTAGGACTTTATAATGCTGACGGCCCCTTGATGGCACAAAGTAGTCATGAAGAAGCTGATGATGATGCGCAACCAGATTGGGATAAGTTAGAAGGTCATGCAAACGATATAAGTGAACCTATTTACGAAGATGATCTCATGATAGATGACGAAGAAGATCAAGATCGTTAAGGAGGACACTATGGCAACGAAAAAGAAAACACCTCTTCGCAAATGTGTCATCACGCAAGAAATGAAACCGAAAAAAGAACTCATTAGAGTCGTCCGTTCTCCTGAAGGAGAAGTCTTTATTGACCATACATCAAAAAAGTCTGGACGAGGTGCCTATATTTCAAATGATGCAGTGGTGATCAAAGAAGCACAAAAAAAGAATGCTTTAGCGCGACATTTAAAGGCCACGGTTCCAGACTTTATTTATGAAGATTTGCTAAAACTAAGTGGAGAGAGCCAGCCATGACGCAATGGTCATCTCTTCTAGGTCTTATGCAAAGAGCAGGCAAGCTTATTACAGGGGAAGAACTAGTGGTTAAAGCAATACAAAATAAAAAAGCTCACCATGTCATTATTGCATCTGATGCTTCTGAGAACACAAGAAAAAAAATTACTGATAAATGTCACTATTATAAGATTCCTTATACACTTTTTGAAAATAGATTTTCGATTGGCCAGGCGATTGGTAAAAGAGAACGGGTCGTCGTAGCCATGATTGATAAAGGATTTGCAACAAAATTTCGCTCAATTATTGAGTAATATTCGTAGGGGAAAACCGGTATTTTATTGGCTCAGCTATGAATACAGGAGGTATGTATATGAAAAAAGTGCGTATTTATGAATATGCTAAAGAAAAGAATCTAGCAAGTAAAGATGTGATTGAACAACTGAAAAAATTAAATGTTGATGTCTCTAACCATATGAGTGTAATTACGGAAGAAGATATCAAAAAATTGGAATCACCTCAAACTAAGGCTGTAGACAAACCAAAAAAAGAAGAGGCGAGTAAGCCTAAGAAGGAAGAAGCTAAAAATTCAACTAAGCGGCCTTCCAAAAAAGATAAGAACAAAAGAAATAAGCGTTCTTCGCAGCAAACTAATCAGCAAACACAAACTCCTGCAAAAAAAGCGGAGAGTAAGCAAAGTGTACCTTCTAAAGTCACCTATTCAACCCCGATTACAGTGGGAGAATTTGCTGAAAAACTTAACAAAGAACCATCAGAAATTATAAAAAAACTCATGTTTCTTGGTGTTATGGCAACAATCAATCAAGAATTAGATAAAGATACAATTGATATTATTGCTGAAGAATTCGGCGTCGAAGCAGAAGAAGAAGTGATCATTGACAAAACTGATTTCGAATCAATGATGGAAGACGATGCTCCTGAGGATCTTCAAGAGCGCTCTCCTGTTGTCACAATTATGGGACACGTAGATCACGGAAAAACAACCTTGCTTGATAGTATTCGCCATACAAAGGTGACAGCTGGAGAAGCTGGTGGGATTACACAACATATCGGTGCTTATCAAGTTGAAGATAATGGTAAAAAAATAACATTCCTTGATACGCCTGGTCACGCCGCTTTTACAACGATGAGAGCAAGAGGCGCCCAAGTGACTGATATCACCATTCTTGTCGTGGCAGCAGATGATGGCGTCATGCCACAAACAATCGAAGCCATTAATCACGCTAAAGCAGCTGAAGTTCCAATCATTGTTGCTGTTAATAAAATTGACAAAGAGGGAGCAAACCCTGATCGTGTCATGCAGGAACTAACCGAACATGAACTAGTAGCAGAAGCTTGGGGCGGCGAAACAATCTTTGTAAATGTGTCAGCATTGAATGGCACTGGCATTGACGAACTGCTTGAAATGATTCTGCTCGTTTCAGAAGTTGAAGAATTAAAAGCAAACCCTAACAAAGAAGCGATGGGAACAGTTGTAGAAGCAGAGCTTGATCGCGGGCGTGGCCCGGTTGCGACACTTCTCGTTCAAGCTGGTACCTTAAACATCGGCGACCCGATCGTGGTAGGAAATGCTTTTGGTAAAGTAAGAGCAATGGTAAATGATGTAGGGCGCCGAGTTAAAACAGCAGGACCATCTATGCCAGTTGAAATTACTGGATTAAACTCAGTTCCACAGGCTGGAGATCAGTTCCGTGTGTTCAAAGACGAAAAACAAGCACGCCAAATTGGTGAAGCCAGAGCGAGTAAACAAAGAGAAGCAGATCGTAAAGAAAGCTCACGTGTAAGTCTTGATGACTTATTCGATCAGATCCAGCAAGGTGAACTTAAAGAGATTAACATTATTGTAAAAGCAGATGTCCAGGGGTCAGCTGAAGCAATGAAAGGATCTCTTGAAAAGATTGAAGTGGAAGGTGTGAAAGTAAACATCATCCATACTGGTGTAGGGGCCATCGCTGAATCTGATATCATCCTAGCATCAGCGTCTAATGCCATCGTAATTGGCTTTAATGTACGCCCAGATGTGAATGCGAAGCGGACAGCTGAAGTAGAAAAAGTGGAAGTAAGACTTCATCGCGTGATTTATGATGCAATCGAGGAAGTTGAGGCAGCCATGAAAGGAATGCTGGATCCTGAATATGAAGAAAAAGTCATTGGTCAGGCAGAAGTACGTCAAGTATTTAAAGTGTCTAAAATTGGTTCAATTGCTGGATCATATGTAACAGAAGGAAAAATTACAAGGGACTCCTCTGTTCGTTTAATTAGAGATGGTGTCGTGATCTTTGAAGGTGACATTAAAGACCTTAAACGCTTTAAAGACGATGTTAAAGAGGTTGCACGAAACTATGAGTGCGGTATTACGTTAGAAAACTTCAACGATGTGAAAGAAGGAGATGTTGTTGAAGCTTATATTATGGAGGAAATTAAGCGTTGATAATTGGCGTTCTCGTCGTTGAAGCTGTTATTTACGACTCCGGTTCACTTAAAGAAAAACGCTCAGTTTTAAAGAGTGCTTCGACCAAGATTAAACAACGATTTAATGTCTCTATCGCTGAAACAAACCATCAAAATGTTTGGCAACGAACAGAATGGGCTATTGTTTCTGTAAGCTCAGAAAAAGTTCAGGTTGAAAAAGAATTGCAAAAATCGCTCAAATTATTGGAATCTTATACAGAATTAGAGATTTCTAATGTCAGTTGGGAATGGCTTTAAGCTTTGTGACATCTCTTATTGAAGCGCCTGAATCTCTTTCTAACCAAACGGTAAAGCTAGTTAGGCGTAGAGACTCTACTTTTAATAAACATAGAGGCTTCTGACATGTAACACGAGCCGAGTTTTAAAACGATAGGAGTGTCGTAAAATGAGTAAAGTTCGTGCCAATCGAGTAGGAGAACAAATCAAAAAAGAATTAACTGATATTATTCAACGTGGCCTGAAGGACCCGAGAATTGGTTTTGTGACAGTAACAGATGTAGAAGTGACTGGTGACTTACAGCAGGCGACCGCATTTATTACGGTGTTTGGAGAAGAAGAAGAAAAAGAAAAAACACTTCAAGCTTTAGAAAAGGCCAAAGGGTTTATTCGTTCGGAAATAGGGAAACGAATTCAGTTGAGAAAAACACCTGAGCTAACATTTAGTTTTGATAAAAGCATTGAGCAAGGAAATAGAATTGATGCATTGCTACGCAAACTAAATGAAGAAGACAAATAAATGGATGAGAGGATAGAGCAATCTATCCTCTTTTCTTTGCGACTTTCCTTATAACACCTTGAGCTTGTAAATAATGAATGTTTTATGCTTTAATTTATTTGATGGAGGCGTAAAGAGATTATGAAATCAATAACAGGTATTTTCCCGCTTTGGAAACCTAGAGGTATGACGTCATTTTCCGCTGTTAAAGAAGTAGGTAGACAATTTAAAACAAAAAAAGCTGGCCATACTGGAACTCTTGATCCAGATGTAGAAGGCGTTCTACCTATCTGTCTAGGAAAAGCGACTAAACTTGTTGAATATTTAACAGCCGACACTAAAACATACTGTGGTGAGGTGACACTAGGAGTGTCGACTACAACAGAGGACGCCTCTGGTGAGATCGTTGATGAAGCTTATATAGAAGAGGTAATGACGCGACATGATGTAGAAGACATGTTTGAAGAACTCACTGGCTCAATTGAGCAAGTTCCTCCTATGTACTCAGCAGTAAAAATTAAAGGTAAAAAACTATATGAGTATGCGAGAGAGGGAAAAACAATAGAAAGACCAGCACGCCAAGTGACAATACATGAGTTAAAACTTACCTCTGACCCGCTCTTACATGAAGGAAAGGTCTCATTTACATTCGAAGTAACGTGTAGTAAAGGAACGTACATAAGAACCCTCTGTGTGTCCATTGGAGAAAAGTTTGGTTACCCTGCTCATATGTCAAGCTTGACACGAGAAGCATCAGGCGCATTTAATCGTACAAACTGTTTTACACTTGAAGATCTAACAGATGCAGCTGCTAAAAACAGCCAAGAAAAACTCCTAATGTCAGTGGAGCAAGCATTGACGCGATTTCCGATTGTTAAAGTTGATGAAGAAACTGAAAAGAAGGTATTGCAAGGGGCTATTCTACCTTTACATGCTGAGGCTGCTGTGGACGAAGAAGTATGGGCTTTGTATAATCAACGAGAGGAATGTCTCGCTCTGTACAAAAAAGACCCTAAACGTGATGGGATGATGAAACCAGAAAAAATGATCAGATCAATTCACGACTAAACTATTTAACGCGCATAAATGGAATTGAGGTGGCACCGTTGAGAGTAGAATATATTAAACATCCGCATCCCCCATTGGACTTACCCCCTACAGCTTTGGCATTGGGCTTTTTTGATGGTGTTCATCGGGGACATCAACAAGTCATCAATACAGCGAAGCTGGAGGCTGAAAAACGTCATCTTAAATCAGCCGTGATGACATTTTATCCGCATCCTAAAGAAGTGCTTAGCAAGCAAAATGTCACTGTAAATTATCTTTCCCCCATACAAGAAAAGATAACGTTATTAGAAAAGACAGGTATAGATATATTGCTCATCATATCATTTGATGCTCGCTTTTCTGAGTTGTCACCTCAGCAATTTGTGGACACTTATTTAATTGACTTAAACGTGAAACATATTGTGGCAGGATTCGATTATTCTTACGGGCGATTAGGAAAAGGGACGATGGAAACTTTCCCCTTTCATTCTCGTAGCTTATTATCCCATACGACTGTCCCAAAGTTAGCCGAAGATAATGAAAAAATCAGCTCTACCGTTATTCGCGAAGCATTAGCTGTAGGAAACATAGAGAAAGTGAATGACTATTTAGGGAGGATCTACACTGTAGAGGGAGTCGTAGAACACGGGGAAAAAAGAGGACGGAAGATTGGCTTTCCAACAGCGAATGTGAGTCCTGACTCTAATAAAGAATTACCTGCCACAGGCGTCTACATTGTAAAGGTTGTTGTTGATGGAACAACATTTGAAGGTGTGTGCAATATTGGGTTTAATCCGACCTTTAATAGTGGAAAAGGAAAGACGATTGAAGCCCATATCTTTCATTTCACAAAAGAGATTTACGAGAAAAAAATTAAAGTGGCTTTCATTAAGCGAATTCGAGGAGAAAAGGCGTTCAATGGCGTGGAGGAGCTAAAGAAAAGAATCGAAGCAGACATAGCTATTGCCCGTCACTATTTTTCAACATAAAAGTTTTGAGGAGCCCTTGTAATAACACGCGAAAACTAGTATGATATAACATGTTAACAACCAATGCTTGGCATGACGATTCACCAACGTATGCGAGGCACTTGGGGATACTAGATAAGGAGGTGGAACAGGATGGCATTAACTCAAGAACGAAAAAATGAAATTATTGACCAATTCAAAACTCATGAGAATGATACTGGTTCTCCTGAAGTACAAGTGGCTATCCTTACAGAGCAAATCACTACGCTGAATGATCACTTACGTACTCATAAAAAAGACCATCATTCACGTCGCGGTCTGTTAAAAATGGTCGGTCAACGTCGTAACTTACTTACGTATTTGCGTAATAAAGACGTTACTCGTTACCGTCAACTAGTCGATAAGCTTGGCCTTCGTCGATAATTAAAAGCGGGATATTCTCCCGCTTTTTTCTATGGCATAAGCTATCGGTTTAATCTTCTGTTTCGTTACGTATCTTTTTTTGATATGATATAAAAGCTAGGGCTTTAACTATGTTTGTGCTATATACACACTTAACAAGCCAATAATATGCTTTTTACCTCATACATCAGGTTTACTACATACAAAAAAGCGAAACACTAGGTGTAAGAAGACTAATTATAAAGTTGAGAGGAGTACACGATAAGATGAATCAAGAAAAACAAATTTTTTCGATGGAATGGGCCGGTCGTACATTAACGGTTGAAGTAGGGCAGCTTGCTAAACAAGCTAATGGGGCTGTTCTCGTACGTTACGGTGATACATCGGTATTATCTACGGCCACTGCTTCAAAGGAACCGAAGGATCTACCCTTTTTTCCTCTAACGGTCAATTATGAAGAAAGACTATACTCAGCAGGAAAAATACCTGGAGGATTTATTAAGCGTGAGGGTCGTCCAAGTGACCATGCTGTTTTAACAAGCAGATTAATTGACAGACCAGTACGTCCGTTGTTTCCAGATGGCTTCCGTAACGATGTTCAGGTGATTAGTATGGTCATGAGTAATGATCAAAATTGTTCACCTGAGATGGCTGCTATGGTAGGGTCTTCTCTTGCCCTGTCCATTTCGGACATTCCTTTTGCAGGACCTATTGCCGGGGTGACGATCGGAAGAGTGGACGGCAATTTTATTATCAATCCTAAAACAGACGAAATGGACAACAGTGATATTAATTTAATCGTTGCTGGTACGAAAGATGCTATAAACATGGTGGAAGCAGGTGCGAATGAAGTGCCTGAAGAAGTCATGCTTGATGCTATCATGTTCGGTCATGAAGAGATTAAACGACTCGTTGCTTTCCAAGAAGATATCGTCTCAAAAGTCGGTAAAACGAAAATGGATGTGCAGCTCATTACCATTGATGAAGAGTTGGCAGCAGAAATTCGAGAAAAAGCAGAAAGCAAACTAATTAAAGCAGCTACTGTTGTTGAAAAAGGTGAGCGTGAGACTGCTATTAAAGAAGTGTACAATGAAATATTGGAAGATTACACTGACGAAGAAAATGACAGAACGAAAGATGCACGAGACGTTTTGGACAAGTTGTTAAAAGAAACAGTGAGAAAACTTATAACAAAAGAAAATATTCGCCCTGACGGAAGAAAAGGCAATGAAATTAGACCTTTAGCTTCTGAAGTTGACATTCTTCAACGAACACATGGTTCTGGCTTATTTACTCGCGGTCAAACTCAAGCTCTAAGCGTATGTACATTAGGGGCTTTAGGTGATGTTCAAGTTCTTGACGGACTAGGGATTGAAGAATCAAAGCGTTTTATGCACCATTATAACTTCCCATCCTTTAGTGTAGGTGAAACGGGACCAATTAGAGGGCCTGGACGCCGGGAAATTGGACACGGAGCTTTAGGCGAAAGAGCTCTTGAGAAAGTGATCCCTTCAGAGCAGGAGTTCCCTTATACGATCCGTCTTGTATCTGAAGTTTTAGAATCCAATGGTTCAACCTCTCAAGCAAGTATTTGTGCAAGCACGTTAGCTATGATGGCTGCGGGGGTTCCAATTAAATCTCCGGTAGCAGGAATTGCTATGGGCTTAGTAAAGCACGAAGATGATGTGGTTGTTCTGACGGATATTCAAGGAATGGAAGATGCCCTAGGTGATATGGACTTTAAAGTTGCCGGAACGTCAAAAGGGGTAACAGCCCTTCAAATGGATATTAAGATAGAAGGAATAGATAAAGCGGTCCTTGAAGAAGCCTTATCCCAAGCAAGAGAAGGGCGTCTGCAAATTCTTGATAACATGCTCTCAGCCATTCCTGAACCAAGAACGGAATTGAGTGCCTATGCACCGAAGATTCTGACGATGAAAATTCATCCAGATAAAATCCGTGATGTTATTGGACCGAGCGGTAAAATGATTAATCAAATAATCGATGACACTGGCGTGAAAATTGATATTGAACAAGATGGAACGGTCTATATCTCATCTACCGATCAACAAATGAACAATAAAGCAAAACAAATCATTGAAGATCTTGTTCGAGAAGTTGAAGTGGGTCAAACGTACCTTGGAAAAGTAAAGCGGATTGAAAAATTCGGGGCCTTTGTGGAAATTTTCAAAGGAAAAGACGGTCTTGTTCATATTTCACAACTGGCGAATGAACGAGTAGCTAAAGTTGAAGATGTCGTATCAATCGGTGACGAAGTCCTTGTTAAGGTAACAGAAATCGATAACCAAGGCCGTGTCAATTTATCCCGCAAAGCTGTCTTACCTGAACAAAAAGAATCATAATGGAAGGAAGAGCCCTTTAGCACGGCTCTTTTTTTAATGGTTAAATAAAGAGAGGGGCCTTGTGCCTGTAAGCAGTTAACTAACTGCTTTAATTATGAAATTTGACTACGCCATCCCGGTTTTAATCGCATAATTGTCGGTTCTACCTTGTCCTCTCAGCACATATTTTTTAAGGGGAGGGGATAGATATGTTAAAGAAAATCGCGATTCAATTGGGAACCTTCTTTTTTCTGTTAATTGTAACATTGTCTCATATACAAAATCCTGTCACTGGTGGATATATTGAAGAATTAAGAGGACAAGCAGAACAAGTGATGAAAGAAGAAAGTCCTCTTTATATGGAAATACTTCGAGTGAAGCAGGAGTATGAAGTTTCACCGATCAATGCACGTATCGATCCTGTTTGGAAAGCAATTCCCGGCTACAATGGGAGAGAAGTGGACGTTCAAAAATCTTATGAAAACATGAAAAAACGGGGAGACTTTCAAGAAGAGGATCTCGTTTTTAAAGAAACGCCACCAGAGATAACACTTAAAGATCTTCCTGCATCCCCTATTTATCGGGGCAATCCGGAGAAACCAATGGTTGGTTTTATGGTTAATGTCGCTTGGGGAAACGACCATTTACCAGACATATTAAAGACGTTTAAAGAAAATAATGTAAAAGCAACCTTCTTTTTAGATGGCTCATGGGTGAAAAAAAACTCGAATCTTGCTATGATGATAAAGGAAGAAGGACATGAAATAGGAAATCATGCCTACTCACATCCCGATATGAAGAAGTTAGCTCGAGAAAGTATCCGTGATGAGATAGTGAGGACGAACGAAGTAATTGATGCAGCTCTCAATGAAGAGCCTGTTTGGTTTGCACCGCCGAGCGGTAGTTTTCGTGAAGACGTCGTCACGGTGGCTAGTGAGTTAAATATGTATACGATACTGTGGACTGTTGATACGGTTGATTGGAAAAACCCCTCATCTACCCAAATGACGCAGCGTGTCGTTAATCATGCAGAGCCTGGCTCACTCATCCTTATGCATCCCACAGCATCTTCAGCCAATGGGCTAGAAGCCATGATTACTGGTCTTAAGAAAAAGGATTTACAAATTGGAAAGTTATCAGAGGTCCTTAGTGAAAAACGACTCTCGGATTAAATGATATTTGACAGTAGGAGGATAAGTCGTGATTAAACGTTATAAATGTAAAAATGGCGTAAGAATTGTATTCGAACCAATAGAAACAGTCAGGTCAGTCGCCGTAGGAATATGGGTAGGCACAGGATCGCGCTTTGAAAAAAAAGAAGAAAATGGGATGTCTCATTTTATTGAACACATGTTTTTTAAAGGGACTAAATCCCGTTCAGCTCATGAGATAGCTGAATCTTTTGATTCGATTGGGGGACATGTAAATGCCCTTACTTCTAAAGAATATACGTGCTACTATGCCAAAGTACTAGATACACATGCTAAGTATGCAGTAGATGTGTTGGCAGATATGTACTTTAACTCTACCTTTGAAAAACAAGAACTGGAAAAAGAAAAAGGGGTCGTATTAGAAGAAATTAAGATGTATGAAGATACGCCAGATGATCTCGTTCATGATTTACTTAGTAAAGCGAGCTATGGGGAACATCCATTAGGATTTCCTATTCTCGGGACAGAGCAAACATTAGGTTCATTTTCTTCAGATGATTTATTTTCATATATGAAACAATATTATCATGCAAACAATGTTGTGATTTCCATATGTGGTAACGTCGACGAGTCATTCGTATCGTATGTTGAGGATTTGTTTTCCTCCCTTCCAGGAACATCATTAACCGATGTGAAGCTAGAAAAACCAGCATTTCTACCAGATAAAATAGTGCGTCAAAAAGAAACTGAGCAAGCCCATTTATGCTTAGGGTTTGATGGTTACGCACTAGATGATGATAAAATATACGCCTTAACTTTGATGAACAATGCATTAGGTGGCAGTATGAGTAGCAGGTTGTTTCAGGAAATTAGAGAAAATAGAGGGCTCGCGTATTCTGTTTTCTCCTATCACTCCGCTTATAAGGATTCTGGCATGCTGACTGTATACGCCGGCTCAGCACCGGAGCAACTGGAACAAACATTTGATGTTATGTTGGAGACGATAGCAAAAGTAGCGGACAATGGCTTAACTGATAAAGAACTTAAAAATGGTAAAGAACAGTTAAAGGGAGGTTTGATGCTTGGCTTAGAAAGTACGAACAGTCGAATGAGTCGAAACGGTAAAAATGAATTACTCCTTGGCAAGCATCGCTCATTAAATGATATAACGAAGGCCATCGATAGTGTCACAATGGCCGACATTAAAGCAACGAGTCAAGATATTCTTTCAAAAGAATATTCCTTAACATTAATAACGCCAAATGGAAAATTACCTCCCTCTATACATTAAGCCGTCATATGAGCTGTACCTCTCCACATAAGCTTGTAATAAAGGAAAGGTGGTGCTTTGTTATGAGGTTAAGTGAAATAAGTCAAAAGGAAATCATTGACTATCAAAAAGGTGAGAGGCTAGGGGTTCTAGGCCAAACAGACCTTATGATTGATGAAAAAACGGGTCATATCGAAGCTTTTGTCATTCCCACATTAAAGTGGTTTGGTTTAGGCAAAAGGGAAAAAGAAGTAACGGTCTATTGGAAACAGATTAAAAAAATTGGTACCGATATGATTATTATAGAAGTTAAATGAACAAGGGCTATTGAGAAAACACACGTTTAATAAAAGCCATGATAATCTTAGAGCATGAAGGGTGTCCCAAAAGTATTTTTTGGGACACCCTTTCTTTTATCACAGAAACTCTCCGTAAAACGCTCGCCTCAAAATAGAGAGTAGAGAAAACCTATTTAAGCGGGAGATAACGGACAAGCCTCTCCTGATTAAAGAGGTGTTTTATATAAATGTATGTCCATTGAACGTTCAATCTGAATACTAACTAGTTTCTACATCGTTGTTTATAAAATGAGCCGTAGTGAAGAAGGTAAATTTCGGAGAATAAAGACCCGATGATAGGGAAGGATTTATCGCATTAATCAGCTTACAGCAAGCCTTTTGGAAAGCGCCCTAACAAAAGACAAATGTCACATGTCAATACATCATACAACTGAGACGCTGTTATAACTTGTTTCAGGGCAGGGGCCTCCTTCTGAATGACTTAGTTAAATATGAAGTGCAAATGATGAAACCACCGTGGAATTATTATAAGAATTTTTATACTCCTATCACCAATTGTCATTGCCATCATAAAATATGGTGAGCATCCGCAAGGCTCATGTGTCCCTTTCCGAAAGGTGCTGTGACACTGCCCACTGAAAGCATGTCATTAGCTTACCGAAAGTTTTATCGAAGGGGAGGTAGAGACGTTGTTAACTGGAATGCAGGTAGCTATTATTGGAGGAGATTTAAGGCAGATTGAAGTTATTCGTAAACTATCTACTTTAGATACTTCTCTTTATTTAATTGGGTTTGATCAGCTCGATGATGGATTTCTTGGAGTGGAAAACAAAACGTTTGAAACAGTGGATACCGACCTGTTGGACGCCATTATATTGCCGGTAAATGGTGTAAATCACAATGGTGAAGCGGATACTGTATTTTCAGGGCACCCTCAAGTGTTAGAAGACAAATGGCTTGCAAAAACACCGGAACATTTAAAAATTTATACTGGTATTGCCAACAAAACCTTAAAAAATATTGCACAACAATCAGAAAAGTCCCTTGTTGAATTAATGAACAGGGATGATTTAGCTATTTATAATTCTATTCCTACAGCAGAAGGGGCAGTCATGTTAGTCATTCAGCATACAAATGTGACGATTCACCGTTCCAACGTATTGGTTACTGGTTTTGGGCGAGTAGGCCAAACGATCGCTAGAACCTTTGCTAGTTTGGGTGCACATGTCTCGGTTGCTGCAAAGGAAAGAGAACTTTTAGCTAGAATTTACGAAATGAATTTAACCCCGATTCCTCTAAATAGTTTAAATGATGCAGTATCAGAGGCAGATGTTGTCATCAATACGATTCCTGCCCACATTTTAACGTCTACTGTTATCGCAAAAATGCAAAATCACGTGCTTATTCTTGATATTGCCTCTAAGCCTGGAGGAACGGATTTTAATTTTGCTAACAAAAGAGGTATTCATGCAATCTTAACACCTGGCTTACCTGGTCTAGTTGCTCCGAAAACTGCAGGTATTCAGCTTGCTGAATTACTATCTACGTTACTTGAGAAACAATGGATTGATCAGAAAGGAGGCCGCCACTAATGTTATTAAAAGGCAAGCATATCGGTTTTGGATTAACAGGTTCTCATTGTACGTATGAAGAGGTGATGCCTGAAATTGAAAATCTTGTCTCACTAGGAGCGAAGGTCACACCTTTCGTTTCTTATACAGTACAAACGACCGATTCAAAATTTGGGAAAAGTGATGATTGGATCAAAAAAATTAAAGATATTACATCAGAACCACTCGTGGATACAATTGTAAAGGCAGAGCCTTTTGGACCTAAAACCCCATTAGATTGTATGGTTATTGCTCCTTTAACGGGAAATTCTACAAGTAAATTAGCCAATGCTTTAACAGATACACCTGTATTAATGGGAGCAAAAGCAACAATGAGAACAGGCGGACCGATTGTTCTTGCAGTCTCCACCAATGATGCACTCGGTTTAAATGGTGTGAATATTATGACGCTTATGGCTGCTAAAAATATTTATTTTGTGCCATTAGGTCAAGATCATCCTTACAAAAAACCAAACTCACTCGTAGCAGACATGACTAAAATACCTGAAACAGTAAAAAATGCTCTTGAAGGGAAGCAAGTTCAACCTGTTTTTATAGAAAGATATAAAAATTAATGCAATTCTCATGATCAGTTGTTAAAATAAGAGTTTAGTGACATTCGTCGCCGATAGAGTTCCCTCTTAACGGCGGCGATAATCTTGTATATAATCGGAGTAGCGGCATTTACTAAAAAGACTCTTAAAATATCTTATCACTGAAAGGAGAACTGATCATGACACATCAAACATTTAACGTGGCTATTGTAGGAGCAACAGGGGCGGTAGGTGAACAAATGATCCGGACACTTGAAAAGCTCGATTTTCCGGTTGATACTCTCTTACTGCTTTCTTCTAAAAGATCAGCAGGTAAGCAATTGACATTCAAAGGTGAACAACTAACTGTTCAAGAGGCAAAGCCTGAGTCGTTTGAAGGGGTTCAATTGGCGTTATTCAGCGCAGGAGGATCCGTTTCTAAAGCACTGGCTCCGGAGGCAGTAAAGCGTGGTGCTATCGTAGTAGATAATACAAGTGCCTTTAGAATGGATGAAAATGTGCCATTAATAGTACCTGAAGTGAATGAGCAAGCTTTAGAACGCCATAAAGGAATAATTAGTAATCCTAATTGTTCAACCATTCAAATGGTAGCGGCTCTAGAACCAGTTCGTAAAGCATTTGGACTGAAACGAATTGTGGTGTCTACATACCAAGCTGTTTCAGGAGCAGGTGTAGACGCCATTGATGAGATGTATGAACAATCTCGACAAATAATGGATGGCGAGAGCATTGACCCACAAATTTTGCCTGTTTCAGGAGATAAGAAGCATTATCAAATCGCATTTAATGCCGTTCCACAAATCGATGTTTTCCAAGAAAACGGTTTTACGTTTGAAGAGATGAAAATGATCAATGAAACGAAAAAGATAATGGAAGATGAGTCGTTGCAAGTGGCGGCCACGTGTGTTCGTCTTCCTGTAGAAACCGGACATTCGGAGTCAGTCTATATTGAGGTACAAGAAGAAGGCTTGAACGTAGAAGAGATGCGTAAATTGCTAAGCGAAGCTGAAGGCGTCACTTTGCAAGATGACCCTCAAAATCAAGTTTATCCACTAGCTTCTGAAAGTAAAGGGAAAGACGATGTGTTTGTTGGAAGAATTCGTCAAGACCTCGATCAACCTAAAGGCTTTCATATGTGGATAGTGGCAGATAATTTACTAAAAGGCGCAGCCTTAAATTCAGTTCAAATTGCTTTTTCTTTAATTAAATTAGGCTTGTTAAAATAAAAAAATTCGTGTGTAAAGGCAGATGGAAATACAATGAAAATTGTTGTTCAGAAATTCGGTGGTACGTCATTAAAAAATGATACAATGCGGGATAAATGTAGCGAACATGTGATAGCTGCTGTAAGAAGTGGTTATAAAGTGGTTGTGGTCGTTTCTGCAATGGGGAGATCTGGCGACCCTTATGCTACTGATACCCTTTTAGATTTAGTAGGCGGTGTCACTACTTCTGTCTCTAAGAGAGAACAAGATCTATTATTATCGTGTGGTGAAACAATTTCTTCTGTTGTGTTTTCATCTCTCCTCCAACAAAAGGGGATTTCATCACTTGCCATGACGGGGGCACAAGCAGGATTTAGAACAACTGAAGAATATACTAATGCGAAAATAACGGATATAAAAACTGAGCGACTTTTAGCAGCAATTGAAACAACCGATGTGATTGTTGTAACGGGATTTCAAGGTGAGACTGCAAAAGGGACAACGGCAACACTTGGAAGAGGTGGATCAGATACATCTGCTACAGCGCTAGGTGCCGCTTTAAAGGCAGAGGTTGTGGATATTTTTACCGATGTGGCTGGTGTCATGACGGCGGATCCGCGCATTGTAAAAACAGCAAAGCCTATTAAAGTCGTGACGTATAATGAAATATGTAATATGGCTTATCAAGGGGCTAAAGTTATCCATCCTCGGGCAGTGGAAGTGGCCATGCAAGCAAAGGTACCAATTAGAATCAGATCAGCATCTGAAGAAGGCACAGGAACGTTAATCACGACGAGTACCTCTTCTAGCCCGGGAAAAGATATAGAGGAGCGTCCAATTACAGGTATTGCTCATGTCAAAGAAGTTTCACAAATAAAAGTGGCTGCTAGTGAAGGAGAATATGATCTTCAGGCGAAAGTTTTTAAAGCGATGGCTACAGCTAATATCTCTGTGGACTTTATTAATATTCATCCATTCGGTGTAGCTTATACGGTTCCAGAGTATCTTACAGAACGTGCAGTTAGCGTTTTGAACAGCTTAGACTTACAACCTGAAGTACAAAAAAACTGTGCAAAAGTATCCGCTGTAGGTGCTGGAATGACTGGGGTGCCAGGAATTGCTTCTAAAATCGTTGAAGCACTTACCGACCGTCATATCCAAATACTACAGTCGGCAGATTCACACACAACCATTTGGGTACTTGTACATGAAAAAGACATGGTCGATGCTGTAAATGCGCTTCACGACATGTTTTTACAAGATCTTGACGAAAGATAAGGAGAGTGGAGTATATGGCATTGGGCAATGTCTTAACAGCAATGGTAACGCCTTTTGACTTTAAAGGAAATATTGATTTTAAAAAAATGAATCGTTTGATGGATTATTTAATTGAAAATGGGACAGAAGGCGTTATTGTTGGTGGAACAACAGGAGAATCGGCAACACTTAGTATGGAAGAAAAATCTGCTTTATACGAGCATGCCGTTAAGGCGGCTGCTGGGAGAATTCCTGTCATTGCAGGGACAGGGATGAACGACACTTATGCAACAGCAGAACTCACGGTGAAAGCAGAAAAATTAGGGGTAGATGGTATTATGCTTGTTTCCCCTTATTATAATAAACCTTCTCAACGTGGTTTATATGAGCATTTTAAAACAATTGCTGAAAAAACATCCTTACCAGTCATGCTTTATAACATTCCAGGACGCTGTGTCGTAAACCTACTTCCGGAAACGGTTGTGGCTTTGTCGAAAATTCATAATATAACATCTATAAAAGAAGCGAGTGGGGATCTCGATCAGATGACAACGATCATTTCTGAAACCCCTAAAGAGTTTCAAGTCTTTAGCGGAGATGATAGCTTGACGCTACCGTCTATGGCTGTTGGAGCTGACGGGATCGTATCTGTTTCAAGCCATATTGTCGGTAATGACATGCAGCATATGATAAAAGCATTTAAATCCGGTGATATAGCAACAGCTTCTGCTATTCATCAAAAGTTATTACCAATTATGAAGAGTTTATTTATCGCACCGAACCCTTCACCAGTGAAAACAGCTCTTCAAATTAAAGGGCTTGATGTAGGAGGCGTTCGCCTTCCATTACTTCCTGTAACACCAGAAGAACGGCTCGTTATCCAACATGCGTTGTCTTAAATTAATTTGTTTAAGAAAGCTGTATGCGAGGGCATACAGCTTTTTCATAGCGGAATCGTATGAAACAGATGTAATGGTCATGTAAAATGTCAGGACATAGGTGTCTCGTCCCTTAAATACAGGATGCATGATCTTAAAACATGACATGGCGCACAAATACTATCATAGGTTATTTTGAAGAAAAAACGTTTATGTTTTACATATTATGAACTGAATGAACGTTTCTTGTATAGTTTAGATCCTTTAACTCAATTTTAGGAGAAAGAACATTAACTTCTAGCCAACTGCTATAGAACTTTAACGTTATTATAAAAATCGTGTTAGGTTCAAGCGCTCATTTATTCTTGTTTTATCACGGATAACTGGCCGTAAAACGCCCGCCTAAAAAATAGAGCGCAGAGATAAAAATCTATTTAGGTAGGAGATAATGGGCGCTGATATTCAACGAGCAATCAGTGGAAGAAGAACGAAAAAGCCCACTGTTTGAAGGTTCGTTTTATTAATTTAGAATTAAAGAACGCGTCTCCTTCTTTTCTCACTTGTGATTAAAAACAATAATAAGTTATACTTATCTCCAGAGGGCAGACCGTTTTGAAATATAGATTATTTATAGGAGGATTTACCATTGTCGAATCAACAAACTGAAAAGATCCGTATTTTTTCCCTAGGTGGATTGGATGAAATAGGGAAAAATATGTATGTCCTGGAAATGGACGATGACATTATTATTATTGATGCCGGTTGTATGCATCCAGAAGATGATATGCTAGGTGTAGACATTGTTATTCCTGATATCACTTACTTGGTAGAAAATAAAGACCGTGTTAAAGGTATTATCGTAACCCACGGCCACGATGATCACATTGGTGCTATTCCATATGTTTTACGTGATTTAAATGTTCCTGTGTATGGTTCAAAATTTACGTTAGCGTTAGTTAAAGATAAATGTAGTGAGATTAAAGTAAAGAAAAAGCCTAGGCTTATAGAAATTCACGCTGATTCTAAAATTAAAATAGGGAAAACGCCAGTTAATTTCTTCCACACGAATCACAGTATTCCAGATTCACTAGGCGTTATCCTTCATACATCTCAAGGGCCGATCGTATATACTGGTGATTTTAAATTTGACCAAAACCCTGTAGATGGACAAACATCAGAAATTGGAAAACTCACAGAGCTTGGAGAGAAAGGTGTCCTATGTTTACTTTCTGATAGTCAAAATGCTGAGATACCAGGAAACAGCTTATCTGAATCTATTGTGGCTGAAGGATTAAAGGATGCATTTCATGAAGCTGATGGCCGTATCATCGTGTCACTTTACGCCTCTCATATTCATCGCATTCAGCAAGTGCTTACGGCTGCAGAGAATGAAGGCCGTAAAGTTGTCGTAACAGGAACGGATATCGAAAAAGTCATTAAAATTGCCCTTGATATTGGGTATTTATCTTCAAATAATGAGACGTTAATTGAGAAGAGCGATATTAAAAAATACGCTCGAGATGAACTCGTTATATTGACGACAGGTAGTCAGGGGGAACCAGTAAGTTGTCTTGCAAGAATGGCTAAGGGCTCTCATAATTTAGTTAAAATTGAAGCAGATGACCGCATTATTATCTCTGCAATGCCTAATCCGGGAAATGAAAAAGCTGTTTCTCAAATGGTTGATTTACTATCTCGTACAGGTGCTAACGTTATTTATGGAAAAAATAAGAAAATTCATGTTTCTGGTCATGCCAATCAAGAAGAATTAAAAATGATGCTTAATCTCGTTAAACCTCAGCATTTTATCCCAATAAGTGGTGAAT
Organism: Salipaludibacillus agaradhaerens; assembly: GCF_002019735.1. NCBI lineage: Bacteria > Bacillati > Bacillota > Bacilli > Caryophanales > Bacillaceae > Salipaludibacillus > Salipaludibacillus agaradhaerens. The sequence goes on from NZ_KV917378.1 coordinate 288,546, forward strand.
TTCGGATGCAATATGCTCACAGGCACTTAGCGCGATCTGTTGGTATGGATGATAGTCGTATTTTTCTCTTAGAAAAAGGAGAGTTAGTTGAATTTACGAAAAGAAAAGGAAAACGGGGCAATAAAATTCCTTCAGGACATGTGTTAATAGACGGGCTAGGCGTTGGAGATGTAGGGAATATTGTGTTAAGAGATAGACGCCTCCTTTCCAAAGACGGTATACTTGTTGTGGTTGTAACGCTCAATAAAAAACATAGTGCTATATTATCAGGCCCTGACATTATTTCCAGAGGGTTTGTGTACGTGAGGGAGTCAGAGGCCCTTATTAATCAAGCAGAAAAACTTGTAACTGAAACGCTTCAACATGCCATGGAACAAAATCAGACAGAGTGGTCGCAATTGAAAACACAGGTTCGTGATCAATTAAGTCGCTTTTTATACGAAAAAACGAAGCGCCGCCCGATGATTATGCCTATTATAATGGAAGCTTAAACAGTTAGAACCGCTATGGTCTTATTATAAGATTATAGCGGTTTTTTGTGAGGAGCTTCGTTTTATAGATTAAGTATGAAAGAAGCCGTCTCCTTCCATACTAAGCAAAAAAGGGAGGAGATTATGAATTATGAGCAATCAGCAGGATCAACCACAACGTGAACAAGAAAGTCCAGGAACCGAAAAGGCGAGCGGGATTGTTGATAAAATTCAACAACTAGGTCAAACAAATATTCCTCAAATGGAAGCAAGCAATATCCATGTCTTGACGATAATCGGTCAAATTGAAGGTCATATGCAGTTGCCACCACAAAATAAAACGACTAAGTATGAGCACGTTATTCCTCAACTAGTAGCAGCAGAACAAAACCAAAAAATTGAGGGGCTTTTGCTCATTTTAAATACAGTTGGAGGAGATGTAGAGGCAGGTTTAGCATTGGCAGAAATGATTGCCTCCATGTCTAAACCAACCGTGACACTCGTGCTCGGTGGTGGTCATAGTATTGGGGTGCCGATTGCTGTGGCAGGAAAACACTCCTTTATAGCTGAAAGTGCTACGATGACCATTCATCCAGTACGACTTACTGGGCTTGTTATCGGTGTTCCACAATCATTTGAATATCTAGATAAGATGCAAGACAGAGTGATTCGCTTCGTAACGAATCATTCGTCCATCTCGGAAGAAGATTTTAAAGACCTTATGTTATCTAAAGGAAATCTAACGAGAGATATTGGAACAAATGTAATCGGAAATGATGCCGTAAAATACGGATTGATTCATGAAGTAGGCGGTTTAGGAGAAGCAATAAAAAAACTAAATGAACTTATTGAAGCTAATAGACCACTAGATGATTCGAAGGAAGTGATCCAATGATACTGTATACATACCAGCAACTAGATATGGTTTTTCCGCCTGCTCAAAACAGCTATACATCCTATAAAATGGTACAAATCCCTGGAGGACATCTCATTTTAGAAAAAGAAGATGAAGGAGAAGGGTACAGGATTAGCCGCCTAATAGCAACTGATCCTAATATGTACCTAAACCCGCACTATACTCCTGGTCGCTCTATTAATTCAAATTAGTGGATGATACCTGTAGTCACACTTCTGTTCTCTATGATATAATAGTTGAAACAAACGTTCGTTAATCCGGGAAAAGCAGCCGACAGAATCTCGGCTGCTTCTTCAATTTGTAAAAGTGATATGGGGTGGTTGTAATGGCACGAAAACGGAAGAAAAGGACGCCTAAATGGCGAAAACAACTAACATTTGAGTTGACGGGATTATTTCTATTCATCGTGTCTATTGTCACATTTGCAAGGCTTGGTATTGTTGGTGAAGGCTTAATAGAACTGTTTCGTTTCTTTTTAGGCAGCTGGCACATTTTATTAACGATTAGCTTATTCCTCTTCTCCATTTACATCATGTTGAAACGGGAGCTTCCTGTTATGTGGAATCGTCGTTTTATTGGCTGTTATCTATTTGTCTTTTCGTTAACACTTTTAAGTCACGTCCAATTATTTAGGGAGATGAGTGAGAAAGTAGAATTTCTTGACCACTCTGTGATACGAAATACGTGGGACCTATATTGGCAGCAGCTGCAAGGAACTGCGCCTGTAGATAACCTAGGTGGTGGGATGATAGGAGCAATTGCTTTTTCAGTTAGTCACGTTTTATTTTCTTCAGGAGGGACGATTGTATTTGCTATTGGTCTTATGATTGCAGCACTCGTTTTAGTAACGGGAAAGTCGTTTATCGACGTGATTAAAAAAAATGGACGAGGACCTGCAGGACTAGTTATAGCTGCTAAAAATAAAATAAGTACGTCCTTTCAATCTTTAGTAACAGCGATAAAAGAAAGAATTTCAGCGAAATCAAAACAGCGAGAAGTTAACAAAGAAGCTTCAGAGCAATTTGCTCCAGACGTTGACACTTATCATGTGAAAGAGGGAGAAACCGAGGAACCAATTATTTATGATTTCACAAAAACAGCGTATGACGATTCGTCTCACAATGAACCAGAATATCTTGACGTTATACCGATTGAAAATACGGAGAGAGACAAGACTAATGATGGCATAACAACTGAGACAACTGGTCTTACCTATCGCCCTAAGCAAAACGAGAGAACAAAAGAGACAGATCATCCTGTCTCTACTTCCCTTGTCGTCTCAGAAGCTGAGAACGCATCTTACGAATTACCGTCGTTTGATTTATTGCAAAACCCTGCTAAAGCCAGTCAAGCAAAAGAACATTCAATGCTCTCAAAAAACGCCCGAAAGCTCGAACGAACATTAGAGAGCTTTGGTGTAAGTGCAAAAGTAACAAAAGTGCATTTAGGTCCGTCTGTCACAAAGTATGAAGTGTACCCAAGCACTGGCGTTAAAGTGAGTAAGATTGTGAATTTAACAGATGACTTAGCTTTAGCTTTGGCGGCTAAAGATATTCGGATGGAAGCGCCTATCCCTGGAAAGTCAGCCATCGGCATTGAAGTTCCTAATCAGGAAGTATCGCTCGTAACGTTAAGAGAAGTGCTTGATTCATCGGTAATGAAGGAAAAGAGTAACCACTTGGCAATTGCACTTGGGCGAGATATTTCAGGTGAAGCTGTTATTGCAGAATTAAACAAAATGCCACATTTACTTGTAGCAGGAGCTACTGGTAGTGGTAAAAGTGTGTGTATTAACGGCATTATTATCAGCTTATTAATTCGCAGTAAACCTCATGAAGTAAAGCTGATGATGATTGATCCAAAAATGGTTGAACTTAATGTCTATAATGGAATTCCTCACCTTTTATCACCGGTGGTCACCGAACCTAAAAAAGCGGCACAAGCGTTGAAGAAAGTCGTAAACGAAATGGAGCGACGATATGAACTATTTGCTGCATCCGGTACGCGGAATATTGAAGGTTATAATTCGTACATAGAAAAAGAGAATAAGAAAAGAGATACAGAAGATGCCTATTCACCTTTACCGTTTATTGTAGTAATTGTGGACGAGCTAGCAGACTTAATGATGGTTGCTTCCTCAGAAGTGGAAGATGCTATTACACGTTTAGCGCAAATGGCAAGAGCTGCAGGTATTCATCTAATTATTGCGACGCAACGACCTTCAGTCGATGTGATTACTGGGGTAATAAAAGCTAATATACCTTCTCGAATTGCTTTTGGGGTTTCAAGTTCTACGGATTCACGTACAATTTTAGATGGTAACGGGGCTGAGAAGTTGTTAGGAAAAGGAGATATGCTATTTTTGCCGGTAGGGGCGTCAAAAGCGACACGTATACAAGGTGCCTTTTTATCGGATGATGAGGTTGAAAGAGTTGTTAGACATTGCATTGAACAACAAAAAGCCCAATACTCAGAGGAAATGATGCCTAAAGAAGGAGAGCAGGAAGAAATAAGCGAGGAAGTGACAGACGAGCTCTATTATGATGCAGTACAACTTATTCTTGATATGCAAACGGCTTCCGTCTCTATGCTTCAACGACGCTTTAGAATTGGATATGCTAGAGCTGCTCGTTTAATTGATGAAATGGAAGTGAGAGGTGTCGTGGGTCCTTATGAAGGGAGTAAGCCGAGAGAAGTCCTAATAGGAAAAGATGATGATAATATCGTCTCACGTGATTCCTTGTAGGATCATGATATGGTGAGCATAAAAATGATAGTCCAAACTGGGAATTCGTGTTACATTTACTATATAGAAATTCGCAACGACTTGGTCAGCAGGAGGAGTATAAAAGATGATAAAATCGGATCAGCGCCCGTTATACTTGCAAGTCATTGATAGAATTAAACAAGATATTGAAGATGGAGCTTACGAGACAGGTGAACGCCTGCCGTCGGAATTCCAACTGTCAAAGCAATTAGGTGTAAGCAGGGCTACATTACGTGAAGCATTACGAATGTTAGAAGATGAGAGTATCATTATAAGACGCCATGGTGTTGGGACTTTTATTAACTCTAAACCGTTATTTTCATCAGGGATAGAAGAGCTCTTTAGTGTCACAGATATGATTAAACGTGGGAACAAAGAGCCTGGTACAAACTTTTTGTCCTCCTCCATTGAAAAGCCATCAGAGGATGATCAACGACGCTTTTATGACGAGCAGATAGATGACATGATTGTGCTAGAACGGGTTAGGACAGCAGATGGGGAGCCTGTCGTCTACTGTTTAGATAAAATTCCAAAACATCATTTACCTGATTATGTCTCCCATGAAGAACAATCGATGTTTGATCAGTTGGAGAAAAACGGTAACACGATTACCTATGCTATGACACAGATTGAACCGCTTGGTTATCATGAAAGAGTATCGGAAATACTAGCCTGTGATCCAGAAACAGCGCTTCTCGTACTGAAGCAAATGCATTATAACGAGCAAGAGGAGCCTGTTCTTTACTCTTTAAATTACTTCAGAGCTGATAAGTTTAAATTCCATGTATTACGAAAAAGAGTGTATTAGAATTTCTTCAAGAGCTCTTCTTGAGGAAATTTTTATTGTGCTTTTTCAGTTGATTGCCAGAGCATTTTATGAACATGAAAATAATTCTTCTGTTAAAATCAGTACTAAGTAGAAATTAACAATAGATTAACGACATATTCATTCGGATTTAAGGTATATTATGACTAATAAGAGGAGGGAATAATATGGAACCAGATCGCATGATTCAGTTTCAGTCTGGATCACTTAACGTACACATCATTCCATCAAAAACATTTAAAACAACCACATTTAACATTCAATTAAATGCGCCCTTAACAAAAGAAACAGCAACAAAACGGGCGCTGCTATCACATATTTTGCAAAACAGTACTGCCGATTATCCATCACGACAGCAATTGAGAAGTGCTCTTGAAGAACTCTATGGAGCGTCTTTAACATCTGATGTGACAAAGAAAGGCGAGCATCATATTGTGTCTATTAGAATGGATATAGCAAATGAGAAATTTCTAAAAGATCAAACACCACTCATGGAGGAAGGGATTAAACTCTTATCCTCAGTGTTGTTAAATCCAAATGAAGAGAATGGAAAATTCAACGATAAAGTCGTCGAAGAAGAAAAACGTACCCTTGCTCAAAAAATATCGTCCGTATACGATGACAAAATGCGATATGCTAATAAACGGCTAACTGAAGAGATGTGTCAAGATGAACCATTCGGGGTGCATGTTCTCGGATATGAAGAAGATTTGCAAGCCATTACAAGTCACGCTTTATATGACTACTATCACGAGGTATTAAAGAAAGACAAAATAGATTTATACATCATGGGTGATGTAGAGGAAAAAGAAATAAGATCTTTCATTACGCGCTATTTCCCTACCGATCAAACCGATAAAGGAGAGAATCATCAGTTAATTGAGAGATCACCTATCAAGTTAAAAGATACTCCGAATGAGGTAGTGGAAGAACAGTCAGTCCAGCAAGGAAAACTCCATATAGGTTATCGAACAGATGTGTTATATGGGGACGATGATTATTTTGCCATGCAGCTGTTTAACGGTATCTTTGGTGGCTTCTCACATTCAAAATTATTTATTAATGTCCGAGAAAAGGCGAGTTTAGCCTATTACGCAGCATCAAGAGTTGAAAGCTTTAAAGGCTTGTTAATTGTTATGTCAGGCATTCAATCGAGTCATTATAAAAAAGCCTCAGACATTATTTTTAAGCAAATGGAAGAAATGAAACACGGGAATTTTACTGAAGAAGATATTGTACAAACAAAAGCCGTCTATAAGAATCAAATCCTAGAAACAATGGATGTACCTAGAGGCCGAATTGAATTAGAATATCAAAATGAGTTAACAGAGAATCCTATCCCTCTTAATGAGTGGATTGAACGTACAGATAGTGTGACGAAAGAGGATATCGTGAATGTAGCTAAAAAAATCACGTTGGACACCGTCTATTTCCTTAAAGGGAAGGAGGAAGTAACAAAATGACGAAACAGACATTTGATCAACTTCAAGAGACATTACATTTTGATAAATTACCGAATGGTTTACACGTCTATGTCTTACCTAAAAAAGGGTTTAATAAAACGTTTGCTACGTTCACAACGAAATATGGGTCTATAGACAATCATTTTGTTCCCCTTGGAGAAGAGGAACCATTACGGGTGCCTGATGGGATCGCTCATTTCCTCGAACATAAGCTTTTTGAAGATGAAGAAGGCGATGTTTTTCAAGAGTTTAGTAAGAAGGGGGCTTCCGCGAATGCTTTTACAAGCTTTAACAGAACAGCATATTTATTTTCAAGCACAATGAATATTGAAGACAATTTAGAAACCTTAATGAATTTTGTGCAGAAGCCCTATTTCACAGATGAGTCAGTTGACAAGGAGAAGGGGATTATTGAACAAGAAATTAAGATGTATGAAGATAATCCAGATTGGCAAAATTTCTTTGGTCTTTTAAAAGCGATGTTTAAAGAGCATCCGGTGGGTATTGATATAGCTGGGACGGTAGAATCCATCAATCAAACAACAAAAGACTTACTTTATACGTGTTACAAAACATTTTACCATCCAGGGAATATGGTGCTTTTCATCGTCGGGAATGTTGAGCCTGAAAAAATTCTCCAACAAGTGAGACAAAACCAAGAAAATAAAACGTTTCCAGAGCCAGAGGATATTCAACGTGTGACGGTGAAAGAACCAACAGAAGTCGATGAGAAAAAAGTTGTTATTCCGATGGCTGTGAATACAGGTAAATGCTTAGTAGGTATAAAAGAACACCGTCATGACAAGCAAGGGGAGGACTTACTAAAGCAAGAATTATCTATACAACTTTTATTAGAAATGATGTTTGGTCAAAGCTCTGAAAATTACCAAGCATTGTATGAGCAAGGGTTGATAGATGATACGTTCAGTTTTGATTATACAGGTGAATATGGTTTTGGCTTTTCTGTTATTGGCGGAGACTCAAAAAATCCAGAAGCCTTAGGAAATACGATAAAAACAATGATTTCTGACTTTTTACAACAGCCGATAAATAAGGACGTAGTGGAGCGTATACGTAAAAAGAAAATTGGTTACTTCCTCAAAGCGATGAATTCTCCAGAATTTATTGCGAATCAGTTTACGCGATATCGGTTTAATGATATGGATTTATTTCATGTCATACCTATGTTGGAAGCATTAACAACAGAAAGTTTACAGGAAACCCTCAATGATCATTTTAATGTTGACACACAAATGAGCCAATGTTTAATCGTACCAGACGGTGAAGCGCAGCGTGGATAAGAGGCGCCCACTTGCACTAGTCACTGGCGCTTCAGGAGAGATTGGCCGCGCAATCAGTTTAAAACTGGCAGCCAGCGGCCACGACCTCATCCTTCACTATTGTCAAAATAAAGTAAGGGCAGAAGAGCTGAAAATGTTAGTTGAATCTACTTTTGATTGCAAATGTTCTCTCCTCCAAGTTGATTTTAGTGACTATGAGCATACAAAGGAAAAGATCGGTACGTTAAAAGATGTAGTGATAGATGTTATCATCCATAATGCAGGGGAGCCATCTATCGGCTTGTATCAAGAGGAAACCGAAGAGGACATGAAAAGACAATTGGCAATTAGTCTTATGGCTCCTTCGTTCATTACAAAAACTTTTTTGCCTAAGATGATAGCTCAGAAAAAAGGCAAAATTGTTGTTATAACGTCAATTTGGGGTTTAAGTGGTGCTGCATGCGAAGTGACCTATTCAATGGTTAAAGGCGGTCAAAATGCTTACGTAAAAGCGTTAGCTAAAGAAGTAGCACCAAGCGGGATTAATGTGAATGGGGTGGCGCCCGGTGCGATTCAAACACGTATGCTCTCAGAGTATTCCGAAGAAGAAAAAAAGGCTTTATGTGAGGAGATTCCGGCTGGCCGACTAGGTGAGTCGGAAGAAGTTGCAGAACTGGTCACTTTTTTAGTATCAGAAAAAGCCAACTACATAAATGGCCAAATCATGTCTGTTAATGGTGCATGGCATTGTTAATACCGATGTTTACATGCATATTATTCCTTGATTGTGAAAAGCTAGAGAAGAAAGATATCACAAGGAGGAATGACTTATGTCAGTTCTTGATAACTGGGAGCAGTGGAAAAATTTTTTAGGCGACAAACTTGATCAAGGCCAACATGAAGGTATGGATCAAAAGACTGTGTCAGAAGTAGCTTACCAAGTAGGGGAATATTTATCTGAAGAAGTTACCCCAAAGAATGAGCAAGAAAAAGTGTTAGCAGACCTTTGGCATGTAGCAAGTGAGGAAGAGCAGCATGCCATTGCTAATATGATGGTCAAACTCGTTCAGCAAAGGTAATGCTAAAAAGTATCGTCGTTAAGACGATGCTTTTTATCTTTCTTATTAATTGCACTTATTTTATCTATGTTAAAACTCAGTATTTTTGTGATTTTATATACGACTTTGATAGAAAAATAACGAAAATTGTAGTGTTTTGAATAATAATGATATAAATCTCTTTTAATGAAGAGAAAAATCCATTATGATGTTATCAGGAAGGCGATTGTACATTCAACATAAGAATACATAAATAAGCGACAATGGGACGTTTGTGGAGCGGCTATTTTAGGGAAATAACGTAAAAGATGAAGTATAAACATGAATGAATGTCATATTATTCAAAACAAGACGTCAAAATGCTAATAATGGCTGTGACCTTCACTTCAGACGGACTAATGTCCTGATTGAAGGTTCGTTTTATCATCTGCATATTAAATGAAATTTATTGAATATTAGTCGTGCTATTGCTTTAAAAACATCATTATGAAGTTGGCTCACATATAAATGATAAACGAGGCAGATGATGACTTTTTAATGAGAACATATAAGACATCATTTTATTACTATCGGCATCCTTATAATTTCATAGGTCATTTGTTCTCCATAAAGTTTGATACTTTCACATTAAGTCGTTACTCAAAGGGAAGAAAGGAGTTGTCAAGTGAAACAAAAAGAGTGGTATATGGAATATCAAATTAATGAGAATCGCCCAGGATTATTGGGTGAAATATCATCACTCCTAGGTATGCTACGAATTAATATCTTAACCATCAACGGTGTGGAGCATAGACGGCGAGGGATGCTGATTAAAAGTGTCAGTGATGAAGCGATTATGCGACTTCGTTATATCATGGAAACGATGGATGTGATAACATTAAGGAAAATCCGAGAACCGAAGCTACGAGATAGACTGGCAGTAAGACACGGACGCTATATCGAACGAGATGAAGATGAAAAGAAAACGTTTCGCTTTGTACGTGATGAGTTAGGTCTTCTCGTTGACTTTATGGCAGAGCTGTTTATGAAGAGCGGACATCGACTTATCGGTATTCGTGGTATGCCAAGGGTAGGAAAAACAGAATCTGTTGTTGCGGCAAGTGTTTGTGCCAATAAACGCTGGTCGTTTCTCTCTTCCACGTTATTGAGACAGACGATAAGGAGTCAGTTGGCTGACGATGAAATGTCAGAAGACCATATTTACATTATTGATGGTATCGTGTCAACGATGAGAGCGTCAGAGCGACATCAGGCACTTATTTCAAAAATGATGCGACTTCCAGCTACTAAAGTCGTGGAGCATCCTGATATTTTTGTAAGAGAGACAGAATATTCTTTAGATGATTTTGATTATATCATTGAGCTTCGAAGTGATGAGAGTGAAGAAATTACATATGATTCTATTGAATCAGGATTCTCATCCTTTGATATCAGTTAGGTGGTAGGTGTTGAGTGTGTCTGAATTAGGAATTAGATTAAAAAATGCAAGAGAAGAAAAAGGGTATTCTCTAGATGAACTTCAACGAGTAACTAAAATACAAAAACGGTATTTAATTGCTATTGAAGACGGGGATTTTTCTAAAATGCCTGGCGATTTTTATGGCAGAGCATTTGTAAAAAGCTATGCAGAAGCCGTTGAGTTAGACCCAGACATGATTTTTGAGGAACATAAAAATGAGCTCCCTCAAACCAAAAAAGAGCCTGTCGATCTTCCGCCAAGAGTGAATAGGTCCAAACCAAAGACCGTTAGGAAAAAATCTAAAATTGCTTCACTTCTTCCTACGTTAGTTGTGATTCTATTTATACTAGCCATAGGACTAGCTTTTTGGATATTCCGACAAGGAGATACAGATGATTCTGGGGGTGTCCCACGAGACAATCAAGAAGCCCCTTCTATCGAAATAACCGATAATGATGTGGAAGAAGATAATAACGTAGAGAATAACAATGAAGGTGCCAATGACAATAACGCTAGTAACAATGAAGAAAATGAAGAGAATGAGGAAGAACAGGAACAATCCCTTTCCTTTGAAGAAAGTGAAGGAAATCGCTATACGTATACGTTAACTGGAATAGATGATCTCGATGTCAGTCTCTCGTTTTCTGGAGACAGCTGGCTGCAGATTTTAGATTCGAATGGTGACGAAGTTCATCAAAGTAGTCATGGTGATGGCGACGAAATTGATTTTGACTTGTCAGGAGAATCTGAGATTACATTTAATATGGGTAATATAAGAACAGCTGATATTTACATTAATGATGAATTGCTGGATTATGAGAGTGACGATCACCGCCAGTATGTCATTATTCGAGTAGAAGACTGACAAAATAGTTATTCTTTCTTTCACAACAGCTCCCCTTCTTAGAGGAGCTGTTGTTCTTTTCCTTAATAGGCTTAATTATAGATATGCTAGTGCTATGGCGCTACTAATTATACATACTTTTAGTCGGTACAATTAGCAATATAGTTGCCTTTTTGATAAAATTGAAGAGGCTTCATCAATACGGTATGAGTGTAGACAAAAGACAGGAGGATCATTCGTGAATATTCCAAACCAGATTACCATTTCCAGAATAGTATTAATTCCATTATTTATGGTATTTCTTCTCGTGCCATTTAATTGGGGCGAATTAGCTCTTCTTGGTGCCACTATTCCGGTTCATCATTTTGTGGCAGCCATTATTTTTATTTTCGCAGCATCGACCGATTGGCTAGATGGTTACTATGCTAGAAAATATAACCTTGTCACAAACATGGGGAAGTTCCTAGATCCCTTGGCGGATAAATTATTGATTACTGCGGCGTTTGTGTCTTTGACAGGGCTTGATATGTTTCCTGCATGGGCAGCTGTGGTCATTTTAAGCCGAGAATTTGCTGTTACAGGCTTAAGGCTCGTAGCTTCCGGTGAAGGGGATGTGATTGCAGCAAGTATTTGGGGTAAATGGAAAACAGTCAGTCAAATTGTGGCGGCTTCATCCGTTTTATTACATAATATTATTTTTGAAATGTTCGCCATACCATTTCACACCATTATGATTTATGTAGCTGTCATATTGACTATTTTCTCAGGTGTTGATTATTTTGTGAAAAATAAACATGTGCTTAATAAATCCATGTAGGTTTTTGGAAGGGTGTCTTGTTCATGAATGCTGAAATTATTGCTGTTGGTTCTGAGCTCTTATTAGGCCAAATACAAAACTCAAATGCGACTTATTTATCTAGAGAGTTATCAAAAGTGGGTATTGATGTCTATCATCATACAGTTGTAGGTGATAACCAAGAACGATTAATGGACGTGGTTAAGAAAGCTCTTGAACGGGCTGATGTGTTAATTTTCACAGGAGGATTAGGACCAACTAAAGATGACCTTACAAAAGAGACTGTTGGAGAAGTAACTGGGACGCCGCTGGACTATGATCCAGAGACGGAAGCGCGAATAAGGGATTTTTTTGCTACTCGTAAACGTAACATGACTGAGAATAATCGTAAACAAGCGCTTGTGTTAAAAGGAGCACACATTTTTCCAAATGACCATGGGCTTGCCTGTGGGATGGCATTAGAAATAGCAAGTAAACAGCTCATTTTACTTCCTGGCCCTCCAAGCGAATTGATTCCAATGTTTGAGACATATGCGTTGCCTTTTTTATTAAAGAATGTTCATCAAAAAGAAGAAATTCAATCAAAGGTTCTCCGTTTTTTTAATATTGGTGAATCTCAGCTTGTAGAAAAAATAGATGACTTAATTGAACAACAGTCAAACCCTACTATTGCACCTCTTGCTTCTGATGGAGAAGTCACGCTGCGACTCACTGTTAAGGGCTCGGATGATAAGGAGAATGAACGCCTACTAAATCATGTGAAACAGCAAGTATTGGGGCGGGTAGGAGACTTCTTCTACGGTGAAGGGGAGGAAAACTTAGCAACATTATTAGTAAAAGAACTGTCAGAGAGGAGCCTGACGTTAGGGGCTGCCGAAAGTCTCACAGGTGGTCAGTTTTCTGCTGCCCTTACAGAAGTTCCTGCAGTTTCAAATGTGTTTAATGGGGCTATAGTATGTTATAGTAATGCAGTAAAGGAAACGATTCTGTCTGTCTCACCTCGGCTTTTAAGTGAGGAGGGAGCAGTTAGTGCTGCTTGTGCTAAACAGTTAGCCGAAAATGTTAAAAAAGCGTTACATAGTGATGTAGGTGTGAGTTTTACAGGAGTAGCTGGCCCCGGTGAACTTGAAGGACATGCTCCTGGGATCGTATATATCGGTATTGCTACACAACATACCACAGAAGCTTATAAGTTACATTTGGCGGGGAGCAGAGAAAATATCCGTGACCGCTCAGTTAAATATGGACTTTATTATTTATTGAAAGATTTACGTTAAGAAAAGGTGGATGAATAGACATGATGAAATTTGAAGATTTCCAAATCTCTGATGACCTGAAAAGGGCGATTAAAGATATGGGGTTTGAAGCCCCCTCTCCAATTCAAGAAAAGGTCATTCCAGAAATTTTAAAAAAGCAAGATGTGATTGGCCAAGCACAAACTGGTACAGGTAAAACGGCCGCTTTTGGTATTCCACTCCTAGAGCATATTTCAGCAAGCAACCATATTCAATCTCTTATTTTAACACCTACTAGGGAATTGGCTATTCAAGTAGCTGGTGAGCTTCAAAAGCTGTCAAAATTCAAAAAAGTGACGACATTACCTGTTTACGGTGGTCAGTCAATTGGTCAACAAATTAAATCGTTAAAGCGAGGTGTGGATGTTGTCGTTGGGACACCAGGTAGAATCCTTGACCACCTCAATCGAAAAACACTTAAATTGCAACACGTACACACCCTTATTTTAGATGAAGCTGATGAAATGCTTGATATGGGTTTCATTGAAGATATTGAAAAAATCTTGCAACAAGTGAATCGTGAACGGCAAACTTTGCTTTTTTCTGCTACGATGCCCCCGCCGATTCGCAAGCTCTCTAATAAATACATGAAGCAGCCTAAACAAGTGACGATCAGTAAAGGGGAAGTAACGGCCCCATCCATCAATCAAGTTTATTATAAAGTACTAGAAAGAAATAAACTTGATTCTCTCTGTCGCGTTATAGACAGCGAAACGATCGATTTAGGCATCATCTTTTGTAGAACGAAAAAAGGGGTTGCTGAGTTAACGGAGGCACTCCAAGCGAGAGGCTATCAAGCAGATGGTTTGCATGGGGATTTAACACAATCTCAGCGAGATATGGTTATGAAGAAGTTCCGTGACTCTTCTATTGAGTTTCTCATCGCCACTGATGTTGCGGCACGTGGTATAGACGTTCAAAATGTTAGTCATGTCATAAATTATGATATCCCGCAAGATCCAGAAAGCTACGTGCACCGAATTGGTCGAACGGGTCGTGCTGGACGAGATGGTATAGCATTAACACTTGTTACGCCAAGGGAAATGAAGCATCTTCGCTCGATAGAAGCCGAAATTAAAATGACGATCCCATCTCAAAACCTTCCTTCAGTTGAAGAAGTTGTGGAGAAACAGCAGCATGTATGGAAAGGACAAATCATCGACTTAATTGAAAACGATGATGAGGGAGCCAATTTGTACGATGCCCTCGTAACGGATTTACTTGATCGGTATCCAGCAGAAAAAGTCGTCACATCACTTATGAAGCTGGCATTTTACAGCCGTGATAATTTAAATGATGATGGCTATGATTTTGGGGAAACTGGTGCACAAAAAGGCATGACCCGCTTTTTCATTAATGTAGGGAGAAATGTCGACTTAACTCCGAAAAAACTCGTAGATGAAGTTGCAAGACTCATTGGAATTAACCCTAAATCAGTAGGGAAAGTCGATATATTTGAAAATTTCACCTTTATGGAAGTACCTGAAGAAGTGGCGCCGTTTGTCTATGAAGGGTTAAAATACGCCCGAGTGAGTGGCGCAAGGATTAACCTAGAACCGGCAAAACCTCGCCCGAAACGAAAGTAATGCTATACATCCGTCTTAGCAGCTAAAAGTGCCTTTTATCAATACATCGGTGATGGTCTTACCTTAAGCGATGTTCTCTGTCATTAAAAGGTTATCACTTTTCTTTGACAAGGCGGATGTTTCCGTTTATAATAAAAAGCGAACGGATGTTTGTAGTTTTTAAATAAAGAAGATAATAAATGAGATATCGTCCTGTGCGAGATCATTTAATGTATAAAGGAGAGTTGAGAATGTCAGATCGAAAGCAAGCATTAGATATGGCTTTGAAACAAATTGAGAAACAATTCGGAAAAGGTTCTATTATGAAATTAGGTGAGCAAGCAGAGCGTCGTGTGTCCACGATATCAAGTGGTGCCTTAGCACTTGATATTGCCTTAGGAGTAGGTGGATATCCCCGAGGAAGAGTAATTGAGATTTATGGACCTGAATCATCTGGTAAGACAACTGTTGCTCTTCATGCTATTGCTGAAGTTCAGCGCAATGGTGGTCAAGCAGCTTTTATAGACGCTGAGCATGCTTTGGATCCTGTTTATGCACAAAATTTAGGTGTTAATATTGATGAATTATTATTATCTCAACCAGATACAGGAGAGCAAGCTTTAGAAATTGCTGAAGCTCTTGTACGAAGTGGCGCTGTTGATATTCTCATTATTGACTCTGTGGCTGCGCTCGTTCCAAAAGCGGAAATAGAAGGGGAGATGGGCGATAGCCATGTAGGTTTGCAGGCTCGTCTTATGTCTCAAGCACTTCGGAAACTGTCAGGAGCTGTTAGTAAATCCAATACAATTGCCGTTTTCATCAACCAAATTCGTGAAAAAGTGGGCGTCATGTTCGGAAATCCGGAAACGACCCCTGGTGGGCGTGCACTTAAATTCTATTCCTCTGTACGACTGGAAGTTCGGCGTGCAGAAACATTGAAACAAGGAAACGATATGATTGGAAATAAAACAAAATTAAAAGTTGTTAAGAATAAAGTAGCCCCTCCATTTAGAACGGCGGAAGTTGATATTATGTATGGGGAAGGGATTTCACGTGAAGGATCTATTTTGGATATTGCATCAGATCTAGACATCGTCCAGAAAAGCGGGGCGTGGTACTCATACAATAATGATCGTATGGGTCAAGGACGAGAAAACGCTAAACAATTCCTTAAGGAAAATGAGGACGTGACGAAAGAAATAGAGAATCGCATTAGGGAATACCATGGATTGCTTGGAACACAAGAAGTACCTGCAGAAGAGTCTTCTGACGAAGGAGAAGACCTCAGTTTAGATTTGAAGTAAACGTGTATTAGTCTCGTATAAAATCGTTTATTTAAGATTCCGATTATCGTCAGATGATCGGAATCTTTTTCGTAGTTACTTTTAAAAAAACTTCTATGTCTATGTGACTTCCTAAGTTCACCGCCGTGGCATGAATCTATATTTTAATATTCTTATCGTTTCTCCTCATAATCTTTTCATCTCCATTAACAGCATTCACTACACTAGATCATTGACGTTATATAGCTTTTCTCTTTGAAAGAAGCTTAATAACAAGCAACTGACAAGGTTCTATTGGATCATAACAATTACAGAATTACTAAGTAGTATCTGTTTTTAAATCTTTTATATAGTCGTCTAGCTTTTTGACAGACTTTGAATCGCTTTTTGCTTGAAAGACATCTTTTGAAAGTTGAAAAAAATGATGGGCCTCATCAAGGTTATTTTGCTTTATATGAGCAACGGCACTCTGAAAATAGAGTTCACCTAATAAATAAAACGATTCAATTTCTAATGAGAAAGACACGCCTTTATTGCAATAGAAAAGTGACTCCTTATTGTCATCCAGTTCGTAGAGTGATTTTGCTAAATTGTAGTAGACTCGAACAATAATCCGAGGATTTATTTCCATGAAAGATTGATCTTTTATCTTTAAAATATTTTTGAAGATTGCTATGCCGCCATCTAGTTTGTTTGCCTCGCAGTAAATGATGGCTTTACTGTTTAAGATTTCGATATCTTGAGGTGTTAAGTGATTGGTAGGGCTCATAGCTAATGAGGTATCCAGATGGAGAATGGCATGTTCAAAATGATCATTTAGGTAGTAGTGCAGTATACCTTCGTGCCACTTGATAAATTGTTGCTCATGGACATGTTTAAAGCTAGGATGGTTCTTCAGTTTGTTTACTAGCCGTCTCACTTCTTTATAGTTTTTTTGACGAATTTCTTTACGAATGGCTTTTCTACTCTCTTGAATAAATGCATATTGTGGCTTTATAAGAATGTCTATTAGAAATCCTGGTTCGACACCTAGCTTTAAAGCCATTTGTACTAATGTATGAACATAAGGGCTGATTTCACCATTTTCAATTTTACTAATTTGAGACTGACTACAAATATCTTTGGCAAATTCTTTTTGGGTATAACCTAATGATTGCCTTAACTCTTTAATCGTCTTTCCTAAATGATTTAACATAGCTTTTCTCCTTATAAATATTCCTAAAAGAATACTGATTGGAAAAAATTAAGGGATATGCCTCGTTTTTTTGACGCTACCTTCTCATATCGTTAATTATTGTAAAATCATTCACTGTTAATTTCTATTATACTCATATTAGTTAAGTGTTTAAATATTAAATCTATTTAAAAGTGAGGGCGAGAAGTGATTAAACTATTCACTAGTATTCTATTAGCTTCGTCATTATTGTTTAGTTCTTCTACTGAAGTAGTTAGTTCTTCATATGAGATATCACCTAAGATTTTTGACTATGAACATTAATTTTACAAGGAGGTGATTCATATGAAAAAACAAGAATGGTTAGTTGTTAAAGCAGAATGGTTAGTGGTTTAATTACGACAGAAAAAGTGTGAAGGGCTATCCTCACACTTTTTCTCATTAAAAAACGAGGTGATGAGATGAAACAGATTCCTTATAATGAAATTCCTCAGTTATGGAACTTTTTTTATCCGATTGCAGGTGCTGTTAATCAATCACAAGAAATCGCTGAAAATATAACTAAAATGCAGCTCTCACGCACCGCGGATAATAATGACGGGTTAAATAGCCTTTACTTACACATTCCGTTTTGTGATACTATCTGTACATTTTGCCCATTTATAAAAACGACAAACTATGCTGATACGCTAGAGCCGTATTTAGATGCATTAATTGAAGAAATCAAGATGGTTTCATCGATGCCTAGAATAAAAAGTAAAAAGATTGATGCGATTTATATCGGGGGAGGGACCCCATCAGTTTTAAAGCCTGATCAAATTAAACGACTAGGTGAAGCGATAACACATTCCTTTGTATTAGCAAATGATTATGAGTGGACATTTGAATGTGCGGCACTTACAGCCACTGAAGATCGTATAAAAGCAATGGCTGAGATCGGTGTAAATCGTGGTAGCTTTGGTGTACAAACCTTTAATCAAAAGTATAAAAAAATGTTCAACTTACAGTGGACGATGGACCACATTCAGTCCGCAAGAGATTTAATGATGAGCTACTTTAACGCCTGTAACATGGATTTACTTTATCATCTTCCTGGTCAAACACATGAAGAATTAATGGAAGACGTCGATCACGCCATCGCTTTAGGAACATCAAGTATTGATGTGTATCCATTAGAATATTTAGCAACCTCCAATTCTTTTCTAAGAAAGATAATAAATAAACAGTTAGAAAATCCTCCTACTCCTATTGAAAAAATCAAACAAAATAAACTAATCTATAACAAATTAAACGACTCAGGTTATTTTCAAAATTATGTTTACACGTTCACAAAAAAAGAGGCTAAATATAAACGCTTTAAATTTAGTGAAACAATATATGGAACTTATGAGGATGAATTTATTGCTCTAGGGGTTGGAGGGAGATCAACGATAAAAGGCTTAGCTTACGATAATATAGCTGATATCAAAACATATATTGCAACTGTTAATCAAGGGAAGCAACCTGTTGCAAGGGCAATAGACTATCATGCATACGAGCGAGGCTTAATCTTCTTTCCTAAAAAAATGCGGATTTCTCGTCAAGACCTTCGTAAATATGGACTCGACAAGACATATAAGCAAAAATTTGAGGAATTAGAAGAGAAACAACTTATTATACAAGATGAGGATCAAATAGTGTTAACAGATGAAGGGAAAATATGGTTTGCAAATATTATGGTTGATCTTTTTCCAGAAGATCAAAGAAAAAAATTGAATCAAGTCATAGGAAATATTCAAGAGGCAAAGGAATGGTACGAAGAATCAAAAGTACTCGAAACGACAAATTAATCATAACAAGGTTTAATGGGGGAGGTTTTGTGAACTCCCTCTTAACAATTAAGGGGGACATAGACATTGTCGATTTGGAAAAATAAAAATTTTAATTACTTATATTTTGGCCAATTGTTTTCCGTTTTCGGTGATTGGATCAAGACGGTTACACTCATTACCTTTATTTATTATTTGACGGGTGATGCGAAAATGACCGGTGTTTTATTTATATTAGCTATTCTTCCTCAAATAGTTGTCTCATTCTTCTCAGGTCCAATTATAGATAAAAATAATAAAAAGAAACTCATTATCTTCTTAGATATTGTTCGGTTTCTGTTAGGTATTGTGCTTGTTTATGCAGCTTATATCGAAAGTTTGGGGCTGTTACTAAGTGTCATTTTTATTACGAATATTTTCTCGGCTATTTTTGTACCAACTCGTTCGTCCTTTATCCCTCAAATTATTAAAAAGGAGCAGATTGTCAGTGCAACTAGTGCCATTTTGATTAGTTTTAATGTGATGATGGTTGTGGCCACCGCTATGGGTGGCATTTTATCAGAATGGCTAGGTGTGATTCCAATCTTGATAATAGCTGCGGGGACGTATTTAATTGCTGGATTATGTATTCTCCCTATTACCTATGAGCATAAAAAAGATAGTGATAGTGAACGTGACAGTTCTAGTTATTGGAATGATTTAAAGGTTGGATATGAAGCAACAATTTCTTCACCACAACTTAGAAGTACATTTATATTAAATGGGACGAGGGATTTCGTTTTAGGTGCGGTTAATGTCATGTTTAATGCGATTATATTAAGTACATTCCTTGCTGGAGAGACAGGTATTGGATTTGGCTATACAGCTACAGCTTTAGCGTACATTGTTGTTGGCTTTTACGTAAAAAAACAAATAAAAGTGAAAACAATGGAAAATGTTCGACTATTTTCTAAAATGTCGCTGTTCTTAACGATTGCCTACGGTATATTGTTGGCAGTTGGTTTTTCTACGAATTCCTTATATTTATTCCTTATATTTGTATTTTTAATGAATATACCTCAAGGAACGATGAATATATTATTTGAATCCAGTGTTATGTACAATGCTAAGGATGATCAGAAAGGAAGGATTTTTTCTCTACTAATAACGTTTACGAGATTAGGCTATTTGTTTGGGCTACTTTTCTATATGGCACTAGGAGATTATTTGTCTTTGATAAGCGTTGGCTGGATATTATGTTTATTGTTAAGTGTAGTTGGCTTAACAAATTACATGGTTTATCGTACACATGGTCACTCAGTCACAAATGAAAAACAAATTGTAAGTTAGGAGAGATATTATGGAAATAGAAACGTTTATAGGTAGTTGGGAAAATGCTAGAAAGCGTACAATGAGATATGTAGAGAATTTTCCTTCTGATTTAATAAACTTTCAGCCAAGTAAGGAGACATTTAGTTTCTGTAAGCAGATTTTGCATATTATTAGTTGGGAACAAATTATGTTTTCTCGATTATTAGATGAGATACCTGTTGAAGATGAATTTCGGGAGGATGAAGTAAAAGATAAATCAGAGTTACAGAATTTATTAGTCATGGTAACTAATGAAACACAAGAAAAAATACAACAAATGAAAAAAAGTGAATGGAAAAAAACGATTCCGATCGATGGAAATATGATCCCTTTTAAAGATGTATTTTTAGACCTGATTGAGCATGAAGCCCACCATAGAGGCCAATTAGCTGTTTACTACCGGCTGTCAGGTCTCCAACCACCAAGTTATTTAGAGGAAGAATTTGATATTAATAAGACACATTTATTAACACGACCACATGTTGAGGTGTTTATATCAAGTATGATTATATAGGAAATGAGTGTTGTCTGTCCCCACTGCCTAGGAGAGTAGATGGGGTCTTTTTCTGCTAAAAAATGTGTTTGTTGGTAGAGAATAGTGAGGAGTGTGTTATATATTTTTTCTAGTCAAATGGTTTACAGCGATCAATTGATCAACGTAAACTACCATGGCTACCGTAAAAGGCTCTTAATTTTGATGTCACCATGTCAGACAGATACTATAATATATGTGCAAACTAATGGCTCTGAAAAAGCGACTATTGAAGTGGTCATCTGTAGCGGGAAGTATTAATTATTATCCATTTATATAGTTTGAGTTAACTCATAGATGATAATCGAAATTAAGAAGGATTTTTCCAGTTTGAGCATCCCATGAAATGGTCTTTTTTGCGAGCTCTAATTTTATCGCAAATAACCGTCCTAAAGAGAGCAAAGATAAATCTATAGAGGCGAGAGACAATGGACGCTAATGTCTTGATTTACTCAACGCCAATCAGTAGGAGAAGAACGAAAACGTCCAGTGATTGAAGGTTCGTTTTATAAAAATGACATTATTCATGTATCATTAGGGGAAAACACTCATTTCATTCAGAAAACGGTCTTTTTTAAACGACATGTTCTTACTTAAAAAACATATTGTTTGAGTCCTTGCCAAAGCTTGACATTATACGTTATGAAGCATACAATTAGTGAGAATACTGCATTAAACGACTGTTTATTATTAGTCGTACTGGATGAATAGTTTGCATTATTTTTACAAAAAGATGAACTTGAAAAATGGACATGTTTGACCACAAAGAAATAGCATGAGGAGGTGAATCAGTATTGGATAATCTGATCATACAAATCCTCATTTTGCTATTCACTGTAGCAATCGGTATCTTGATTGGATACTTCGTTCGTAAATCAATCGCCGAAGCAAAGATTTCAAGCGCGGAGGCTTTGGCCCGACAAACAATTGAAGATGCTAAGCGGGAAGCGGACTCTAGTAAGCGTGAAGCCATCCTTGAGGCAAAGGACGAGGCACATAAAATGCGTATGGAGGCAGAGCAGGAAGTTCGCGATCGTCGAAACGATATTCAGAAACAAGAGAACCGGTTGGTTCAAAAGGAAGAAATATTGGATCGAAAAAGTGAAACGTTGGACAAAAAGGAAGAGACTCTTGAAAAACGAGAAGAGCAATTGTCAAAACGTCAACATGAAATCGACGAGATGAATAGCAAAGTCGAGGAGTTATTTAATCAACAGCAGCAAGAATTAGCAAGAATTTCTGGGTTCTCTAAAGAAGATGCCAAAGAAATCATTATGAAAACGGTAGAAAATGAGCTAACCCATGAAAAAGCTGTTCTCGTCAAAGAGGCTATTACACAAGCTAAGGAAGAAGCTGATAAAAAAGCGAAAGAAATTCTTTCTTTATCTTTACAGCGATGTGCAGCTGATCATGTGGCTGAGACGACCGTTTCTGTCGTAAACTTACCGAATGATGAAATGAAAGGTCGAATTATCGGACGGGAAGGTCGAAACATACGAGCTTTAGAAACGTTAACTGGCATTGACCTCATTATTGATGATACGCCGGAAGCTGTTATCTTATCTGGTTTTGATCCGATAAGAAGAGAAATCGCTAAAACAGCGCTTGAAAAACTTGTTCAGGATGGACGAATTCACCCTGCCCGAATTGAAGAAACAGTGGATAAAGCTAGACGTGAAGTTGACGAATTAATTCGTGAGTATGGAGAACAAACAACGTTTGAAATGGGAATTCACAATCTACATCCTGATTTAATCAAAATAATGGGACGTCTAAAATTCCGAACAAGCTATGGACAGAATGTCTTAAAACACTCTATGGAAGTTGCTCATCTAAGTGGAATCATGGCTGCCGAGTTGGGAGAAGATGTTCAACTTGCCAGACGTGCAGGCCTCTTACATGATATTGGTAAAGCAATTGACCATGAGGTTGAAGGAAGTCATGTTGAGATCGGTGTGGAGCTTGGTAATAAGTATAAAGAACATCCAGTTGTCATAAACAGTATTGCATCACACCATGGTGATACAGAAGCGACCTCTGTTATTGCCACGTTAGTTGCTGCTGCGGATGCATTATCTGCTGCGCGACCTGGTGCACGTCGGGAGACATTGGAGACGTACATTAAGCGACTTGAAAAGCTTGAGGAGATTTCTGAATCCTTTGAAGGCGTTGAGAAAACATATGCCATTCAAGCTGGACGTGAAGTGCGTATTATGGTGAAGCCTGACTACATTACGGATGAAGATTCGTATAGATTAGCTAGAGATATTACAAAGAAAATTGAAGATGAGCTTGACTATCCGGGACATATTAAAGTAACGGTCATTCGTGAAACACGGGCAGTTGAGTATGCAAAATAAAGTGGTGATTTATTGCCACTTTATTTTTTTGGCGAAGGGATATGCTATATTAATACGTGGAAATCTTTAAGTGAAGAAGAGTCTTACACTTTTCCCTTAAGTATATTCTAATGTTACATAGTAAGGTGAATGTATACTTGATGTTCGATACGAATATGCGAAATTATATATAATGAATGTTTTAATGTCATGCTATGCTCAACATAAGGAATAATATGGGTATTTATAATAAAACGTTCGTAATAGAAATGAAAAATAGTGACTCTGTGGAAGGGAGCGAAGTCTGAAAATCCATTTTGACTGAGCTTTGTAAAGGCAGAATTAGTTGAAGACGTACCAATGGAAAGGGTTCATCTGTAGTGAAAATAGTCATCACGTTCGGAAATAACGATACCTTTATGAGTTATGAAATCGTTCTGATATAATCATTTTTTAAGATGGAATGCCGTGAAAGCCGGTCACTCCCTAAAGATCAACAACATTTGAAATCCAATGATTTGAAAGGGTATATTGAGTCATTAACTGAAGATGGCATATAGGCACCGTTCGTTTGTGGCGGAAGGTACTGACTGTATGAATCGTTTTTTACAGATTTATTTTGTATGATGAAATTGGTTTAGTAGCATGGGAATAAAAGCTTATTATAAGGAGCAAAAGGAGAAGGTAACAATGAAAATTTTATTTATTGGCGATGTGGTTGGATCGCTGGGACGTGATGCTTTAAAAGATTATTTACCGAAATTGAAAGCGAAATACATGCCTGATGTAACGATTGTTAACGGTGAAAATGCTGCAGGAGGTAAAGGCCTTACTCGTAAAATCTATCATGAAATCTCTGAGACAGGTGCGGACGTCATCACGATGGGGAACCACACATGGGATAAAAAAGAAATCTTTGAATTTATAGAAAATGCTCCTAACCTCATTCGTCCTGTAAATTTTCCAGAAGGAAATCCGGGAAAAGGTTACGTTATTCATAAAGTAGGAAAGCGAAAGATAGCAATTATAAATGCGCAAGGACGTACTTTCTTGCCACCGATTGACTGTCCTTTTAAAGCGCTAGATGAGCTTGTAACGATTATTAAAAAAGAAACACCGTTCATTTTTGTAGACTTTCATGCTGAAGCAACAAGTGAAAAATTAGCGATGGGATGGTATTTAGACGGGCGTGTTTCAGCTGTTGTAGGTACGCATACTCATGTACAAACAGCAGATGAACGTATTTTACCAGAAGGTACAGCATATATTACTGATGTAGGCATGACAGGCCCTTATGATGGCATTCTTGGAATGGATAAAGATATTATCATCCAAAGGTTTTTAACAAATTTACCTGCAAGGTTTGAAGTGGCAAATGGCAGGGAACAATGTAACGGAGTCTTTATAAACGTGGATGATCACTCAGGGAAGGCGACCGCCGTTAAAAGGATCCATGTTAGTGAGGAACATCCATTGTTTGACTAATGGACAAAAAGGACGGTGGAGCTAGTTTAAAGACATGCACCAATTGATCTGATTTAGGATAAAATGACATATATTCGTCTAGGGATTTTTCCTAATTCGTAAAAAAAGTATATATTTATACGTTTTGAATATATACAAAAAGAGGTATTGTTCTATATAGTTAATTCAACCCTCTAGACTTTTCTCTTTAAAGCTGGTTAAATAATGGGAATACCGCATTATTGACTTGATGGTTGAGCATTCCACTTTTTAATTCACAATCCTAAGGAGGTACCAAAATGGAAGTATTAAAAGTTTCAGCAAAATCCAACCCAAATTCTGTAGCTGGTGCATTAGCAGGAGTGATTCGCGAAAGAGGATCTGCAGAAATCCAGGCAATAGGAGCTGGTGCATTGAATCAATCAATTAAAGCAGTCGCAATTGCGAGAGGATTTGTGGCCCCAAGCGGTATTGATCTTATTTGTATTCCGGCCTTTACTGATATTCAGATTGATGGAGATGAGAGAACGGCTATTAAACTTATCATCGAACCGAGATAAGGCTTTTACTGATTGGCAAGTGGGGGAAATCAGAGGTAAAGAAATAGCCTCAAGTGAGCCATCTGGATGAACGGAACAAGCTATCTATATTTAAATAGGCTTGATAAAACCTGACAGCATGCTGTCAGGTTTTATAGGTTTGTAGTCTCTCCTATGAAAGAATAAAAAGGAGTCTCATCAATTTCATGAAAAAATATTTTTGGAAATGAACAAATGATTGAGGTAAGAGGTAATGACACTTTAGATTAACGCGATAAAGTGAAGAGGAACGGAAAACGCCCACTGATTGAAGGTTCATTTATAACATTTACATCGCCTAAATGTCAAGTTTATCTTTAAGTAAATATGAAAGTTATGTTACAATATATATAGAAAAGCAAAAATAGTTTGTAAACGCTTACATGCCTTTGATGATTTGAAAATAGCGTTTTTGCAACTATTTAGCAAATTTGGCAGAAGTGAATGCCTTGAAAGTAGAGGTGTTGGATGCACTTTTAAATGTAATGCTAGTATACTAGCATTACATAATTATAATCCGTTAAATGAATGTCTTCACATGCACATGTAAAGGGTATCTAACTTAGGAAACATAATGGAGAGGTCTTGTCATATCAAAAAGGGGTGTAGGACACATGATTAATCAACTTTCATGGAAAGTTGGCGGTCAGCAGGGTGAAGGAATTGAAAGTACAGGGGAAATTTTTTCGATGGCTTTAAATCGCCAAGGTTATTATTTATACGGCTACAGACACTTTTCTTCTCGAATTAAGGGTGGCCATACTAATAATAAAATTAGAGTTAGCACGTTTGAAACGAATTCCATATCTGATGATCTAGATATATTAGTGGCTTTTGACCAAGAAACAATTGATGTCAATCATCATGAATTATCACAAGGAGGCGTGGTCATTGCCGATAGCAAATTTGGGCCCGCCATTCCTGAAGGATCTCATGCTACTTTATTTTCAGTACCATTTACGGAAATAGCAACTGAATTAGGAACATCACTTATGAAAAACATGGTAGCAGTAGGGGCTTCTGCCTCGCTCCTTGGCTTAAAAGCTGATATTTTTCAATCAGTCGTAGAACACATTTTTGCTAAAAAGGGTGAAGCTGTTGTAGCGAAAAATATGAAAGCTATTCAAGAAGGGATGGCTCACTTTGAGAATGTGGCAACAGATAGTATAGGGGACTATATATTGGATGAAGCAGATGGAATGAATCGCATGTTTATGATAGGAAATGATGCCATTGCTTTAGGTGCTTTAGCAGGTGGAGCACGATTTATGCCTGCTTATCCAATTACGCCAGCCTCTGAAATTATGGAGTATTTAATTAAAAAACTACCTGAATATGGTGGGACTGTTATTCAGACTGAAGATGAGATTGCGGCCTGTACGATGGCTATTGGCGCAAATTATGCCGGCGTTCGCTCTTTAACAGCCTCAGCGGGTCCTGGGTTATCTCTCATGATGGAAGCTATTGGTTTAAGCGGTATGACAGAGACACCTCTCGTGATTGTAGATACGCAGCGTGGTGGGCCAAGTACTGGTTTACCAACGAAGCAAGAGCAGTCAGATATATTTGCCATGATTTATGGTACTCATGGTGAAATTCCTAAAGTTGTAATGGCACCCTCTAGTGTAGAGGAAGCATTTTATGATACTGTTGAAGCCTTTAACATTGCGGAAGAATATCAGGTTCCTGTTATTCTAATGACAGATTTGGCCCTTTCTTTAGGTAAGCAAACGGTTAACCCACTGGATTTTTCAAAGATTCATATTAATCGTGGGAAACTAGATAATGGTGAAGTATTGCCGGAACTCGATAAAGGCACTTATTTTAAACGCTATGAGGTAACAGAAGATGGTATTTCAAAACGGGTGCTTCCAGGAATGAAACATGGCTTACATCATGTGACTGGCGTTGAACACAATGAACAAGGGAAGCCTTCTGAAAGCCCAGAGAATAGAAAGGCGCAGATGGATAAGCGTATGAAAAAATTAGACCACCTTGCTAAAAAATTCCCTAATCCTGTTCTAAAAAATGAAGCACACGACAAAGCTGATATGCTCATTCTAGGTGTTAACTCTACAAGAGGGACCATAGAGGAAATTATCCCTCGTCTCGAAAAAGATGGACTCAAAGTAAACCATGGTCAGCTAAGGATGTTACACCCGTTTCCGACAGAAGAGGTTCAAGACATGATAAATAAAGCAAGAAAAGTCGTTGTAGTGGAAAACAATGCCACAGCTCAACTTGCACAATTATTGAAAATGAACACGGAAGTAAGTGGTATTGAATCTATTTTAAAATATGACGGAAATCCGTTCCTCCCAGCGGAAATTTATCATCAATGCAAGGAGCTGTTTGCATATGGCAACGTTTAAAGACTTTCGAAATAATGTCAAACCCAATTGGTGTCCAGGGTGTGGAGACTTTTCTGTGCAAGCGGCTATTCAAAGGGCAGCAGCTAACTCAGGAGTGGTGCCAGAGGAATTGGCTGTTGTGTCTGGTATCGGCTGTTCAGGTCGAATCTCTGGCTATATAAATTCATATGGTTTTCATGGGATTCATGGTCGCTCTTTGCCGATCGCTCAAGGGGTAAAAATGGCTAACCGGGAATTGACTGTTATTGCCTCTGGTGGGGATGGAGATGGCTTTGCCATCGGAATGGGACATACGGTTCACGCCATTCGCCGAAATATTGATATTACGTATATTGTCATGGATAACCAAATATATGGTTTGACTAAAGGACAAACGTCACCACGGAGTGAGATGGGATTTAAAACTAAAAGTACCCCTGGTGGCTCCATTGAATCATCCCTTAACGTGATGGAGATGGCTTTAACAGCAGGAGCTACCTTTGTTGCGCAAAGCTTTTCAAGTGATTTGAAAGAGCTAACAGCACTTATTGAGAAAGGCATCGCCCATAAAGGGTTCTCATTAATTAATGTCTTTAGTCCTTGTGTCACGTTTAATAAAGTAAACACGTATGATTGGTTTAAGCAAAATTTGACTTCATTGGCTGATGTGGAGGATTATGATCCCCATAACCGTGTAACAGCAATGAACACGCTTATGGAACACGAGGGCCTTGTCACTGGATTAATTTATCAGAATGAAAACCAGCCTTCCTATGAAAACCTTGTTCAAGGATTCGGAGAGAAAAGTCTGTCATCACAAGAGTTACCTCTTAAACAAGAAGACTTTGATAAATTAACAGCTGAATTTATGTAAAATCACAATGGAATAGGTGTATTTTTACATGTGTGTTGGGTGATGAAGTAAGTTCGCTTAGGTACATGACTAAATGGTCATGTACCTTTTCTTTGACTATCCCTGAGTGGATGAAGAATACAGGGGCTAGTTAAAATGTTTTTACTTTATCACAGGTAATCGTCCGTAAAACACCAGCTTCAAAATAGAGAGGGAGGTAACGGAAGCTCAACGGCCAATCAGTGGGAGAAGAACGAAAGTGTTCACTGAATTGAAGGTCCCTTTTATATCAGTCAACCATCATCCGTAATGTTTATTACCTTAAATGTCATATAAGCTGTTGTGTTTTTACGAATTCTAAGGCTTTGATCTTTTGTATACTTGGGTTGTGTAACCTAGTATCAGCCTTTATAATAGGAGGTTGTGGGTTATTTTAAAAGTAAGTGTCTATAATGAAAAAAGATTGTGATTTTTTCATAAAGAACTTGCTTTAAAGGAGTAGGATAATATATGAACGAAGAACAGCGTAAACAGCAAACGAAAGTAATGGAGGAGACTTCTTCTGCGGACAAAAAATCCGTTAAGGAAAAGGATTACTCCCAATATTTCCAAACGACTTTTGTGCCACCTGATCTAAAACAGGCGAAGAAACGTGGCAAGGAAGATATTTCTGTGCACTATGATTTTGATATACCAGAAGATATGAAGGGAATTGGAAAAGGGAAAAAATTCCTTATCAGAACTTATGGATGTCAGATGAACGAACATGATTCAGAGAACATGGCTGGTATCCTCTTATCTATGGGCTTTGAATCAACAACTTTAACGGAAGATGCGGATGTGATTTTATTAAACACCTGTGCGATCCGTGAAAACGCTGAGAATAAAGTTTTTGGTGAGATTGGTAACCTGAAGCCGATGAAACGTGATAACCCTGGCCTTATTGTAGGTGTTTGTGGCTGTATGTCTCAAGAAGAATCTGTGGTTAACAAAATTTTACAGAAGCATCAACACGTCGATCTTATTTTTGGAACACATAACATTCACCGTTTACCAGAGCTACTTAAAAATGCTATTTTTAATAAAGAAATGGTTGTAGAAGTGTGGTCTAAAGAAGGCGACATCATTGAAAATATGCCACGGGCACGTAAAGGAAAGTTTCAAGGCTGGGTTAATATCATGTATGGCTGTGATAAATTTTGTACGTATTGTATTGTCCCTTATACACGTGGTAAAGAACGAAGCAGGCGCCCAGAAGATATTATTGAAGAAGTACGTCATTTAGCACGAAACGGGTATAAAGAAATTACGTTACTTGGTCAAAATGTTAACGCATATGGGAAAGACTTAGAGGACATGGATTACGGGTTAGGCGACTTAATGGATGAAATACGAAAAATTGATATCCCGCGCGTACGTTTTACGACAAGTCATCCTCGAGATTTTGATGATCATCTCATTGAAGTACTCGCGAAAGGCGGGAACTTAGTCGAACACATTCATTTACCTGTTCAAAGTGGTAATAGTGATGTCTTAAAATTGATGGCCCGTAAATATACACGTGATCATTATGTAACATTGGCGAAAAAGATCAAAAAAGCTATCCCTCACGCGTCGTTCACAACCGATATTATTGTTGGCTTCCCGAATGAAACAGAGGAGCAATTTCAAGATACGCTATCTTTAATGGAAGAAATGGATTACGATAGTGCTTACACGTACATTTATTCACCGCGAGAAGGCACCCCAGCTGCTAAAATGGTAGATAATGTACCAATGGAAGTGAAAAAAGATAGACTTCAGCGATTAAATGCCTTAGTGAACGAAATGTCAGCGCGTAAAAATAAAGCGTATGAAGGTACGGTAGTGGAAGTTCTTGTAGAAGGGGAAAGTAAGAAAAATCCTGATGTTTTAATGGGAAGAACGCGTACCAACCGATTAGTTAACTTCAGAGGTCCAAAGTCAGCCATAGGTGAACTGATTCATGTTAAAATCACTGAAGCTAAAACATGGTCTCTTAACGGTGAAGTGACAGAAATAGTAGAGGTGAAATAAATGGGGCAAATGTATTCAAAAAAAGACATTACTGAAAAAGCACGAGAGTTGGCGGCAATGATCGCTGAAACGGAAGAAGTGGATTTCTTTAAGCGAGCTGAAGCGCAAATTAACGAACATTTGCGTGTCCAAGAACTCATTGCACAAATAAAGTCCTTGCAAAAAGAAGCTGTAAATTTGAAGCATTATCAAAAAACCGAGGCATTAAAAGCAATAGAAGATAAAATTGATGCTTTACAAGATGAGTTAGATGAAATCCCTCTTGTCAGAGAATTTAAGCAATCCCAAACAGAAGTCAACCAGCTGTTACAGATGGTTAGTCATGCCATATCTAATACAGTGACAACTAGGATTATTGAATCGACAGGGGGAGATCTATTGAAAGGTACGACGACAAAAAGTCCTTTCCAATCTAATTCCTGTCAGTAGGATAAAGAGCCGCTTTCATTCGAAAGCGGTTTTTAATGTTTATTCGGCTGATTCTCTTCGAGTTATTTTCCTATCTCAAGATATCACGATTAATTTAGTAGTGACACTTTATCGTTCTTTAAGCGAAGTGGCATTTTTTAGGTATTAATAAATGTTTTCTTAAATTTTCCTCATTTTTTTAAAAATGCGCACATATACATAATTGAACTCATGATACGAGTATAGGCCTTATTCGGCTGTGTGGAAATAATAGTGGCACATTAGACATTTGTCATGCATACGATGAAAAAGAAATGTTTTTGTTACTGATGGTGCAACAACACAAATGGTTCATTAATGTGTGAGGAGGGAAATTGATGTCAGAGAAAGAAGTACAGTTTAGAGAGATTGTAACGAAGGCTGTCTGCGGAAAAGGCCGTAAATTTTCCGAAACAAAGCATACGATTACACCGGAAGATCAGCCGGCGAGTATTTTAGGCTGCTGGATCATTAACCACAAATATACGTCAGCAAAAAAGGGAGATGCTGTGGAGATCTCAGGGAATTACGATATTAACATTTGGTATTCCTATTCTGGCAACACTAAAACAAATGTCGCTACAGAAACAGTGGCTTATTCAGATGTCATTCCACTAGTGATGCAAGAAAGTGATATTCTTTCCGAAGACCTGGAAGTAATCGCCCGGGCTATTCAGCAGCCTAATACATTGGAGGCCTTAATTGCATCAAATGGAAGGGACGTTGACGTTCAAGTAGAAAGGGAATTCCTTGTAGAAGTGATAGGAGAAACAAAGATGGCTGTTCAAGTTAACCCAGAAGGTACATCAGATGAATGGGACGAAGAACTTTGGGAAAAAACGATAGAAGATGAAGAATTCGAAGATCTTGATCCGAATTTTCTCACTGGGGAAATTGAAGAATAATAGCTCTTAGTTAGCAACACTTGCCATCTTAAGCAGGTGTTGCTTTTATTATGTGAAAATAGTTTTATGAGATATGACAGGCAAGTTTTAAAAGTAAACTGGTATAATAACCTTCTGTACATTAGTGAAGATATTTCTAGTGTATAATATTTGTTTAGTAATCTTTATGTCCTAAGTTGAGGAAAAGGTGATAAGAGACTTTATTCTATTTAAGCGCAGAAACATTAAAACAAAGCGTCCTGTATGTTATAATGAATCCGTATAAAAAGCAGAAAACTTGATGATGTGAAAGTGGATGATAATGATGGCTGCAACAACGCCGATGATGGAGCAATATTTAAGAATTAAGGCGGATTACGAAGATGCCTTTTTATTTTTTCGCTTAGGTGATTTTTATGAAATGTTTTATGATGATGCAAAAAAAGCTGCAAAAGAATTAGAAATTACGTTAACAGCTCGGGGAAAAGGGGAAGACCGTATCCCAATGTGTGGTGTTCCCTACCATTCAGCCGAGCATTACATAGCTCAGTTGATTGAAAAAGGCTACAAAGTGGCCATTTGTGAACAAACAGAAGACCCAGCAATGGCAAAAGGTGTGGTTAGACGAGAAGTGGTTCAAATTATTACACCGGGCACTGTTATGGAAGGACAAGCCATTCATGATAATGAGAACAATTATCTTCTTTCAATAACGCCATTTGAAGGAGAAGAGATAGGCTTAGCAGCGGTTGATATGACGACAGGTGAATTTAAGGTGACAATTCTAACCGATTTTGAGGAACTGATCAATGAAATGACCGGGTACCGCCCAAAGGAAGTGATTATTCCTAGTAGCTTAGACGTGGAAAAGCAACAAACCTTTGAGGCGAGATTGAAGGTGACGCTCTCTTATGAAGATCATACTGAACCGGTTACTGAAGCTGTTGCTCTAGTAGAGACGCTATCAGAGGGGAAAATTAAAGAAACGTGTTATCAGCTCATTCGTTATTTACAGCGAACGACAAAGCGTTCACTCGAGCATTTACAACAAGCTGTCTATTATTTGCCGCAAGAATACATGTCTATGGATGCTCATTCAAAGCGAAATCTTGAGCTCGTGGAAACGTTAATTGACAAAAAGAAGCAAGGGTCGTTGTTATGGGTGTTAGATCAAACAGAAACGGCTATGGGTGCCCGTATGCTCAAGCAATGGATTGAACGCCCCCTGCTAAATAAGCAAACGATAGAAAATAGGCATGAGCTCGTGGATAAGTTAATTCAGCATTTTTTTCAGCGGGAATCCTTACAAGAGCAGTTGCAAGGAGTCTACGATTTGGAGCGACTGTCAGGCCGTGTGGCATTTGGAAATGTGAATGGAAGGGATCTTATTCAACTAAAAAAATCCCTTGAAAAAATACCAGAGATCTTTAACACTTTGCATGAACTAAACAGCTCTTATGCCAACTCGCTAATGCAGAACATCAGTGATTGTAGTGAGTTACGAGACCTTCTTGAAACGAGTATAGAAGAAAATTGTCCTGTGAGTATAACAGAGGGTGGTATCATTAAAGATCGCTATTCTGATCAACTTGATGATTACAGAGATGCGATGAGGAACGGTAAAGCGTGGATAGCAGCCCTTGAAAAGCAAGAGAAAGAAATTACTGGCATCAGGTCACTAAAAGTAGGATTTAACAAAGTGTTTGGTTATTATATAGAAGTCACAAAGGCTAATCTATCACAATTGCCTGAAGGTCGCTATGAGCGGAAACAAACATTAACGAATGCAGAACGTTTTATTACGGAGGATTTAAAAGAAAAAGAAGCTCTTATTTTAGAAGCCGAAGAAAAGAGCGGTAAATTAGAGTATGAATTATTTATGGCTATTCGTGAACAAGTCAAAGCGTTTATTCGCCCGTTGCAACAGCTGGCAAATGTCATTAGTATTTTTGACGTTCTACAGAGTTTTGCAGAAGTTGCAGAGAGGCACCGATACGTGAAACCAGAATTAAAGCCTGCTGGAAATGTGGACATCCGTGAAGGGAGGCATCCAGTTGTAGAAAAAATGATTGATGAAGGGGACTATGTGGCAAACGATATCGTGCTAGGAGACGACCGGGAGTTACTTTTAATTACCGGACCTAACATGGCTGGTAAAAGTACGTATATGCGCCAATTAGCGTTAATCTCTGTCATGGCTCAAACAGGTTGCTATGTACCGGCTACGCATGCAGAGTTACCTATCTTTGATCAAATTTTTACGAGAATCGGTGCGGCAGATGACCTTGCTCACGGGCAAAGCACCTTCATGGTGGAAATGCTGGAAACAAAACATGCTGTTTCAAAGTCTACGAGAAATAGTTTAATTTTGTTAGATGAAATTGGACGGGGAACATCGACGTATGATGGCATGTCTCTGGCTCAGGCAATTATTGAATACATTCATGATGAGATCGGAGCAAAGACGTTATTTTCTACCCACTACCATGAACTGACACATTTGGAGAATGATTTACCGAAACTTAAAAATGTGCACGTATCAGCAAAAGAGGAAAACGGGACTGTCGTCTTTTTACATAAAGTTGTCGACGGTGCGGCTGATCGAAGTTACGGTATTTATGTAGCTGAACTAGCGGAGCTCCCCGATAAGTTGATTAACCGTGCTAAAGTTATTTTAGCTGAGTTTGAAAAAGAACAGTCAGATATACAAGCTCATCGGTTGAAGGTATCACATGAGGACAAAGAGAGCAGAACGTCTTTCTTTCAGACAGAAGCGACTAATCAGCCTACTCAATTAAGCTTGTTTCCAACCGATAGTGAAAAAACATCGGCTAAAAAAGACGCCTTAACAAAGACACAGAAAAAAGTGCTTGATGATTTAACAACCTTGAATTTACTTCATGTAAGTCCTATTGAAGCGATTCAACTACTTGATAAATTACAACGTAAACTCGGTCATTAAAGTAAGGAGGTGAGAACGTGGCTAAAATATTTCAATTGAATGATCATTTGTCCAACAAAATAGCAGCGGGGGAAGTGGTTGAACGCCCAGCTTCAGTCGTAAAAGAACTTGTGGAAAATGCGATAGATGCCAATAGTCGTGTGATTCGTGTGGATGTGGAAGAAGGGGGCCTTACATCGATACGGGTTCTTGATGATGGGGATGGCATTGAAAGTGATGATTTAGAAACAGCTTTTGACAGGCATGCTACAAGTAAAATTAAATACGATCAAGATTTGTTCCGTATCAAAACACTCGGCTTTCGAGGAGAAGCGCTCCCTAGTATCGCCTCTGTGTCTAAACTTCTGATCAAGACGAGTACAGGCCATCAAGAAGGTTATGAAATGGCGCTTGAAGGGGGACGTATCACACATCGGAACTCAACAGCTCCCCGTAAAGGCACAGAGGTTGTTGTCTCGGATTTATTTTTTAATACGCCAGCTCGGTTAAAATATTTAAAAACCATCCATACAGAACTTGGACACATATCAGATGTATTAAATCGTATGGCCCTTTCTCACCCTGATGTGTCATTTATTTTAACTCATAATGAAAAAATGTTACTTCAAACAATGGGGAATGGGGATCTAAAGCGCGTAATAGCTGCCATATACGGCTCGTCTGTAGCTAAAAAGCTCATCGAAGTCTCCGCTGAATCACTTGATTTTACAGTGAAAGGCTTTATTGCAAAGCCCGAAATTACGCGATCTAACAGATCGTACATGTCCACAATCTTGAATGGACGCTATGTGAGAAATTATCCGCTTATGAAATCAATTCAACAAGGTTATCATACACTTTTGCCTATTGGCAAATTCCCTTTAGCAGTGTTACACATTGATATGAATCCAATTCTATTGGATGTGAATGTTCATCCTTCTAAGCTTGAAGTGCGAATTAGTAAAGAGGCGCAGCTGCAAGAGTTGGTAGCCACGATGATTCAAGATGCTTTTAAACAGGTACAGCTCATTCCAGATATGTCGAAGCCAGCGCGAGTATCCCACCCAAAAACTGAACAAGTACCGTTCGTTTTTGAGCATGATATAAAAGGTCAAGAGGTAATGCCTGCTGAAGAAAAAATAGAGGGACGTTCCTTAATAGATGACGACCAAACTGACATGGACACTGCAATGACCATTCATGAAACACCTGCATCACGACATGATACAGGGATAACAGATACACGATATATTATTCCTGATGAAAGCGTTGAAGAAAAGCAGGCGGGGCATCTTACTGACAATGAAGAAGGAAATGAGGAAAAGTCTTCCGAGTCTCTGTTATCTCCTGTGAATGAGGCAACAGATAACACGTCTGCTGCTGATGTGCCGGTCCTTTATCCGATCGGTCAATTGCATGGTACGTATATTCTCGCGCAAAATGATCAAGGCTTATATATGATCGATCAACACGCCGCGCAAGAACGAATTAAATACGAGTATTTTCGCGATAAACTTACTGATGCAGATACTAGGGTGCAAGACTTACTGGTACCATTGACGTTTGAAATGACGGCGGCCGAAGAAGCGTTAATTAATGAGCACCATCATGTATTAGAACAAGTCGGTCTTTTCTTAGAACCTTTTGGAACGAAAACGTATATCGTTAGATCCTGTCCTGTTTGGTTTCCTGAAGGACAGGAAGAGGAAATAATAGCTGATATGCTAGAACAGTTAAAAAATGAGCGGACGATTCAAATTGGGAAATTAAGAGAGGAAGCGGCTATTTTGATGTCGTGTAAAGCAGCTATAAAAGCAAATCGACATTTAACAAAGGATGAGATGTTTCAACTCCTTGAAACCTTACGTACGTGTCATGAACCGTACACGTGCCCGCATGGCCGCCCAATTATTATACACTACTCCACTTATGAAATCGAACGACTGTTTAAACGAATTATGTAATTAAATGTGAAAGGTACAATTATGACTCTAAAAGGTATTGTAACAACATCGGGGCGAACATCTCACAAAGTTATGGTAAAAGCGGAAAGAATTGCGAATGAGTGGGGGCTTCCGTTCGAAAGACGTCATAAACGGTCCATTAACTTATTAAAAACGACCTTTAACACGACGATTTATGTCGTTTCAAATGAGCGTATAGAAGCTTACCACCCACATGCTGATGACCCATTGTTTTTTCATCCGAATAATGCCATGTTTAGGGCTAAACATTGGATGAAACATGGAAGCGATCCTTTAATTGATGCTTGTCACCTTCAAAAAGGTGATCATGTTGTTGATGCTACGTTGGGATTGGGGGCTGACGCCCAACTGGCCAGCATGGCCGTTGGTGCATCTGGTAAAGTGATAGCACTGGAGGCGTCACAGGTGATTTCTCTTATTGTGAAAGAGGGGTTCTCGTCATATATGTCATCTTTTATGCCCCTGAATGATGCGATGAGACGGATTACGGTTTTACACTGCTCCCATTTAGAGTGGTTACTCAAGCAACCTGATGATAGTGTAGACGTGGTATATTTTGACCCCATGTTTGAGTACAAAGTAAATGATGCAGCCGGTATTAGCCCTTTACGCACGTATGCTAATTATGATTCATTAACGCATACTGTTATACGGGAAGCCGTGAGGGTTGCGCGAAAAAGAGTCATCTTAAAGGATCACTTTCGAAGCGAGCGGTTTGAAGCGTTCGGGTTCAATGTGCAGAAGCGACCATCTGCCACGTATCAATTTGGAAGTATTGAATGTCAAAAGAGAGTAGAGTGAAAGACATGACAAATCACAAGCCACTAGTTGTCATTGTAGGCCCAACTGCTGTAGGAAAGACAGCCCTAAGTATTCGATTAGCAAAAAAATTTCATGGCGAAATCGTCAGTGGTGACTCTATGCAAGTTTATCGAGGAATGGATATTGGAACAGCTAAAATAATGCAGCAAGAAAGGGAGGGCATCCCACACCATATGATTGATATCGTTAATCCGGATGATTCCTTCTCAGTAGCTGATTTTCAAGCGGAAGCTAAACAGGTGATCAGTTCGCTTCATGCACAAAATAAACTGCCCCTTCTCGTAGGTGGGACAGGCCTCTATGTCAATGCTGTTATGTATAATTATCACTTTACTGAAGCGCAGGGAGACCCTGTTTTCAGAGAAGAGATGGAGATGTATGCACAGCAATATGGTAAAGAGGCTTTACATAATAAACTTCAAAAGATAGACCCTGCTAGTTATCAAGAGTTACATCCAAATAATGTAAGGCGAGTGATAAGAGCTCTCGAAGTTTATCATCTAACAGGAAAGCCGCTCAGAGGAGATGAACAGACACCTTTGTCAAGTTCATATATACCCATCGTTTTAGGCTTAACTATGGAACGAGAATTACTCTACGCTCGCATCAATGAACGCGTGGATATGATGGTTGAGAACGGTTTATTTAAAGAGGTAGAACAACTTTATAAGATGGGCTATCGTCATTATCAATCAATGCAAGCCATAGGCTATAAAGAAATTATGTCATATTTCACAGGTGAGTTAACTAAAGAGGCTGCTATCGATCTGTTAAAACGAAATTCTCGTCGTTTTGCTAAACGTCAATTAACATGGTTTAGAAATAAAATGTCGATTCATTGGTTTAATATGACAGATGATAGGGAAAAAAGGGAAAAGGAAATTGAAGATTTTTTAGCAGGAAAGTTGTTATAAAGAGCGAATATAGTTATTAATGCGAGAAGAGGAGGCACATAACAATGAAACAACAATCTGTCAATATTCAAGATCAATTCTTAAACCAATTAAGGAAAGAAAACATTCCTGTGACTGTTTTCCTTTTGAATGGTTTTCAGCTTAGAGGACAGGTGAAAAGCTTTGATAATTTCACAGTCATTCTCGATACGGATGGCAAACAACAGCTTGTCTATAAACATGCAATCTCTACATTTTCACCACAACGTAATGTTCAATTAAACCAAGACAATAAGTCATAGAAAGTCCGGCCATGTGCCGGACTTTCTTACCCTTTCATCCTCTCTTTTCAACTAAACATTTTAAAGACTAAAGTGATAATGTATCGTATCTTAATGAAACACAAACTATTTTAAAGAACCATCTTGCTTGTTATTTTCCAAAGTGGATTGAATAGAGGCGTATAAAACCTGTATTTTACGTCTTTCTAGGCATTTGTCACACCTTTTTCACTGGTTGCGTATAGTAGTTGTGACAGGATGGTATCCACTATATTATAAGAGGTGGTGACTTCATTGGTTCAGTCTGCCAGATTAAATAAAAGAGGACAAATCAATGTGGTAATTAAATCAGAGAATAAGATAGCAACTGAAGGTCTTGTACAGCAGAGTGATCCCCCTGCTTTTAAAGGCCATAAGGAATACCACGCCATTATGAAAGAGTTTGATCGTTATGTAGGGTTAGATATGATGAAATCCTTTGTTCGTGAAATGTATGCGTGGCTTTATTTAAACACGATTAGAGAAGAGAAAGGATTAAAGACGAGTCGCCAAGCACTCCACATGGTTTTTAAAGGGAACCCTGGTACTGGGAAAACGACGGTAGCTAGGTTAATTGCTAAGCTTCTTAAAGATATGAATGTCCTTGAAAAAGGCCATCTCCTTGAAGTGGAGCGTGCGGATCTTGTTGGGGAGTATATTGGTCATACGGCCCAAAAAACTCGGGAGTTAGTTGAAAAAGCTATGGGAGGGATATTATTTGTTGATGAAGCCTATTCCCTTGCTCGTGGCGGTGAAAAAGATTTTGGCAAAGAAGCAATTGATACACTCGTGAAAGTCATGGAAGATCGTCAGCATAATTTTGTGCTAATTCTTGCCGGTTATCCAAAAGAGATGGATCATTTTTTACAACTAAACCCAGGCTTGCCGTCCAGATTCCCAATGGTAGTGACATTTCCGAATTATACATCAGCTGAACTTTTAGAGATGTTACATCAGATGGCAAAAGAGAGAGACTATCACATTAGTCCAGGCGCTGTTGACTATATTCAAGAATTACTCATGATCTCTAAAGACTATGAACGAAAGCATTTTAGTAACGGACGTTTTATAAGAAATCTGTTGGAAAAAGCCATTCGTATGCAGGCAGTAAGATTGATGCATCAAGACAGTTATAATCAGGAAAGCTTATTAACACTTATGAAAGTAGATTTTACGAAGGCTTTTCAAAAAATAATGATAGAGTGATCGTGAAAGGAAGGTTTCCGTGAAAGAAAATCGTTTAAACGTAGGAGAAGAATCTGTTGTTCTCGCTGGCGTGAGATTAAAATCTACAAATGAAGAGGATTTTCTATATCGTATGGAAGAGCTGGAAGCCTTGACAAAAACGGCAGGCGGATATGTAAAAGCTCAGCTGTTTCAAAGCTTAGAACATCCTCATACAGCTACCTATTTAGGAAAAGGGAAGGTAGAAGAACTGAAAGCACTCGTTGAAGAAAAAGAAGCTGACCTTGTTATTTTTAACGATGAGTTGTCCCCTTCTCAATTACGGAATTTATCAACACAAATTGATAGTCCTGTTATTGACCGAACACAACTTATTTTGGATATTTTTGCTAAAAGAGCTAGATCTAAAGAAGGGAAGCTTCAAGTAGAATTAGCTCAGTTAACGTATATTTTACCGAGACTAAGAGGGCAGGGGCATATATTGTCCCGCCTAGGGGGCGGGATTGGAACGAGGGGACCAGGGGAAACACAACTCGAAATAGATCAACGTCATATAAGAACACGTATGGATGAATTAAGAGCCCAATTAGCCCAAATTGTCTCTCATCGTGAACGATATCGTGAACGCAGAAAGAAAAATCAAGCATTTCAAATTTCCCTTGTAGGGTACACAAATGCGGGAAAGTCAACGTTACTTCATAAATTGTCCGATACCGATATTTATGTGGAAGATCAATTATTTGCTACGCTTGATCCTACTACGAAAAAGCTTAAGCTTCCAGCTGGAATTGATATTCTTATGACAGATACAGTGGGGTTTATTCAAAAACTTCCAACAACGCTGATCGCTGCCTTTCGTTCAACCCTTGAGGAACTAAAAGAGGCGGATTTAATTTTACATGTGGTAGACAGTTCTCATGATGATTTTGTTAATCATGAGAAAACCGTTTATCAATTAATAGATGACATGGATGCCAATCACATACCAGTTCTAACGGTATATAATAAAAGAGACCTTATTACCGATGACTTTATTGCAACTGGGCAAGGTCCTTCTATATTAATTAGTGCTCACAATAAATCAGATTTGGACAAGCTTAAACTTAAAATTCAAAGCGTGATGGAAGAACAATTCGTTCCTTATATGGTTTATTTAAATGCAGACGAAGGAAAGTGGCTTCACCGGTTGCAGAGTGAAACAATTTTAGTGAAACAAACATTTAACGAGGAACGTGAACTCTATATCGTAGAAGGTTACGCGTCCTCTGAATCAGCTATTTACCATGAATTAGAAAAACGACATAACGACTAATTTTAAAAAGGTGAGGTTTCAATACGTCATGACAGAACAAACATTAAGAGAACAAGCTGATAAAGCAGTGCTTGCTTTACAGGATAAATTTTTAGAACGTAATAAAATAAGTGAGACAAACCAAGCGAAAGTCCTTAGGGCATTTAGAGATCATGCTGTTTCAGATTTCCACTTTCACGCATCTACTGGATATGGTTATGATGATACGGGCCGTGACACATTAGAACGCGTCTATGCCCACGTGTTTGGTGCAGAAGCGGCGCTCGTACGCCCACAAATCGTGTCAGGAACACACGCCATAAGTACCGCTCTCTTCGGTGTTTTACGACCAGGGGAGGAATTGCTGTACGTGACGGGCAAACCGTATGATACGCTTGAAGAAGTGATCGGTGTAAGAGGGGAAGCTGGTTCAGGCTCATTAAAGGATTTCGGTATTATGTACAAGGACATCCCATTGAAAAATGGTGAAGTGGATTTAGTAGAAGTGGAAAAAGCCATCACTAACAAAACAAAGGTGATTGGTATTCAACGGTCGAAGGGCTATGCTGACCGCCCCTCGCTATCGGTTGCAAAAATTCGTGAAGTTATAAATGTCGTGAAAAAAATAAAAGAAGACGTAATTGTTTTTGTGGATAACTGTTACGGTGAATTTGTAGAGACAGTGGAGCCGCCAGAAGTTGGTGCTGATCTGACTGCTGGGTCTCTAATAAAAAATCCAGGGGGTGGATTGGCAAAATCAGGTGGTTACATAGTGGGGGGAAAAGCTTTAATAGACTTGTGTGGAAATAGACTGACGGCTCCTGGAATTGGATTAGAAGGTGGTGCAAACTTAAACACGTTGCGTGATATGTATCAAGGTTTCTTCCTTGCACCTCATGTTGTGAACGAAGCATTAAAAGGGGCGATGTTTACCTCGTACTTTCTAAATGGTCTTGGCATGACAACTGAGCCCCGGTGGGATGCTTTACGAACCGATCTAATTCAGTCTGTCTCTTTTCCAAATAAAGAGGCCATGATTGCATTTTGTCAGGCGATTCAAAGTGCGTCACCTGTGGATGCCCATGTAGCTCCACAGCCGAGCTATATGCCAGGCTATGAGGATGATGTGATTATGGCTGCTGGTACCTTTATACAAGGATCCAGTATTGAATTATCGGCGGATGGGCCGCTTCGTCCACCTTATACAGCTTATGTTCAAGGGGGTTTAACATTTGAGCATGTTAAGCTTGCTGTAACAGAAGCTGCAAATGTATTAGTTAAAAGACATCTCGTTTAACTTCTCAAGATCATGAGTAACAATGTAAGAAAAAGGGTAAAGTGACATTAGTCTTTTAAGAAATCTTTGTCAGAAAATTTCCCTGTCAGATAATCTGACAAGATTGAACATGAGGACTTTAATCTCCGTTATCATGTGACTATCGTTAATTAAAGAAGAATTTGAATGTTTGTTCTATTCTGAATGGACACAATTCTTCTAAATTGGAGGAGTTTCTGGGGGCTTTACTTTTCATAGGTTTAGCTGATGCTCCAATTCTAAGTAGCCCATATTTTGAAGGAGGAGAAGAAAAGAATGAGTAAGTATTCTAGAGAAGACATTTTACGCATGGCAGATGAAGAAAACGTAAGATTTATCCGACTGCAATTTACAGATTTACTAGGTATTATCAAAAATGTTGAAATTCCTGTTGATCAGTTAACTAAAGCGTTAGACAATTTAATGATGTTTGATGGATCTTCAATTGAAGGATTTGTCCGTATTGAAGAGTCGGATATGTATCTTTACCCTGATCTTGATACATGGGTCATCTTCCCGTGGACTCCTGAAAAAGGGAAAGTAGCACGATTAATTTGTGATGTATACAGCCCGGATGGGACACCATTTGAAGGGGACCCTCGTGGTGTGTTGAAAAAGGTTCTTCAAGAAGCGAAAGATCTTGGCTTTACGGATTTCAATATTGGACCTGAGCCAGAATTCTTCTTATTCAAAAATGATGAGCGCGGTGAACCAACACTTGAGCTGAATGATAAAGGTGGTTACTTTGACCTTGCTCCAACGGACTTAGGGGAAAACTGCCGTCGTGATATCGTATTAGAGCTAGAAGACATGGGCTTTGAAATTGAAGCATCTCACCATGAAGTAGCTCCTGGTCAGCACGAGATTGATTTTAAATATGCTGATGCTGTTACAACGTGTGACAACATTCAAACGTTTAAACTCGTAGTTAAAACTATTGCACGTAAACATGGCTTGCATGCAACGTTCATGCCAAAACCGCTGTTTGGAGTAAACGGAAGCGGGATGCATGCCAATATGTCTTTATTTAAAGACGGAGAGAATGCATTCTTCGATCCTAATACTGACAATCAGTTAAGTGAAACGGCTATGCAGTTCTTAGGTGGTATCCTTAAACATGCCGATGCCTTTACGGCGATCACTAACCCGACTGTTAACTCTTATAAGCGTTTAGTGCCTGGGTATGAGGCACCTTGCTACATTGCTTGGTCATTACGTAACCGTTCACCACTCGTGCGTATTCCATCTTCTCGCGGTTTGAGCACGCGTATTGAAGTACGTAGTCCAGACCCAGCTGCAAACCCATACTTAGCAATGGCTGCAATGCTGGCTGCTGGTCTAGATGGCGTGAAGAAAAAGCTTTCTCCGCCACCTGAAACTGATCGCAATATCTATGCAATGGACCTTGAAGAGCGCCAAGCTGAAGGTATTGAAGCGCTACC
Source organism: Salipaludibacillus agaradhaerens (assembly GCF_002019735.1). NCBI lineage: Bacteria > Bacillati > Bacillota > Bacilli > Caryophanales > Bacillaceae > Salipaludibacillus > Salipaludibacillus agaradhaerens. The sequence goes on from NZ_KV917378.1 coordinate 332,597, forward strand.
AGCTACGCTCAAAGAGGCAATTGATGCACTTGGTAAGAACGAAACAATCACGAACTCCCTCGGTAAACATGCTCTTGAGCACTTTATCGAAGCGAAGGAAATTGAGTGGGACATGTTCCGCACACAAGTTCACCCTTGGGAGCGCGACCAGTACCTACAAACCTATTAATAAGACAAACCCCCTGTTGCCGAAAGGCTTCAGGGGGTTACTTGTTAAGGGCAAATGGCTTTTTGCAGTGGTATATTAAGTGGTGACCTAAATTTGACCTAAAATTTTTATAAAGAATTAATCGAGGATGTTTTTCGTATAGTCCTCGAACTTCTTCATTTTATCTTTTTGTATCTTCTTACTTATGTGTGAATAAACATCTGCGGTGATTTGGATACTGCCGTGCCCCAAACGTTCTTGGATATATTTCAGATCCATACCTGCTTCTAAAAGTAAAACAGCATGTGTATGTCTAAGAGAGTGGATAGGCAAGGGGGCTAGGTCGGATTTCTTAAGTATCCTGCTGAAAGCATTGAACAAAGTGGACTTAGGAATATAGCTGCCGTTTTTTCTTGCATTGATCATGACAAAAATTTTTATTGATCCAGGAGCTGTAGATGGTGTCTTTGAATCCAAAACAAGAAGTGCTGTTCTTACTTTCCAACGACAGAACAACTTACAAGTGGAGGGGGTTGGGGGACATCAGACGTTTCAGATATTGTTTAAGTGATAAAAATAGCAGTGGTTGGTTTATTGGCCCCTGCTTTTAGCTACTTATGTACTGCCTAGTTTTAAAATAAAGCGTGTGAATAGCGTTTCCACACCCACATAGAGGGGAGATTGTTTCATACATTTCGCGAGAGTGTTAAAGAACTAAAAAGCGATTGCCATATACAATCGCCTATTTATTAAATTATCTGGTAGGCAGGATCTAAATAAAATCTACACGTAGGTTTCCTATAAATGAAACCTTACTGTTAACTTCCAAGAAATCAACGTCATTTTCAAGCTCCACGACAACTGTTCCTAAACTCTTACTAAAAAATTCAAATGAGTCTAAGTCTATTATTTTTGAAACAGTAACATTGCATGCTGTGTGAGATGAGCCTAGTTTATCTTGTACAATTTCGTCATAATCAAAGCTAACTACCTTGATTTTGTTAACCCACTCTATTGAAAAATCACATTCCTTTTCAACTATTTCTTCCATAATTTCAAATCCACTCTCAACATAATTACCATGTTCTAAACCATACGCCCATACTTTATTATTCGATTCTGTCAACTCCAATAAATAGAGTCTCTCATATCCATCAAATTTCATTTCTTTAATCCTAGCTCTAGGCATAATTACCTCCCTATACTCTTATTATTGTAGTTTTAAGAAGTCTTTTGGTGAAGTTGGCATCATTGTTTGAATCTTTCCATTCTGAACAATTACTGCAACACCCTTTTTAGCTTTTTCTGCACCTTCGACAAAATATATAGTTTTATCACCAACTGTTCTCATTGAAGTATAATTAGTCATTACATTTTTAGCAGAGTTGGTGAAATTCTCAAATCCTTGAACTGTATTTGCAAAGTCATTAGGGTCCACACCTAAACGCTTAGCTAATGAGGGGATTCGTTCAGGGTATAACTCCCAATAATTATTGAAGTGCTTAACACCTTGGTTAGTTCCATCAGCGAGAGTTCCCCATGATTTAGCAGAATTGGATTTAAGCATCGACTCTGCAAGGTTACCCGTACCCTTAGGAACACTTGCAACATCACTAACATTATCACTCTGTCTAGTAACATCTGAAACGTTATCGGCATTATTAACCAACTTACCACCACGCTTGGCGCCCTTAAGTAATGGTCCACCGATAACTGAAGCGCCAGCTAATACACGTTCCCAAGTCTCTAATTCACGTCCAGTGATCGGATCAACGCCCCATACTGTTTCATAGCCTGCCTTCAAATTACTAACCACAGGCGTAAAATCCGCGCCCATAGATATCCCTTCTGCTGGATTATCTTTAAAGAAATCAACTGTGCCTGTAGTAAAAGTCTTAAAACTAATAAAAGTATTCAATGCTGTTTTATCCAACCAATTTTTCTCTTCTTTAATTGTGGCATTAGACAAAAGAATGCGACTGGAAATCATACCAAAGTCTTTAAGATATTGTTTCCCCTTTTGAAGAGCACCTGGTCCATTTTTAGTCACATCAGTGTATATCTTTTTGAGTTTTTCTCGGTGTTCTTGCATCTTTCTTATTTTTCTAATGCGTGCGAGAGCATCTAAAGAAGTCCTATCAAGTACGTTGAGACGTTGCTTTGGATAGCTCCCCGTTAATTCGGCCACTTGTGATGCTCGATTTTCCAACACGTCTGTCAGCGTACCATGTGACGGTAAATGCTGCAATTGGTCGACTGAAAAGCCTTTAACACTTAGATGACCACTATCCATGGCCCCGTGCATCTCCATTACGTACTTACTTAATGTTCGCAAGGACTCCTTGATAGACTGCAACGAGGCTGTGCCCGAGTGGTCAAATTGCAACACTTTGTCAACAACCGCGTTGGATTCTCTTTTGGCCACATGAATGGCCTGTTGGACATCGCTGTCATCAATAAGTGGGATAGAGATAATGTCTTGAATACTTCTTAGTGTATCATTCACCGAATCTGTTAATGCCATCGTCGTTTTACTGACGCGGTCGAGCCCATCATGGACATCATTTTCAATGAAGGCTTGATCAATGAAGCCACCTGATGCCGGTTCCACTATGTCTAAAGATTGTTTGATCTGCTGGAGCGTGTGCTCGTAATCATGCATGAACAGTCTAAAGAACTGAATGAATGGGATATGGCAGGTGGCATAGAAATTGCGAATAGCTTGACCGCCTGGGCCTCTAAACGCATCTTCTAAGTTAATGAAATTGTTAAGCGCCACTTCTACGTCACGTATTTGCTTTTCTTTCTCGTGCAGCGCCTGAATGGTGATATCAATCGCTTCATGAACTTTATCTACATCTAATTGCTTCATACTCATTGAATAGACGCTCACTTCCTATTTAATTATAATTGAAAAAGCGTGATAGACACGCTTCTATACATAATAATGGAAATGAATTTAAGGTTAAATAAGGAAATAGACGTATTTTTCAGAAGTTATAGGATGCGACTGTAAGTGAAAAATTAGAAGATTTAGGTCCTTAGTCATTTATCTATGGACAAAATAAAAGACTAGCACATCACTAGGCTAGTCATGATAGTCTCTTGGTAGGCTTAAAGTCACTATTTCTCTCTCAACGCCACATCTTTACTTTTATCCTTATCCCACCAAATGAGTTTCTTATCTACAAGGGTAGCGAGTGTTTTATCCAAGTCTTTGGGTGTTTTACCTGTAAATTTAAGCAAATTGTTATATTTAGTGTGCTGGCCTTTGACATGGTTATGATTAAATATGATACGGTACACTTTACGTTCTGCGTCTGTCATGTTGTCACCTCGTTAACACCTAAAATACAAACAAACGTTCTCTTTGTCAAATGGTTATTGTTACCTATATAGGAAGCGTGTAGAATAGGAGGGTCAGAAAAATGGAAAGTAGTATTGGTAGATTAATGTTTTTATCAGGTATAGCTATTATAATTATTGGGGCAATTTTAGCTCTTATTATTGGCTTTAGATTTTATATCATTCCACCGGAAGTTGGTGTTACAGGTAAAGTGTATGACGAAGGAGAACTCCACCCACAGCGATGGTGGTTAGCTTTTGGAGCCTTTTTATCTACAACAATTTCTGGGTTAATTCTTATGGGGATCTCAGGTATTATTCAAGCAATTGAAGTAGGGAAATTAGAATTGAAACAGGGGAAAGAAGAGTCAGTTGGAGACAGCGATCCGGATTATAACCCGGCATTAGATAGGTAATAAGAGGTATGCCCATCGTTTGCCCACTAAAGATAAGTTTATTGTATGTTTTTTGTGTATGGAAGGTAGCCGTTCTGGAGATTAGGTCAACCTATTTATTAAATCTGTGTTGACCTAATATTGCCTAAAATAAAATCAATCATTCTTAATTGGTTTTAAAATCAATTTTTAAAAAGTTGTTATATCAGTGTTTTGATAATGGTTTTTAGTCGTTTTTATACAGGAAACACGATCCGTACACAAATTCACCCTTGGGAGACCAGTACCTACAAACCTATTAATAATACAAACCCCCTGTTGCCGAAAGGCTTCAGGGGGTTTGATATTTTGGCCGTTCGATTCTTAAAAGTGCTATATTTAGTTACGACCAAAAAAATTATAAAAAATAAACTTTATTTTCTAATGGTATTCATAAGTTTTTTATACTTATATCGCAATTATTATTACTTTTATTTGGATTTTTATCTACCTATTAAAAAAATCTCTTAAGAAACGATGAAAATAATTACGATTCTTACATTTTTATCTTGATTTCTAATTCAAGGAGATATATTATATTCTAATTGACAGTTGCAGAGTCCTGTGAAAATTCTTGAGGACTGTTTTTTTGCATTGGAGAGCATTGTTTGGTGTTCGCATTATTTGTAGCAAATATCATTTTAGGAGATAAAATATTATGAAGAGAATGATTTTGATAGTGTTTGTAGTGAGCTTTTCGTTTCCATCAAGCATAAGTACTTCTAAGTCTCATGAAGGCTTAGGAATCGATGAAGATTATATAAAGATAGTGGAAGAGCCTTCTCTTAATGGATTTATTATTGAGGAAGAAAATAATTTAAGTAAGATTGATTTGCAACTAAAGAAATTAAAGACAGATATAGAAAAAATGAGTACTTTAAATGATTTTGAACAAGATGTTTATGAATATCTAAAAGATATTGACTTTCATGAAATAATTGAAGAGGAGGAACAAATTTTAGAAGAGCAACTGGCAATTAAAAGAGATTTAATTAATCCCATTGATGAAAATTATGATTTGACAATAGAAGATTTAGAATTCCCATCTATTAGTGATAAGTATGATACAACAGAATTAATTGATGTGGAAGTATCGGTATATGTTGTAGACTTAGAAAGCGAAAGTGAAGAATATGATGTTTATGAATTATCTGATTATGTAGAAAAGATAGATTAAATTAGAAGGTAGGTGATAAAATTGCTTCTCAAAAATACGCTTAATTCATTGAAAAGGCAACTTAATAAAGAATCTAAATTAACCATTTTATGTGAAGATGGAACAACTACTCAGGTTCAGTTTACATTTAACGAGCCAGCGACAGAAAAAGAACTGAAGAAATTACCGTGTGATCTTCCCACTGAATACAAGGAGTTTTTACTTTTACATAATGGCGCTCGATTGTATGTAGATCTAGAGGAGAGAAGTAGTTTTGAACTGTTTAGTGTCGATGAAATCCTCTTACATTATAGTTATGATGATGATTGGCCAGAAGGTTGGTTACCTATTGGCGCAGGGTTTGACGAGTCATTGGTACTAGCTCCTAACAAAGATAAACGAGGATATATTTTCTGGATGCAAACAGGTGTCTCATTCGATGAGCCCGAATATATTGGGAATTTAAAATTTGATGAGTGGTTTAATTATTTCTGTGTTGCACAAGGGGCAAAATTTTGGGAGTGGGATAGAGGTTGGTAGGGGGCTGTTAGTTTGTTAAGCTCGTTAAAGAAAAAAACAAGATATTCCTAAAAGAAATAATAAAAAAGAACAGGAAGTCCAACGTAAAAAATACCGGCCACATGACTGATGGGCGGTATTTTAGTATGTTTGATTAGTATTTTATCGGAAAATTTCAAATAAAGTATAGCATTCATATTTTCTAGATACCTTTTTATAGAAATTATGAAACGTTTTCATTATTAAAAGAAAAAGTTTAATAAAGTAAATTTTTGTGAACTTTACTTGAAATGACACTTATAAAATGATTTTTTTGTTATTATATTACCAATGGTAATTACCGTTGGTAATGAAGGAGTTGATCATGTGAAAAGGGCTAAGAATGATGTGAGTAAAGAACTAATAATTGAGACTGCATTACGGTTGATTGAGCAAAATAAAGGTTTGAAAAATGTAAATCTAAGGGGGATTGCTAAGGAGATCGGATGTGCCCATACAAATCTATACAATTATTTTAATAGTTTTGATGAAATAATTTGGGAGACACTGGAGCAAATATTACTTAAAATGATTGATCATGTAGAGGTAAATGTTGTCTCTACAACTAATGATGAAGAGAAGTTTTATGCTGCACTGGAAGCTATACTAGAATTTTCATTAATGCATCCAGAATGGTATAGGATAGTCTGGTTTGAATCAATAGATGGAACTCCAACCGCTTCAACTGCTGAAATATTAGTTAGACCTATGGAAGGGTTTAATAATTTGCTTATAAAAGCCAGTGGTGGAATGCTTACAGAAGAAAAAGCAAATACAGTTGCTAATATACTGCATAGCTACTTGCACGGTGAAGTTTGTAAAATGATTAGCGATCGTAGTCCTACAAGCTGCAAGGAAGAGACATGTGTAAGGATATTATCAAATCTCAAACAGTTGTATAAATTGCTAATAAAAGAGGAGGATCAATAATGAAAATTGTATATGAGGTTTGGTGGAAAATGATTGTGATTATTATTGTAAGTATCCTATTGAATATTATTTTACATACAATTTCTCCCATAGAATCAGCCAATATCTCATTAGGAGAACCAAGTATCTTTGTAAAAAACGATATGCTTATCCCTGCACTTTTAGTTTGGGAGGTGTTAACATTTAGCGTGTTTTCCCTCGTTTTTCTATTCGTCCAAAAAAGACTTCCCGGTAAGAAACTGAAGAAAGGTTTTTTATATGGTCTTTCCATAGGTGGACTGTACTTTATTGGAATGTTTGAATCGGCGCTATTATTTGATACGACTGTCTTTACCGAATTGTTGATGGGGTTGCCGGATTTTGTTTCCTTTGTAATTTCTGGTACTTTGCTAGGAATGGCTGTGGGAACTGATCGAGTCCAGAAAAGTAGCAATCATAATGTGTTAGTTGTTTTTATTATAGCCCTATTGTATGTTAGTGGCAGATACTTGGCTTACACTTTACTGAATATAAGCTCTGTGTACGATATAAAGCCGGCGGGGACATTTTTCTGGACACTGGGTCTTGGATTGTGGGTGGGAACGACCTATTATCTTATGCAACCAGAAAACAGGGAGAAGTCTATAGCGTTTCAAGGGTTATTTTTTGGAGCTATTATTTTCGGATTAAATTGGTCGATGAATCATGTTTTTTTGTTTACAATAATTGAATTTGACTTCGATTTACTCATTCGCGTAGGTACGGACATACTTTTCACAATTTTCGGTGTTTGTACTTATATGAAGTTGTTTAACAGAAGGGCAAACCCTAGGTCAAAGTATCATCCCTACAAGCTTGGATCCTAAGAAAGAAGCTCTGTAAACTCTTTACATTCCAAAATAAATACATCACCCAATTGACAAAATAGGGTGATGTATTTATTATTTATATTGTTAACTATATTTGTTTTAGGTTAACAATTAATTATTCTGACATTTTATAACGAATCTACAATCAGTGGACATTTTCGTTCTTTTTCTCGTGATCGATCGTTGCTTGAATCAAGACGTTAGCCTTCGTTAGCTCCTGCCTAAATAGTGTGACGTTTACTGATATTCATCCATAAATGACTTAGGAAAACGATATTGATGTAAAAATGGAGGGAACAACATGGATCAATGGATAAAGCTTGCCAATAAGGCGTTAGAGGGTGAAAGTATTGCAAATAACGAGGCACTTTCTATTTTGGAATGTCCTGATGAAGATATTTTATTGCTGATGCATGCTTCCTTTCAAATTCGTAAGCGGTACTACGGCAAAAAAGTAAAGCTAAATATAATTGTGAATGCAAAATCAGGCCTCTGTCCAGAGAATTGTGGCTACTGTTCTCAGTCCTCTATTTCAAATGCGCCTATTGATACATATAAAATGGTAGATAAAGAGACTCTCCTAAAGGGAGCAAAACGTGCCAATGACTTAAATGTTGGAACATATTGTATTGTGGCAAGTGGACGTGGCCCTTCAAATAAGGAAATTGATCATGTAGTGACTGCTGTAAAAGAAATAAAAGCAACTTATGGCATGAAAATATGTGCTTGTCTTGGATTATTAAAGCCGGAACAAGCGTTACGGTTAAAGGAAGCAGGAGTTGATAGATATAATCATAATATCAATACATCGGAAAAAAATCATTCTAATATAACCACATCGCACACCTATGATGACCGAGTAAATACAGTAGAAATGGTGAAAAATGCTGGGATGTCTCCTTGTTCAGGTGTCATTGTTGGGATGAAAGAATCGAAGCAAGACATCGTGGACATGGCAAACAGCTTAAAATTGTTAGATGCAGATTCCATTCCAGTGAACTTTTTACATGCCATTGATGGTACACCTTTAGAAGGCGTAAATGAATTAAATCCAATGTATTGTTTAAAGGTATTAGCGCTTTTCCGTTTTGTTAATCCAACAAAGGAAATTCGCATTTCTGGCGGAAGGGAAGTAAATCTCCGCTCTTTACAACCTTTTGGACTATATGCAGCAAACGCTATTTTTGTTGGAGATTACTTAACCACGTCAGGTCAAGAAGACACTGAGGATCATAAGATGTTAGTAGACCTAGGGTTTGAGGTAGAGTGTGTGGAAGAAGTGAAAGCTAACATAGCTGCAGGAAAATAGCAAAGTAACATTTCTACTTAATATACAACATGTTTTTGTATTGTTGAACTTGTCAAAACAACAAAAAGAAAGCGTTCAACTGTCTCATTTTACAATGAAAGAGCAATCGACCAATTGTTGATAGATAATTTTTTTGGTCCTGTTTATCCAAGTTCAGCGTGTCAGGAGCAAAAGAGTGTAGAAGATGATAACGGGTGATGAAGTTATTGAACGCCAATTCTGTATGTTGCGTAGAATAAATGTCTGATAGTGTCTGCTGAATGGATTGACACCACACACTGATCCGAGATTCACCGTCTTTTTTTACAAGCGATTTAATTTCACTATAAAATTGTCTACTAAATCCATATATTCATTATAGTCTTCTTCACACATGAAATCGTCAATTTCTATAGTTTGTTTTACTTTTTGCAATATTTTTTGCAGTGAATTGGTATGCTCTTTTATTTCCTTATAATCAATAGAGTAAAGTAATTCTATTAATTGTCCATCATAAACGTCACCTTCTAGAGGATTAGTCCTAAGAACCTCTGTGGCTTTATTTACTGCTAAGTCTATTAAAATGTTTTGTCTAATCATTTTACATAGATCAAATACGTCTATTTCGTTAACATCTTTATTTATTAAAGTATTATACCATTCATCTAGTGGGGAATTATCTTGTTCACGTCTCTTTTTAAAATAGTAGTTATCCTGTATTTTCATAAATTATTCCTCCAAAAGCTTAAATAAATCTTCCGATTGCAGGGGTTCGAATGTTTCAGATGTTGAAAAAGATGAGGCGAGGGACATTAAGCCTTTGTTTTCTATTAGGTAAATAATCCATAGTAACCCTCTCTCTTCAGGCAAGTTAGGCTTATTCTTCATTTTAATATTATTCATCATCTTTTACATAGTTTCAAAATTTAATCAGAGGACAGCTATATCCTTAAAAAATGAGGCAGCACCCCAGGAGTTGAGAGGGGGAACAGGAGCCCATTCCACCTAGCTTTCAGCATCTTCATATAGCATATTTAAAAAGGCGTCAATATCACTTGCTAAAAAAAACATATCATCTGGAGTTTCAGACTCTTGTTCATGATCCCAAAAGTAAATATGATCATAAATCAGTTAAAAAAGCATACATCTTACGTTTTTTCTCAAACTAAGGTGAGGATCGAGCACTATTTTAGTTTACCAAAGGAGGAAAAACACATTGGGGTTATTTGGCGGGAAAGAAGAAAAACCAAAAGATGTAAAGAAGCTAGAGAAATTTATGAAGCGGTATCAATTAGAGGAGCTGGATGATAAGGATTTAATTGTTCTACAACGTATTGCTGAAGACCTTATTGGAAATAAATTATTCAAAATGGGGATGGCATTTAGCTTTGCAAAAGCTGAAGAACAGGCTAAAGTAACGTACTTATCAGCATTAGTCGAGCAGAATTGGATGATCATTAGACAATTGAGTCGAATGAATAAACAATTAGAATCGTTAAACGATAAGTGAATCGTAACCGAAAGATCTCATAAGAAAAAATCAAAGATAACCGTCGTTCATTGAGTGACGGTTTTTTGACGTTAATGCACGTTTAAGGCATCTTTGTGACAATGTAGTCCTCTCAATCGTCACTAGATGTGTTAATAAAGTGATTTTTTTCGTTAAAATCCCTGTAATTAAAGGAACAACACGTTTTACTCCTTAGTTAACCATATATGGCAAGGTGTGATTTTTATCACAGTGGATTATCATTTCTCTTGGTATCCTTTAACTATACTTATTAAAGCAATATGTTTATAAAAGTGAATACTTTCACAATTTGATGTTTTTATTTTTTATTTAGTTATGTGAACTAGTGAACATTAATAGAAAGGACGTTTTAATATGAAAAAGCTTGTAATGATAGGGAATGGCATGGCTGGTGTTCGAAGCTTAGAAGAACTGCTGAAAAGAGATAATTCAAGCTATGACATAACGATTATTGGGGAGGAACCGCACCCGAACTACAATCGGATTATGTTATCTAACGTTTTACAAGGTAAAACAGAACTAGACGACATTATTATTAACGAGTGGGAGTGGTATAAAGAAAACAATATCAAGCTTATAACTGGGGAAAAAGTAACTGGGATAGATCGAGATAGACAGGCAGTGTCAACGGATAAAGGGAGTGACATTTCTTATGATGATCTCATTATCGCCACAGGGTCCAGTGCATTTATTCTTCCCGTCCCTGGGAGTGACTTAGATGGCGTTATTGGCTTTAGAACGATAGAAGACACAGAGAAAATGATAACCATTGCTGAAACGAAAAAGAAAGCGGTGGTGATCGGAGGGGGATTGTTAGGTCTTGAAGCGGCAAGGGGTCTGATCGATCGTGGAATGGAAGTTTATGTCGTTCACCTATTACCTACTCTGATGGAACAACAATTGGACGCACCAGCTGCCAGAATGTTGAAAAAAGATTTAGAAAAACAAGGTATGATATTTAAAATGGAGAAGCAAACCGCAGAAATTGTTGGTGAGACAGTTGTGGAAGGTGTGCGCTTTAACGACGGGGAAGAGCTTGCATGTGATTTAGTTGTTATGGCCGTAGGCATTCGTCCAAATGTGGCACTTGCAAAAGACTGCGGATTAGAAGTGAATCGTGGTATTGTTGTGGATGACTATATGCGTACAGCAGACCCATCCATTTATGCTGTCGGAGAATGTGCAGAGCATCGAGGCGTTGCTTATGGATTAGTTGCGCCTTTGTATGAACAAGGTCAAGTCTTAGCTGATACGTTAACAGGTAAAGAAGGACCTGGCTATGAAGGAAGTATTCTATCTACTCAACTTAAAGTAGCAGGGTGTGATTTATTTTCCGGTGGGAAAATAAATGAAGACGATGAGACTGAGGCGATCGTCGTGCAAGACGCCGTTGCTGGTGTGTATAAAAAAATATTAGTAGAAGACAACAAAATAACTGGCATTGTCCTCTACGGGGATGCTAGTGACGGTAATCGGTTGTTCTCAATGCTGAAGAAAGGAACCGATATATCTGAATATACAACAGCTGCCGTCTTTCAAAAAGCGGGTGAGGCAGAGGATGAAGCTACTCTACTGGCTGAGATGCCTGCCGACGAAACGGTTTGTGGCTGTAACGGTGTGACTAAAGGAACAATTGTTCAGTCTATCCTTGAAGAAGATTTAACAACGTTTGACGATGTGAAGAAATGCACAAAAGCAGGAGGCTCCTGTGGTAAATGCCGACCGATGGTTGAAGGGATTCTTTCTCTTACACTGGGAGATAACTTTGATGCAGCAGCTCAAACGAACGGGATGTGTGAATGTACGGATAAGTCTCGCGATGAAGTTGTAGCGGAAATTAAAGAAAAGGGTCTTCAATCTCCAATGGAAGTCCGATATGTTCTTGGATTTAAACATCCAGAAGGCTGTTCAAAGTGCCGGCCAGCATTGAATTATTATATGAGAATGATTCGCCCTGCTGATTATGAAGACGACAAATCCTCTCGTTTTGTTAATGAACGAATGGAAGGGAATATCCAGAAGGATGGCACGTTTTCTGTTATTCCTCGTATGTACGGGGGCACAACAACCGCTGATGAACTCATTCGAATGGGCGAAGTAGCGAAAAAATATGATGTCCCTCTCGTGAAAATTACGGGCGCCAGTAGAATTGGCCTTTACGGTGTGAAAAAAGAAGATCTGCCACACGTGTGGGAAGACTTAGAAATGCGTTCTGGCTACGCTTATTCCAAATCATTACGTAACGTTAAATCATGTGTAGGCTCCTTATTCTGCCGTTTTGGTACCCAAGATTCATTAGGGCTTGGTATTAAATTAGAAAAGGAATTAGAAATGGTTGATACCCCACATAAAATGAAAATGGGTGTGACTGGCTGTCCAAGAAACTGTGCGGAAGTGCTAACAAAAGATTTTGGCGTCGTCTGTGTGGAAAATGGCTACCAACTTTATATTGGTGGAAATGGCGGTACTGAAGTAAGGGAATGTGATTATCTCAAAATTGTTGCTACTGAAGAAGAAGTGATTATGTATGCGAAAGCTTATATGCAATATTACCGTGAAACAGGGATTTATGGTGAAAGAACCGCCCCATGGGTTGAACGATTAGGTATTGATACGATTAAAACCGTTTTAATGGATAACGAGCAGCGTGATTACTATGTTGACCGTTTTACTTTAGCTCGTGACACTTACCATGAAGCTTGGAGTGCTATGCTTAAGAAAAACGACGAAAAGAAGCTTTATGACGTCATTAAAATTTAACATGAAAAGCTTATGATAGTATTAAAATATGTAGATTTTTATAGCACAAGGAGGGGAAAAGCATGAGTATCACGAAAGAACACGTATACGTTATGCAGCTTGATCAGTTACCTATTTTAATTGGAAAAGAAGTTCATATAAAAAATGAATCAATTGCTTTATTTCGATTAAGCAATGGAGAGGTACGAGCGATTGGAAGTCGCTGTCCTCATACAAATGGACCACTTGCAGAAGGGATCGTGTCAGGTGAGTTTGTCTATTGTCCGTTGCAAGATTGGAAAGTTTCATTAGTAACAGGTCACGTACAGCCGCCGGATGAAGGGACTGTACCAACCTACGACGTGATTTTAAAAAACGGGGAGATTTACGTATCCTTGTAGGTGGTGAAAGGTTATGGGAGGGTTTGTATCATTTGTTGGAGCAGGTCCAGGGGACGTAGGTCTTTTAACAGAAAAAGGCCGCCAATGTTTGGAAAAAGCAGAGGTTGTCCTATATGATCGGCTAGCAAATCCGCGTCTTCTTAGATATACAAAAGCTAACTGTCAGTTAATCTACTGCGGGAAGCTACCAGATAGACATGTAATGCGCCAAGAAAAAATTAACGACACATTAATTGAGATGGCATTGGCAGGGAAACGGGTTGTCCGCTTAAAGGGCGGCGATCCGTCTGTCTTCGGCCGGGTTGGCGAAGAAGCAGAAGCCGCACGTAACGAAGGCATTGATTACGAGATTGTTCCTGGCGTGACATCAAGTATTGCGGCAGCGAGTTATGCTGGCATGCCGGTTACGCATCGTGATTATAGCGCTAGTTTTACCCTTAGAACAGGCCATTCCTGTCAAGAGAACGAGTTAAAAACACATTCAGATGATGAGCTAGGGGATACAATCGCTTACTATATGGGAGTGAAAAACCTTTATCATCACTGTCAAGTGCTAATCAATAAAGGTTTTCCTCCAGAAACGAAAGTGGCCGTCATTGAATGGGCTACTACAGGAAAACAACGCACGGTGGAAGGAACACTTTTAACCATTTCCGATGAAGTGAAGGCAAATAATATTCAAAACCCTGCCATGACAATTATCGGTGATGTCGTAGCATTACGTCAAAAACTGGCGTGGTATGAGGAAAAAAGAATGTTCGGAAAGCGACTTTTAATTGCTAAAGCGTCTGCTGAGGAAAGTAAATTAGAACGCTATTTCCTTAATGAAGGGGGAGAGGCGTATGCATTTCCTACTTTAAAAACGGAGAAGAAGTCTATTTCTTCACACGAGTTAAAACAAATTCGGTTAGCGGAAAAACTCGTATTTTTATCACCTGAGAGTGTGACGATTCTGATTGAATCGCTGTTAGCTCACGGTTACGATATCCGAGATCTGCCACGACAGATTTATTCATTGTCGGAAAAAACAAAGAAAGTTCTTCTTTCTATCGGGATTCGATCAGAAAAAATAACTGAACCGTCTCATGAGATGATAAAAGTCGGTTACGTTAATAAACCTATATCCGCCGAGGATAACTCAAAGCTAATCACCACTCATCATTTGCAGATAGATGATAGATTTGAAGTGATAGATAAACGTTTATTAAACGAGGAAACATGGGAAACCGTTGTTTTTCCTAGTCAATCGTCAGTTGATTGGTTTTTAGCAGCTTTAAAATCATATGGCTATAGAGATAATTGGATTAAGACAATATCGTTCGCTTATATTGGTCAACGTGTCAAAGCGTACGCAGAAGAAAAGGGTTTTACAAAGATAGATGAAGAAGTACAACGCGAATTAGCGTTAGGTTATTGGAAATAAGGTGTCGCAAAATAAGTTAGAAAAGACATGCTTATTTTCTAGTTGGATTTGCTCATTTTTTCACAAATGTTATGTGCCTGTTAAAGGAAAATTATCATCACAATGTGTGTTATAAAAATAGAAATGTTTCTGAACTGATGGATAGATGAAAGGTGCTAAAAAGTCTATCTACTAATTAACGGTTTAACCCAAGCTTTAATGATACTTAACTTATCTGAAAATAAGGGGACGATTGAGATGAAAGACGTTATCCAGTCATTTAGTCAAGCGGCTGTTCAAAGAGTCGATCAATTAAATACAAGTAAAACAAAATATTTTGTTTCCGCCATGATGGCAGGCTTTTTTGTAGGATTAGGTATTATTTTAATTTTTACGATTGGCGGCTTATTATCACCTATAAGTGTCGCGGCGACACGCATAGTGATGGGGGTGTCGTTTGGTATAGCGTTAAGCCTTGTTTTAATGGCAGGGGCTGATTTATTTACAGGAAACAATATGATTATGACGATCGGAACGTTGGAAAAACGAACATCTTGGAAAGATACTTGGCGCATTTGGGGATATGGTTTCCTTGGTAACTTTGCAGGGTCCGTGCTTGTGGCTGTTCTTTATTACTATTCAGGCCTTTGGGAAGGGGCTACTGCCGACTTTATTACCACAACGGCAAGTGTGAAAATGAATGCGCCGTTTATGGAATTACTTGTGCGTGGTATTTTATGTAACATTTTAGTTTGTCTAGCCATTTGGTGTGCTTTTAAATTAAAAGACGATACTGCAAAATTAATTGTGATCTTTTGGTGTTTATTTGCGTTTATTACTTCGGGCTTTGAGCATAGTATTGCCAATATGACTCTCCTCTCTATCGGGTTAATGGTACCACATCCTGAAACAGTGTCTCTTTTTGGAATGGGAGCTAACCTCGTCCCAGTCACAATTGGGAATATGATCGGTGGGATTGTGTTTGTAGGAGGAGCTTACTGGTATACTATTTCGGAAACAACGCCTAAAAAAGCGGTTGAAAGTAGCACAGTGAGTACAATGAGAAAAGAAGCCTAATGATAGCAAAGGTCAAAAGCTTTTAAACTGGGTGGGAGTAAAATCCCACTCAGTTTTCTATATGTACGAAAGGCGAAAAGTTGGTATTAATATCATAAAACCATTCTTAGAAAAATTAACGCTTACTTGCTGAACTGAATACACTACCAAGAGCAATGGTCGTGATTTCAGAGTCAAGTTACAATGTGTATAAGGAGGGTTATATGAAAGTAAGGCAAGTGAAGGACGCAAAGCTTATTAGTCAACTAAACAGACCTGTACAGGAGCTTCATTATACACTCTACCCAGAATTCTTTCATAAGTATAATGAAAGGGACATTTACAACGTTTTTAATCGACTGGTGGAAAGCGATCATTTTATTTTTCTTCTATTGGAGGAAGATGAAAAGGCAGTAGGCTACGCGTGGATCGAAATTCGAGACTATCCGGAAAACCCATTTATAAAAGGGTATAAATCACTTTATGTTCATCAGATCAGTATTATTGAGGAAAAAAGACATAAAGGGGGAGGCTCACTTTTAATGGCCTCAATTTATCGGATTGCAAAGGAGAAAGATATCACCATTGTTGAATTAGACTATTGGGTCAAAAATGAGTCAGCGAAAAATTTCTATAAAAAAGAGCAGTTTGAGACACAACGAGAGTGTGTTTTCAAGCGATTGTAGACTATAAGAAATTTTTTGGAATTAAGGAATACATGTTAGATGAGTCTAGTAATTTGTGGATTTTGAAGTTGTTATGAGCTTTCCTAATATATAGTAGAAAATGTCGTGGTAGCTTTATAAAGACCACTTCTTTTTCCTACGATTGTTAAGACCTGTTCCTATAGAACATGCTCTTAAGGTACATGTAAAAACGAGACGGAGACGACGATCTCTGTCTCGTTTTCACGCCTTCTTCAATTAATAAGGGTCTGATGGATGACTTTCTGCTTCTGCCTGTCGCACTGCTGATTCTGATTCAGTAGCTCCTATTGGGTTCCGATGACTCTCATCACTGTTATCCTCTTTCTTCTTAAGCCCTTCAGCAACTCTTCTACCATAATCAGGATCGGCTTTTTTGAAATGGTCTATCATCTGCTCTTGAATGTCTTGTCGACACGGCTTTAAAGCATTTACCAAATTGTTGATAAGCTCACTTCGTTCAAATTCGCTAAATCGTCGATAAGTTTCACCAGCTTGCTTGAAATTATTTTGCCGATCGATAGCTTCTCGTTTTACATCACCTTCTACATAAGGGGTGTGATCTTTACCGTCTTGCTGTGCTTCTTTTAAACCGCCAATAATAGAAGGCTCGTAATTGACATGTGGATTTTGATTGTCACCTTTGTCCACATAATAGTTCATTTGGCCAGCTCGCTGATTCGTGGACACATGCTTTTTCGGAGAATTAATTGGTAACTGTAAGTAATTTGAGCCCACACGGTAACGCTGTGTATCAGAATATGAGAAAGTTCGCCCCTGCAGTAGCTTGTCATCTGAAAAATCAAGTCCATCCACGAGCACGCCTGTACCAAAAGCGGCTTGTTCCACTTCTGCAAAATAGTCCTCTGGGTTTTTATTTAGTACCATCTTACCTACAGGCTGCCAAGGGACATCTTCTTTATACCAGAGCTTTGTTGGGTCAAGGGGGTCATAATCTAATTCGGGATGATCATCATCCGTTAAAATTTGCACGAAAAGCTCCCATTCAGGGTAATCACCTTCGTCAATCGCTTCATATAAATCTTGAGTCGCGTGGTTGAAATTTTTCGCTTGAATGTTTTCAGCTTCTTGCTGTGTCAAGTTTCTAATGCCTTGTTTCGGTTCCCAATGATATTTAACGAGAACGCCTTTCCCCTCTTTATTCACCCATTTATACGTATTGACGCCTGATCCTTGCATGTATCTATAATTAGCAGGAATTCCCCAAGGAGAAAAAAGAAATGTCACCATATGCGTGGCTTCTGGTGACTGTGAAACAAAATCAAAAATCCGTTCACCGTCTTGAAGGTTTGTAACTGGATCTGGTTTAAAGGCATGAACGAGATCTGGAAACTTTAGTGGATCTCTTATAAAGAAAATCTTCAAATTATTTCCGACTAAATCCCAATTACCATCTTCTGTGTAAAATTTTATGGCAAAACCTCTCGGATCACGTAAGGTTTCCGGGGAGTTGCCGCCATGTATAACGGAGGAAAAACGAACAAAAACAGGAGTACGTTTACCTTTTTCCTGAAATAACTTAGCTCTTGTATAGGTGGAGGCTGGTTCATCTCCTACAGTTCCATAAGCTTCAAAGTAGCCATGTGCTCCAGCACCTCTTGCGTGGACAACACGCTCTGGAATCCGCTCTCTGTCAAAGTGACTGATTTTTTCAAGAAAATCGTAATTTTCAAGGGTCGTGGGGCCACGATTACCCACAGTTCTCACATTTTGATTATCGGTGACAGGATGCCCTTGTCTGTTTGTCAGTGTATCATCATCGTGATGATTGGCTGCTTCGTTTTTATCTTTCACAAAAAAACCTCCTTATACTTGGTGGTAACACAGTGATATTTTTCCATATAAAAAAGGTCTTATACATTTTTTTAGTATGAGAAGTGACTCATTTATAATGTCCGCCTATTTTAGCTGCTCTGTCCTTAGCCTGACTAGAGGCCAATAAAGAGGAGGCGCGTACGAGGGACGTTTTACCATATTTAGTGAGGATCTTATCTGTCTCATAACCTAATTTTATCTGGTCAGGTCGTTTTTCTTTAAATAAGCTTAGTTGTATAGAGTCGTCACTGACTAAGTTTGTAAGTGACACATGCAAACGTCTAATGGGTTGCCCATCCCAAAAGGTTTCAAAAAGTTCACAGGCGAAACGATATGTTTCTAATGTAATATTTGTAGGGTCAGGGATCGTGATTTGCCGATGAAATCCTGTTTTGATGTGATAGGAAGAACCAGTCACTCCAAGAGTTATAGTCTGTCCCATGACGTGAGCGTGCCTCGCTCGGCGACATACTTCTTCACAAAGTTCTAACAATACAACTTTAATATCTGTTATCTCGTGATAATCACGAGGGAGGGTCATCCCGTTACCGATCCCTTTTTGTCCGTCAGTAGTCGACAGAGAGACTGGAGAATAGTCAATACCATGAGCATTCATCCAAAGAACTTGACCATGAATTCCCCACTCTTTTTTTATTTTAGCTACGTCTGTAAGCGCTAAGTCACCGATTGTACGGATGGCACGACGCTGTAAATGACGAACCATCTTACTGCCCGCACGAAAGAGTTTTTCGATTGGCAGGGGCCATAGAACGTTTTCGATCTCGTCTTTTTTTAAATGAAAAATGCCGTTCGGTTTATGTTTAGAAAAAGTGTCACATGCCATTTTTGCCAACACTTTATTTTCACCAATCCCGACTCTAGCAAAGACTCGTAGCTTTAAATAAATCTCATGTTGAATATGGCGAGCGATATCTTCAGGGGTACCAAAGAGTTTTTGAGAATAGGTCACATCCATGAATTGTTCATCGATGCTATATGGTTCTACAAGATCCGTTATACTTTTAAGGATATCTGTAATAGCTAGGGAATTATCAATATATTCTTGCATATGAGGAGGGACAGAGATGAGATTAGGGCATTTTTCTCGTGCTTCCCATAGTCGTTCACCGTTTTTAATTCCTGCCTGCTTAGCAAGGGGGCAGGCTGCTAAAATAACGCCAGAACGCCTTTCTGGATCCCCGGAGACGACGAGAGGCTGATTTAAATGATGATAATATTTCGCCTTTTCTACAGACGCAAAAAAAGATTGCATATCAACTAAAAAAATGACTTTTTTCATGATGTAATTCCTCCTTAAGCACTAGAATACAAAATGGAGGAGACAAAAACAAGAACATTTGTTCTTTTCCCATAAAAAAGAAACACGAGCATAGCCCGTGTATGAATTAGTGCAGTGTACGAAATACACCGATAACTTTTCCTAAAATATGCACATTGTTAAGAATAATAGGATCAAGAGTAGCATTTTCGGGCTGCAAACGAATATGGTTTTCTTCCTTGAAGAAACGTTTTACAGTGGCTTCCTCTTCCTCAGTCATGGCGACGACAATATCACCGTTATTCGCATAGCTTTGCTGCCTAACTACCACATAATCACCGTCAAAAATCCCAGCTTCTATCATAGAGTCTCCTGATATCTCCAAAATGAAAGAATGTTCATCTTGAACAAAGCTCGCAGGCATCGGTAAATATTCTTCAACATTTTCAATGGCGGTAATCGGCTGACCGGCTGTGACTTTCCCGATAACAGGAATATGAACGGAGAGGGTTTTTGAGACTGACCCAGTATTATCTTCTAAGCCGATCACTTCAATGGCACGGGGTTTAGTCGGATCACGTCGAATATACCCTTTTTTCTCAAGCCGTGAGAGATGCCCATGCACAGTAGAACTGGAGGCAAGTCCAACGGCCTCCCCAATTTCTCGCACAGAAGGTGGGTATCCTTTATCTTTTACTTCTGCTCTAATGAATTCGAGGATCGCTTGCTGACGTGGAGATAATTTTGACATGTAAAACACCTCTTTATATATATTTAAGCTTGTACTAATATCGGATTCGTGTGCATATACATAACCTGACCTTTCGATAACACAGGGATATTATACCATGAGAACACAAGTTGCGCAAACGAACGTTCTCTTTTTTTCTTGACACGAACATTCGTTCCGTTTATGATAAGGGAACAAACATTCTTATTCGAGGTGAGAGTTATGACATACTATCGATTCTTTAAGAAATATGTGGACGGATCTGTTGCTATTTTAATGTTATCTGCTCTTTTATTCTCATGGACATATTTTACGGAAGACGATGACGTACAGGGACGTGAGGAGCAATTTTTTATGACATCTAAATGGACTGTATCAGAAGGAGAGTCATTATGGATGATTGCTAGTTCCGCAGCGGAAGAGATGGAGATGACGATTGAAGAAGCATTAGTATGGATAAAAAATGAAAATGCATTAGACAATGAAGCGATATATCCAGGACAAAGCCTCGCGATCCCGGTGGAAATGAAAGGTGTTGCCTCAGAGTGAAAGGAATTATATACGCAAGAGTAAGTACTAATAAGGAAGCACAGACAACTTCTCTTATGAGACAAGTAGATGAGCTAAAGATGGCAGCGAAAGCGTGGGGAATTGACATTAAAGATATTGTTGAAGAACGGGCGAGCGGCTATGAAGCGGAACGAGATGGTATTCTCACTGTATTGGAGATCTTTAAAGAAGGAGCGGCTGATATTCTTCTCATTCAAGATGAAACACGGCTTGGGAGAGGGAATACCAAAATGGCACTTATTCATCAATTTAAAAAAATGAAGGTACCGATTTATTCAATTAAAGATGAAGGTGAATTAAGCTTGTCAGAAACAGACTCGATGATTTTAGACATCGTGTCTGTTGTGGAAGAATATCAACGCAAATTACATAACGCAAAAATTAAAAGAGGTATGAAAAAGGCTGTCGAAGCCGGCTATGCGCCTCAAAATAATTTGACACATTTAGGCCATGCCGCTGCGGGAAGAAAGCGAAAAAACGTGCCAATTGAAGAGATTGTTCGACTGAGAGAAACTGGTCTGACATTTCATGAAGTAGCAGCTATGCTTAGAGGATTCGGTTACGACATTTCGAAAGCGACCGCACACCGTCGTTATAAGGAATACGAGGCTCAGAGAAAACATTCATAATGAATATGAGTTGAAACATCCTCTATAGTTTAATAAGATAAATGAAACACTTACGACTTTGGAGGAATGAGAATGCTTAGTAAAGAAAAAATACAACGTATCAATGAGCTTGCACGGAAGGCGAAAAGTGACGGTTTAACGCTTAAAGAGCAGCAGGAACAGAAGGACCTTCGTCAGGAGTATTTAGGTAATGTACGCCAATCATTTAAAAACCAGTTAACGTCTGTGAAAGTAGTAGATAAAAAAGGAAATGACGTGACACCTGAAAAATTAAAAGAGGAGAAAAGAAAAAAAGGAAGTAATGGGCCCTTACATTAAATATTCTATGGGTGACGCTATATTCAAACGACCTACCCCATCGGAAAATCCGGTGAGGGATCTTTTGTATTGAAAGCGCTGTTAAAACGTGGCTATTTTAAGACACTTTGCTTAAGAAGTCACTTTTATCTATTGAAAACGGTTGTCTAACCTCTCCAGAAAGTATATGATATGTATGAGAAAAAGTGACCATTATATTAACAGAAAAGAGGCTGATTTTTTCATGGGTACTAATATTGACCACTTATCAATTGCAACGATAAGAACACTATCGATAGACGGTGTTGAGAAAGCACAATCAGGCCACCCGGGAATGCCGATGGGGGCTGCACCTATGGCTTACAAGCTGTTCTCACAATTTATGCAGCATAATCCCACAAATCCAGATTGGTTTAACCGAGACCGATTTGTTTTGTCAGCAGGGCACGGCTCAATGTTGCTTTATAGTCTGCTTCATCTTCATGGTTATGATGTGACAATCGATGACTTGAAAAATTTCAGGCAATGGGGAAGCCGTACACCAGGGCATCCTGAAGTAGGAGATACCCCAGGAGTAGAGGCAACAACAGGACCTCTTGGACAAGGTGTGGCTATGGCGGTTGGGTTTGCTATGGCAGAAAGAAAACTTGCTGCTACTTACAATCGCGATCACTACAATGTCGTTGACCACTATACATATAGTATCTGCGGAGACGGGGATTTAATGGAAGGTGTGTCGGCGGAAGCAGCCTCACTCGCTGGTCATTTAAAACTTGGAAAACTCGTTGTTCTTTATGATTCCAATGATATCTCCCTTGATGGTGAGTTGCACCAGTCATTCTCTGAAAATGTGGAAGATCGCTTTAAAGCATACGGCTGGCAAGTGATTCGTGTGGAAGATGGAAATGACTTGAATGAGATTTCGGCAGCGATTGAATCAGCTAAAGCAGATGAGCGTCCAACATTAATCGAAGTAAAGACCGTCATTGGATACGGTTCACCTAATAAAGGTGGTAAATCAGCATCTCACGGCGCACCACTAGGCGGAGATGAAGTAAAAATGACGAAAGAAGCCTATAAATGGACGTTCGAAGAAGACTTTTACGTACCAGATGAAGTAAGGGAGCATTATAAGCAACTTGCAGAAAAAGGACAAGCAGAAGAAGAAAAGTGGCACGATCTCTTTGCAGAATACAAAAAAGCTTATCCAGAGCTTGGTGAAGAGTTGGAAACAGCGATTAAAGGAGAGCTTCCTGCTAACTGGGATAAGGCTATTCCTGTCTATGAAGAAGGAGATAAGCCTGCTACAAGAGCTTCAGGAGGAGAAGTCTTAAACGCCATTGCTCAACAGGTTCCTAGCTTATTTGGTGGATCAGCAGACTTGGCTTCTTCAAATAAAACAATGCTAAATGGGGAAGAAGATTTTAGTCGAGATAACTATAGTGGCCGAAATGTGTGGTTTGGTGTACGTGAGTTTGCTATGGCGGCTGCGGCCAATGGGATGGCACTTCACGGTGGAATTAGGCCGTATGTCGCTACATTCTTCGTATTCTCGGATTACTTACGCCCAGCTTTACGTCTATCTTCTATTATGAAGGTACCGGTCACATATGTCTTTACACATGATAGTATTGCTGTCGGAGAAGATGGCCCTACACATGAGCCGGTAGAACAGCTAGCAGCTTTAAGAGCGATGCCTGGCATATCAATTATCCGTCCAGCAGATGGAAATGAAGTGGCTGCCGCTTGGAAAGCTGCACTTGAGAGTACAGATGAACCTACAGCACTTGTCTTAACAAGACAAGGTTTGCCTACATTGCCATCAACGAAAGAAAAAGCGTATGAGGGTGTTAAAAAGGGTGCATATGTTGTATCTGAAGCGAATGGCGATGCAAATGGACTGTTACTGGCTAGTGGTTCAGAAGTAGCGTTAGCTGTAGAGGCCCAACAAGCTCTTGAAAAAGAAGGGATCTTTGTCTCTGTCGTCAGTATGCCAAGCTGGGATCGCTTCGAAAAACAATCAGCTGAGTATAAAGAATCTGTATTGCCATCTCATCTGAAACGCCGTCTAGGTATTGAAATGGCGACTACTCTTGGTTGGGAAAGATATACTGGTGATGAAGGATCGGTTCTTGGAATTGACAAGTTCGGAGCCTCTGCACCAGGAGACCGCATTCTTCAAGAATATGGCTTTACTGTTGAAAATGTGGTGACTCGTTTTAAACAACTCTTAGAAAAATAATAGACAAAAATTACGTCAGAGGATTTCTTTGGCGTAATTTTTTTAGTTACAAGCTAGTTAGTTTAATATGATGTTTAATAAATGATAAAGAAAGATAGTAAATGTCAGTTATATTTTTTGATGAGTTTTTATTGTATTTAATTCAGTAGCCTATGTCCGGCAGTCCACCCACGGAATGGGCTACTGATGGATGATTGCCATCACTCTCTATGATTACGACTAGCTAATAGGTTAGGAAAGCAATGAATAAATGATTATAAGATGAATAATATATAAAAAGACAAACATTTAGACAAAACAAGTCAATAAGCATCACACATTGTGACAAATATTTGAGTAAATGTCTTTTATAATGAAAGTCAAGCAATTAGCGCGTAATTATAAGAGAGGTGAGTGTATGCGAAAGTATGAAATAGTTTTAATGAGAGAAGATGTGGCTCTCATGTATCGGGGGATGGAAAAGAAATTATTTCAGCTATTTAAAGAAAATCGCCTCGCTACAGGGCTATTAAAAACAATCACGCGATCGCAAATTAACTACATTACAAGAACAATTCCAGAGAAGCAAATTAATCAAGTTATTTATCATACTCTTTTTCACAATAAAGATTACAGTAACATAGGAAATAATCATCGCATTAATTTTAAAAGAGAACATAGTAATGCAACTTTAACAGTTACTCAGGATAAAATTTTGTTAGAGGCAGATGGCAATTTAGATGCTGAGACGTCCTTTTTTGAAATTCTTCGCCATTACCAACACTATTTTTTAGCGTTGAACTATAAGAACAATGAGTATGGCTGGTTGAGGCCGTTAAGAGCTTTGGATATTGTACAAAAATGAGTTAATCTCCCAACTTCTCTTTAAATATGAAAGCCTTTCATGTATAATAAATAGGGTTCAAACATTATGACGTTTTTAGTCGACAATTCAGCAGATTAGAGAAGGAGGGTCAACGCCGATGTGGGTAAATATTTTAATCGGTGTCATCGCTCTGTTAGCAGGAATCGCGCTTGGATTCTTTATCGCTAGACAGTACATGATGAATTATATGAAGAAAAATCCGCCAATCAACGAAAAAATGCTTCGAGTGATGATGATGCAAATGGGACAGAATCCATCGCAAAAGAAAATTAACCAAATGATGAAAGCGATGCAAGGTCAGACAGATAAAAAATAACAGCAGCACTCCTTTTTATAGGGGTGCTTTTTAATATGACTATTAAAGTTTGTTTTGTACTAAATAGACAGTTTTAAACATCATTAAGTGGCTGTATAATTTATAGAAGTGATAGTAAAAGGCACTTTTTACACGGGGAGTTATTCAAGAGAAGTTTTGAGGGACGCTTGCTAGGAAAAGTTGCTAAATAATTGCCTGTGAAATGATCATTTCATTTTCTCAAACATTATCCAAACACCGTGATACTCATGTGTTGTATTTCATCACGCATAGTTGAAAGTAAGGCGTAAACCTAACTAATATGAGTGTCTTGGTATCATGATATGAAAAAATAAGTTGTGATAGATATGATGGGTATGGATCCACCCTAGGTTATCGATCATTATCGAGGAGAGTGAGGCTATCCGTGCGTGTATTCATAGATTTAATGTGGTATTTCAAACAAGAAAAGTGGCGTTATGGGGCTGGCATCATCGTATTAGCGGTTGTATCTCTGCTATCCCTTATTCCCCCTTATGTAGTTGGTGTTATAGTCGACCATATTTCAGCAGGGACGTTGACACAAGACATTTTAACACGATGGATGCTTTTGTTAGTGGTTCTTGCTGCTATTATTTATGCTTTCCGTTATCTATGGCGAATTCTAATTTTTGGATCGGCGATAAAGCTTGCTAGGTTGTTACGTTACCGTCTCTATAGCCATTTTTCTAACATGTCGTCATCATTCTTTCGCCAGAGAAGAACGGGAGACCTCATGGCCCATGCTACGAATGATATTAGAGCCGTCGAACAAACAGCTGGCACCGGTGTCCTTACATTAGTGGATTCGATAACCATGGGGGGCTTCGTGATTATCACGATGGCAGCAACGATCAGCTGGAAACTTACGCTAATCGCTTTGCTTCCTATGCCGTTCATGGCTTTAGCTACAAGTCGTTATGGTTCTTTGCTTCACAAACGCTTTCTTAAAGCACAAGCGGCGTTTTCTTCTCTAAATGACAAAGTCCAAGAAAGTATGGCAGGAATAAGAGTCATTAAAACGCTTGGTTACGAAAAAGAAGATACAGAAGCTTTTAAAAAAGAAACGGCGAATGTAGTAGAAAAAAATATGGCTGTTGCTAAAGTGGATGCATTATTTGACCCCACTTCATCATTGATTATAGGTGTCTCTTATTTCTTGTCCATTTCATTTGGCGCTGTTTTTGTTGTAAATAATGACATTACAATTGGACAGCTTACTAGTTTTACTGTCTATCTTGGTTTGCTTATTTGGCCAATGCTAGCTTTTGGCTGGTTATTTAATATCGTGGAACGTGGAAGAGCTTCATACGACAGAGTGAAAGCACTATTAGCCGTCAAAAGTAATATTGATGATAAGAAGGGGGCTGATTCTGTACCACCAACTGGAGATATTACTTTTCAGATTGATTATTTTTCTTATGAGGAAGGTCAGCAAAAGCCGGTCTTAAAAGATATTAGTTTACATATTAAACGCGGAGAAACATTAGGGATAGCAGGGAAAACAGGAAGTGGAAAAACGACACTTGTTTCTTCACTTATGAGAGATTTTCAAGTAACAGGTGGTACTATTGCGTTTGCAAATAAACCGATAGACATGTATACCCTTGAAGCTATTCGTAAAACAGTGGTCTATGTCCCGCAAGATCACTTTTTATTTTCTGCATCAATTGCTGACAATATAAGTTTTGGAAAACCGGACGCCTCCTATCAAGAGATTATTGAGGTAGCAAAATTAGCATCCGTACATGATGACATTTTAGCATTAGAAAATGGATATGAGACGCTGGTAGGTGAACGAGGGGTCACGCTTTCAGGTGGGCAGAAACAACGTTTATCTATAGCGCGGGCATTATTAATGGATCCAGAAGTTCTCGTTCTTGATGACGCATTATCAGCTGTTGATGCAGAGACAGAGGAGACGATTTTAAGCCATTTACGAGAATTGCGTAATGAAAAAACAACCGTTATTACGGCACATAGATTGAGTGCTATTAAACATGCTGAACAGATCATTGTCATGGAAGAAGGGTCAATAATTGAACATGGAGACCATGCCAAGCTTATGGCGGAAGGTAATTGGTACTACACCATGTATAATCTACAGCAACTAGAATCATTAGTGGAAAAGGGAGGTGAAATGTATGAATGATCGACATAAACTACTAGTCGCTCCTTTGCCACAACGCGAGACATTTAAACGTCTTCTCAACTACGCGCACCCCCATTGGAAGTGGCTATTAGTTGCTTTTTTTCTATTAGCAGGTGGGACAGCGGCAGAACTAATTGGGCCAATATTAGTACAAATATTTATTGACGATTTTCTCACACCACGTTTTTTTCCACTCCAGTCACTAATGGTACTTGGGCTTGGTTATATATCACTTCATGTCCTATCTGCTTTAATGAACTATTCTCAGTTGTTACTATTTCAAAAAATAGCACTCCGTATTATTGAAAAGCTAAGGATCGATATTTTTGAGAAAGTAGAGAGGTTAGGACTATCATTCTTTGATACGTTTCCAGCTGGAGGCCTTGTTTCACGCATCACCAATGATACAGAGCAAGTAAAAGAATTATATGTTAGCGTGATGGCTAATTTTCTGCAAAATATCATGTTTCTTATTGGGGTATTTGCTGCGATGTTTTATTTAAATGTACAACTTGCTCTTTTTTGTCTTGTTTTGCTGCCCTTAATCGTGGTCATTATGGTGCTATATAAGAAGTTTAGTACGACATATTATACTGAAATGAGCGAAAAATTGAGCGAATTAAACGCACGTTTAAACGAATCAATTCAAGGAATGACAATTATTCAATTGTTCCGGCAAGAACGTCGAATGAGAAAGGAGTTTGAAGAAATTAACCATCGACATCATCGGGCGTGGTTTAAGAGTATTAAGCTAGATGGGTTATTATTACGTCCAGCTGTCGACGTACTGGCCATTTGTGCTCTTGTTATTGTTTTGAGTTATTTTGGCATGACCTCACTAACAAGTCCGGTGGAAATTGGGGTCCTCTATGCATTTGTTAATTATCTCGATCGCTTTTTTGAACCAGTGAACCAAATAATGCAACGGCTTTCTGTTTTTCAACAAGCTATGATTTCAGCAGGCCGGGTGTTCAAGCTGATGGATTATGATGAACGTGGCCCTCAACAAGCCGGAAATAAAGATCCTAAAATTCTCAAAGGAGATATTGAATTTAGGAACGTGACGTTTTCGTATGACGGCACTAAAAATGTGCTTAATGATATTAGTTTCCGTGTACGTGAAGGAGAGACGCTAGCTTTAGTAGGCCATACAGGAAGTGGGAAAAGCTCAATCATTAATCTACTTATGCGATTTTATGACCGATCAGCAGGGGAAATTTATATTGATGGCTCATTAATCGACCACTATAGAAATGAGGAATTGAGAAAATCGGTTGGCCTTGTATTACAAGATCTTTTTTTATTTGTCGGTGATGTTGCGTCTAACATTCGTTTGTTCGATAAAAAAATGACGGATAATGAGGTAGAATCTGCTGCAAAATTCGTTAATGCGCATACGTTTATTTCAACACTTACACAAGGTTATTCTACACCGGTAGGAGAAAGAGGCGGAACATTGTCAAGCGGTCAAAGACAATTAATATCATTTGCGAGGACGATGGCCCGAACACCTAAAATTCTTATTTTAGATGAAGCGACCTCAAGCGTGGATACAGAAACAGAAGCAGTTATTCAACAAGCCCTTACTAACATGAGCAAAGATAGAACAACGATTGCTATCGCTCATCGATTATCAACGATTAAACATGCTGACCACATTATTGTCCTTCATGAAGGTCAAATTGCGGAAGAAGGGACGCACGACGAACTTCTTGCTAAAAAGGGATTATATGAGAAAATGTACCTTCTTCAACAAGGTGCTGATAAAATGGGACTCACTCATGAAGACGGCCTCAATATGCAGAAGGGATGAGTGTACAAGATTTTAATGTGAATGTACCACTAGAAAAATAAAAAACAATAGCAAATCTTGAACTGCGAATAGGGTTGTAAGTGAGGAAATACTAAAAGCGTAGTGGGGATAATATAAAAATGGCAAAAATCTTTTTATAAGCGTAAGGTGGCACTGGTTTAACGATTAAATGAATTCAGTTGACACAAATACTTAACAGGGGTATGGTATAATTATTAAACGATAGAGGTGACAATAATGGATGAGAAATTAACAATACCTCTTAAACAGGAAAACACGCCTGTAAAAATGCGGTCTGATGAAGACAAAAAACAGCTTAACCAACGTTTAAAGCGTATTGAGGGTCAAGTGAGAGGCATTCAGAAAATGATTGAAGAAGACCGTTACTGTGTTGATATTCTCGTACAAGTATCTGCTGTAAATGCGGCGTTAAAAAAGGTAGGCTACAATTTATTAGAAGACCATACACGTGGGTGTGTGACGAACGCTGTTAGACATGGTGATGGTGATGAAACAATAGACGAGCTTATGAAAGTGATTCAGCAATTTACCAAATCTTAATCATTTATTTTGAGGAGTGAGTAAAATGAAAACAGAAAAAATAACGATTGAAGGTATGTCATGCAACCATTGTAAAGAAGCTGTGGAAGGTGCGCTAAACAAGGTTAATGGTGTAACACATGCAGAGGTTAGTTTAAGCGATAATTCTGTAACAGTGTCTTTTGATGAAAGCAATGTGAGTGTTGCGACTTTAAAAAATGAGATTGAAGAACAAGGGTATGACGTTGTTTAAAAGATCCTATTAGATATTTTTTGTCACAGTTCAAAATGTGTTAAGTAATATAGTTATTATAAAGGTGAACACATCATAATGGATACTAGTTCAATAAGTTAGTTATAATGGGAAGTATATCCTAATACTCATTGGGTAAAGGTTATACTTCTTTTTTCATCACAGATAAGCGTCTGTAAAACTCTCTGCTCAAAATAGAGGGGAGAACTAAATCAATTTAGGCGAGCTAACTGACACTAAAGTCCTGATTCACTCGACCGACCACTTCAGTTGGAGATAAGCTATAATGACTTGCAAATACATAAGATAGCCAATATTAACGCTGATTCATATATCAATTACCATATTAGGAATAAACAAGCCATCTGTGTTTTTTGTATGTAACCGCATTAAAAAGAAATGAAGTGTGATATAATTAGTGCTGGTTCAGTAGGAGAGGGGAGTCATTCTATGTATCCAGTTTTGTTTTCAATATTGGCTGTTTGTATGGCACTCTTTGCTTTTTTTGTTAGAATGAAAGCGATGCAAAAGCCTGCGTCTGTTAAGAAAATACTTATTCCACCTATTGCTATGTCCACGGGATTTATGATGTTTCTTTATCCACCAGTAAGAGAAATTACCTTATTTGAAGTGGGAGAAGCGCTTACTGTCGGCATGTTATTTTCTATCATCTTAATTAAAACATCGGCGTTTGAGATTCGCGGTAATGATATTTTTATGAAGCGTTCAAAAGCGTTCCCATTTATTTTGTTTGGCCTTTTAGCTGTTAGACTTATTTTCAAATTAATTTTT
Source organism: Salipaludibacillus agaradhaerens (assembly GCF_002019735.1). Taxonomy (NCBI): domain Bacteria; kingdom Bacillati; phylum Bacillota; class Bacilli; order Caryophanales; family Bacillaceae; genus Salipaludibacillus; species Salipaludibacillus agaradhaerens. The sequence continues at coordinate 363,469 of NZ_KV917378.1, forward strand.
GGCATTTATTTTGAGTATGAAGTACTGGCCGGAATGTTTTTTATTCTAGCTTTTGGAATGATAGTACCTTGGCGAATCGCCATGTATGCTAAATTTAAAGATATGGAAAGACAACTTCAGGCACGTAACCACACTAACCAAACGGAATTGACAGTCCAAACATAGACCCCGGCAGAAAATGCCGGGGTCTTTTAGATTATGAACTTCATTTAAGGTGATTGGAGAAAATATCTTTCATAAGGGGTTGCATCAATATTTTTTTCTTTAAGTTTTTTGCGTAGAAATTTATGATCTCTTTTCGGCGTGGCTAAAATATACCCTTTAATAATTAATTCCTCACTTATTTCTCTTGCCTCATTTTCTAAGGCTAACTCACCGATTTTACCAGCAATTTTCCCTTTTGCCACGTCTCTAAATAATTCAGGTACAGGCTCAACTAACTCATTGAGAAATTTTTTTTGCTCGTCAGACCACAAATGAAGTGTTTTATTAATATAATACTCTTGCCAGTCCAATATGGATTTTCCGTCTTCTTTAGGCATTTTTTTAAGGAATTTACGAAACATAAAATAACCGCCAATTGCAACAAACACAAACACAAGAACCGACCAAAAAAAGATGAACCACATAAATAAATCTTCGAGCATAAAAACACCTCTTTCTCTCATCCGCCTTTTATTTTACGATATTTCCACTGTTCTGAAAAGGTTTAAGTTGGTAAGCGTTTAAAATATAGCAAAGAAAAAATTATATCTATTAAACAGGAGACCAAAACAGCCCCTTAAGCTGTTTTGGTCTGTCATGTATCTAACTATTTTAGGGATGAATTGGAGGCTGAAAACAATATCATTATGATTTCGACAATATGCTTTTATGTTTTGGTCTTCATTTATTCTGTTTATATCAACAGCAGAGAGACTATATGAAAAATTTAAATAGTTGTTTTAGCTTGTATTGAATGAATCTCTCAGATATCAGTGCTAATTGTTGTGAGTACAAGCGACAGAATAACATCGGGGGTTAGCAGTGTTAAGAAAACATTTGTGTTAAAAAGGGAATTTATTCTTAATACCACCGAGCTTGGACAGAAGTTTTACAAATATAATTTGCGAAAACTGAATGTTTAAATTAATACTTAACAATCTATGAGACACCAATTTTACAATAATATAGGAGCTGAGTCTTAAAAATGATTTTAAATAGAGAACATGGTTGTACGTATTTCCTTTTCATCTTAAAAAAGCTTCTGTTCTTTGGCTTAGCGCATCTTGTATGCGAATTTTTTGTGTAGGGTGAATATTGAGTGTTTCTAAATTAGACAGATGAATATATTTAACCTCTAGTGATTCACTACTGCTTTTCAATTTCCCATCAATTGCTTGACACAACATACATATAGAAAACTGCTGGCGAACTTCCCCATCTGCGTAAGCAATAACATGATTTGGATCACTATAAACCCCAATTAACCGAGTAACTTTGACATTTAGACCTGTTTCTTCTTTCACTTCTCTTTTGAGAGCAGCCTCAATAGATTCTCCAGGTTCTTGCTGTCCACCAGGTAGTGACCATTTCCCATTATCAACTCGCTGTTGCAATAAGATAGCATTCTCTTTAATAATAATACCGCTTACAGCTGGTACCAGTGAATTGGGCATAGGAGCTGTAGAATCATAATAATAATCTTTTCTATTCATCGTTATCCCTCCATTTTTTAAGTATATCATTACAAAAGATTTGGTTGACATTCCTAGTTAATGCTTCTATAATCTAAAATATATTATAACAAACGTTACATAACGTAACATATGTTATGAATATATTTTTTGATCTGTTGTGGAACATATGTGAAAAGAGTGTGTTATATTAAAAAGGAGGAAGAAACATGTCGATTTATAGCAAATTGTTGGAAAGAGAAAAAGGGAATGAGCCAATTAAAGTAGGTATTATTGGTGCAGGACAGATGGGGTTTGGTTTAATTGCACAAATATCCCGTGTCTCTGGAATGGTTGTAACGGGAATTTGTGATGTCAATATTGAAAACGTTAGCAAATCAAGAGATTTCTATCAATCTCGAGAAAATAGACTTGTAAAAACATTGACATCTCAAGATTACAGGGAGGTCATTCACTCCCCTAATGTGGAGATTATTGTTGATGCCACAGGGGTTCCAGAAGTGGGAGCTAATATAGCATTAGAAACTCTAAAAGCTAAGAAGCACCTCGTCCTATTAAATGTTGAGGTGGATATTACGGTTGGTTCGATCATGAATGATTTATTTGATTCAGCCGGCCTAGTATATACTGGTTCAGCTGGTGATGAACCAGCGGCAATTGTAGAGTTGTATGAATTTGCTAAACTGATGGGACTAGAAGTGGTTGTGGCAGGTAAAGGAAAAAATAACCCATTGGTCCCACTGGCAAATCCTGATACGTGCGCTAAAGAAGCGAAGCAAAAGAATATGAGTGCACATATGTTAGCAGCCTTTCAAGATGGTACAAAAACAATGGCTGAAATGAATTTGTTAAGTAATGCAATTGGCTTAATTCCTGATAAAGTTGGGATGCACGGTGTAGAAGCAGATCTTACAAATGTTGCTGATAAGCTAACTCTTAAAGAACAGGGGGGAGTGTTAAATGGTTTAGGAGTAGTGGATTATGTTAATGGACTAGCTCCTGGTGTGTTTGTGATTGTAAAAAGTGAATTGAAGCCTGTTGATGAGGAATTGCGATACTTATTGAAAGTTCATAAGTCACATGGTGATCACTATACTCTTTACAGACCGTATCACTTAGCAAGCTTGGAAACACCAGTAACTATTGCGAAAGCTGTTTTAGAACAAGAACAGTCGATCCATCCATTAGGTGCACCCATTTCAGAAACGGTTGCAGTAGCTAAAAGACCAATTAAACCAGGTGAAAAAATTGATGGTATTGGCGGCTATTCTGTTAGAGGGGTTCTTGAAACTCATAAAGATATGAAATTAAATAAGCACATTCCTATAGGATTGATTAGTGGAGAAGTTATTGCTAAAAAAACAATAAACGAGGGTGAGTTTCTAACAGAAGATAAGGTTGAGCTTGATGTTTCAACAACTGTCTGGAAATTACGTATGTTGCAGGACAAATTATTTTCTTAAAATTATAAATATTTCCAATATTAAAACAAAGGGGGATTAATATGGGATTGATCACGTTAGCTTGTGGGTTATTACTTATGCAATCGTTTTTAACATTTATACAGGTGAGGTATTATAGAAAATCTGTTGAACGCTTCTTTAAAAAATATAATACGAAGAAAGATGTTCACTTATTTACAGGTCAAGCCCGTAGAAAATTTGGTGCCGGTTCAATCGTGATGTTAGTTGTTGATGAGAAATATATCGTTCTAGATTGTCAGACAATGAAGGGGGTTAGTGTATTATCAAAGTTCAAAGATATAGAAAGTTTCCGCGGTTGTCACGTAGGGGAAATTCTAAACGATTTACAATATGAAGACAAAAAACGGAAAAAATCAGCGATCGACATTGCTCTACAAAATGCAAGTGAAAATGCCTTACTAACCATTTCAAAGAAACAAATGACATGATTTTCCAGGGGGATTTGTGACGCTATAATGTTAAGCTCGGTACTTAACTAAACAAAAAGCTAAAGAAGGGGTGTTTTATGATGGAATGGATAGAATGGTTCGGTGAACATTTTATCGGAATGTTTGATGCTGGTGGAGAACAATTTATGAATTTATTTACCGGCATTGTACCTACGTTGGTCGTATTATTAACGTTTACTTACGCCATGATTAAATTCATTGGTGAAGAGAGAGTAACGAAGGCAATTCAATTTGCTTCAAAGTTTATGGTTTTAAGATATACACTTATGCCAATACTATCAATTCTTCTTCTAACAAATCCGATGGCCTATACTTTTGGACGTTTTGTAGAAGAGAGACAAAAACCTGCTTTTTTTGATTCATTAGTTTCTTTTTTGCATCCAGTAACGTCTATTTTTCCTTACGCTAATGCTGGAGAATTATTTGTATACTTGGGGATCGCTAATGGGTTGATTCAGGCAGGTTATGGAACAGCTGAATTAGCGGTTCGGTTTTTCTTAGTAGGGATAGTTGTTATCTTCCTCAGAGGGGTTATTACAGAGCGGATCACCTATTATTTAGCAAATAAAATGTAAACGCATTCAATTATACAAAGGGGTGATATATATGAATTATAAATCGGTATTTGTCAACAAAGGATCAGGTGGTTGGGGTGATGGTTTAACATTAACACCTGAAGGTAAAAAGGTAAAAGTAGTTTCAATTACTGGAGGTGGTATTCATCCAGTTGCGAAAAAAATTGCAGAATTAACAAATGGTGAAGCAGTTGATGGTTTTAGAAATTCTGTGCCTGAAGATGAAATGATGTGTGTTGTCATTGACTGTGGAGGTACGGCGAGAATAGGGTTATACCCTATGAAGCGTATTCCTACTGTTGATGTCTTGTCATCATCACCGTCTGGGCCACTTGCTAAACATATTACTAAAGATATATTTGTTTCAGGGGTAACAGAAAAGCAAGTTCATCTAGCAGATGACATTGGTGAAGAGCCAAGAGAAGGATCTTCTGAAAAAGAGAATAATGAGGGTGTGCTAGATAAACAACAATTTGAAAAAGAATATAATGAAGCTAAAAAAGAATTTAGCGACAATAAGGATGGTTTTTTAATCAAATTTTCAAAAGGAATAGGAAGTATTACAGGAACGTTTTATCAAGCAGGTAGAGATTCCATTGAGATGTTAATAAAAAATATTATACCATTTATGGCGTTTGTTAGTATGTTAATTGGTATAATAAATTATACAGGTGTTGGTGACTTAATTGCGAATTCATTAGCGCCTTTAGCAAGCTCTATTTGGGGATTAATTGTGATAGTATTGATTTGTACATTGCCGTTCTTGTCACCGGTTTTAGGTCCGGGGGCTGTAATAGCTCAAGTAATCGGAGTGCTGATTGGAAGTCAAATAGCCCTTGGTAATATCCCTCCTCAGTTTGCTTTGCCAGCGTTATTTGCCATAAATGGACAAGTTGGGGCAGATTTTATACCCGTCGGTCTTTCGTTGGGAGAAGCAAAACCGGAAACCATTCAATACGGTGTGCCAGCTGTATTATATAGCCGGTTAATTACTGGAGTTCTAGCTGTTGTTATTGCTTATGTTGCTAGCTTCGGAATGTATTAATTTAATTCAGGAGGGATTAGATGTATAAATCCAATGTAATAGAAATGGGTTCGCTAGTTGAAAGTTTTAAAGAAGAAATGTTAGTCATTCTATTCGGGCCAGAAGCTCCAAAAGAGTTAAGAGAAGTCTCTGTGATTCATGATTGTGTACAAATATCAGAAAATCCAGTTCAAGAGGGGGGGTTATTAATTATTGATAATCAAGAATATAGTATCACGGCAGTTGGATCTTCTGCTAACCAAAACCTTAAGGAGCTGGGCCATATTTCAATTTATTTTAATGAGATAGAAGGTGATATTTTACCCGGTGCTGTTTTTGTAAGTCCTTCATCAATGCCTATAATAAAAGAAGGTAGTACAATAATTTTCAAATAACAGAATGGATGATAGTTATGTCTTTTTTAGAAGACAGAAGATTACTCGTTAAAATAGCATATATGTATTATGAGGAGGGGGCTACGCAATCAGAAATTGCCAAGACATTTGGTTTTAGCCGTTCATTAATCTCTAAATATTTAACTAAAGCTAAAGAACTAGGGGTAGTAGAAATCATTATTCATGAAGATGAAGATCATCCTTTTATGGGATTAGAAGCAAAAATAGAGCGGAAATATGATTTAAAAGAGGTTATTTGTGTTCCTTCAGGAAATGATTCAGCGAAGTCACGTCTCGGAGCTGCTGCTGCTAAATATTTATTGAGAGTTATAAAAGATGGGAAAACAATCGGATTCTCATCCGGTACCACTTTAAATGAAGTGGCAAAAGCGATGCCGCAAACAACTAATTACTCTCAGTTGCTAACTGTTCCACTAGTAGGCGGTATGGGGGATGAACAGGTGGATATTCATGCTAATAGTATTGTAGCAAGAATAGCGGAAAAGCTTAACGCTAGATATAAGCTATTGCACGCACCTGTTTTAGTCGATTCTAAAGAAGCTAAAGATGTCATTATTAATCTAGGTGTGATAAAAAATACGCTTGATATTGGACGAGCAGTAGACATTGCAGTAGTGGGGATTGGTGGAACACCCGAACACTCGACTATGGTTAAATCTTATTTAGACCATGGGAATGATAAAGGAATAAATTATAACGAAATTGTGGGAGATATTTGTTATAATTTTATCGATTCTCACGGAAAAGCACCTTCAAACAGTTGGAACGATAGAGTTGTGGCTTTAGAAGTGAATAAATTAAAAGACATTCCACACGTTATAGGGATAGCAAGCGGTTCAAATAAAGTGAAAGCTATTCAATCTGCTTTAAATGGGGAACTTCTTAACGTTCTAATAACAGATGAAGAAACTGCTCTAGCGTTACTAAAAAGTTGATAGAGTACTCTCGAAATGCCAAATTGAGTAAGTAACCAACGCGGCTCAGGCTAGTAAAAATGTTGACAGCCTGAGCCGCTGTTTCTTTAGTTAGGAAAGGTTGTTAAATCAATTCCAAACACAAATGGAAGTAACAGTACAACAAAAGTGACAACACCGATGATTGCGAGAACGTTCATCCAAAAGCCTGCTTTCACCATATCTAACATTTTCAAATAATCAGTGCCAAACACGACTGCATTTGGTGGTGTCGCTACTGGAAGCATAAAAGCACAAGAAGCAGCTAAAGCTGCCGGCACCATCATGGCGAAGGGGTGAACATCAATAGCGTAGGCGAGTGATGCCATAATAGGCATAAGCATGGTTGCAGAAGCTGTGTTAGATGTGATTTCAGTCAAAAACATCACGAGTAATGTTACAGCAAGGACAATTAAGATAAATTCCACACCGATTAAAACGCTTAACTGTTCACCGATCCACACATCAAGTCCTGTGTCCCCAAAAGCACCTGCAATAGCAAGGCCGCCTCCAAATAATATAAGAATACCCCAAGGGACATCTTTCGCAGTATGCCAATTCATTAATTTAACACCTTCATATTTAAATGAAGGAATGAGAAAGAGTAACGAGGCGCCTGTAATTGCGATAAGGGTATCATTAATATTAGGATGAAGGTACTCTTGAAGGATAAACGACCGCGTGATCCATGCAATCGCAGTCAATGAAAAAATCATCATAACCATTTTTTCATCTGCACTCATTTGACCTAAGGCTTTCCGTTCATTTTCAACCACTTCTCGCCCCCCAGGTATATCTTTCATTTTCATTGGAAAAGCAAAGGTAATTAAATAAATCCATGCAATAACTAATAAGAAAGCAGCTAGTGGGACACCGAATAACATCCAATACCCGAAAGATAAATCCACATCAAATATTTCACGTAACTGCCCAGCTAAAATGGTATTTGGAGGTGTTCCAATAATCGTCCCTAATCCTCCAATAGACGCAGAAAAGGCTATTGCAATCATGAGACCTTTCGCGAATTGATCTGCTTCCTTTTTTGGATTCTCAACAAATTTCTCATCAATAAGATGTGTAAACTGATAAATAATGGCTGTGCCAATCGGCACCATCATCATAGCTGTGGCTGTATTAGAAATCCACATGGACAAAAATGCTGTCGCGGTCATAAACCCGAGCATGAGACGTTTTGTACTCGTGCCAACAAGGTGAATGATCGTTAGTGCTATACGCTTATGAAGGTTCCAACGCTCTAAAGCTAATGCGATAATAAAGCCGCCAAGAAATAAAAAGACAATATCATTCCCATAATTAGGTGTTACTTCGTCAACGCCTATTGTCGTCACGAGAGGAAATAAAATAATAGGTAATAATGACGTTACTGGAATGGGAATCGCTTCAGTAATCCACCATGTGGCTATCCATATTGTTCCTGCCAACACACCACGGGCTTCAAAAGAAAGACCGTCTGGTTGAAAAAATAGTAGAACGAGAAAGAATAAAAGAGGGCCAAGAATTAAACCGACTAACTGCTTTGCTGAAAAATCACGCTTATCAGGTGATGGTTGACGATATGTACCTGTCATTTTTCCTGACACTTTTTCCATACGACCTCTAGAATCGCTCGGTGGTTCACCGCCAGATCGGCCTCCGATAAAACGGATGATGTCGATTATTCTGTCATGACTTTCCCATGTTTTGTGCCACACATATTTAATGATCTCCACACCTGTCAACCCCTTATTCTAGAATAGTTGTGTCTATTTTAATAAATTTTATCATTGGGGATCTCTTGAATAGAAATCTTGTATGATGTCATGAGAGGCCATGAATAAAGCGCTTTCAAAGTTTTTCTCGTGATCGCTTTCAATCTCTTGAATTTTTAATGACATTTCTATAAAATTGCGACACGTAGCAGAATGCTTAATAGTGAGGGAAATAGTTGAGTAGCCGCTATGTATCAGAATAGGTTTGTTAAGTATTGTGTAGCCTATGAAGGTAATTAAAATGGCGAAGTTATGCCTTGTTGTAGTCATTTTAAATTTTTGTCCCCTTAAAATAGAATGACTCTGTTTAACTGTATAGAAGGAGTCATAGCGTTACATAAGAAATCATTACCTTTAGCAAGAATTTTCTTAAGTAAAAACACCCCTAAAAAGCTATCAGATAAAAGTCAGTAAACAAATGACTTGCATTACTATAAAAAATAAAGTAACTTAATAAATATAAGGAAATCTATTTTGTTAGTTGGAGGGAATTTCAAATGAATCACTTAAAAGGGGTACACCATGTTACCGCCATAACGAGCAGTGCAGAAAAAAATTATGAATTTTTTACGTATGTATTAGGTATGCGGTTAGTTAAAAAAACAGTCAATCAAGATGATATTCAAACGTATCATTTGTTTTTTGCTGATGATGAAGGAAATCCAGGTACGGATATGACCTTTTTTGATTTTCCTGGCATTCCAAAAGGACACCACGGAACAAATGAGATTTCGAAGAGCTCGTTTCGTGTTCCCAGTGATGAAGCACTAGACTATTGGGTGAAACGATTTGATCGATTGGAAGTGTCACATACTGGCATTAAAGAACAATTTGGCAAAAAGACGTTATCTTTTGTAGATTTTGATGATCAACAGTATCAATTGATTTCAGATGAAAAAGATGAAGGAGTAGCAGCTGGTATCCCATGGCAGGATGGCCCGATTCCATTAGAATTTGCCATTACAGGTCTTGGACCAATTTTTGTTAGAATCGCAGACATCGACTATTTTAAAGAAATGATGGAAAAAGTGTTACTCTTCAAGGAAGTGTCCAGAGAAAATGATGTCTATTTATTTGAAGTTGGAGAAGGAGGTAATGGGGCTCAGGTCATAGCTGAACACAATACTGTTCTCCCACAAGCACAGCAAGGATATGGTACCGTGCATCATGTTGCTTTTCGTATTGAAGATAGAACGGTTTTAGATGAATGGGATAATCGTTTACGACGTTTTGGATTCCAAACTTCAGGCTATGTAGACCGTTTCTTCTTTCAATCTCTTTACGCGAGAGTCGCGCCGCAAATTTTGTTCGAATTTGCCACAGATGGACCTGGCTTCATGGGAGATGAACCTTATGAAACATTAGGAGAAAAATTGTCTTTACCGCCATTTTTAGAAGGGAAAAGAGACGAAATAGAACAATCCGTTCGACCAATTGATACTGTGAGAAGTACTATTACAATGGAAAAAGAATATGAGTGACTAAAAGACGAAGCAAGATGCTTCGTCTTTTGCTTTACTCATAACTAGCTCTTTCATTTCATAATCAAAAGTGTTTAAGTCGGTTTAATTTGATCCTTCCGTTTTTTTATCCGGACTTTAAGTCTTCTTTTCTCCGTTAACGGTTTAGGTTCTCGTTTTATGTCCGCTTTAAATGCTTTTAGCATGGAGAAAATCATCATAAAAAGGACAACTGTAAGAGGAAAGGCGCTGACGATAATCGCTGTTTGCATGGCTTCTAAACCGCCTGTAGCCATTAAGACAACTGAGGAGGCGGCTAAAATCAGTCCCCAAATATATTTCACTATATTAGGTGGTTCAGTGCTCCCATTAGTTGTTTGCATACCTAGCACAAATGTGGCTGAATCTGCTGAGGTAATAAAAAAGGTACTGATAAGAAAAACCGTTATGATCGCTAAAAGGCTACTAAAGGGAAGCTGTTCATAGACAAAAAATAAAGCTGTTTCAAGGGTCTGTCCTGAAACATTCAGTCCTAAAGTGTACTCATAAAAGATGCCCGTACCTCCAAAAACACAAAACCAAAGAGTACATACAAGGGTTGGAGCAACAAGGACAGCGATGACAAATTCACGAACGGTTCTCCCTTTTGAAACTCGCGCAATAAACGTGCCGACAAACGGCGCCCAAGCGATCCACCAGGCCCAATAAAATATTGTCCATCCTTGTAGCCACGCGGCATTGCCAGCATCGAATGGGGATAAACGCAGCCCCATTGCAGGAATATTTTGAACGTAGCTACCAAATGTTGTCGTAAATAAGTCTAGTAAAAAAATGGTTGGGCCAAGGATAATTACCGCTAAAAACAATATAACGGCCAAAATCATGTTTGTATTACTTAAATATTTAATCCCTTTTTTGATTCCTGTGCCAGCACTAATTAAAAATAACAAGGTGACAATGGCGATAATTAAAAATTGGATTGAAAAATTGTTTGGAATGCCCGTTAAATAACTTAACCCGCCATTTATCTGAGCGGCCCCAAGGCCCAAAGAGGCACACACACCAAAAAGAGTAGCGAAGACGGCTATAATGTCAATAAGTGTTCCAATACGGCCCTTAACGCGGTCTCCCAATAATGGGCGCAACGTTGCACTCATTAAACCTGGATAGCCTTTTCTAAACTTAAAATAAGCTAGGGCTAAAGCAATGATGGCATAGATCGCCCACGCATGGAACCCCCAGTGTAAATACGTATAACGTAAGCTCATAATAGCTGCTTCTCCCGTCTCACCTTCAATAAATGGGGGATTAGCAAAATGAGAAATAGGCTCAGAGACACCGAAAAATAATAAACCGATGCCCATACCAGCACTAAAAAGCATAGCAAACCACGTGGCACGGGAAAATTCCGGTTTGTCTTCTTCCTTACCTAATTTAATATGCCCGTACTTACTGAAGATGAGAAATAAGGCTACGACGAGAAAAAAAGTGGCCGCTATTTGATAAAACCATCCAAAATTTTGCAAGAAAAAGACGAGTGCAATATCCATGATAGCCTCCAAGTGAGTAGGTGACACGACACCCCACAACACAAAGACTAATGACATAACAAGTGCTATCCAAAAAACAGCGGACACTTTTTTCATAAACAGAAGCCTCCTTTATCTTTAGTCTTTGAAGGAGGCCTGTTTTTATGTGAAATGTTTAAATCTCTTTAAAAGAAACTTTTGAATTACTTAATTTGAGGCATCGAAATGTGCGAAGTCGCCAAAGAATTAATAAAATTCACACCATTCATGAGATGGCGTTTTCTTATTTACAACCTGGATATTGACTTTTAACAGCGTTGTCTTTCAGTAAAGATGATGAAAAGGCCGCGTGATATAAAAGGACTGATTATTGAATATAGATGATCCAATTTAATTGGAAAAAATCATATTTATAGTTTAAATTGGAAGTTTTGATACAGAAATATAATATTACTATTACATAATTGTTATCATTCTCTGTTATTGTGTTGGATGGACGAAAGAAATATATCTTTTGTCCAAGTTGCAATAGACACAAAAGCAACTGAATAACTCTTATTTAGGGGGAAACTGTGTGCTTAAAAAGTTCATAACACTCGCGATAGTGGCTTGGTTAGGCCAATTCTTTTTTGCTACTGGCACCTACGCTACAGAAGAACTCGAGAATGAACAGGAGCAAATTCAAGAAGAACGAGAGGCAGTTCAAGCTGAACTATCAGAGGCAGAGGCCGAATTAGTGGCATTGATTGCTGACCTCGAAAGTTTAAATGATCATCTTCATAATCTCAGTGAAAAAATAGAAGCTAATGAGGACATGATCGAGGAAACAGAGGCTGAAATTTCTGAAACCGAAAATCAAGTCGAAGAGCTTGAGGCAGAAATGGACCGGCTACAAGAAGATATTGATGAGCGGTTTGAGTTGTTGAAAGATCGAGCAAGCTCTTATCAAAGAAATGGTAGTGGAAATGGGGCTTATATTGAAGTTATTTTAGGAGCAGAAAGTTTTGGTGACTTTATGAGTCGTGTCATGACGATCTCCAAAATAGCACAAGCAGATAACGATTTTATCGAGCAGCTTGAAGCCAACCAATTAGAATTAGAAGAAGTACAATTACAACACGTTGAATCACTTCTGGCGCTTGCTAATAAAGCAACTGAGTTAGAAGAAATGCAAGATGAGTTAGATGAGCAAAAAGAAGAAGTGGAACGTGTACGTGATGATATGAAGGAAAATGAAGCAGAGCAAGAGGCACTTATTGCTAAACTTGTAGATCAAGATTTAGACTTAGCTTCTCAAGAAGCGGATGTGCGTAATCGAATTAAAGATGAAGTTAAACGCCAAGAGGAACAACGGGCAGAAGCGGCACGTCAAGCAGAACAAGAAGCAAAAGAAAGAGAAGCGGCAGAGGCGGAGAAAGAAAGAGAAAGCGCTGAAGCAAAGAGTAGTGAATCAAACACTAGCTCGCCAAGCCGTTCGAACTCTAGCAATAACTCATCATCTGACGGAAGTTGGCAAACCTTTTCAGCGACTGCCTACACAGCATCTTGCAATGGGTGTTCAGGTATTACAAGCACAGGAATTAATTTGAAAGATAATCCTAACGCTAAAGTAATAGCCGTTGACCCTAGCGTCATTCCATTAGGCTCCCGAGTAGAGGTTAAAGGGTATGGAACATATATTGCGGCAGACACAGGTGGTAATATTACAGGCCAGAAGATTGATATTTTTATGTCTAATCGTAGTAATGCGTTAGCATTTGGACGTCAGTCCGTGCAAATTAGAATTTTGAATTAATATTAATCAATTCATACGGTAAATATTTAAACCTGTCCATTTTGGGCAGGTTTTTTTATTCTTAACTCGAAACTTTTCTCCCTCTGAGTAGTATATAGAGTTAAGATGTAAAAAAATAATATTAAACCGTTTCTACATAAAAGGAGGAGAAACATGGAAATGATCAATGTCCTTTATCAACTCGTTGCGTTTGGCTTAGTGTTAGGCGTACTATTTGTCGTAGTGATAGTTGTAAGAGATTATTTAAGAATTAAGAGGAAAGTAAAAAATCTCGAAACTAAATTCGATAATTTTCTAAAACATCGATCTGAACGCTAGCTCAGAAACCCTAAGCTACTAAAACGTATCGCTTTACACAGATAAAGCATCCGTAAACCTTCTTAGTCAAAATAGCGAGGAAAGATGTAACTCTATTTAGGCGGGAGATAACGGAGTTAATGTTCCAATTCACTCCACGACCGATCAGTGGGAGAAGAACAAAACGCCTACTGATTGGCGTTTTTTAATGAGGTAAATTATATAGAAATAAAGCAATAAAGGTTTTTATCCAATTACTTGTGGATAGCCCTTTAGTAATGGGCTGAAAGTTGTTTTTTGGATGAATTCCTAGTTAACTATTAACTTTTTTTAGAAAAAAGACTCATATCATCCTATTTATCCCATGTAGGACTTAGATTATCATTATATAGGTATTATCTATTTTTAAAAGTGAATATCACGGTATTAAGTGACAAAAAATCACTTCGTACGGATGTTCCCACGGAAAAATAAACATTTTTGAATTTTATGAGGTGATCCCATGATAACAGATGTATCTTCTCTCAATAACCAAATAACAAACCTAAGATCATCTATTTATAGTATGAATCAGCAAGTTAGTCTAAAAACAGAAGAAATAAGCCGACTGAAAATGGCACTCAGTGATTTAAACGGCTACAGTAGCGAATTTGATAGCAGTAAAAAGCTATGTCTTATGCCTGAACTTACCGCGAAAACATGGTTTGGGAGCTTAGCAAGTAAATTTCAATCTTTTCAATCAGGGGACTTGCAAAGAGGATATCTTGCCCTTTCGCAAAACCAGTTAAATAACGTTATAGCCAACGTGGAAGAAAAAATTTCCACGCTTGAGAGCAGTGTGAATCAACTGGAACGAAATATTTCTTCTCATAACACACGCATTAACCAATTAACTGAACAGAGGAATCAGGAGTTGAGAAGAACATGAGTGGCGAGATCAAAATAAATGACGAAAAAGTTCACAAGACTATTGATAATTTAAAAGCAGCGATTCAAGCGTTTGAAATATCTTTATCAGCCGATGTCCCTGGAGATAACAGCCTGTCTATGACCAACGAGTTAGCTGAAATGAAACAGCAGTTTGAAGAACTTGTTGCTGCTTATGAAGCCCTTATCTTAAAACAAGCTAATTCAACGACAGAAGCAGTAGCATCATTTAAAGAAGTGGATACTCAGCTCGCTTCTTCCTTGCAGCCTACGGCTATCTATTAGATTTCTGCAGGAGGATAACAAACAATGAAACTATTAGACATTCAAGCTCTTAATGAGGATATTAATGTAACAAAAAAAGAAGTACAGCAATTTCAAGAGAAAATCACAACACTTCAGCAAGCCGTTCAAGACATTGTCGCTCTTGATGATGCGTTAACTGGTCAGGGAGGGGAAGCGATTAAATCGTTTTATAATGATTGTCACAAAAGCTTCCTGACTTATCTAACGCATTTCACCACTCAATTTACGACCTCATTAGATCAGATGAAAGGTGCGGTAGCATCCTTAGAACCGAATAATGCCGGTTATATTAATGAGAATGTATTACAAAATGATGTGAATCAAGGGTTAACAAATGTATCCAATACAGCCGCCTCCATCACAGCAGATGTTAATGATGTCATTAGCAGGATCAGTGATATTGTCTCATTGCAACCCCTTGATGATCGTGGTGTTATCGATGATGTGAATCGAGGCAAAAAATCAGTCCTAGATGTGGTTGAGAAGCTTCATGCCTTAGATGAGTCACAAACAGCTTCCTTGCAGACAGTCAAAGCTGAGCTAGTGACAATGAAAAATTACGTGACTGATTTAGGAAGCAAGTTTGAAAGTGGTGCTGTTTCGATCACGAGCTTCAATACGTCGTCTTTACAAAATATCGCAGCGTATCAGCAGATGACAGAAAGTATTGAGCAACATGCGTCAATTAATGGTGATGAGCTGACACCTTCTGAGGAAGCTGAAGTGAATGAGGCGGTGGAAGGGTCAGAAGAAAATATTTTAGATTTTGATACTGAAGAATACCTAACAGCTGGAAATTTAACGAACCGTGTTGTAGAAGGGCTATCTTACTATGAAGCACATAATTTAACAAAAAAAGGATTTAGTATTAAATCTTATGTCACTAATAGTGGTGAGATAAAATATCGTGTATTTAACCCACAAGCTGCTGGAATAAGAGCCCCGAAAACAGGAAGGACGACCAAGTTATACTCAAAAAGCTTTATAGGTTCAATGAAAATGAAAAATGTCCCTAAAGTCGGCAAATTTGTGAACGCCAAAGTTGGTGCAGCAAAAGCGTTAGGTAGTAAAGCGGGGTGGCTTGGGACGGCCGTTACAGCTGGGTTTAATATGCATGGTAATATTCAAAATGGCGCATCCGCCTCAAAAATAATAGGGGATGTAGCTGTAGATGTAGGGATTGGAGCTGTTTCACTAGCTGTTGGTGGGGCTGTTTCAGCTTTAGCAATTGGTTCATTTGGTGCTCCTGTTGTATTAGGTGCAGCAATTTCAATTGGTTTTTCTATAGGTGTGACTACAGTTATGGATACTATTAAATTTAATGGAAAATCCCTTACCGACCATACAAAAGATGGTGTACAAAAAGTAGGAACTGGAATAAAAAATGGAGCTAAAGCAGTGGCAGGGTGGTTTAGAAAGAAAAAGTAAAAATCTAACACAGAAAGGGGTAGGGATATGCGGTTAGACTCTACTATTAAACGTAATCAGCTTCCCCAACACTTTCTTAATTTTTTAGGCTTTGTGGAAACATTTAAAGTTAAATTTTCAAGCGTTACATTTACGCTGATTTTTTTAAATCTGGGAGTCGTTTATTTACTTTACGTTCCTTTTCCGATGGTCGTTTACTATCTTATCCTGCCACTGATTATCTTGGCACATATTTGGATGATCCGCCTATTATGTAAAAATCCATACACAGTTCAGTATGAATTTATTTGGTTTATTGGGATAATTGCGGTGATAGGATCGGTTCTTTATTTGGTTTTATTTCAAGGCATCGCTTATTTCATGCTAGGTTTATCAACTCTATTGTTTTTATTTACGAGTAATCTCATTTTTGTTATCGCTACTTTTGTGTTTTTAAAATATCAACTGAATAAATACTCTGATATCACGAAGAAGCGAAAAACGGATTATATCTATCATAGCGGACTGTTAACGGCCGGACCGGGTATAGGCTATATCATAGGTCAAGCTGTTATGAGACACTCGGAATATTTAACATGGTTAGTTTTATTTTGTATTTTCTTATTCTTTTCTTTATTTTTGAGCTACGTAGCCGCTAAATTTATTTACAAAGCTCTATTTATGAGAGCTAACTGGCACTTAGTCGTGTTCCAAAAGCCACTTAAGCGCGATCGAAAAAAATTCCGAGAAAAAGGTCTCGTATTAAAATAATAGTGTCTTGCCTGGCTAATTAAAATGGAGAGTGACACGTCGATGATAAAATTAGATGAACAAACAGATATAAATACATTGCCAGATGACATGAGGCAACACTTATTCTCAATGGATTCTAAAGGAATGAAATGGTTAATATTTTCCTTTGTGTTTATTGTTATGAATGTGGTAGGGGGAGTTTTACTTGTTGCTGATCCTTTCGTGACAACTTATATGGTCATTGCTGCTCCAGTGATGATTATAATAAATGTGTGGGCGTTTGCATTAATGATCAGAAATCCGCAAAAGACACAATTAGAAGTGGTGTTATTTACGGCCTTTTTATTTGCAAGTTATGCTTTCGGTCTTCTTCTCATCTCACATAAATTCGCTTATTTTGTGGCAGGAGTTGAGGGGATAAGCTTCTTTATTGGGGTCTTAATACTATATTTAGGAACGATTGTTTACTTTATACGTTATTATCACAAGACGTTATCAACATTAGAAGGTGAAGTGGAGGCAAAGGAGCCAGCGAAATGGATGTGGAAAATTTTCGCGGCAGGCCCCGCTAGTGGGTTATTTATTTATCATGGCTTTCTGAAAGGAGCATTTGCCTCCGAGCTCATCTTAGTCGTCTTAGTTGTCTTGTTTGGAGTCCTTTCAATTTACTTATCTATTAAAATGTTTTATAAATATACGTTCATGAAACTAAATTTACCACTAGTCGTGTTCGTTCAATCTAGTCATGAACAAATGACTGAGTTTGAAGATGTTGAGGAAGACGACTATGAAGATGAAAACTAGATTATCGTAAATTCACTAAATCGAAGAGAGGAACAGATACAATGGAAAAAACACTTTTACCTAATGGTTCGATTGTACTTTTAAAAGGCGGTAATAAAAAATTAATGGTGTACGGAAGAAAACAGCTGCTTGTGACAGAAGAAGATGTGGAGAAAGAGAATGATGATTTAACGATGTATGATTATATTGGGGTACCTTATCCGGAAGGGTATGTGAATCCAGAGCATTCATATGTCTTTAACCATAGTGACATTGATGAAATTGTCTTTACTGGTTTTGTTAATGAAGAGGAAGAAGAATTTCAACACATTTTACGACAGGTTTAGACAATAGTTCTTTAAAGGTAATACTCTCTTCTCTATTTTGATTGGTATACCTTTTATCACAGATAACCGTCCATAAAACTGCCGCCTCAAAATGGGAGATAACCGCCACTGATTTCCTGATTGGAGGTTCGTTTTATCTGTAAAATGAGAGGTTATTTTCCCACGGAGAGCAGTACAACAAATTAGTCCCTATCATTAACTTACTTACTATATACATTATTAACAGGTTTAAATAATGATAAATAAACTAATTCAAAACGGATTTAGGTATAATTGAAAGTGTGACAAAAGAAGAAGGGAGGTATCGTTTTGAAACCGTTATTAAAAGGACTTGGTATCGGGGTAGGAATAGGAATGGCAATTTATTTATCAGGACTTGTAAAAGATTGTTGCGCCCAGCAAGAAATTAAACGAGAACGGGACAAGTTCGGGACGGGTGAATAACGTTTATCACAGATAAGCGTCATAAATCTCTCGGCTCAAAATAGAGAGAGGTAACGCCATTTAGGCAGGCGCTAGCGGTCGCTAATGTCCTGATTTGACTCAACTACTAATCAGTGGGATAGAACGAAAACCCTCACTATTGAAGGTTCATGTTATAAAGGGAAAAAGGTGACCTATAAAGGCCACCTTTTTCATTGAGTGAACAGTCGTTAAATGGGGTCAAATCGATGTTTAACTTTCGTCAACACCTCATTTTTTCGTTAATGACATGTCCTTGCCTGATTGTTCTTCTTAAACGTTGTTCAAGCGAACCACCCCTCAAGTACATATGCATTGCAAACGATACCCGCAAACTTAGTCACTCTCGTGAAGAAAGTCTGTAACCCTCTTCACTAACTAGCATAACCACACATGGATGAAAATATAATTGGTAATGTTTTCATGTTCGGAACGTATGGCTAGAGAAGAATTATCCTTCACCGTTTGTTTGTGAGACATGATTTTTCTTTTTCGTTTTGTGTGAGCCTTTTAAAGGGGCTGGTTGACCAGAATCATCTTGATTATTTTTTGGATTTGCTTGTCGTTGAGATTTATACGTGTTTTTTTCCATTGAGAATCACCTTCCTATTTGTATGGTTACTGCTAGTTTTTCCAGTAGTCTGTAGGATACTCATGGGCACTTATCCCAATAATAAATGTGATGATAAATGAAGGGGGGCGTTAAATCTGTGCCTTACAATAAAAATAAACAGCAGGCATTTCAAGCTGCTCAGCAAGCGTTTGTTCAACTAGAAGATGCTTATCAGCAGTTAGATGAGCAATCTCCTGATTACGGGCATCAAACTAAGCGGGTGCATGAAGAACTTAATGAGGCAGAACAAATTATTGAAAAGGCGTACGTTGTTGCTACGGAGCATCAAAAACATCAATTGGACATATATGCAAATGAATTGATGAACGTGAAGTATGAGTTATTTAAATAAAACGAATTGATAAAAATTAGTTATTGAAAATAAAGCAGCCAACTGATTTGTCTGGCTGCTCTTACATAATTGAAACGATAACAAGAGAGAAGCAAAAAAATGGACGATGAAGCATAAATTGTTATAGTATATAAGAGAAAATGTGACAATTTACTGAAAAGATTTTAGACAATTTCAATATTGTATTATATGATAGTACGTGAAGGAGGGAATACATATGTCAGATAACGTGTTATTTAATTCAAAGAAAACCTTTGATGTAAATGGTAAAACTTATCACTACTATGATTTGACAGCTATTGAGGAGGCTGGAGTTGGAACCGTTCACAACCTCCCTTACTCCATTAAAGTTCTTCTTGAGTCTGTACTAAGACAATTTGACGGTCGGGTGATTAAAGAGGAACATGTCGAGAATTTAGCTAAATGGGGTACCGATCAAGTGAAAAATATTGACGTTCCATTTAAGCCATCACGTGTTATCCTTCAGGATTTCACTGGTGTTCCGGCAGTCGTTGACTTAGCTTCGTTGCGTAAAGCAATGGCTGACATGGGGGGAGACCCAAAAGAAATTAACCCGGCAATCCCTGTGGACCTCGTTGTAGACCATTCAGTACAAGTGGATGAATTTGGCGGAGCTAACTCGTTGCTTCGAAATATGGAATTAGAATTTGAACGAAACGAAGAACGTTATAAATTTTTAAATTGGGCACAGAAATCTCTTGATAATTATCGAGCAGTCCCACCAGCTACAGGAATTGTCCACCAAGTTAATTTAGAGTATTTAGCGAATGTGGTACAAGAAGGTGTGACGGAAAATGGTGAAAAAATAGCGTTTCCTGATTCATTAGTCGGGACGGATTCACATACGACGATGATTAACGGCCTGGGCGTTTTAGGCTGGGGTGTCGGTGGTATTGAAGCGGAAGCTGGTATGTTAAAGCAGCCTTCTTATTTTCCTGTGCCAGAAGTTATCGGTGTCAAACTTAATGGTGCCATGCCAGAAGGGGCAACTGCTACTGACCTAGCATTAAAAGTAACTCAAGTTTTACGAGAGAAAAATGTGGTAGGAAAGTTTGTTGAGTTTTTTGGAACAGGGTTAGCCGATATGACGTTAGCTGATCGTGCGACAATTTCTAATATGGCTCCTGAATATGGGGCTACATGTGGATTCTTCCCAGTGGATGATGAAACACTTAACTATTTGCGCTTTACAGGTCGAAGTGAGGAGCTAGTTAACCTTGTAGAAGCTTATACGAAGGCGAACGGTATGTTCTACACACCTGGTCAAGATGACCCTAATTTCACATCGGTCGTTGAAGTGGATTTATCAGCGATTGAGCCTAATTTATCAGGACCTAAACGCCCTCAAGACCTCATCCCATTATCACAAATGAAAGAACAATGGAAAGAGGCATTGACAGCTCCTGTTGGTAACCAAGGTTTCGGGCTTTCGCCAGAAGAGATAGCTAAAGAGGTGAAAGTTGTCCATCCGAACGGCAATACCTCTACATTAAAGACGGGGGCAGTAGCGATCGCCGCCATCACAAGCTGTACAAATACGTCGAACCCTCACGTTATGATAGGTGCAGGACTCCTAGCAAAGAATGCTGTGGAAAAAGGATTGAATGTGCCTGATTACGTTAAAACAAGTTTAGCGCCTGGTTCAAAAGTTGTTACGGGTTATTTAGAAAGCGCAGGTCTTATGCCATATTTAGATAAACTAGGATTTAATCTAGTGGGTTATGGTTGTACGACCTGTATTGGTAACAGTGGTCCCCTACCAGAAGAAATTGAAAAAGGGATCGCTGACTCAGACTTGACTGTAGCATCTGTTTTAAGTGGAAACAGGAACTTTGAGGGACGGATCCATCCATTAGTGAAAGCGAACTACTTAGCTTCACCACCACTAGTTGTGGCGTATGCATTAGCAGGTACGGTCGATATTGACTTGTTAAATGAACCAATCGGTCAAGATTCATCAGGAAATGATGTTTACTTTAAAGACATCTGGCCGTCAAATGATGTGATTCAGAAAGCAATGGAAGAAGCTGTTGAGCCAAAATTATTTAAAAAAGAATACGAACGCGTATTTGATGATAATGAACAGTGGAACCAGCTTGAAACGACAGATGGTGATCTGTATAAATGGGATCCTGAGTCCACTTATATTCAAAACCCACCATTCTTTGATGAGATGTCACCAGAACCAGAAGATGTTAAAGAGTTGAACGGACTTCGTGCTGTTGCGAAGCTGGGAGATTCAGTTACGACTGACCACATTTCGCCAGCTGGTGCTATCGCTAAAAATAGTCCAGCAGGGAAATTTTTAATGGAGAAAGGCTTAAGCCCAGCTCAATTCAATTCTTACGGATCGCGTCGTGGAAACCATGAAGTGATGATGAGAGGGACTTTCGCAAACATTCGTATTAAAAACCAACTAGCGCCAGGCACTGAGGGTGGTTATACGACGTACTGGCCTACAGGTGAAGTGATGGCGATATATGATGCTTGCATGAAGTATAAAGAATCAGACACGGGGCTCATTGTTTTAGCCGGTAAAGACTACGGAATGGGAAGCTCACGTGACTGGGCTGCTAAAGGCACGAACCTTCTTGGTATTAAAACGGTCATCGCAGAAAGCTTTGAAAGAATTCACCGCAGTAACCTCGTTCTTATGGGCGTTTTACCTCTTCAGTTCAAAGAGGGAGAAAGTGCCGAAACGTTAGGATTAAGCGGTAAAGAAACATTTGATGTTAAAGTGACGAATGATATTCAACCACGGGATCATGTCACAGTTGTAGCGACAGATGCTGAAACTGGAAAAGAGACCACTTTTGATGTTATTGCACGATTCGATAGTGAAGTGGAGATTGATTACTATCGTCACGGTGGTATTTTACCAATGGTATTGAGAAATAATCTTGCTAGTGTAAAATAATGATGAAACAGCCTCGTATTTAGAGGCTGTTTTTATTTTTTTATGCGCATTATGTTTGTTTTGTGGGTAAGAAAAAGTTGAGCCTCTATTTGTATAAACAAACGGCAAGAAAAATAGAGTTATGAGACACCTTTGGTAAAGCTCGTTCATGTATCTCATTGTATACATCTGATAAGTTCAGCCATACTAGGAACAACGGCTAAAATCGGAGGATAATCATGTTTGACTTTTGGTATGGAACAACTGATTTAGCTATTTATGGCTTCCTTATCCGAGCTGCGATTGTCTATATTTATGTTTTTATATTAATTAAAGTACTGGGACAGCGTTCAATGACAACAATGAACCCGATTGATTTTCTTTTTGGCGTCGTGATTGGTGATGTTGTTGGGGAGCCACTTGCAGACGGAGAAGCACCGATGGCAGGCCCGCTATCTGCGGCAGCTTTTATTGGTGGCGTTCATTTATTTTTGTCTTACATTGCTCTTAAACTCCCTCGTTTTCGTCGAGTCATTGAAGATGAACCTATTATATTGATTGAGCAAGGAAAAATATTAACAGACGAACTGAAGAAAGCAAAGGTTACTGTAGAATCATTATTAATGGATTTACGGCTAAACAGCTCCATTAATTTAACGGAAATAGATTATGCTGTTCTTGAAGCAAATGGTCAAATTAGTGTTATCAAAAAATCCCGTTACGACACCGTAACGAAAAATGATATGGGGCAATCAGCTACTAATAAAGGTTATCCCACAGTCTTAATTCAGGATGGGCGTTATATACATGGCAATATTTCTAAAGTAGCGACGATTGAATGGGTTAATACCCAGATCAAAAATAATGGTTATGAAGATGTAAAGGATGTGTTTCTTATGACAATGGACGGCACAGGTCAAATGTACTTTAGTGGAAAAGGGAAAAATTAGAATATTTACAGTATAAGATAGCTCATTTTATGTTCATACTAATTTGTAATGAATGGAGGTAATAGAAATGAGTAGAAAAATGAAACTGAAATTTGAGGAATTGTATATCCAAAACTTACAAGCGTTACTTAAAGATAATAAAGCGGTTCATGAGATAGAAAAACGGATTGATCAGCGACATATGGATCGTCTAAGCGATTAGTGACGAAGATAGGAGGTGAATAATATGGGGAAACATCGCAATCCAGCTCATCATTTCCAGCCTAATCACTTAGGCACTCAACCACGCAAAAGTGACAGTAATAAAGGGAAACAAATGAACACAAAAGGTAATGAGCAACCAGATTATGTTCCAGATAAAGGGAAATGATTATAGGAGATTTCCTTCATAAATGAGCTTGGGTACAATTAAATCCAAGCTCATTTTTCTATATTTTCAATTGTTTTCGGTTACTTGCATTTAATTTTCTCTTCCATGCGTACAAGCCCGTTTGATTAAGCTCTCTCGTTTCTAAAAAGTGACTCAGGCCCTATCTAAATTGAATGTAACGCCTTCACTATTAGATAAACATAAAATAGTAGCAAAGTTAGAACCGAAATTTTTTATAAAAGACTTGTCAAACGAAGCTTCCAATAAGATAATATAATGATGACGGTATGTTACATATATTATGAAGGAGTTGCCCTCTGTTGAAAAAAAATAGATTCTTTTTTAACCCCTCTTTAACAAAGGGATTGTTAACTCTGCTCCTTATTTACATGGCGGGCTTATTTTATGTCACGCTATTTGCCTGGAATTACGGCTCTTCGTTTGGCCCCGTTGGCCCTGGAGGACGAAATTATAATTTAGACCCTTTTTTGAGTATTTACCGTATTTCTATGTACAGTGAGAGCTGGCTTGACCCTTTTCGTATTTTAATTGGGAATGTTTTGTTATTTGTGCCATTTGGCTATCTATTTCCGTTTTTAATAGATAGTATTAGAAAAATAAATAGCAATATTTCTATTTTATTAACTGTTTTCTTTTCGATGCTTCTATCTATATTTATTGAAGTGAGCCAATTTCTATTTACTTATCGAGTAGCTAATGTGGACGACGTCATTTTAAATACATTAGGTGGATTTATTGGTGTATTCGTTTATAAACTAAGTTTTCGCTTTATTCGTATCATTAAGTAATTTAAAACACAAAGCATTCTCATAAGAGAATGCTTTTATGCGTCAGACATTATTTAATCGTTTCTCTTCAGTTTTAATGAGTTGCTGTTCGAGACGTTTGAGCCACCATTTATAACCGATGTATACACATGTGATAAACACGGTGTAAATGAGGAGCATATAGACAAGCTCAGTAGGACTTGTAATAATTGTATGACCTATAAGTGCAAATAATGTCATTGAAGGGATTTTGCCAAGTCCGGAAGCGATAGCATAAATACTAAAAGTAACTCTACTTAATGCTGCATAAGCATTAATAATAATCGAAGGGATGACGGGGATCATCCGCAATACAGTAATGGACATAAAAGCATTTTTCTCAAATAACAAAGTGAGCCTTTTAGTAGCAGAGTATTTTAATAACAATTTAGTGCCTAATGTATCAAAGCCACCATATCTGATTAGTGAGAAAAAAATAAGAGAGGCAAGTGTTGAGCCTGTCCATATAATAAATGCTCCCATAAATGGTCCATACGCTGCCCCTATCACACCACCTACTAAAGGATATGGAATGACGGGAAATAAAGACATGAGAGTGGCGATAGATAATGTTAAAACCACGTACTCTCGTTCATTTAATTGAATCCAATGTAGTAATTCACTGTGAAAAAATAGTAAGCTAATAATCATTAGCAGGGTACTTACGAGCACCACAGATTTTCTGAGCATACATTATCTCCTTTTTATAAAGCGATCTATCTCATTATACACGATCTGACTTAAGCACAAAAGCATACACGTGTTTACTCTCATGCTATACTTAACTAACAAATATACTATATCAATAACATTTATAGCCTTTCTAGTGACTTTAAAATTTGAGGAGTCTAATTGTGAAAAAAACATTACTAAAATATCCTTGGCTCGTCTATGTCATGCTAGCTTGTGCCACAAGTAGCTGGGGAAGTGCGTTTATTGCTGGAAATATTGCTACTCAGGACCTAGATCCAAGTACAGTGGCTTTTTTTAGATTCTTTTTTGCTACATTATTATTAATTCCCCTTATGTTCTGGTTGGATAAAGGAGGACGGCGCCCTAAAGGTAAGGAATGGCTAATGATGGGGTTTCTTGGATTGACAGGTATTGCGTTATATAACATTGCTTTTTTTATTGCCACAAGAGATGCACCAGTGGTTAAAAGCTCACTTTTTATTGCTTCTAATCCCATATTAATTCTGCTAATGTCTGCTCTTTTTTAAAAGGAAAAGATAAAAGGAAGACAGGTTATCGGGTTAATCCTAGCACTAAGTGGGGCAAGTATCATTATAACGGAGGGCCAGTTTAGCACATTGATATCTGATGGTTTTCACCAAGTTGATTTAGTTCTATTAATAGCCGTTATATGTTGGGCGTTATATAGTGTCGTTGGAAAGGTAGCTTTACAAACATTCAGCTCGCTAACATGTACAACTTATGCTGTAGGAACTGGCACTATCATGTTACTTCCCTTTGCCATCGTAGAAACAAGCTATACGGAGCTTCAAAACACCAGTCTACTGTCATGGGGAGCAATTATTCATATGAGTATCATCGTATCTGTGATTAGTTTTGTTATGTACTATCAGGGGATAAAAATGATTGGTGCTGCGAAAGCCTCGATTTTCATCAATTTAATGCCTTTGTCTGCGGTTATTCTGGCAGTAGTTATCCTGGATGAAGCCTTTACATTTGTTCATTTTTTAGGAGCTCTTCTTGTCTTAACAGGTGTGACAATTGGCAGCAGAAGTGGGAGCATTGGGAACAAAACAACGAAAACCACTGTAATGGCTGATGGGAGGTAAAATAAATGGGTAAACAAGCGCAATATAAGTCACTAATAAACGAAATAGAAAAATGGAAGAATACATCTTTTAAACAGGCGAATGAAGCTGAGCTGGTGAGAATATTAGACAACGATCTGTTGGAAGATGAGGACCAAATAGCTGACGTGATGGCAATGCTTGCAGGTAGGCGGTATGAACGAAAAAGAGAATGGGATAATCAAGTAGACCAACTACTTACTGGCGCTAGTGATAAAGCGCCTTCTTCACCTTACGTGGCAGATATATGGGTTGATTTAGCATTATCATCTATGAACGAACCTTGGTTTCTAGAAGAATTACCTAAAATTCGTGAAACAGATCATAGCCAAGGAAGGAAAAGTAAAATAGACCGACTCTTAACCCTTGTGCAACAAGCAAAAGCTTGGTATCAAGAGTTAAAGGGAAAGGAAGAACGCATAGAACACGTGTTACGCTATGCAACTGATGAAGATAAGAAAGAGAAAATAAAAGAGGCCTTAAGTTTAATCGAACAGGTCGGTAACTGCCTTGAAGAGATTTTAAGGAGTGCAAAAGCATATAAAAGAACAATTAACGGGATCTACGCCTCTAGGGAAAAAAAACAACAGCTAGATGATGCCCTCGATGAATTGAAGGATTACCTTCACCAATGGGAAACTTGGCGAAAGACAACTGATGAAGAGGAAACAACGGCTTTAGCTACTCTATATGCTATGACAGGTATTGATGAAGTAAAACGCAAAGTAGAAACCCATTATCATTACCTTGAATATGAAAAGGAACGGCAGCGGCAAGGCTATCATTTTGAAAACGAAAGAAGCTTGAACATGATTTTAACTGGTAACCCAGGAACAGGTAAAACATCTATTGCGCGACTGTTAGCTAAAATTTATTATGATCTAGGTGTTCTGCCCCGTGAAGAGGTAGTGGAAGTGGATCGATCACATTTGGTAGGAGCTTATGTAGGACAAACAGAAGAAAAAACAATGAAAGTGATTCAACAAGCGTTAGGCGGCATCCTGTTCATTGATGAAGCATACAGCTTAAAGCGGGAAGGAAGCGGCGGGGCAGATTATGGCCAAACGGCGATTGATACACTCGTCTCTGCTCTAACTAGCGGAGACTATGCAGGTAAATTTGCAGTAATCCTTGCAGGTTACCCAGAAGAGATGAGGACATTTTTATGGAGTAATCCTGGTTTACGAAGCCGTTTTCCCGAAACAAATCATATTTATTTACCCGATTTTTCTATGGAGGAGCTTTTGGAAATCGCCGAGCATGTCGCGTTAGATAACGATTTTTCCTTAACGGAAGAGGCTTTAACGGAACTGAGGAAACGACTAGAAAAAGAAAAAGTAGATGAAAGTTTTGGCAATGCCAGAACAGTAAAAAATATTATTTTGGATGCTATCTTTCATAAGGGCGCGCAAACTGCGAAAGAAAAAGTATATTCCAAAGAAAGCTTTACCGTGTTAGATGCTGATGCATTCAAACGACATGACCGCACAGATGATAATGATGAGCAAGTCGGTGAGACTCAATTAAATAAGCTTGTTGGATTAACGAATGTAAAAAGAGAAGTACATCAACTTTCTTCCTTTGTGCAGATGCAAAAAAAACGAGAAAAACTTGAGTTACCTACCGTCCCCATTCAACTTCATGCTGTGTTTACAGGTTCACCAGGCACTGGAAAAACAACGGTGGCAAGTATTTATAGCCAAATTTTATATGATTTAGGACTTTTAAAACGAGGTCATATGATTGTCACGGGTCGAAGTGATTTAGTAGCTGGGTATGTGGGGCAAACGGCGATAAAGACTAAAAAGAAAATTCGTGAAGCACTTGGAGGCGTCTTATTTATTGATGAAGCTTATTCTTTAGTTAGCAAAGGACCACAAGATTTCGGCAGAGAAGCAGTAGATACGTTGGTAGAAGAAATGTCAAAGCACGGTGAAAACCTCGTTGTGGTGTTAGCTGGCTACTCTGCAGAGATAGCCAAATTGATGAAAACAAATCCAGGCCTTGCGTCTAGATTTAAAAAATATATAGATTTTCCAGACTATTCACCAGATGAGCTCTTACAGATATTAAAGTACTATATTGATCAATTCGGGTACACATTGGACGATACGGCGGAAGAAGCATTGCGAAAAGAACTTCATAAAAGGCCCCAAAAAGGTAATGGACGAGCCATGAAAGATCAAGTTGAAGAAGCGGTACAGCGTCAAGCTTTTCGGTTAATTCAAGAGGCTAATAGCCATGATGTTTCACGGTTGACGATAGATGATTTCCCGCTGATGGACGAGGAGGATTAAACATGTTTATAGATGAAACGACTATCACAGTTAGGTATGCAGAAACAGATCAAATGGGTGTTGTATATCATGCCAATTACCTCGTGTGGTGTGAAATTGGGAGAACGGGATTAATTGAACAGCTAGGCTTTAAATATACGGATATGGAGAAGCAAGGTGTATTATCTCCTGTCATTAATGTCAATATGAATTATTTACGACCTGCAAAATATGGTCAACAAGTAACAATTAAAACATGGATTGAATCTTATACAGGCATTAGAGTCAAATACGGTTACGAGATGCACAATTCGCTGGAGGAATTATGCTTAACTGGGACGAGTGAGCATGTGTGTGTTAATGCGGAAACATTCCGCCCTGTAAATATTAAAAAAGTATTTCCTGACTGGCACATCGCTTATGAGACGCACAAACGTCATGTATAAAAGGTGTAACTGATGAATGTTTTTTGAGCCTTCGAACACACTATTGACGAATGTTATATAGAAAGGAGGCTTGGGAAATGGCTAAAAAGGACGACCGTTCCAATAATGTTGAAAGATTAGAAGCTATGGTGGAAAACACCGAGGAAAACATAGAAGAGGCAAGTTCCACACTCGATAATCGTCATTTGTCTGAACAAGAAAAAAACAACATTCGTCATAAAAATGAGCGTCGGGAGCAGAGTATTGAAGCATTTAAGAATGAAATCGCCGACGAAAAAGGAGACAGAGAGCACGGGCGTATTTAAACCTGTGAGCTCAGCCAAGAGATTAGTTGCTCTAGCTGAGCTTTTTTTAATACAAACAATAGTAGATAATACATACTAACTTAAAGCTAAACGGTTGGGTGAATGAGTGAAATGTGGGAATAGGCCCTTTTAGGTGTGAAGAGATTAGAAAGAGGGAAATCCACAATAGAACCATTAAATATCGTATGTTTCTTTGAGCCAAGTGTTTTTTATAGAAGAATGAATGTACAATGCGAAGAAGCTCCTCTCTGGAGCGGAAGATATATGTATGAGTCACCGCTTAGTTTGTTATGATGAAAGTGATCAGATAGTAACGTTTAAAAAATAAAGGTGGTAAGTAGACGGAAAAGAAGATCTCCCTTGAATTTCATCCACAATCTGTTATTAAATAGAAGTGTGAAAGGAGATTTGATATGGCATTCGGAGTCAAGCGCCAAGAACTAACAGAATGGAAACAAAATGTACTTAAAGGTCGCGTGTCATTTTTAACTCATTTTTGGTACGATCCACGATTTCCTGAGTATAAAACGGTTACGAAAGCGGCATGTGCTGACCGTGACATTCTTTTAGCATGGGGTGGGAAATATGGGTTAAAAGAATCATGGCTCCATGAAAGAGAAAGCTTCCCTCATTTTGATTTAATAGGAGAAACAGAAAAGCGCATATTACGGGCGGAAGGCTGCTATGAGAAGTTATTACAGCTTGAAAATAAAGCTGGAATAAAGTGAAGAAAAGCATGCGTATCTATCAATTATAATTTGAAAAGGGTGATAATAATGCTAGAGTTTCAGCAAAACGTCATTGCTACACTGAAAGTGAAGCCACATATTGATCCTAAAGAGGAAATCAGGAATAGAATAAACTTTCTTAAGGCGTACGTAAAAAAAGCTGGAATGAAAGGATATGTGCTTGGTATATCTGGTGGGCAAGATTCCTCACTACTCGGAAAGTTAATTCAACTTGCCATGGAAGAATTAAATACTGAGGAGAAGACAGATGACTATACATTTATTGCTGTCCGTCTTCCATATGGAGAACAAGCCGATGAAGTTGATGCGCAAACTGCTCTCAACTTTATTCAGCCGTATAAAAGAGTGACTGTCAATATAAAAAAAGCGGTAGATGGTTCAGTTTCTCAGTTCATAGAGGCCACTGGCGAAACGATGTCCGATTTTGTAAAAGGCAATACGAAGGCTAGAGAAAGAATGAAAGTCCAATATGATCTAGCGGCTCATTTTAAATGTTTAGTTGCGGGAACCGACCATGCAGCAGAAGCCGTTACAGGATTTTTCACTAAATTTGGAGACGGTGCATGTGATGTGACGCCCTTATTTGGCTTAAATAAACGGCAAGGAAAAGAACTTCTGAAATTTTTGGAAGCACCTGAGATTTTATACACGAAAACACCGACAGCTGACCTTGAAGATGAGCAACCTTTGCTATCAGATGAGCAAGCTCTAGGTATGACGTATGATCAAATCGATGACTACTTAGAAGGAAAAGAACTCCCTGAGGATATTAAGAAGAATTTAGAGAGGCGCTATAAGTTAACTGAACATAAACGGCAATTGCCTGTCACCCTTTTTGATTATTGGTGGCAATCATAATGGCTCTAAAAGCAGATCTTCATATGCATTCCACTGCCTCGGACGGCGGGTATTCGCCGTCTGAAGTAGTAAGGCTTTGTGCTAAAGGGGAACTTGATCTTATTTCTCTAACGGATCATGATACGACAACAGGTATTGCAGAAGCTAAAAAGTCAGCGGCCTATTATAACATTCGTTTTATTCCTGGAATTGAATTATCAACACGAATAAATGATCAAAGTGTTGATATTTTAGGTTATGGTATAGATGTGACCGATCATCAGTTTCAGGAAACGCTCGCTTTCCATCGTCACAAACGTGAACAAAGGATGGTAAGAATGATAGAAAAGTGTCGTGATCATGATCTACACATTTCACTAGAAGATGTAGAAGCTCAAGTAACAGGAGAGACATATTCTCGTCCACATCTTGCGAAGGCTTTAATGAAAAAAGGGTATGGTGCTTCCGTACACGAGATCTTTGAAAGATATATAGGCTATGGGAAACCATGTTATGTAATGAAAGAGAAAGAAATGCTTCCTCAAGAAGCAATAAGGGTTATTCACGAAGCAGGAGGGGTAGCGATCGTTGCTCATCCGATTTATTATGATATAGATGAATCGATTTTCAAGTGGTGCATAGAAGATGGTCTTGATGGAATTGAAGTCTATCATAGAGACCACTCTCCACACGCCATAGCGCGCTTTCGTCGTCTCACTGAACGAATAGAAGAAACATTAGGAAAGTCTATCCTTAAGACAGGTGGGTCTGACTTTCATCATGAAGACTTCGGACGAGAAGGAGAACGGCTAGGGGTGACTAAGCTTCCTTTTCAAGAGGCCGAAAAGCTGTGGGAGCGCTGTAATTCATAAGTCGCCAACTCACTAGGGAGGCATGTTATCAAAAGCTGTCTCTTTCCTGCTTTTCTAAAATATTTTAATGATCTGCCTTATCAATGATAACGCAACTTAATCAATCCCCCTTTAAACTATTTTCCAAAAAAAATGTAGTTTGGAATGTACCTGAATCCGTTACTGGTGGACGCTTTCCGCGGGCACGGCCTCAGCCTCCTCGACGCAAAAAAACGCGTCTGTGAGGTCTTCAGCTCGCGCTGTTCCCGCTGGCGTCGCCACCATTCACTGCTTCGAGTAAATAGAAAATTCTAAATGAAGTAGCCTGAAATTTTGTTAGAATTTAGCATAGGGACGATTATTTAGTTCAAATGCTTATTCACCAGCCGGCCGCGGAAAGCGAATGGATGGATTGCAAATCAACACTTACTATCACGGATTTCAGGATGTATTTAATACTTTATTCTTAAAAATCAGTCGTTTTTAATGTCGCATGAATGATCGGAAAAAGGATTAAATTCACAAACTTCCTATGATGAAAGAATGGCGTGAACTGACGCCACTCATAACCCGTGGTATAATTTAAAATACGAGCTGATGAACTGATCTCTGTCAAATGTGTTAGGACTCTAGCAAAAGATCGTGGTCGGCTATAGCGATCTTCATAAAATATGAATGATTTACAAAAGGGGGAAGAGAGCTTGGATCCATTAGAAGTAATAGAAAATGTCCCACAGGTCGTGCCTCAGTTTCAGCCAGTTTTAAATTCTAGTGAGTATCGGATTATCGGTTATGAAGTACTGGGTAGGATAAATCAAGATGGGGCACTTAACTCTTTAGGGCCTTTCTTTCGCGATTTGTCTGTGCCATCAGAATACAAGTGGGAAGTGGATAAAGAACTTTATCGTCAAGCTGTAAAACGCGTTTTGGAAGGAAAGCTTTTATCCCGTTTATTCTTTAATGTGGATCCTAATACCCTTGTACAGCTGCATTGTTTAGAAGAATTAATGGAGCTTTTTGAGGAATTTTGTAAAGAAGGCTTACATAGAAAACAAGTCGTATTTGAAATGAGATTGACTGATTATCAAGGTGATTTGAACGATTTAAGTCATATGATCATGTACATGAAAGCAAGCGGCTACAGTGTGGCGTTAGATGATATAAAAACGAATGATGCTAATTTAGATCAACTGTCTAAACTGGAACCCAATATCATTAAAGTGGAATTATCTGACTTGAAATCATCTGTCAACGTGCATACCTATCGAGATGTGTTAAGTGCTTTATCTATTTTTGCTAGAAAAATTGGTGCTGGATTACATTTTAAAGGTATTCAAGATGCTCACCAGCTTCACATAGCATGGAAGCATGGCGGTCGATTTTTACAAGGCTTTTATCTTCATGAACCCGTTAATGAGTTTATAGATGAGTATACAATTCACCCTTTTCTCCAGAAAAGTATTCATTCTTTTATTGATATGGCTCATAGGAAATTGCAAAGTCAAATTGACTTTATCCGCTGGATGGATGCAAAAATGGAAGAAAAGAGTCATGACGTGTTTACTGATCAGCTAGTTGAAAACATTGCAAAAGAAACGCATGATGCCTCTTTCCGTGTCTATGTATGTGATGTGTATGGTTATCAAAAAAGTCCAAACTGGATTAAAAATGAAGATAAACAATGGACCCCTGATGAAACTACACGAGGGAAAAATTGGAGCTGGCGTACGTACTTTCTCGCCCATATTATGCAAATGAAGTATCGTAAATCAGGTGTGTTATCTGATAAATATCGAGATATAGAAACGAATGACCTCATCCGTACCTATTCGTATCCTTTAGGGGAGGAGCATTATATTTTTATCGATCTTGACCCTGTTTTTTTATTTGAGAACGATTGGCTTCTTTAAACTGTTGTTTATCACAGATAACCGTCCGTAAAACGCTCGCCTCAAAATACAGAGGCGTGATAACGGACGCTCATGTTCTGATTCACGCAACGACCAATCAGTGGGAGGAGAACGAAAACACCTACTGATTAAAGGTTCGTTTTATAGCGGAAAACGAGAGGGTATTCTATTATGGCGTCTATTTGGAAATTGAAAGGTATGTTGTTTTTTTTTCATGCTGCTATGACGATAATTGTCAGTTACCTACCTGTTTATTTTCAGTCGTTAGGGCTTAATGGGTCTGAGATAGGGATACTTCTTGCTGTTGGTCCGGCAGCAGCTATTGTGGCTCAGCCATTTTGGGGATTTATGAGTGACCGACGAAAAACAGTAAAACGGATTCTCATATTATGTTTAAGCAGTGCTTTTTTTGTTGGTTTCGTCTTTTTTCAGCTTGAAGAATTTTTCTTGCTATTTCCAGTTATGTTTGTGTTTTTTTCCTTCATGTCTCCAGCAGGGGGACTTGGTGACAGTTTATCTCAAAAAGTATCGGTTCAACGTGGTGTTTCTTTTGGTAGTATTCGTATGTGGGGGTCCCTTGGCTTCGGGTCTGCTTCTTTAGCAGGAGGCTATATATTAAGCTACATTGGGATTGCTAATATTTATTATGTCTTTGCGTCTTTTCTATTACTGGCTATTTTATTAACGTGTTTAGCACCAGATAGTGAACCGACGAAAAGGCCTGCTCAGCTTATTGATGCATTTAGGCTGCTCAAAGAAAGGGAGTTACTGATTTTTTTAGCCGTCATATTAACGATTAGTTTAACTCATCGTATGAATGATTCATTTTTAAGCTTGTATATCATTGAATTAGGCGGTGACGAATCTGTTATTGGTATAGCATGGTTCATCGGGGTGGTCACGGAGGCTGCGGTGTTTGCGTTAAGTGTTTATTGGCTTTATAAATGGCATCCGTTGACCCTCATTACAATCGCAGCAGCTATTTATATGATGAGATGGCTGTTAATGGCGATGGCTCCTGGGCCTGAATTCGTACTTGTTTTACAAGTCATGCATGGTCTTGCGTTTGGGACTTTTTATTTGACAGCTTTTCAATTTGTCTCAAAACTTGTGCCTGAGCATTTACAATCTACAGGCCACCTTTTATTTATTGCTGTATTTTTTGGTTTTTCTGGTGTCACAGGGTCACTATTTGGGGGCGCAATTATAAATGGCTTTGATGTGAGAACTGTTTACTACGTGATGGTCTGGATTGCAAGTATTGGCCTCGTCAGTGCATTAGGTTATCGTTATGTTTTTTTGAAAAAATCCCGTGAAATGAACGCATAAAACCGATGACCCTTTATACTGTCATCGGTTTTATCACGTTAACGCCTCTTCGTTTAAATTCTTAGCTATATTCGTTATAATGAGGGGAACAAATAGCTCAATACTTTAGATAGGGGTCACATACTATGAAGAAATGGGCAATGGCCATATTACTAATCGCTCTTATTATATTTATTATGATTAACTGGGAGTGGATCGTTCACCTTCAGCAAGAGGATTTGAGCTATTTTACAGAGGACGTCTTTGAGGAAGTGGGTTATGGGTTATTGTGGGTCACGATGCCACTTATGATTGTACAAAATGTGATTACACTGTTCCCTGTCCTTATTTTAATTATCATGCACTTTCATTTTTTTGGACTAATTGAAGGATTTTTATTTAGTTTAATTGGGACGACATTAGGGGCTCTCACCTGTTTTTGGCTTGCTAGATCATTTAGTTCCCGTTGGGTAGATCGCTTTTGGGGAAGAAATGAAAGGAGGTTAGCCTATGTGTTAAAGTTAATTGCCTCCTACGGTGTCTATATTTTAGTTGTGTTAAGAAGTATCCCTATTATGCCGAGCAATCTTATCTCAATTGCTGCGGCAGTGAGTCCTCTCGCTTTACGTCCTTATATATGGTCCTCATTTTTGGGGAATATGTCAATGATATGGTTATTAAGTTTATTGTCGGCTCCCCTTTGGATAGCTGAAAATGTGTTCATGCCTTATCTATTGAGCTATATTATTTTTGCCCTTACTGTGAGTGGCTATTATGCAGGCCGAGGAATACTTAAACAAGAATAATAAAGGAAAATGTTTATGTTATAGGCAGAGAATATCTATGAAAACGACTTTTAATGGTACGGAGCTCGTGACATTTGACGTGGAGGTGTAAGAATGGATGTGCAAGAGCTAACGATCACTGAATTCGTTTTTTTAATCATTTTCGTTGTCTTAAGTACAGTTGTGATTATCATCGTGGTTGGTGATCGATTAAAGCGTTATAAATTACTCAATCACATTTCCGAGCAGACGCTGTCCGAAACAGATTTTGCTAAATTCTCCCCTCAACTCATTTCCCAGCTTATTTATGGTAATGGAGTTTATACGAGGCATATCACAGCTGGATTACTAGATCTGGTCAGAAAACGTGTTATTACATTGGCTAAATCTGAAGAAGCTGGAAGCTATTATTTTTATGAAAAAGAACCTCAAAAACGAGGGAAACTCCCCCAGGAAGAAGACTACTTAATAGACTGGCTCCTTTATGACGTAGGGACGAGAGGCAGATTTTTTGTGGACGATCTACTCAACTATACGGAAAATAAGAAAAAACGAGAGCAGTTCCTTGAACGGTTGTATGAGTGGGAAGAGTTAATGCGGCATAAGTTAATAGAGGAAAAATTAATTGATACATTTCCTTTTTTAAAGCGTGTATTAACCGTTATCGCTATCTTCATGCTACTGATCGGAAGTGGACTTATTGTCTCCTCAGGCTTACTAAGTCTTTTATTTTTCATTAGTGGTGCTGTGACATTAATCATTATGCTGACATATTCCTCAATGACCCATTTAGGGCAGGTGGAATACAAAAAATGGGTCCCGTTTATTCAAAACATTAAAAGAAAGCCACCGTCAGAGTATCAAGATAATGAATCACTTACCGTGAGCTATGTCTATGCCATTGCATTTAACTTAAGTGACACGTATGTGAAGAAATTCCCCGTTAGGGAAGCTTCTCAAGTATCGTTGAAAAATAATCAATTTCCCCTTTATGTTGCCACCAGTGGTCCTGGTGCTGTGGCAGTGACGACTGAAGGGGTTGAATTGATCAACGACATGGAGATGTCCTTTGAGCAAATCATTTCACCTATGACGTATGACACGGTAGACGGTTCCGACGGGATTTCAGAGTAATGAGCGGCTAGTTTTTACTGATTTGGCAAAGCGATTCATCACCCAAGGGTGCAATAGCCCTTGGGTATATTTATATAAATACCAAGGAAGAGATGGCTGAAAATGTGTTAATGCTGTCCATATAGTTGTTTGCCCTGCATCATAAGCCACCACAAACCATAACCGTCCTGTGGCGTTAAGCGTATTTTTTTCTTTGTTTAAAAGGCCGCCTGTTAATTTCCATTCACTGATCTTCTGAGTCGTTAAGTCAGGCACTTTTTCTAAGTGTAAAAGTGGCGTAGATACACCTTTTAGGTGAAAGGTGGCACATTTTTCATCGAATGTAACAGTTAGAAGAGGCTTCACGAATGTGTTTAGCCAACGGAAGTACATATAAGCTATTGTGTGTGCATTTAATTGTTTGGTAGTTTTCCATCTTTGAACTGACGAAACACTGTTTTCTACTGTCTTGTTTCGTAAAGGATCCAATGTACTGTAGCGACAAAGAAGTGGCCTTTTAGATGTCGTGTTAAAAGGGGGTATTTCAGACTGTTTTTCAATTGAGATGGAGCGATCCCTTTCAATTGCTATAATTGTAAATAACTGAATGATTAAGGCGTGCAAATCATGAGATGAACCTTGCATCAAACGATCGGTGGTGGATAGCCGTTCTTGCAAGATAACCTGAGAATATGTATCAAAAAGCTGAGTGATATGGAAGGAAGTTAAAGGCAGGTTATGTGTCCCGTTCTTCATGCTTAATTTTATCTCTGTGGCGCAGTTATTTAGAGTGTTTGACTGTTCAGTGACAATGGCTGTGTGCTGCATATGCTTCATCCCCTCTCTGCTCACTATACCACGATATTCTTCTAGTGACCTAAAGAAAAAAGAATGATAGAAACGGATTTATCTTCTACCAATGTATGTGTGTACTTGCTTAGCTTGTTAAATACTATTTCCCCTAAATATGCTTTTACCGGTTTTCTCTTTCGCCTAAAAGATAAATGTAATGTTGACGACGACTACTTGAAGGGGTTCTTTTATTACAGATAACAGTCCGTAAAACGCCCGCCTCAAAATAGAGAGGAGGGCGACATCTATTTAGGCGACGGGAGATAACGGACGCTCATGTCTGATTCACGTAACTACTAAGCAATGGAAGAACGAAAACGCCCACTGATTGAGACTTGGTTTTATAACATTTTATTTACATATTTTTAACAACTTTTTGATAGTGGTTATAGGATATTGAGGAGCGTCTATCGAATTAAATAGGTAATCTTTGACCGAGAAAGGAGGTTTTGGTATTCGGTTATATTATTAGGGGAGTGGTGACGAATGAAAAAAGTAGTGGCTTTCTTTATGTTGATGTTGTTGTTATTTCCGACGGAAGCATTAGGAGGTAAATCTGGTACCCCTGGTAACCCTGGCGATTGGTATGTGAAAGATAATCCTGCAAATAGTGATCCAAGCAAGGCCCCACTTGTATTTGTGCATGGACTTAACAGTTCATCTTATGTTTGGTGGGAAGAAAACGATATGTATGATCTAGCATTAGAAAGAGGCTATGAAACCGCCTTTGTGGATTTATATCCAGTGAATAATATGTGGGATAACGGTTCGATGCTTGCTAGTATGCTAGGTGAAATTTATGAGTATTTTGGAGAGAAACCCCTCGTGTTAGTGACTCATAGTAAAGGTGGGGTTGATGCCCAATCAGCTCTGGTACATTACGGGGCTAATGAATATGTATCAAATGTTTTTACATTATCTTCACCGCATCATGGCTCTCAGTTAGCTGATTTAGCCTACAGCAATTGGGCAGGCTGGTTGGCTGAAATTATTGGCGGTAGAAATGACGGCACATATTCATTACAAACAGGTCAAATGGCTTATTATCGTAGTTTAACAGATTCCCACACTGACCACAGAAGGAATCCTATTTACACGCTAGCTGGGACGAGTTGGGGTGGTTTTGGCGGTGCACTTTATTGGGGAGGACTTTATTTAAGGCAATTCGGTCAAAATGATGGGGCTGTGACAGTGTCATCTTCTCGTTTAAATTATGCAACTGAAATTGCAGTAGGGGATTGGGATCACTTTCTTATAGCCAATGGCCGTGCTACATTTGATTTCTTTAAGCCATTTCTTTCGACAGATCATCAGGAGAATGAAGGGGCAACACCGAACATGGAGCTTGAGAAAGGAAGCGGAACGATTCTTCGGGGAGGCCCAGGAAAAGGGAATGTAAAAGAAGTGATTCCTGTAGAAGATGATGTTGAAGCAGTGACGTTCAGTTATTTATCAGATATGCCTTTAGATGACCTATTATTAATGAGCCCTAGTGGAAAGAGTTACTCATTTAATGACGTGACTGAAATGCATGGGGAGTTCTTTGGTGCTTGGCAGCATATAGCAAGTGTTGCAAATCCTGAAGCAGGAGAGTGGGTCTTGACGAATCGTCAGACAGGTACCAACCCTTATTTCTTAGCTGTACAAGTTGAAGGCGGTGTAGCT
The DNA here is from genome assembly GCF_002019735.1 of Salipaludibacillus agaradhaerens. Taxonomy (NCBI): domain Bacteria; kingdom Bacillati; phylum Bacillota; class Bacilli; order Caryophanales; family Bacillaceae; genus Salipaludibacillus; species Salipaludibacillus agaradhaerens. The sequence goes on from NZ_KV917378.1 coordinate 402,827, forward strand.
GACAAGCTACAAATGGAACTGCCTAAAAGGATAAAGGATCCATTAAAACCATCCATTCAAAGTACGGCTATTAATAAACAAACATTATCTTATGATATTCAAGTTTCGTATACGACTGCTGATAACCCTTCTGTATCATCTCGATTACAAACAGTTTCTTCAAAGAACGGTGAAATGAATCTGCCATTCAATCAGGAAGGGGCCTATACGTTGACGATCACTATTTCAGGAAAGACAACTAACCAAGCACCATTTGAACGAACGATTGTTAAAAATATATACATGGATAAAAAAGGTGACTTGTATTATAACTAAAGGTATTGGAAGGAAGCTGTCCTAGAAAGCTTGGGACAGCTTTACATATTGTTTAAAAGGGAAAGACATAAGTGCAAAAGAAAAGCTTCCTTTATCTGTGCGAGGAAAAAGTGATATCTTTGTTAAAGTGAATAAACTTGACGGTTCGATCAGTTTTCCTAATAATTAAAGAGGAATTAGCTGTTTTTATGTAGAAGAGGACAGTGGGGAAGTTAGATAAGGAGGTGATAGTGCCTATGAAAACATTTCAGCTTTGTTCGTTAACGATTTTGTTTGATGATGTTCCTGAATCTGGAGATGATATAAAAGGGCAAGAGATCCCGCTAGTAGAAGGGTTAATTATTAATAAAGAGGAAGCGGAAAAAAATTGGTTGTTAGAAGCTGTCCTGACGCCTGATTGGAAGGATTTTTTTACAGAATACTTAGTCAATGGGCAGTCTTTCATGACGGAAGTAACTATTACAAAGCGAACGAATGATCCAGCAACGCTCGTTTGTCATGTGCGTTCCGTCAATGAACTTGAGAAACATCTTAGTGTCCATTTAGAAGGCGTTCTTGTCGTTAAAAAAGAAGATTTATCAGATATTCTCATTAAAAACTTAATTGAAGAAGGGTACGAAGGAGAAGCACTTTATAAAGAATACCGGCAACGAAAAAAAGAGCGAGGTCGGGCGATTCAAGGTATTTTAAGTAGTGCTTATGAAGAGGTGAAGGAAAAAGGATATTACCGAATGGGGGCAGATAATGACACGCAAGATTAGGTGTAAGACCTGAAGAAGTAAAGGAGGAGCGATGACGTATTGAAAATAATAGATGCTCACATCCATTTATCGCATATCCATTCCTTTCACCAAACGGCTAAACCGTTTTCTCACCTGACCTATTCTTTCGAAGGATTAAAAAAAGACATGAAGGACAACCATGTGGTGGCAGCGGTAGGGATGGGGCTGCGAGAATTAGAAGGGGGCGAAGGGTTTCCCGATAAAGACGTGCCCACGCCGATGGGACTTGATATGCTTCAAGGTAAGGGAAAGGTTGTTTACTGTGCGGGCATAAATCCTTACCGTCTCGGTTATAGAGAATTAGATGCATTGGAAAAAGAACTGTTAAAACCAGAAGTGACTGGTATTAAAATTTATTTAGGTTATTACCCATTTTTTGCGTACGACCGTGTTTATGAGCCTGTGTATGATTTAGCAGCTAAATATCGGTTACCTATTGTTTTTCATACAGGCGATACATATTCAGAACGGGGCATTTTAAAATACGCGCACCCGTTGACAATTGATGAAGTGGCCGTTACTCACCGGCAAGTTACATTCGTTATGGCTCACTTTGGGGACCCTTGGATGCTCGATGCGGCGGAAGTCGTCTATAAGAATACCAATGTGTTTGCTGATTTATCGGGTCTTATTGTGGGAGATAGCCGTGAAGTATCGAGAGTTGCAGGGACCCCACATTTTTTTGATCATCTAAAACACGGTTTGGCTTTTTGTGATAATTATGAAAAGCTGATGTTTGGAACAGATTGGCCTCTTGTAGAGATGGCGCCTTATATCCGTTTTATTGAATCATACATCCCTTTTTCGAAACGTGAGCATGTTTTTTATAAAACGGCTTTGCAAGTATTTCCAAAAATCAGGACCGCTCTTCTTCTGCGCTGAGATCAGTTTCGGCTGACAAGCCGGTTGGCGTCCGGTCAATGTGGCAGGCTTGTAGCGCGATCTTCGGAACCGACGGTAAATAAGCTTTCAATTTGACGACTAACTTGATTTTTTAAATGAGCGTTCAAGTATTTAGCATTTAACACGTAGCCACGGGAGTAAATTTTGTATTCTGAAAATGTCCGATCGACGTTTGTTAGATGCACTTTAAGGCCGATTTTCTTCATATCTTTTTTCGTTTTATAAAATTGTAAGCTGAGCTTATGCAGAGATAGTTCTAATAGACGAATATACGGTTCCTTTAATTTTAAAGGGGCTTGGTCGAGACGTTCTAAGTCTTTCTCTAACACTTTACGAGCCATTTCAAACAAGATGTAAGATTCTGTAAGCTGTTCTTCTGTTTCAGTAAGTTTGGACATAAAGGGCGCCTCCTTTTCAATATAAAACAAGATTAACGAACGTACGTTCTGTTTTATTTTACCCTTTTTTAAAGAATAGTCAACTGGGATAATGTGTTAAAGCGAGGGGGTTACTTAACGACATTAAGGCATGATACTTGGGGAGAATGTTATGGGAAAGGCAACAAGTTAAAATTAACGGATAGGAGTGAATGTGAATGAAACGATTAAAGAGTACAATGATAAGTTTATCAGCGAGTATTGTCATATTACTAACAGGGTGTGGCGGAAATAATGAGGAAAATACAGCTAACAATGAAACAGCTGGAGGGGATTATCCTCAGCTGAGTGAGACGGTTGCGGATAATGAGCAAGAAGCAGTTATTCACACAAATAAAGGAGAGATTTATGTAAAGCTTTTCCCTGATGCTGCCCCCCTTGCAGTAGAGAACTTCATCACGTTGAGCGAAGAAGGCTATTATGATGGTGTTATCTTTCACCGAGTTATTGAAAATTTCATGATTCAAGGTGGTGATCCAGACGGCACTGGGATGGGAGGAGAAAGTGCGTTTGGTGAAGCGTTTGAAGATGAATTTGATGAATCATTAGCTCATTTTAGAGGCGCATTATCCATGGCGAATAGTGGGCCTGATACGAATGCCAGTCAGTTTTTTATCGTACAAGCAGGACCTGATTTGTTAAGTGAAGATGATTTACAAGCAGCAGGTTTATCTGAAGAGCTAGTAGAGATCTATATGGAAAGAGGAGGCACACCTCATTTAGATAATGCTCATACTGTTTTTGGACAGGTCATTGATGGGCTAGATGTGGTGGATGACATTGCCACAGTTGAGACTGAGGCAGGAGATCGTCCTACGGAGGACGTCGTTATTGAGACAATTGAGATCATAGAATAATATAATAATCAAAAGCTGTACGGCATATGAAGCACGCCGTACAGCTTTTTTAATCATGTCTAGAAGAAAACTATATGTAACTGTTAGTCCCTAATTGTATAGTAAATCATGACAATAAGTGTCGCAAAAGCGATGATAACGAAAGGACCATCCATAAGTGAAGCGCCATCGCCACCCTCATTTCCATCAGCAAATACATACGTAGCCGATGTCAATAAAAATAATAATGTCAATACACTCATTGAGAAAAATTGCTTTATCATGTGCCAAACCCCCAATCTGACAAACGAAGTCTTACTATTATTATAGAATGATTATGAAAGGGAAGCAATTGAAATTTATCACAGATACCGTCCGTAAAACGTCCGCCTCAAAATAGGGGGGGAATTAAATCTATTTAATGCTAAAGTCCTGATTCACGGAGCTACCAATCAGTGTAAGAAGAACAAAACGTCGACTGAGTGAAGATTTGTATTATAGAACCGGGATTTTTTACTGACTTTTAGGAAAAATACAATTAATGATAGCAGAGTAAACGAGTTAATGGTATTCTTATCATAGGAAAAATGACTCATATCGGAGAGTTTTTTTAGGAGGATGAATAGAATGGTAGAAAATAAAGGAATATTGCTTGAAAGTGGGACTAATGAACTAGAAGTGATTGTATTTGAAATAGGTCAAGGGATTTTTGGCATTAATGTGATGAAAGTACGAGAAATTATTCAGCCTCTTGATGTCACTTTAATGCCTCATTCCCATCCAAATGTAGAAGGAATTATTCGGTTAAGAGAAGAAGTTATGCCAGTGATTAATTTGGCTAAAGCTCTTGGATTTCCTGAATCTGATACGCCTAGTCACGATAAATTAATTGTGACAGAGTTAAACAAAGTCAAAGTGGCGTTCCACGTTCATTCTGTCTCTCGTATTCATAGAATTTCTTGGGAACAAATTGAAAAACCAAATAAATTAAGTCAAGGATTACAGGATCTTACAATCGGTGTCATAAAAATGGATGAGAATATGATTCTGTTGCTTGATTATGAAAAAGTTGTCTATGACATTATGCCAGATTCCGCAATTTCCTTAAATAAATTAGAAGGAATTGAGGCTAAAGACCGCTCTCATAAACAGCTGCTAGTTGCGGAAGATTCACCTATTTTAAGACAACTTTTAAAGGATGTTTTGGAAGAAGCTGGTTATACTCGCTTGATTTTTACCGAAGATGGTAAGCAGGCTATGGAATATTTAGAAGGTAAAAACGGTCAAAGAATTGATTTGCTTATTACGGATATTGAAATGCCGGTCATGGATGGTCACCATTTAACAAGAAGAGTAAAAGAAAATCCGACTTTAAAAAGTTTACCAGTCATCATTTTTTCATCATTAATTACAGGTGATTTATATCATAAAGGTGAACGAGTTGGGGCAGATGTACAAATTAGTAAACCAGAAGTGGGCGAACTTGTGGAGCACCTTGACAGATTATTAGAAATTTAATAACTACGTGTCAAGTTTAAACTTCAGATAATGTGACTAATAAAGAAGCTCAGCAATTGATTGCTGGGCTTCTTTATGTATGGTTATATGTCAAATATAAATTCTTTATGCGAATAATGAATGAAAGGAAACGGTTATATCGTATCTCACGCCATTCCCATTGATTGAAGATTCGTTTTATATAGGCTCGACTAAAATAATTGTATTAATACACGTGTTGATATTGTTCTATTGTTATAGTATAATTTAAAAAACTAAAAATATAGATAATTTAGAATTTAATGATTTTAAAAAGGAGGGAACTTAGATGCTCATGTCAAGTACGGAATTTTTCAGTCATTTACCTCCGAAAGAGTGTGCTAAATGTGGTGAGGTAATGGATGAAATGCATGAATGTTATGCAAATAAATGTGTTGATTGCGAAAGTGACATTCAATAAGAGGAGAACGTGTTTTAAAACCGCTGTGAGTAAAAAGGTCACAGCGGTTTTAAGATGAGAATTAATTTTCTAACATGGCAGCTATATCATCTTCTGCTTGAGTGATCAGCTTCAATCCAAATGTTTCCACTAAATGATGGAGGACACCTTCAGAGATAAAATCAGGAGGCGTTGGCCCAATTCGAATATCTTGAATACCGAGGCTAAAGAGACCTAACAAGATGGCCACAGCTTTTTGTTCAAACCAAGAGAGCACGATACTAACGGGAAGTTCGTTCACCTCACACTCAAATGCATCAGCCAAGGCTTGAGCTATTTTTATAGTTGAGCCTGAGTTATTACATTGGCCTAAATCTATATAACGAGGAATATCTGTGCCTGGTACAGTGCCGTAGTCCACATCATTAAATCTAAACTTACCACAGGAGGTCGTTAGAATGACTGTGTTATCTGGTAATGAAGTAGCCAATTCCCGATAATAGTTTCCTTTTTTTCCAGGAGAATCACACCCAGCGATAACGAAGAATCGTTGAATTTTCCCTGCCTTAATGGCATCAATAATTTCCGGAGCCAGTCCTAAAACTGTTTCATGGTGGTAGCCCGTTACTAATGTTTCTTCAGAAGACATGTTAGCCTCTGGGAGTTCTAATGCTCGTTGTATAAGAGGACCAAAGTCGTTTGCTTCAATTTTCTGCACACCTTCAAGACCTGCTATATGGTAGGAGAAGAAGCGGTCAGCATACGATCCTTTAATTGGCATGACACAATTCGTGGTAGCAAGGATAGCACCAGGGAATTTTTCGAACAGACGGCGTTGATCAAACCATGCTTTACCTATATTTCCTTTTAAATGAGCGTATTTTTTCAAATGGGGATAGCCATGGGCTGGTAACATTTCAGAGTGGGTGTAAATATTAACACCTTTTCCTTCCGATTGTTTAAGTAATTCTTCAAGAGCAAACAAGTCGTGACCAGTCACAATAATCGCTTTACCTTCCACTTTATTTTGTGAAATAGTGACAGGGCTAGGGGTGCCGAGTCGATCGGTATGGGCTTTATCGAGTAAGTCCATGACTCTGATGGTCGCTCGGCCAACTTCCATAGCCATATCGATGTTTTCCTGCATGTTAAAATTAGCATTTGTCAGGGTAGTATATAGAGCTTGATGGGTGATGCCGTCCACTTCTTGGTCAATATAACCTAGAGAGCGAGCATGTGTTGCATAGGCTGCAACCCCTTTTAATCCTAAAATAATGGTGTCTTGGATACTGGCTAAATCAGGGTCTTTACCACATACCCCCATCACTGTACAGCCTCCCACAGGTGTTTGTTCACATTGGTTACAAAACATATCTAATTGTTGTGACTTCATCGTGATTCCTCCTTTAGTTTGAATAGGTAGATAAGTGATCTCCCTATTTCATAATTGTTCATTTCACTCTTGTCATCTCTATTCATAATGCTCTTTTGCCCTGTAGTCTTTTACTATCATAATGGCTCATTTGTACTTTCTCAGTGATGAAAATCACGATCACCATAAGATCTCTCGAATAATCTGTAAGAGGTGGGGTATGATCTGGAAAAGGTTTAAGCAACTACAAGAGGAGGTAAGAAACAAAGGAAAGGAGAGAAACGCATGATTACACGTGAGGATGGAGAGGGAGTCATTTGCATTGAACAAAATGAACATGGATTAATATCTGGCCAGCTTGTTCATCAATGGCGAGATGATTTATTTTTGCGCCCAGATTTAAAACCGAGAGTGACGTATGCCATAACACATCATGATCGCAGTTGGATTCCTCTAGATAGAAAGCTTGAATATAGTGAGGAAGAAGGAAAGGTGGCTTCTTTTATCGACTACCCGCTAAAGCGTAAATTACGTGCGTATGAACAAGGTGTTCATCAGTTTTTAAAAGAAGATGTGTATGCCGCCTACTTAATTAGCCGCCATTATGCCAGTTTTTTTGAAAACGGTGAGGAAAAAGAAGGTGTCCCCTTTATGGCGCAGGAAAAACAACGACAGAAACATTTGTTCTCTCAACTGTTATATAAAGATATTTCTCTCACAAAGGAAGAAGAAACATTTCATTTTGATTTGTTGCAACTGTGTGATAATTTATCGCTTTATTTGTGCATGAACACTTGGGGAGCTAGTAAAGAGGAAGAAATAAGCTGGTTCAAAGCAGGATTTCCTCAGAGGCTTAGTCCATTAAATGGCGAGAAATTCCAAGCGTTTTGGCAATCTGAAACGGAAGTGAGACTTACCCCGTTCCCATTTCACACGAACCGTCTTCATATTCGACTTCCATATAAAAAATTGATTAAAAAACGATTAACTAAAACGACGGTTACTGAGGAATATAAAAAAGCCCCTGTCAATTACCATCCCATTGTGATCACACCTTAAGGAGCCAGGGGGACATTTGCCCAGTTTATGATATGAAAAATACGCTCCTTCTCTAACGAGTTAAGGAGCGTCGTATATTAGGTATTAAATAAATGGGGTATCATGCTTGACTTTTAACGTTTTCCATCGACGTTCTACTTCTGTTTCAAACTCTTGTAGCATGTCTTTATTCTCTTCTTTAAGCATGTGTTTCGTTTTCCCCATATATTGAAGCCATTCGGAGAGTTCAATGCGCTTTTTCTTAGCTTCTGGGTCATAAGTGATCGTTGTTTCTCCTCTTTCCACTTCATAAAGAGGGAAAAAGCATGATTCTACTGCTGCTTTCATTATTTTTTCACCATCACGATCAGCGGATTTCCAGTTTAATGGGCATGTAATTAAAATTTTACCGTAAACCATCCCCACATTTTGGGCATACCACTGGGCTTTTGCCGCTTTTTTAATTAAATCTTGCGGATAGGCTTCTGTTCCAGTAAAAACATACGGAATATTTGTTGAAGCCATAATTTGAGCCGTATCTTTATGGTGGAACGGCTTACCCTGTTTTGCCTTTCCTACCGATGTGGTACTCGTCATGTGACCGAGTGGTGTGGAGTAAGACATTTGGGAACCGGTATTCATGTAGCCTTCGTTGTCATATTCTAAAATAATCATTTTATGGTTTCTTAAAGCCGTTCCAATAGCAGATCCCATCCCAATATCCATACCACCATCGCCAGTTATCATAACAAAGGTGAAATCTTCATCAATCTCAATTTCTCCGCGCTCCTTCATTTCAAAGAAGGCCTCTAAGGTACCTGATAGAGTCGCTGGACCATTTTGAAATAAATTGTGAAGAAATGGCTGTTTATGTGAACTGTAAGGATAAGCAGTTGTCACCACATAGCCGCAACCAGTATGGAAGAGGATGACAGCATCGCCTTCAATCCCTTTAAAGAATAACTCAAGTCCAGGGAAAATACCGCAACCTGGACAGGCCCCATGACCTGATGCAAAACGTTTCGGCTTTCCTGTAAGCTGGCGAAGAGGGGGTATTCTAACTTTTAGTTTGTTAGTTTCTGCATCCTCTGTTACATTAATTAATCCTGTTTTATACGTATCCCCAGTCATTGGTTCAATAACTTGCTCAAGTTTTTTCTCTGGAGCACCAGGTTGAATACCGTAGTAATCAAACGGTTTATCTATGATCCCTTTATTAGCTGCGTCAATGGCCATGTCGAAAAAGGCTTGCGCATCATCCGGATAAAAATCTTTACCACCTAAACCGAAGACGCGACTTAACACGAGTGTATGATTATCTGGATCTTCTTGTAGAGCCGATTTGACTTCATGGGTTAAATTAGCGCCATTTGCTCCAAATGAATCAGCTCGTTCAGCGACTAAAAGCGCTTTTACATGTTTTAATGCCACTCGAATGTCTTCAGCAGGGAAGGGACGGATAATATTGGGACTGATGACGCCTGCTCGAATCCCTTTAGCTCGTAAACGGTCTACGACATCTTTTGATGATTCAGCTGCAGAATTTAACAGAAAGAGTGCCACATCAGCATCATCCATCTTATATAAATCAAGGACATCATAGTGTCGTCCAGACAGTGCAGCGTATTCAGCAGCAACCTCTTCATAGACGTCATAAGCTTTATAAAGAGCCTCAGATTGTTGGAAATGGTTGTTCATTAAATCATCACCGTTCATGTGAGCCCCGATGGTAACCGTTTTTTCTTTATCGATACTCACAGGGAAACCTTTAGGTGGTTCACCTACAAATGCTTGTACTGTTTCACGATCTCTGAACAAGTTTACTTTTCGTTTTTGATGAGACGTATAGAAACCGTCATATGCCACAATAACTGGTAGACGAACATCTTTATGCTCAGATAATTTTAGCGCAATTAAATTCATGTCATACACAGCCTGAGGTGTACGGGCAGTTAAAATAACCCAACCAGTGTTTAAGCCGTAATATAAATCTGAGTGATCGCCGCGAATATCAAGAGGACCACTGACAGCTCTCGTGACAAGATTCATGACCATTGGGAAACGTAGCCCTGATTGGACAGGTAATTGTTCAATCATGTATAAAAAACCATTGGCACTCGTGGCATTGAAAACACGGGCACCGGTTGTTGCGGCACCAAAACAAATGCCTGCTGAACCATGCTCACCATCGGCCGCAATCAATTCAATATCGTGTAGTCCCTTTGCCTTCATCATATCTAGGTACTGAGCAACCTCAGTTGATGGGGTGATCGGAAAATAACCCATAACATGATAATTGATTTGCGCTGCAGCCATGGCAGCCATTTCGTTACCAGATTCAAACGTACTTATTTGAACTGCTTTTGATTGATCTTGAACTTTTTTTTCTGTCATTGCCATTACTTCGCACCCCCTTGAACGAGTGGGAAATTGTGACTCACTTTATTCGCTTCAGCGAATCCTTTTACTTCTTCAAAATCTGCTAATGCCTCTGTAGGACAGGCATCGACACATTTAAGACAGCCTTTACAATATTGATAATCAATGCCTTTTAGGAACATTTGTGGACGACCTCGTTTGTCCTCTCCTTGTTCCCAAACAAAGCAATAGTCGGGACAGACCGTATCACAAGCTGCACAATGGATACAGCTGTCTGCATCATATTTAGGTAAGAAACCAATTCGTGAACCACTCAAATCTTTTTGGATACTATTAGCTTGAGCAGAGATAATCCCGCCGATCTCTTGCGTTTCATAACCGAGGCGGGGCTGTATTCTCGAAAATTCTTTGCTTACTGCACCTTCTGGCACATCATACTTTTTAAATTGGACCTCATTATACCCTCTATTAAATGTTCGAATGTTAGGCTCTACGAGGTGAGGATATTTCTTCTCAAAAGTTCTTTTTATGACACTTCTCATATGTTCGGCATCCAAAAAATCTAAAATACGAAACAGAGCGCCAAGCATCGCCGTATTTACTTTCGTTTTTTCTTCATAAGCAATTTTGAGCGCATCCACAGCAGCTAGTGTGCCGTAGTCTAACTTCAAATCTTGCTTGATCGTATCAAAGTTGCTTTTAGTATTCACTAACACGACACCATCAGCATTTAATCCGCTTACAACATCAACCATCTTATAAAGCGCTTCATGAAATACCCCAATAACATGAGGCTGTTCAATAGGTGAATGGTCCCTTATATCTACCTCTGGGTCACAAAATCGAACAAAAGATTTAACGGGTGATCCTTTTTTTTCAGATCCGTATGAAGAAAAATTGGATCCATTTAAACCTAAACCGTCAACACCTGCTTCAGCAAGCATTTTTCCAGCGAGGTTGGCTCCGAGACCGCCGATAGATTCAAGACGAATTTCAAAGAATCCAAGCTCGTTCTTTTTTGGTAATACAGACATGTAGATTCCCCTTTCAAAGAAATTGACTAACTTCCTATGGTCAGTATAGAAAAGATATGTATAAAAAGATATGACATGAATCACAGTGTCACAAAATGTTAATATTTAAAAAATGCTACACTTTTTTTAATATATTAAAAAGCCTTTCTTGCTCTGTGTTTCACAAACATTTCTTATGTATAACAGATGGTTGTGTGAATTGGTACAGATTGTTACAGTATAGTTGAGCGACAATTTAATAGAAGATTGGGCATATTTATTCGTAGATTAAAAAAATGAGGGTGATAGAATTGAAGGGATTAATTCTTAATGCAGAAAATTGGGTGAAGCAGCTGTTTGGGGAGGATACGAGTGGCCATGATTTTTACCATACTGATAGGGTGAGAAAAGCGGCCAGAACAATTGCTGAAAAAGAAGGCGCTGATGCTGAGTTGTGCGAGCTAGCAGCATTGCTGCATGATGCAGGTGATGATAAATTTCATCCATCGGAAGAAGCGGGGAAGCAATTTGTGAAAAGGTGGTTACAAAAGCAGGAAGTCACAAATGAGACAATTGAAAAATTGGTTGATATCATTGAAACAGTCTCTTTTAAAGGAGGAAATAACAGACCGCCTGCTTCCCTTGAGGCAAGAGTCGTGCAAGATGCTGATCGGCTTGATGCCATAGGAGCTATTGGAATAGCACGCTGTTTCATGTTTGCGGGATATAAAGGCGAGGCCATGTACCACCCGGAGCTAAAGCCCCGAGATATCATAACAAAAGAGGCATACAGACAAGAAAGGTCGTCTGCCATTAATCATTTTTATGAAAAGTTATTAAAGCTCTCTGAGTTGATGACGACGGAAACAGGTAAACAGATGGCGCGTGAACGACACCAATTTTTAGAAACATTCCTTCACGAATTTTTCGCAGAATGGGAAGGGCAAAGATAGGAAAAAGCGAATGTAGAATAAATGTGCTTGATAATTAACGCGCTAAATCAGAATATAATCATTTAACGCTTTCCAAATAAAAAAACTAAACAAAACACTAATTTTTGACAGCGTAGACCTTGATATGATAGTGTCATTTTTATGATATTAAATGATAAAATTTTAATTATAAATGAGTTGTTACCCACGCTATAAAGGAAGGGAGTGTTTAGGCCATGAAAAAGAAAATACTTATGTTCTTACCAATGGGCTATGGATACTCCACTGCTGTTTTCTTTTAGACATTTTAAAATGGGTGAAGTCTGTCTAATTTAATAAGAAAATAAGCAGAAAAATTTATAGTAAGCGAGGTAATAGCATGCAAAAAATGATTAGAAAAAACCCTAGGATTATGCCAAAACCCGTAGGGAACTACAGTCACATCACTAGAGTGCCAAAAGGGGCGGGTTTGATTGTAACATCGGGTCAAGTTGGGACAGATATGGATGGCAATATTCCTTCAAATTTAAACGATCAAATTACAAACACTTTCGTCAACATGAAAAAGGTTCTTGAATCAGAAGGGCTGACTGAAGCGAACATTATAAAGGTTAATATATGGGCAACAGAAGAAATAGATTGGGATTATTTAGATGCTCAATGGGATGCGTTATTTGGAGCTGAATACCCATCTATGACAGTTGCATATATTTCTGCACTAGGATGGCCAGAGTTAAAAATTGAAATTGAACTATGGTGTGCTGAGGTTTAATGCGGTAAAGAGCGGGGACAAATCTGTTGAAAATGAATTGTAAAAAGGCTTCGATCATCATTTTTTGATGATCATAGCCTTTTTAAGTTGGATCTTTTATCATCTATATTCTATGAACTGCTTATGGCAGTGCCCTTTTCTAAGTTCATCTTCATGGGGGTAAACCTGTAGTAAAAGATAGAAGACGAATTTGAGAAAAATTTCGGCGAAGATCTCGTAGGGCAATTTTTTCAAGGAAGATGAGGCAGGCACCTACCAAAAATTTATTGGGATAAGTGCCTCTCTACTTTTTATTTACTAGGTTGCCCCAGCGTGTATTTGAAAACTGGCCCCAACATTGTTTAAAACATCGAACAATGGGGACAGTTCAGACTGTCTTCAAGCGTTATGTCGTTTGTTTAATTGGATCGATAGTTATTGAGATACTTCATAAAATATCTGGATGGTCCATTATTATCAGCTATTTCGTTATTCTTCTTGTCTCAAGGTAACGGGGTTGCCAGTAGGAATTTTGTAAATCAGCGATAGAAACACCACTTGAAGAGCCAGTATGAATAAATTGACCATCACCAAGATAAATGCCTGCGTGAGAAGGGCCTTTTTGATAAGTTTCAAAAAAGACAATATCACCTGGCTGCGGAGAGGAAACGGGTGTCGTCACTTCCCATATTTCTGCAACGGTTCTCGGCAAAGTAATGCCAGATTTATCGTAAACATACTGCAAAAACCCACTGCAATCGAAGCCACTAGTAGTAGTTCCTCCCCATTCATAAGGAATACCAATCAAATTTTTAGCTGTCGCAATAACATCAGTAGTTGCAGGCGCTTCTGATGATGAATGATCACTTACGGTGTTCGCTTTGTCTGATGACTTTGTTGAAGCGGTTTGTTGTTTTAACTCATCAAGGTTATCTGCCAGAAAATTTAAGACTTCCTTTCCAGCTAGTCCGTCTACAGATAGCTGATGATCTTTCTGTAGTTGTCGTACTGCTTGTTGTGTATAACTGCCATATACGCCATCAGCTTCAGCGGTGTAATAACCTGCTTTTTTTAATTGTTGTTGTAACTGTTTAACCTCATGACTCTCGTCTCCGAAAGCTAAGTAATCGGACTGTTGTTGACTTTGTGAAGAGTCATTAATATAAACAGTGGAGGTATTGTCCTCTCTAGTAGAACTTTTCATTTTGGCTGTTCGGTACACGGGAGGTAATTCAGCATCGATTAAGGATTCAGCCGTATAGTGGTCATTTTTGAAAGTAGATTTTGTTCCTACAAGATGGGTGATAGTATCGGCGCCTACTTTACCGTCGATTTTGAGCCCGTGATCTTTTTGGTAATGGCGCACTGCCTCTTCAGTTTTACTTCCAAACACACCGTCAGGTTCTGAAACATAGTAGCCGAGGTCGCCTAAATAGCTTTGGATCGTTTTCACTTTTTTTCCGCTTTCACCTTTGGTTAATAGAATGTTTGCTGGCCAGACTGATTGCATATCAGTATTCTTGACAACTGAACGTGTAGGCTCTGAATTCACAACCTTTAACTTTAATGATGTCGTTAGATTTTTCTCTAACTTTACCTCGCTTTTTGTAAAATTCAGCACTGATAAATGGTTCAGTTTGACATCCTGCAGACTCGAATTAGTAAGAGATTCTGAATCTTCGGTGGACTGAAGAAGCGTTGCAGTCGCCATTGCTGATCCTAATATAAAACGCTTCTGTTTTTTCCCCATGGTGAGCATCATTGTGAACCTCCTATTCCTATTCAACGCATACTTAGAACACTGAGACTAGTATATGAGCTTACTAGTATTCTTAGAACAAAGCATGTAAAGCAGCTTAATGGTGAAATATCTATCTGAATCTTTCAAGGACTTAAAGATTGAAATGACGATTTAAAGGGTATGTTACATAAAAAGGGTAATAAACCCCTACATAAGAGTAGATCGAGGAGGCTGACACGATGACACTTGAAGGTAAGAAAATTCTAACGGTGGTAGAAGATGAATTTGAAGATTCTGAACTGATTTACCCCCATTATCGTTTACAAGAGGAAGGAATGATCGCGCATATAGCGGGAAAAGAAGCTGGAAAAAGTTATTACGGAAAACATGGGGTTCCAGTCAAGACTGATTATAGCTTTGATCAAATAAACATTGAAGAATATGAGGCGCTCCTCGTACCAGGTGGGTGGGCTCCGGATAAACTTCGCCGTTATGATGAAGTGCTTAAGATGGTTCAATTCATGAACGATCAACAAAAAGTCATTGGTCAAATTTGCCATGCGGGATGGGTTCTTATCTCTGCAAACATTCTAGAAGGTAAAAATGTTACAAGTACACCAGGAATTAAAGACGATATGATGAATGCTGGTGCCGTATGGCATAATGAGGAAGTCATCATTGATGGCCATCTAGTATCTAGTCGTCGACCACCAGATTTACCCGCTTACGGACATGCGTTGGTAACGGCTCTGAAAAAAGACTGAAAATAACAGGAGGGGTAGCAAAATGCTATCTCTTTTTCTTTGGAAAAGAGGAGAAAGAAAATCATTGAAAAGGCGGAAATATCAGACATTTTGCTTATGTCATATTTCCAGTTAAAATAGGAATACGAACAATAGCGTATTTACATAATGGAGGAATTACACAATGGAACACTCACATACATGGATTAAAGAAATGAATAATAAAGTTTTTAATTTCAATAAGCTAAATCCACATCTCACTACGAGTTCTCTGCAACACTATTTAGCTTATTATTCTTTTGATATTACAGCGTTTACTACTTATAGATGTGGAACGGTGGAAGTGCAGGAAAAGAAAATATTTATTCAAGCATTTTTACGAGAGAACTCAAAAGGCACAATTTACTTTGTACATGGTTATTTAGACCACACAGGGGGCATGAGCAGAACAATTAATAAGCTCCTTAACGACGGCTATGACGTGATTAGCCTTGATCTTCCTGGCCATGGTTTTTCTCAAGGTGAGTCCGGCTCTATTGCTTCTTTTGACGACTACGTCGAAGCAGTAGAAAAGGGCTACTACGTGATTGAGGAGACGTTAAATAGACAAAACATCATCGGATTAGGGCATAGCACAGGTGGCGGAATTCTTTTTCATGCAGCCAGTGAGAACAAAGTAAACCTTGCGAAATTAGTGCTCGTGGCTCCTTTGTATATTCCATATGGATGGAATATGTTTAAAGGGGTCCTAAAAACAGCAGGTAAGATCATTCCAAGATCCAAAAGACGATTCAAAAAAAATTCGGAGGATTACGTCTATCGAGATTTTATCAAAAACGACCCATTACAAGTTAAATTGCTTTCTTCTTCATGGGTACTGGCTATGGAAGAGTGGCAGAAACGGATTATTAGCTGCCCGATCCTTGATATTCCTGTCTATTGTTTGCAGGGAGGGAAAGATACCACTGTTGATTGGAAGAAAAACGTCTCATTTTATGAACAAAAATGCCGTCGCATTCAAATTGCCTTGTTTCCAAATGGACGGCATCAGCTTTTAAACGAAAGTAACGTTGTCCGCGAGTTTGTTTATGAGCGCATACGGTCCTATTTAGAGGACGAGTAATGTGAAGAACGTGCGGATAATATAACTAACCCAGCAACAGAAAGCATGATAATGGCACTGACAAGAAAGGGGTGAAATGATAGCTCAGCAGCAGTTCCAGCTATAAAGGAGCCTGACACAACACCTAAAGAGAAAGCAGCATAAAAAATGCCATAAGCTTTACCTCGATCAACTTCTGAAGATACATCAGCCACAATTTTGTTCATTGATGGGAAAATAAATGCAAAACCAATCCCGTAGATAATCATGGCTAAGATAAGCATTGGAAGTGCCGTCACCATACTGAGTAATGTTAAGGCAACACTGATGAAAATAATGCCAGTTATAACTAAGGATACGGGTGTCTTTTTATCAAACAGCCGGTTAGCTGGCGTTAAAAATATGATAAGGGCTACGATACCAAAAAGACTAAGTAGCATGCCAGTAGTGGCAGTGCTTAGTCCCACGCTAGCAACTACGAGCGGTAGGGCAAATGCTAGTGTCCCATTACTCACCATCAATGCGAAAGCACTTAAGCACGCGGTAATAATGAGTGGCTCTTTTATTAAAAGGAGTATGTCTTTTCCTTGAACATGCCCACGATCCGAAGGAATGTATGATTCTTTTATATGGGTAACAATTAGGATAGATGTCAATATAAACAGTCCTGCCACGAGTAAAAAGACAGCATCTGCGGACCCTCTTGCTGCAATGGCACCACCTAGTGCTGGTCCGACAATAGCTGCGCTCCCAATACAAGCCCCTGTGTAAGCCATCGTTCGACCCCGTTCTCCAGTTCGCGTTTTATCACCAACATAGGCAAAAGCAGCGGGGATTAACGCTCCGCCAGCTAAACCGTGTAGTAATCGTACAATAAACAATTCTAAACCAGTACGCGTTAACGGATAAAAAATCAGGATGATAGCCACGAGAAGCATACCACTAAGCAATAACTTCTTCCGCCCGAAGCGGTCAATCCAGTGCCCGGCTAAAAGGTTTCCTACCATGTTGGCTAGTGAGTAAACGGCGATAATAGCTCCAGTTAGAAAATGTGATGCACCTAAATTTTGTGCATAAGGGGTGATAATAGGTAACTGAATAAATGTATCTAAAAAAGCTACGGCTATTATGAAGTATAAAATCTTTGTCATATATTGTCTCACCACTTTCTGCTCTTACTATACAATGAACATTAAAGCGCCGTAAAGTGGAAAGCCTATTTGCAAAATCACTTCAGAACAGTACCAAGATGAAAGACGTGGGAAAAGCCTGTTGCTATTTTCCTTTTATGTTGTTGGTTTTATGATGAATGGATGACGATTCTCAAATATTAGTAAACTACCCAACAACCTCTCCTAGTTTGTAAGACTTTCCCCCTATATAATTACATTACTTATAGATACACATTTTTACACATTCTAAGGGGGAAGCATCGGTGAAAAAAGGGAGAAAAATGAGGTTCGCCATTATTTTTGTCATTTTATTATTACTATTATCTAGCACGGCTACTTTTGCGGGGAATGGACATGAGAGATTTAATATGTCTTATTTGTATTTTGGAAGTCCCGACAACTATGTTCAATTAGTAGATCGAACGAATAACTCTCTTAACATGGTATCTCCTAATTATTTTGATGTTAATCAGGAGGGGAATCTTGTCTTTACGGATAAGTTTAGAGAATCTTTCGTAGCAGACATGCATAGTAGAGGAATAAAAGTCGTTCCTTTTCTAGCTAATCATTGGGACAGGACGGCTGGTGAAAATGCCTTTAAAAATCGGCATGCTCTGTCAACAGAAGTAGCTGAATATGTAGAGACATACAATTTGGATGGTATCAATGTGGATATCGAGGGTGTTGGACATGCTTATAGGGATGAGCATACAGATTTTATTAGATTACTCCGTGAGAAAATTCCTGCCCATAAGGAAGTATCAGTAGCAGTGGCTGCTAATCCTAACGGCTGGACAACTGGTTGGCATGGAAACTATGATTATACAGAGCTAGCTAAGCACGCTGACTATTTAATGATTATGGCTTACGATGAGCATTGGCAAGGTAGTACACCGGGGCCTGTTGCAAGTTATTCCTTTGTAGAACGTTCAATTCAATACGCTCTCAACCAACAAGTTCCAAAAGAAAAAGTAGTCATAGGTATCCCATTTTATGGACGTATGTGGAAAACAGACGGTGAAAGAAATGCAGATGGCTTTTTAATTAATGGTCGTGGGATCTCGCATAATCAGATCCAAACGGTTGTAAATCATTATAACGGTGAGGTTATTTTTGATGAGGCTTCACAAACGCCTAAAGCTGTGTTTACTGTGACAGATGACGATCCTATCATTTCAGCGGAAGGGGTAAGACTAACGGCTGGTGATTATGTCATCTGGTTTGATAATGAGCAATCGTTTAAAAAGAAGTTAGAATTGATAAACTTATATGATATAAAAGGGACAGGAAGCTGGGCACTGATGCGAGAAGATCCACACATGTGGGATTATTATAAAACGTATTTAAATGGTGGTACAATCGGAACGGAGCCAGAGGAAGACGTGGTGCTTGAGCCAGAGCCGATAGAAGAAGAGCCAGTAGTTGAACCAGAACCAACTCCGGAAGTCATAGAAGAGGAAGAAGAGGTTATTTCTGACTCAGGGAATAATGGTAGAGGAAATGGTAAAGGACACAACAAAAACACGACAGAAGATGTCCAACATGAAGAAGATTCAGGCGATAATCAATTAGAAGAACCGATCAAAGGGAACAACGGCAATGGAAACGGGAACGGCAGAAATAGATAAAAGATCCTAGTTGAGTAGCACATACCGTGGTGGGATGTGCTACTTATTTTTGTATAGATTAGCAGGTAAGAATAAGCAGAAGTGCTACATATGTTCAAAAAAAAACGTCATCATTAATACAGCGGTGAACTAGTTGACCAGCTGCTTATCCGGATCGTTTACTTTTCTTCTTTCTGTGATGTTTGTTTTTTACAGTGGTCTTCGTGATTGAACTTGCATGCCCTATCCTAACTGTGTGGCTTAAATTTTTGAAATTTGATCAAGATCAGTTATAATTAAAAAGGCTCTTTTAAGTATAGGAAAGTGAACGGCTCTGATGGACCTACTCTTCACCACCTTTGTGTGTTAACAACGTCTATTCAACATCTATGAAAATACATATTAATTGGAGACTTAGCTTATGAAAAAAACAATCATTGTACTAGGATCAGTGACTACCATTTTTATAGCCGCTTATGGGTTTGTAGGAAATTATTTTTACAACTTCGCATTAAATTCGGCAGATGAGAAAGAATTTATGGAAGATAATCCAAATTTAGCAGAAAGTGAAGCTGTATTAGCCTCTGTCGCATTAGAGGCAGAAGGAGAAGACGAGCAATTTAAAGCGGACTATGAGCCAGATGCTCTCACAATAACGTCTTCGGATGACAAGGCGTTAGCATTAAATGGCTATATGTATGAAAATGAGGGTGCTGGCCATAAATGGGCGATCGTTGTTCATGGCTATAATGGTGAAGCAAAAGGTATGACAAGATACATTCGTCATTTTTATAATCATGATTATCACGTGCTTGCGCCTGATCTTCGCGGTCATGGAGAAAGTGAAGGAGATTATATCGGAATGGGCTGGCATGATCGAAAAGATATTTTGCAGTGGATTGATGAGATTCTGGTAAGGGATCCGGAGGCCGAAATCGTCTTATTTGGTGTGTCGATGGGAGGCGCCACTGTCATGATGACAGCAGGAGAAGAAGATTTACCGGACAACGTGAAGGTGATCGTCGAAGATTGTGGGTATTCCTCTGTAAGCGATGTATTTACCTATCAATTAGACGACTTGTTTGGATTACCACCGTTTCCAGTATTAAATGCGGCTAATACGGTGACGAAGTTTCGTGCTGGCTATGACATATTTGAAGCCTCAGCTGTTGATCAAGTGTCTAAAAGTGAGACACCGATCCTATTTATTCACGGTGATGAGGACACCTTTGTCCCATATGAGATGGTTGATGATGTGTATGAAGCAGCTTCTGTTGATAAAGAGAAATTAATTATAGAAGGAGCGGGACACGGGGACGCTGAAAAGGTTGATCCTGTTACTTATTGGGAGACCGTCTGGGGATTTGTTGATCAATATATCGAGTAAGTTATATGCTCTTTCAGTGTGAGAGCCATAAGTCACCAGGTTTAAAAGGTGAATTAAACTGACATGGACATGATACCCCCGGTTTATTTAAAATACTGTGAATGGGTTTTATCCTACTCTTAAGGGGCAGTGAAACTCCCATTGATTGAAGCTTAGCTTTATAGTAAGGTGAGGCTTGCACTTAATGAGTGCAAGCCTCTTTCTGTATAAGCCTTTAAACACGGACACTGCTTTTAAGCATTTTTTTCATAAGAATCGCTGACTTCACCTTTGTTTTTAAGCAAGGGGAGATGTGTACCTGCTGATTAGTCGCCTTTATAGCGCTTTTTAAATCAGTCATTGTTGCGATTGGTTCAGGAAATGTGCTGTACACACTCCCATATTGTAAAAAATGATGTGTGTCACTTCCGCCGACAATCGGAAGGGAGAGTTCGTCGGCAAGGCGGGAAACATTTTGGACAAGTTGATCTTGTCCTTGTACGTATAAATCTTTTCCATTTAAATCAAACGCATCAAGCCTACTTAACAAGTCTCTGTCTAAATGGTGGAGTGGTGTACTATCTCGATAGGGGTGAGCACCAATTTTTATCATATTTAGCTCATCTGCCCAATCTAATAATTGCTTAAAAGGAACAAAATGGTCAGGCTCTGTAAACGGTTCTAGATGATGGCGCATTGCTCTAACTGATTCCCTTGCTCCTATTAACAAGATGTGGCCGGTCTCAGCAATATCCACTTCAAGACCAGGGAATATTTTCAAGCCATTCGCATTATAATGATCGGATTCATAAGGGAAATGCTTATCTAATGAGTCATAAATGTCTGAAAAACGTAACGTATTAAAGTGCTCAGTCAAAGCGATAGCATTTAAATCATTCGCAAGCGCTTCTGTCACCATCGTATTGAAGTATGTTTCGTCAAAATACGTCTTCTTAGAAAGTTTCATATGGGTATGCAAATCAATATTCATTAGGCTCATTCTCCTTTTAATAAAATGATGTGACTAAAAATGCAGCGACTATATAGCAACCTGATAAACTAAGAAAGGCTAGATCATGAAAACGAAAACGCATATGTTGCAATTTAATTTTCTTAACGTCAGGTGATGTAAGAGCACTGGAATATCCTTTTGATTCTAAGGCTTCCACTGTGGTCCTTGCTCGTTTGGCTGAACTTAAAATAAGGGGATAAAACGACAAGACAGCAATTTTTATTAAATAAACGACCATTCTCCAATAAAGTAACCCCTTTTTCTCCGGTGCTTTTCCTCGTAAACGAAAGGATAAAAAAATTTGATGAAATTCTTCAACTAAGCTCGGAAGCATGCGATACCCATAAGCGATTGAGAACGATACTTGACTAGGCACCCCAATGCTTAATAAGCCATCACTCAATTTTTCTGGATCCATTGAACTAAATACGACAATACTTGCTAATGAAATGGTAGAAAGTTTTAACGTTAAAATTAGTAAGGGGAGGATGGTGTCTAAGTTTCCGCCAAAAAACCATGAAGCGATCAGTAAATAGCCCGCTTGACTGAGTAAGCCAAGGCAGAGAATGACAATGATGAGCGGGCTCACTTTAGTCATGATCGTCATAACGACCATTAGTGAAAAGAACGCGCCTAAAATAGCAGGGTCATGAATGAACCACGGTACAAACCCGAAAAATAAATACCATATAAACAATGTACGTGGATCTAATTTTGCAATAAATGTATCACCGTTACCGTAAGCTGTGTTTAATAATTCAATTTTTACTTGTTCAACTGATAGGTTATCGAGAAGCCTTCGCGTATAGTTCACAACAGTCTACCTCCTTACGTGTTGATTTCCACCTATTCACAAAATCGTCAACTGAATAAGAAAGGGATGAACCTCCAATATCTTTGCTCAGTTCGAGTATTTGTGGCGGAATAAGCCCTGCTTTTTTTAGTAAAGGGGTATTACTAAATACGGATTCTCTTGTCCCATCATGGAGGACTTTTCCTTCATGTAAGACGATGATGCGGTTAGCCCATTCTGCTACGAGTTGCATGTCATGGGTAGCGATAATGACCGTTTCAACTTGCTCTTGTAGCTGACTCAACATATGAGTAATATCTTTCTTTGTAGCAATATCAAGGTTAGCAGTCGGCTCGTCTAACAAAATGATGTGGGGTTGCATAGCAACACCAATGGCGACAGAAGCCCGCCTTTGTTGCCCGCCGCTCAGTAATCGACCGTCTCGCTCTTGAATATCTTCAAGTCTGAACATGCGAATAATCTCATCTACGAAAGACTGATAGTTTGCTACTTTTCTCGCTTTAAGGTAAAATTCGATATCTTTTCGAATCGAATCTTCAATAAACATATCTTCTGGATTTTGATAAATGTATGTGACAATGTTAGCTAATTTTTCAGGAGAGGTAGTCTTCGTATGAAAGTCTTTTATCACCACATCGCCCTTATCAGGTTTAATGAGGCCTGTTAATAATTTTAGAAGTGATGATTTCCCTGCCCCGTTATTTCCCACTAGTGCGATTAAATCGCCCTTTTCAAAAGATAGAGAAAGGTCATGAATGACTTTGTGCTTTTTCCTTGAGACCGTTTTATATGATACATCTATTCCTGTCATCGATATAATCGATTCGCGGGTTGGAGAAAAAGAGACTTCTTTTTTAAATGTCGATTTAAAAAACATTGACTCGGACTGTTTAAAAAGTTTAATTGCTTCATCACACGTAATTGGATAGGAACTAGGAGAATCTTTCATATTAAGTTGGTAAGCAGCTTGGGTCACTTGGGGTGGAAAAATAGCATACGTCATTAATTGTTCGACTTCATTTAAAGCATGCTTCGTTTCCTTTTTCCAAACAAGTTGGCCTTCGTTCATGAGCAAAACGTGATGACAATAATCTGCAATAAATTCTGTATGGTGTTCAATGACGATAATCGTCGTGCCTCTATTTTTATTAATATCTTTTAAAATGTCATAAAAAAGGCGGGCATGAACGGGATCGAGTTGGGCAACAGGCTCGTCTACGATAAGAATGTCTGGATCTAACGAGAGTGCACCGGCGAGGGCGAGTAAATGCTTTTGCCCGCCGCTTAGTTGCCAAACAAATTCGTCTAGATTGACATTTAATTGAGCTAACTTTAGTGCCCGTGCGCCCCTTTCTCGATAATCGGCATAGCCGTAGTTTAAACAAGCAAAGCTTGCATCATCGATCACTGTCGGGCGTACAATTTGATTCTCAAAATCTTGATAAACATATCCGACATAACGGGAGAGGTCAGCCACTTTATGTTCACGCGTATCAAGCCCATTGATCATGACCTGTCCCGAAAAATCGCCTACATAATAATGTGGAATGATGCCATTTAGCAATTTGCATAAAGTGGATTTTCCACTTCCATTACCTCCTATTATGCCTACAAAATCCCCTTTTTCTAATGTAAAGGAAATGTTTGATAAAACGGGCTTTTCGCCGCCTGGATAGGTAAATGTCACATTTTCGATAGCAATATGATTATGACACATAGCGATCCTCACCGTTCTTTGCGTTTTTTTGTTTTCTCATTAGCCAGATAGTCATAACAGAGATAAGGGCGGCTACTCCAATGACGATAAAGATAAAGCGTTCCCCAAAGAGAGCGACAAAATCAATATCCCATTCCACAAGGGTGATTTCCGCTTCAGCAAGAAATTCTGCAATCATGGCCATACCTGAAAGAATAATTAATATGACGATGACCCGGGGACCAAGGACCTCTTTTAATGAATAGTTTAACGTATTATCACGAGGTTTCATGCCTAACAGCGGTTCTATTTTGCCATAGAGTCTTGGCACTAAATATAAGGTTGGGAGTAATGCGAATAAAATCCCTGAGAAGAGCACGTCATTTAAAAAAGAGAATCCTTCAATGACGACGATACTTTCAGCTAATCCTGGGACTGCTTCAAGTTCCTCTACACCGATCCACACTTTTCCAATATCCACAACAGCACTAATGAATTGATGGATGGCCACACCGCTAATAGCAGCGACACCGACTTGTAGTCGGTTTTTCGGATTTTTAACCATTGTTCCTGCAACATACATAGCAAGCGAAAAAGCAATAAACTTTTCTAATTCACCAAGTCCGCCAAATTGACCAAGCATAATTTCGCCGAAAATAACCTCGCCTAACGAAGCACCTACGGCTGCATAAAGAGGATGAAATAAAATACAAAGGGTCAGTGGAATAAAGGCAAAGTATTCTACTGAAAATTCAACTGGTCCTAAATAGACTTTCGGTAAGAGCTCCGTGATCATGTTGGACAAACCGTAAAGCGACATGGATAAAATAAAAACCATCATTTTCTGAGATTGCGTCAACGAGTAACGTTTTTTTAACTGCGTCATGTGAGTGACTGCCTCCTTTAATTGAACTCTCCTTTAGTGTAATTGGGAAATATTAATAAAGTTTTTATGTTATGTAAATATGATGTAAAAATTTCATGATTGAATTTAATGTATTAAAACATACATGTATAATGAAATTACGAATCACTTAAGGGAGTGGAGATGATACAATGCAACTATTCAATGTGAAAACAGCAAACTTGTCCCCTAATCAAATTAAAATTGCGGACTACATTAATCGCCATCTGCAAGATGTGCTCCTTTCTACAGAAAAGGAAATTGCAGAGGCTTTAAATGTGAGTACTGCATCAGTATCGCGATTTTGGAAAAGTGTGGGTTATCATAATTTAAAAGATTTTAAGCGGAAAATGAGGGAAATTGATGTGACACCAGTTGGAAACTTTGAAAAAGCAATGGAAAGATTAACCGCTCATGAATGGCAACACGATCAACTGGAACAAGGAATGGCTAATTTAAAGGAAACGATGAGACATTTATCAGCGTCTCAATTTGACTTAGCAATAGAGGCACTAGTTAAAGCGGAGACCGTCTATATTTATAGTCCAGGGCCCTCAAAAGGATTAGGGGTGTTAATGCATCATCGGCTAAAACGATTTGGCCTCAACATCGTTCATATGACAAGTAGTGGAAGTGACATTTTAGAAGACATGGTACACTTTAAACGAGGGGATTTAGTCGTCTTATTTGGATTTGTACGTATGTTAAGTGAAGCAAAAGTGATCCTTGACGACGCCAAGAAACGTGGTTATCAAACACTTCTCATTACAGATCAACTGATCTCAGAATTTACAGGGAAGGTGGATATCCAATTGTTCTCCAGTCGTGGTGAAAGAACAGATTTCCATTCGATGATAGGCCCAACCTTTTTAATCGAGAACGTGATTTTAGCCATAGGTATGAAAAAGGAAACGGAAGCACTGACCCATTTAAAATCTCTAACGCAATTAAGAAGCATGTATGCTGATGAATTACCTAGGTAGGCTTTACTCGTTATAGCAAGCTAAAAATGAAGCGAAGGAAACGAATTAACAAAGAGAAAGGAGGGCGTTTCATTAATTACTCGTTTTAAAGCTGTGAATGGTGCAACTAAGATGAGGGATTGTATAATTTTTGGTGAAGATGGCGTATGTGAGAGCACTTTAAATTTTTATTAAGAGGTGAGCTGATATGTTATCGAATGACTTGACTGCCATGTTACAAATTGACTATCCAATCATTCAAGCACCGATGGCAGGAGGAATTACAACCCCTGAACTGGTGTCGTGTGTGTCGGAACATGGGGCTTTAGGCTCTATTGGTGCGGGTTATATGACACCACAATCGTTACGTCAGCACATTAAAGACGTGCGAAAACGTACATCAAATCCTTTTAGCGTGAATGTGTTCGTTCCCAATGCATTTAATGTATCTATGGAAGAAGTGGAAGCATCGGTAAACCAATTGCGTCCCATCAGGAAAGCGTTAGGTGTTGAAGGCGGGAATCCTTCTTTACCTACACCAGCTTCAATGAAAAGAAACTTCGAGGAACAGATTAACGTTATTTTAGAAGAAAAGGTGCCAATTTGTTCCTTTACATTTGGTGTCCCGCCTAAAGAGGTAGTTGCTGAGTTAAAGAAAGAAAACGTGATATTAATGGGAACGGCCACAACTGTCAATGAAGCGATTTTATTAGAAAGCAAAGGAATGGATATGATTATTATCCAAGGTTCTGAAGCTGGCGGACATAGAGGGCATTTTTTAGCAGAACGCGACCAAAGTTTGATTGGGTTAATGTCACTCATTCCACAAGTATCTGATCATGTGACCATTCCAGTCATTGCCGCAGGTGGCATTATGGATGCTCGTGGCTTAGTTGCGGCTAGGTACTTAGGAGCTTCAGCTGTTCAAATGGGAACAGCCTTTTTAACATGTGCTGAAAGTGGCGCACATCCCACTTACAAAGAAGCCATCTTAAACGCCAATGAAGATGATATAGTTCTGACTAAAGCCTTTTCTGGAAAATGGGCGAGAGGGATAAAAAATACATTTATCGATGATATGAAAGATTATACGTCTGTGCCCCCTTTTCCCGTGCAGAACACGCTCACGTCAGCTATTCGGAAAGCATCTGCTGATCAGCATAACCCCGCATATATGTCACTATGGACAGGTCAAAATCCGAGACTTGCTACTGACCTCTCTGCCGCCACGTTCATTCAACATCTCGTTCAGGAAGTGAAAGTCATAACACGTTAAATAGCTCGTTTATTATGGGGGAATATGCTAAGACTAGTTTAAAAGCCATTTTTGAGAGGGTACAGTAATGAAAGAGGTGAATTCGTTGCAAAAATAGCAAGAACTCATATATGATCTTAGCATACGAAACCTAACTATAAGTCACAGTCAAAAGGAGATACAATGGGACAGAAAGTCGATAACACAGGATGGCAATTAGCCCATAGTTATGCGGAATTACCAACTATATTTTATAGTGACATTGCGTTATCACCAGTGTCGTCCCCTGACCTTGTCGTCTTAAATGAGTCGTTAGCAGAGGACTTAGGTCTAGATGCTAATGAATTGAGAAAGGATGAAGGGATTGCGGTGCTTGCCGGTAATCGTACGCCAGAAGGGGGAAGTCCCCTTGCACAAGCTTATGCGGGTCATCAATTTGGTCACTTTACAATGCTTGGTGATGGAAGAGCCATGCTTATTGGTGAGCAAATAACCCCCAAAGGTCATCGCGTGGATATCCAATTAAAAGGATCAGGAAGAACACCTTACTCACGAGGGGGAGACGGCCGGGCAGCACTAGGACCGATGCTAAGAGAGTATCTCATAAGTGAAGCGATGTATGCTTTAGGTGTTCCGACAAATCGCAGTTTAAGTGTGGTAAAAACAGGCGAGACCGTTATGAGGGAAACGCCATTAACTGGAGCTGTTCTCACACGTGTGGCTTCAAGTCACTTGCGAGTAGGGACTTTTGAATATGCGGCAAAGTGGGGAGACAAACAGGATCTACAAGCTCTCGCTGATTATGCTATAGCACGGCACTTTCCTCAAGGTCAAGAAACGGACCATCCTTATCATTTTTTATTGCAGCAAGTTATTGAACAGCAAGCATTGCTCGTGGCAAAGTGGCAATCTCTCGGTTTTATACATGGGGTCATGAACACGGATAATGTGACGATCAGTGGAGAAACGATCGATTATGGTCCTTGTGCCTTTATGAATACGTATGACCCTGACACGGTGTTTAGTTCGATAGATGTTCAAGGCCGATATGCGTACGGAAATCAGCCGTATATAACAGGCTGGAATTTGGCCCGTTTAGCAGAGGCATTGCTACCGTTATTAGCTGATGACGAAGACAAGGCGGTAGAAATGGCACAAGACGCTATTTCAGGATTTAGTGACAGCTATATGTCTTATTGGCTTGAAAACATGCGAGCGAAGTTAGGGTTATTTAATGAGGAAGAAGAGGATGAAGCTCTTATTAAAGATTTGCTCAGCTTAATGAAAACGTACGAAATGGATTACACGAATACATTTATTGCCTTAATATTTGGAGAATGCAGACAGTTAGCATTGCCTGATAAGCCCGATTTTAAGCATTGGTATTCACGTTGGCAGGAGCGGTTAAAAAAACAAGACGCTTCTGATGAGGAAGTGCGTGATCTGATGAAAAAATCAAATCCTGCTGTCATACCAAGAAACCATCACGTGGAAGCAGCTCTCGAAGCGGCCGAACAACAAGATTTCAGTGTGATGAATCAACTTCTAGATGTGCTACTTAAACCTTATGACCATGAACGAGATCAAGACACTTATGCGAGCCCTCCGGAGCCATCGAATACGCCGTACAGAACCTTTTGTGGTACTTAACAACCATCAATTTAATAATGAGAAACAGATGTCGGCCATGCTTTAGCGTGGCCGATTGTCATGCAAACGTATATTCGCTATAATGAGACAGAAGAGAACGGAGGGGGAAAGGATGTTTCGTAAAAAAACATTAGAAGAGCTCATGGCGGAATTAAAAAGAGACGCCAATGTGACGCATTGGCACACATTAGATGCGGAACCGGCTAAAACGTCTCCATTTCCAGCCGATATTCATCCTCATTTGAAAAAAGCATTGCAAGCCCGCTCAATTAATGCTTTGTACACACATCAAAAAAGTGCCTATGAAGCAGCAATGAAAGGTGAAAATATCGTCGCTGTGACGCCGACAGCTTCAGGGAAAACATTGTGTTATAACTTACCTGTCTTGCAACGACATATGATGAACAAAGCAAGTCGGGCACTTTATATATTTCCAACGAAAGCGTTGGCTCAAGACCAAAAAGCAGAACTGAACGAGATGATCGACGAGATGGACGTGTCAATTAATAGTTATACGTATGACGGAGACACACCAGCCAATATACGTCAAGTCGTAAGAAAAGCCGGGCACGTCGTTATTACAAATCCAGACATGCTTCATTCAGCGATTTTACCTCATCATACAAAATGGATCTCACTGTTTGAAAATTTAGACACGATCGTCATTGACGAACTTCACACGTACCGCGGCGTTTTCGGTTCTCATGTTGCCAATGTGATTCGCCGATTAAAGCGGATTTGCGCATATTATGGCAGTGATCCAACATTTATATGTACGTCTGCAACGATCGCCAATCCCACTGAGTTGGCCGCTGAATTAACAGGGGAACCAGTGCGACTCATTGACAATAATGGTGCGCCTAAGGGGAAGAAAAATTTTGTCTTTTATAACCCCCCGATCGTTCATAAGCAATTAAACATACGGCAAAACGCCACGAAAGTCGTGAATGAATTAGCTTCTAAATTTTTGAAAGAACGGATACAAACCATTGTTTTCGCGCGAAGTCGGGTACGTGTAGAGGTAATTTTAAGTCACTTACAAGAACTTGTTAAAAACGAGCTCACTAAGAAGTCAATCAGGGGGTATCGCGGGGGATACTTACCGAAACAGCGCAGGGAAATCGAACGAAGCCTGCGAAGCGGTGAAACGATTGGGGTCGTCAGTACGAATGCCCTAGAATTAGGGGTGGACATCGGTCAACTGCAAGTATGTGTCATGAACGGTTACCCAGGCTCCATTGCGTCTAGCTGGCAGCAAGCTGGCCGGGCAGGACGCAGACAAGACGAGTCCCTCGTTCTCATGGTGGCGAACTCATCACCACTTGATCAATACTTATTTCAGCATCCTGACTACTTCTTTCACGGAACACCTGAAACAGCACGAATTAATAAAGATAATCTCATTATTTTAGTCGATCACTTAAAATGTGCAGTTTATGAACTCCCTTTCAAAAAGGGTGACACGTTTGACGGTGTAGAGGTGGACGACATACTTGACTATTTAACAGAAGAACGGGTATTGCATGACGGTCATGAGTCGTGGTATTGGATGAATGACGCCTTTCCAGCTCATAATATTAGCCTTCGATCAGCTGCCCAAGAAAACGTCGTGATCATCGACCAATCTGACACGGCGCATCATCGTGTCATCGGTGAAATGGATACCTTCAGTGCCATGACCCTCCTGCACGACGAAGCGATCTACTTGCACGAAGGGACGCAATTCCAAGTGGAGTATTTGGACTGGGAAGAGAAAAAAGCGTATGTGCGTGCCGTTGATGTGGAGTACTTTACAGATGCTAATTTAGCTGTGAAATTGAAGGTTCTAGAAGTGGATCACGATCAGCCATGTGGGCGCCATCGGATACAATATGGGGATGTAATGGTCACAGCAATGGCCACTATTTTTAAAAAAATCAAGCTAGAAACCTTTGAAAACATCGGATCAGGTACCATTCATTTACCAGAACAAGAACTTCATTCAAACGGGTTAGCCCTGACATTTTCTAACGATAGCTTTAGTGAAAAACAACAAGATGATCAAACTGAACTCGTATTAATGGGAATGGCCCATGTGCTTCAACACGTTGCATGTGTCCATGTCATGTGTGATAAACATGACTTACATGCCGTACCGGAAGTGAAAGCCGTACACTCAGGACAGCCGACTGTGTTTTTATACGACCGTTACCCAGGGGGGATTGGTCTTAGTGAAAGTGTTTTTAAGCAAATGTCTGTCATATTACACGAAGCGTTAAATTTTGTTAGCGGATGTCCTTGTGAAAGTGGCTGTCCGTCTTGTGTTGGGGTAGGAAGTATAAACCCGTCAGTTTCTATAAAACGATTGGTGACCCAATTAATTGGAGAAGCAGTAGATGCCAATGGATAAAGGGAGACATTTGTTAGTGAGGTGACTGAAACGATGAGTATGAAAGCGAAATTGTTAAGAATGAAACATCATTTACAACTGCCTGAAGAAAAAGATCAGGGGGAACTAAAAGGCGGCATAGAGAACGAAGCGCCAGAACCAACTGATGACGAAACAGCGTTTAGGGCATTAGGCTTTGAGCCATTTTATTTTGAAAATGAACGAGCCTTCCGTAAGCGGGTTATCTACCCATATGAAAGCGCGCAAGATAAACAACTAGTCGAAGACATGAAACACATTCAGGCTTTTTGGCAAGACCATTTGCAAGATCACCCCCTTTCGTTTGCCGGGAAGCCGTTGGATCGACTGCTTTTTTTTGATACAGAGACGACAGGTCTTTCCACTGGTGCAGGAAATGTTATTTTTCTTATTGGCTATGCTCGCCTAATGGCTAACGGGATCGAGGTGACCCAGCATTTTTTAGAAAGTCCGGCAAGTGAAGCCGCTTTTTTATCAGGTTTTTTAGATGATTTTCATGAAGAAGACTATCTTGTCAGCTATAACGGCAAGTCATTTGACTGGCCACAAGTGAAATCTCGTCATGCATTTATTAGAAAACAGTTACCAAAACTACCTGCCTTTGGGCATATTGATCTACTTCATAGTGCCAGACGCTTATGGAAAGATGAACTCCCTTCATGCCGGCTTGCCATAGTAGAAGAGCATAAATTATCTCTAAAGCGAGAAGGAGATGTGCCAGGAAGTCTAGCACCGCTATTATACTTTGAATACTTATCTAATAAAACGCCTCACCATTTAAGCGGTATTATTGCCCACAATGATCAAGACGTTCGGTCATTAATCTCGCTTTATGCCCTGATTGTCAAAAAGATTATTTATCCATTAGAAGACTCGGCCTCTGCAAAAGAACACCTAGCCATAGGTGCTTGGTTTGAAAAGCTAAAAAAGTTTGATTGGGCAGAAAAACATTTTAAACAAGCCATTAAACGAGCACAACAACCGCTTCCAACGGTTTATTATCAGCTTGGCAGTCTTTACAAAAAAATGAAGAAACCTGACTTGGCAGTTAAATATTTAGACCAAGCCCTTATGGAAGGGACTTTTCCCCCTATCGAAACATGGATTGAACGTGCCAAACTAGCCGAACACTTTGAAAAAGACATTGAAAAAGCCTATTATTTTGCTCAACAAGGTCTTTCTACCTTAAAAAAGAGAGAGAAACTAGGGCATAAAGCCAATTTCGTCAGCTATAAAAAAGATTTAAATAACCGTATGAAGCGGCTAGAGAAAAAACGCCAGGCCTAAATTATTAAAACCGAGTGTGGCAGGCGCTTAAATCTAAAGTGACAGTGTAGTTGCTAGCAAAAAAGAGGTATAACAACTTTCGGGGAAGAGTTGGTTCTATCATGAATAACGACATTTTCGGTATAACAGGAGTGGTTTATTTTTATATGATTTACGATGATATGAGGAAATTGGATCAAATAGCTGTGAGACTATCCACATTTATATAGGCTATAAAACACAATTTTAACTATGAAGTGGTGGGAGAACTGACAAGGCGTAGACGGCTCAAAACTAGTTCCTCTGGAGTGTCGGTTCGATCCTGACCACCTACCATCTACATAATTTGCATCAATTTTAATAATTCATTATTAGCCCGTAATCCTTGATATATAAGGGTTTTCAAGCTCTTTATATTAATTAAGTTTCCTATAGAAAACGATTGATTTTGAATCGATTTTACACATTTTTCACACAAGATTTACACCACCATTTGTTCGAATATACTGACTGTTCCAAGCTCATCTTCCTCGCGTAACTCTTTAATGACGTGGGTGTATATCAATATCGCCATGACCAAGTCGTTCACTGACGTAGTGTATAGAAACTTTTTTATACAGAATTACACTTGCATGAGTGTGTCGTAAGCCATGAATGGATATTTGCGCTATATCGAAATCCTGTAATGATTTCTTTAGTAGCTTGTTTGCATTAGTATTACTTATTACTTTATATTTGGAATTAGGACTGTAGAAAACCAACTGGTGTATATTTGTCGGCGTGGTTTTAAATAGCTTTTTAAAATGCTGCATCGTTTGGAGGAATGATTTAGAATCATATATCGTTTGTTCTAGAAAACCATTGCATAAAAAGATAGCTATTTATTATAATTTCTTTGAGTGATGTAAGGTTGTGAATGTAAGGCTACTAATCAATTGATTTTATTGATCTTTCTGGTCAAATGAAAAAGGGTTTCGAGCAATGGTACTACTTATTATTAAAGTGAGTTTGTATAAATGATAATTAGAAAAAAATAAGCCTATACGAGATAAAACTTAATCGTATTGGCTTATTTATGTTTTATGAATATTTCATAAAAAGCATTTTCTACCCCCTCCAATAAAATGGAGGTACTCACAATATAAATCTCGTTTTATAATAAAAAAGAATAGAAGGGGAAGTGACTATGTTGAAATATAAGAATAATGTAAAAGAATTAATGAAAGAGAGAGAAATGTCCCTAAATCAATTAAGTGAAATATGTGAGCGCAGCATAAACACTATAAGAACAATAAAAAATAATCCTTCGAAAAACTTTAATATGGACAGTGCATTTGAGTTGTCACAAGTGTTAAACTGTAGCATTAAAGACCTCATAGAAGATGATATAGCTTTAGTTCATTTTGACAAAGTTTATGAACGACAAAAAGATGACCCTCTCTTTATAAATCAACAAATTTTCAATCCGAAAAATATGAAGTACTTAAAAGGTCTTCTTTCAGAAGTAGGAGTATCTTGTAGTATCTCACCATATAGTTATTACAAAACAGTAATGGTAAAAAACGCTCAAGAAAAAAGTCCCATCATTGTTGACTTTAATCTTCGTGTAACCCGAACAGAGTGCACCACATTACGTATTGTAGACTTCTTTGTACAAGTAAATAAGTTTTTGGTAAATGAAGTGGTGATAAAGGATGCCTTTATAAAAACGTTTGAAATTTATGCACGCAAGTTAAACATCGAAGAAATTACATTTGATATATTGGCAGATTACGAAGTGCGGAATGATAATTTGTACGATAAGGAAACAGACCTTCCCTCAGATTTCAGCTATAAATTGGGTACAGATCCGAGCTTATTTGTTCAAAATGAATTTGAATGTATTAAAAATCAATTTACATCACATCAAATAACATGGAAAAAAGTTTTGTATTAGTTAGCATTAATAACAAATATTTTATTGGGGAGGGGTTCTAGGAGTTTCTAAACATCTGCCAGGATTTACAAGGAACTAGTTTGCTGTTTGAACAAACGGGTACTTAGTACCCGCTTCTATAATCTTATGTAAGTAACGATTATTAAGAGACGTTTAAATAGATAACCCTGGTCACTTTCCCGCTTTTGGTAAAGGTGTTAAAACTGTTGGAGCACAATGGATGCAACAATTTCAGCTTTTTGAGATTTTATGACTGTAGGGACGAACAAATACAATCAACTGGGGAGTTTAAAGTAGTTGCTGCTTTAGACTTTTTAAGAAGTAGTTAGAAGAATATAATAAATACCTTAGTAAAATCCCTTCAACATATTAGGTTTAAATGGTAAAATCATACTATATATCTATCCTATTAGAAATCGTAGTAGATAGTTTAAAAGATGGTGGTGGTTAGATTGACGGAAAACCTGTTCAATAGTCAGGTAATAAAAATAAATGATAATGTCGAGTTTCATTATATAGGTATAAAAGATTTTAATAAAAAATTTATAGATTATATAAACGAAAACTTCGTTAGTATTTGTAAAGGAGAAAAAAATACGAGTTCATTAGAAATTATTAAAAAGAGGGCCTTTAAATTCTTTGAAAAAAAAGATGAAAGAACTAGAAACGGTGGAACTGCTGAATTTTTCTTGCACTTATATTTGAAATTTTTGGATTATAAACAGGAGTGTATGTTCCTAAATATGGAAGAAGCATCTATAAAAAAGGGATTCGATGGTTACTACTCTAAAGGGAATGATGAATGGATTTTGGAGAGTAAATCTGGAAATTACAGATTTGATAGTGTATCTCATCATAGTAAAATCACTGAAGCCTATAATAGTTTGAAGAAACAATTAAATGGAGAATCAGAAAATGACCCTTGGCAAAATGCATATCAACACGCAAATTCAAAGGATGTAGATACAAATAATACTATTTTAAAAATATTGCAAGAATTCTCAGATGATTTTTTTTCTGAAATTTATTATACTCCTGAGGATTTTAATATCATTCCAGCCGGAACGGTATTTTTAAATGGAGAATGGGAAGATTTTGATGTAAACGAAATCTATGAAAAGGTTGTTAGAAATATAAAAGGATTCGAATATAAAAAGTTAATTGTTATTTGCTGTACAAAAAAATCATTAGATTTATTTATGGATTTCTTAGGAGTTCCTAAAAGGGAGGGTGACTATGAACAGCAAGGAAAAAACGCAGCTAACACACATAAATAAAATTCATATGTTTAAAGAGGTTATGAAAAAATTAACATTAGGAGAAGAACTAAGTAATAAAGAAAAAACATATATACTAACAGTCGCAATTTTTTTTATAAAAAGTTTTGAATCTGACAA
This sequence comes from Salipaludibacillus agaradhaerens, assembly GCF_002019735.1. Classification (NCBI taxonomy): domain Bacteria; kingdom Bacillati; phylum Bacillota; class Bacilli; order Caryophanales; family Bacillaceae; genus Salipaludibacillus; species Salipaludibacillus agaradhaerens. Next base: position 438,551 of record NZ_KV917378.1, read on the forward strand.
AAGATACACTTCTTATTTAGAATTTGCTTATTTCATAATATTAAAGTACTCTACAACTTATCATGATTATAGACCACTCTATGATTTTGCAACTAATTTCGGATTCTATCCAATTGCAAAAGATGTACAACAAAAAGAATTGATTCCTGATATGAAGTTTATAGAGGACCTAGCAGGATTAAAGCTAGAAGAATTCAATCATGAAAATTATACTGAAACACTTCAACAGAAGACAACTAGGAGAAGTTTATTGGAGAATGATAGTAGGAATATAAGTTATATTGCCCCTACATCATATGGTAAGAGCTCTTTAATAATAGAACATATACAAAACAATTTAGATAAAAACCTTAAGGTAGCAATTATTGTCCCAACCAAATCTCTCTTAGTTCAAACTTATAAATTAGTTAGAAAGGCTGATTTTAACCGTAGAATTATTATACATGATGAAATGTATCGGGATGATGAGCGTTTTATTGGAGTTTTAACTCAAGAAAGAGCATTAAGATTATTAGAGAAAAATGAAACATGGCTGGATATTCTGTATATAGATGAAGCCCATAATCTCTTTGAAAAGGATAGTAGGAGTATCCTGTTATCAAGACTTTTGAGATTTAATGCACAAAGAAATAAAAATCAAAAAGTAATCTACTTGTCTCCCTTGATAAATGAAAGTAAAAATCTCAGGCTTGACTTCCAAGATGAAATTGTAGAACAAAAAATTGAGTATAATATGAAAGAACCTGAAATATTCGAATATAGGGATAATGACCAAATATTTTTATATAATAGATTTACTAATGAATTTTATCCATATAGAGAATTACAAATTAAAGGAAATGAACCAGGATATATAACCTATATGAAGTCTGAAATTGGGAGTAAGAATTTTATTTATCATAAAGCACCGAAGAGAATAGAAGAATTCTCAAAAGAATTATTCTATAGCTTACCTGATATAGATTTAACATATGAAACTCAAAATCTAATTGAAGAGTTAGAAGAGTTAGTACATAAGGATTTTTACCTTATTGAATTACTTCAAAAAGGTATTATATACCTCCATGGAAGAATGCCGGAAATTGTTAAAGAGTATTTAGAATATCAATTTAAGAATAATACTGATCTAAAATTTGTTATTGCCAATAAAGTAATATTAGAAGGGATAAACTTACCAATTGATGCTCTATTTATAATGCATACAAATGGGTTAAGAGAAAAAGAGGTTACAAACTTAATTGGTAGGGTTAATAGATTAAATGAAATTTTTACTGTAGAGACTAATCAATTACATAGGTTACTACCCAAGATTCATTTTCTGAATAGCAAATATAATAAGAAAAATATTAGAATGGAAAACTTAATTCGGAAATTAAGAAGCAACATTTTTTCAGATGTGATTAAAAATCCCATATTAGCCGAATACGATGAGTCAAAGATCAAGGATGAAAGTGTTAAAGAAAAAGTTCGAGCAATTAAGAAAAATGAAGAGTTAGTTTTAACCAATTCATTAGATGAGTTGGAAAAATTAAAGAAAGTTTTTATAAGGTCAAGTTTAGAATCAATAATTTCCATTAAGGATGATTATCTAAAAGAAATATTGAAGAGAATAAAAGGATTAAAAGGGTCAAAAATGTGGACTGAAGCTGATATCATTGATAAGGTGTACTTTCTCTATATAAATAAATTTGAAAGAGATGATATATCGGATTATGAAGTTTACCGGTTAAAATTTGATAAGGCTCGGAATTTCTACAAGGGACATATTTACGCAAGAAAAGTAAATTCCTTAAAGGAAAATATTATTGGAACTTATAAGTATTTTAAAAGACGTATTAAAGATCAATTAACAGATTTATATATAGGTACTAGTTATGGTGAAAAAGCAATCCGTACAGATAATTATCAAGACAGTATTAAAGAGGTCTATGTTGATTTATCAACTAAAAGTGATGCTGAGTTAATTAACTTGGCAATCATTAAATTAAAAATAGAGGATGACTTTATTAGTTATAAATTAAACAGATTAATAATAGTTCTGTATGAATTAGGACTAATAACTGAGGCAGAATACAATGAGGTAGTTTACGGAACCAATGATAAGAAGAAAATAGATTTAATAAAAACAGGTCTTTCATTTAGTTTAATCACAAGACTACAAAATGATGATCAACTAAAAAATATCAGCTTAGATGAAAATAATAACTTAATTGTTAACGTCGTTTTTTTAGATTATAAAAATGGACTAAACGGATTTTACCGTTTTGAAATGGAAAAATATTTATCCTTTTAATTTTTATTAATTAAAATAATCTTAAAGTCAAATGGCAAATAAATAAAAAACGATAGACGGATCTCCTTATGATAGTTAATGTGAATAGTAAAAAAGAGGCTGGGACATAACGGTCTCTAAACAGAAAAAAACGCTTCCGATTATCAAAAATGATAGTCGGAAGCGTTTTGTATGATTATAAAACGGTTTGTGTGCTGTTCTGGCGGTATACTTCCTCAAGTTCACCGCCATAAGTGCGAACCCTATTTCATTTTGAACCTTGTATTTACCTCTCACCGATATCCGGGTGAAACGCAAATTAGCCTTCAGAAATCTGAAGACTGGCTCTACATCCACTTTACGTTTGCCGTAGATATCACCTGTTTTCGTTTCCGAAAGCACTTCTCGAATATAGGCGTTTTGGTTCTCCCATTTCTCATTATAATAGACTTTCCGATTTTTTCCCTCTTTGGCCTTTGTGCATTGTAGACGTAAGGGACACCCGCCACAATCTTCACATTCATACACTTTAAACGTGCGTTGAAACCCGGCTTTATCTTTTTTCTTGCACCAATACTGAAATGTCACGTTCTTACCGTTTGGAAAGGTAAATGTGCCGCTCTCCTGATCATATGGCAACGTAAAGAAGCCTTTTTCAATTCTGTTCAAAAAAGGGATAAAAGTCCGGGTATCAGTAGGATTTGGGAAGATGTCATAAGCGAGCGCGTACTGTCCCTCAGTCGCAATTTGCAGATTATAGCCGGCTTTCAGTTGACCATTCTTCATGTAGTCATCTTTCGTGCGCATAAACGTCGCGTCATGATCTGTCTTGGAGTAACTGTTTCGCTCTCCCAGGATTGCAAGGTCTCGCTTATACTTTTGTTTACGGGCCACAAAATCCTTGAACCTTTTACGGTACTGTTTGGGAGTTTTCCGTTCTGATCGGAGTTGTTTTCGCACCTTTGTATCTTTAGATGCTTCAATCTGATTACCATATTCTTCAATGCGTTCGTCCAGTTTCTCGACGATCTCATCCAGCTCTTCGGTAGACAGTTCATCTAAGTTATCCTGTTCAATGGCAGGCAAAATATCTTGTTCCAGGAGCTCCTTATAGAGCTGATTGGATTTCTCCACTAAACCGGCGCTGTATCTTTCAACGGATCTTTTCCAGACAAACGTAAATTTATTGGCATTGGCTTCAATCTTTGTACCATCAATAAAAATAGCGTCGTTATCAATCATTTCTTTTTGAACAAGCTGAGATCTGAATTGAACAAAACACTGGCGAAGCAAATCCACCACATCAGGATCAACTCTGAACCGATTAATGGTCCGATAACTTGGTTCATACCCTTGAGCCAGCCACATCATGCGTATACTGTCTTTTAATAAAGCTTCAATTTTTCTTCCGGAAAACACAGACTGGGTATACGCACACAAAATGATTTTCAACATCATCTTCGGATGATAAGCTGGATAGCCCGTCTTACGATAAAAACAATTAAAAGTCAGGAATAGACTCCACCAAATCATTCACTGCAAAAGCAATATCATTTTCCTGTAATTTATAGGCTAAATCTATCGGCAAAATGACTTGATTCATGTTATAATCTTTAAACATAAAGATACCTCCGATTCTGTTTGGTTGTGGTGACTTTAACTTTATCAGAAGGTATCCTTTTTGTGTACATAATTATAATTTTTATTTAAACCCGTTGATTGTCAAAAACACGAGACGCCTGCGGGAAAAGCAAGAGCTGAAGATCCATCGGGGGTGATCTTCCCCCGATTAGCTGAAGCCTTGCCCGCGGCAAGCGAGTGACAATTTGGACAAGCAACCTATATTAATCAATTTAGATATAAAAAATGGCTCTCACAAAAGTGAGGGCCATTTTTATTTACTGGGTTTTGTCCCAGCCCCTCTTCATGATTTTATTATTAGCGTGGGAATATCGGGAAGTATTTATTCTTTCATTTGTTTTAAAGCCTTATAATCTTGAACGAAAGATGAATAGGAACTTTCTTCCGAAAAAGAAAATTGGTTATTGACGATAAATTCTCCAAATGTTAAGAATCCCTCTATTATTGCTTTCGAATACTCGTCTTTAGGAATTGTATTTGAAATTTGATTGTCTTTACTTGAGGTATTATTAATACAAAATGTAAATCCTGAGTTATTAGTTAATATCTTAACTTCATATAAGGAATCTAAAATTGATATTTCATACTCTTTATTTCCTGGTGTTAATATAGGTTCAACTAATGTTTGCCATGTAAATAACAAATCTGTTGTTTCCATGTTTTCGGTTAGGATAACTTCAGAGTTGCATTCTAATCTGATTGCTCCTTCTAGATAATCGTGGTCATTTTCATCTAAGGTTTGATCCACTAAATTGGAAGATAATTGATTATCAATTGATAGAAAAGTAGTCTCGTTAGCTATCTTGATATTTGTATCCTTGATCAAAGTTTCAATCTTTAGCATATTATCACCTCATTAAACTGGATATGCTGATTTTACATACCCATCTTTCCCTATATTTACTTTATATTTTACACCATTCATGGTATTGTAAATATTAACATATTTTCCTTTTTAAGAGTATTTTCAATGGTAGTTTTATTACTGTTAATGACATTAGTAACAATGTTTTTTACTTGATTGACACTTAAACTAGGATCAAACATTGATTTCCCACTTTTCCCTGTCCAAATTGGAGGTTCAATGAATGCAATAATTGTGTGTATAATGTAGAGTACAGTCCACCGGTACCTTTACATAAAAATGCTCCTTATATCAACGGTCTTAAAATAAAGGTCTAATGTTTTTATTTATATAAAGTAAAAATAAGTAATTTATAAGGAGATTTAAAATGGATAATGAGCAGTTGAAAATTTTTGATGAGGATAGAAATGAAATAGGTGTTGCTTCTCGTGGAGAGGTTCATAAATTGGGATATTGGCATGAAACATTTCATTGCTGGTTTACCACTAATGAAGAAGGGATAGATTATATTTACTTTCAGATTCGAAGTAGTGAGAAACAGGACTATCCTAATCTTCTTGATATAACAGCTAGCTGGCCATTTATTAGCAGATGAAACAATTTGCGATGGGATTAGAGAGGTACAAGAAGAGACTGGCATAAAAGTATCTTTCGATGAACTTATTGGGTTAGGTGTTATTAAATATTGTATTGAAAGAGATTGTTTTATAGATAAAGAGTTTGCCAATGTTTTTCTTTACCAAAGTAAAAATACATTTAATGATTTCAAAGTTCAAAGAGATGAAGTTTTAGGCATTGTCAGAGCTCAATTCAAAGAATTTTTTCAGTTTTGTTTACAAGAAAAAGAAGACATTAGAATCGAAGGGTTTGAACTAAATAAGAGTGGAAGAAAGGCTCCGATTGATAAGTTAGTAAATAAGAATTATTTTGTGCCGCATGAGAATGCATTTTATGAAAAGGTAGCTAAATTGATCAGAAAAACTCTGAACCTTTAAATAATATATTATAAAAGTTTGTCTTTTTACGAGGTTATAAAAAATTATTATTTCTAGGATTTTTCCTATATCAAATACAGGAAGCTGAAATAAAGAGCCAGTCATATTAAGGCGGATAACACACAATGTACAAGGTCAATGATTTAGGATGTTGCTAATTAATATAACCGGTTTTTAAAACCCCTTCTCAAACTAGATAAAATTTTTACAGGGTTATTCATATAGTGAGCTTTATTCTACTATCTAATACTATACGTAGACCTAGCCCTGCCTCTTATTCAAGGGGCTTTTTTACATAATTAGAAAAATAGTTGAACTTATGAAATAATAGTTTATAATTATATATGAAAGCGGTTTCGTAAATGAAAATCCTGGTGACAGCTGCGAACGCTTTTAATCATCTTAGAATTACATAAACGATTTTATTGTTTACTAATGCGCCTTAGTTAGCTAGTTAGTAGACAAAATCTAGTAAGGTAGAGGAGGGGTTAGATGATAAGAAAAAGAGAATAGTTATATGCCATTAGAAAAGCGTTTAATTGTTCGATATAGAGTGTCCATAGCCATTTTTGAAATAATGAAGCTCTATTTAATATACTATGGTTTGCAGGAAAAGTTAGTCTATGACAGGGAAAAAGTGATTAAGCTTTTGATAAAGAAGACGGACACTTATCTAGAGAAGTTCTAGTAATGTAGAGGTTATTCTGCAAATGAAGGACTTATGGAAAAGTGTAGAAGTATAAAAAAGAAAGTGAAAAAAGCGATAGGCTAGCATCATGAATAATCTTAACTAATTATAGAGAAATGCTTTAGCAATACAAACTATATTTAGGAGTGATTAAAATTAACAAGACTATTAAAATCCTTATGTTGACGTTACTAATGATGTCTTTCGCGGGTGCGGCATATGCACATAATCCAGTAACAGATGAAGAAGTCTATCATTCGTTTAACAGTCATGATTGGCAAAACTGGAATATGTCTGATGGTTGGAAAAATGATGATTACTTTTTCGGGTGTCATTGGAGCCAGAACAGAGTTAACTTTTATGGTGGCCAAATGGAGTTGTCACTGCGTACAAACTATTCATATGCACCTCCTTATAACTATGAATGTGCGGAGTATACGACCAATAATTTTTATGGATATGGATTATACGAGGTATCTATGAAACCAGCAAAGGTATCAGGGGTCATTTCTTCTTTCTTCACGTATACAGGGCCTTCCTATAATGGCGCTCCTTGGGATGAGATTGACATTGAGTTTTTAGGAAACGACACGACTAAGGTTCAATTCAATTATTACACGGACGGCGTAGGAGGGAATGAAATACTTTACGACTTAGGATTCGATGCAGCAGATAGTTATAATACGTACGCGTTCGATTGGCAAGAAAATTATATTAATTGGTATGTTAATGGCCAGCTTGTTGCCACAGCAACGGAAAACATACCTAGTAATCCTAGTAAAATTATGATGAACATTTGGAATACGTATGGTATTGACGAGTGGGCAGGAAGGTATTACGGAGAGGACGCCAATGCTTCATATAATTGGGTTCGCTATACACCTAACCGTTAAGAACGACAAAACGCAATAGCTGTTGATTCTAAACATGTATGTTATTGTCGTGGCTCAAGGGAAGTTGACTCTAAAAGTGGAGTCGATCTAGTGAGAGATTAAATCAAACGTGGTATTAATGCGTATACTGTTTCAGCAACGCTTATAAAAAATTGTATGGGCTTAAGCAACAGCTTGTTCATGAAATAAACAAATTTTACTTCACGTCAGATGGCTTTAAGGAAGAACCAAAGCCCATTATATTTAAAAAGAGTGGTACTCAGCAACTTAAGCTAAGTATCACTCTTTTTTTGGATTAATAATATCCCAATTTCCGACGTTTTTGAAGCAATTAATGAAGAATTTATTACGGATGTCAATGTCTCTATCGACTCATAGGCAAACTGATCTCTGTGTCTTAATTAAGGGGCTACATAATTAGGGGAAAGTTCAACTTATGGAATAACACGAGCATTGCATGGATAATGTAATTTTCAGTCTAATAATTCTAGTTGTTTAGAGCCAAAGAAGGGAAGATATGGACGGGTTACCTTTTACTTAAAGGAACATTAAATCTAGATAACATTAGTGACAAAAAAAGTGAAATCCTAGTGGGAAAGGCTCGCCATTAATAAAAACCTCGTTTACGTCTTTTTTAAACTTTTCATCTGTAGATAAGAAGTCTTGTCAATAATCGAGTCATTAGCAAAAGGAAAATAAGCGGAATTTTTTCGGTTAAATTCATGAAAAAGCCCATTTTGGGGAATATAGGAGGAAATTTTCCGATTATACAAAGAAAAATGATCTATTTCTCAGATTTTCCGAGTTATTAGCGGAATTTCTCCGTCTATTTAAGCTAATGTCATAGGTAATTAACCATTTAAGAGAATATATTCCGTCTATTTCTTAGGTCGGGTTCTTAACCTGATCCCCAAACTATGTGAAGGAATCCTCATTGATCCCAGAGGCCGGAACTAAGGGTAGACTGGTCCAGGTCATCCCTGAACAATCGGCCTATCACTTGCTGAACTTTTTTGGTTATATGAGAAGCTGGACAAGCATGCCTTAATGGGTATTGTCGTCGCACTAGGATAATTGTAAAATAATCACCAAATTGACGTAGCCACCTTTAATTGGGGATTTATCTTTTTGGCTTTAATACTAAGAAGTTTGGCTCTGAAATTCCAAATAACATTTATGCAATACTAATGATGAAAGAATAGTTTATAATTGTCTTTAAAAGCGTTTTGTCCAGTCAGTGAAGAGGTGATAATGTTTAGACTTCAATAAGTCAATGGGCAAGTGGGTGTAGATGCAAACACATGTATCAAGTATTTATAAGTGCTAGACGCTATAATTGTGAAAGGATATTTACATAATGGACAACTTTACCCTTAAAAGAGTCAGTGAAAATGATAAAGCGCTAATTAACAACATTGCAAACATTCATGAAAATTTGCCAGCAGCGTGGATAGATAACTATCATGTTTCCAGTGAAGACATCAACAAAACAGTTGAACAGCTTTCCGCGAAACGATCAGCTAACAGCCTATTTTGTTCAATCATAGAAAAGAACAGCAACATGATGTCTTATATTTGGGCAGAAGTTAATCCTAAAGATGCCAAGCAAGTCGATATCATATCGTTATGGACAGATGAGGCACACAGAGGGCAAGGGTATGCAAAACGGTTAAAAGTTGAACTAGAACGGTGGGCGTTGAATGAAGTGAAGGCCACATCACTCCATCCGGTAGTAAGTACAAAGAACAGTCAGATGATCAAGTTGAATGAAGGCCTTGGTTATCACACACGTTACGTACGGATGTACAAAGATTTATAATAGTTATACACGGCTTCATTTTTAAATTAATCTAGATATCTATAGACTTGTACGTGAGTGGAAATTAATGAATATTAACCAAGTGATTCAGTATCAATTAATAAATTGGAGGTAAGGGCAATGGCAGATATTAAATTTGAAATTGTAAAACATATCGGTGAATTATCGGAGTCTCCGAAGGGCTGGAAGAAGGAACTCAACTTAATCAGCTGGAATAATCGTGAGCCGAAATATGACGTCCGCGAATGGTCCCCAGATCATCAAAAAATGGGGAAAGGTCTCACGTTCACAGAAGAAGAATTGAAAACGTTCCGTAGCTTATTAAATGATTTATAAAAAAGCAACAAAGTGAGTTGTGCATGTAAAACATCTCACTTTGTTGCTTTTTTTGTGACGTATTCGATGAAAATGAAATGCGTAATGAAGGTCAATCAATTTCATGAAGTTTTTCATATTTTTAATAAGGTGTAAATGACCCTTTTAATTTCTTTTTATATCGTTCGAGTTTTGTAATTTTTTTAAAAGTAATAAAAGAACAAATAGTAACAATTATAAGCATCCATTCATGTTCTTCTCCTCTATTATCGATAATGCTTTTCAAAATAATCTCTCCTTCGCCTATTATTCATCAGATCTTTTAAAGGTTGAGTGAAGACTGGGAGATCAGCGAACTCTTCGATTAAACTTGCGACCATTTAACGAGAACCAAGTTAACAGCTTCTAAAGTCTATAAGTTGAAGTATATCATTAATGGCACTGGAACGGTTTATTTAAAATAGCGATTATTTTTAAAAATAAAGTAAACTTTTTTCGGATGTTATACGTCTAAGTATACAAAAGAGTGATGATCATTTAAGCATATGGTTTACATCTTTTTTTGCCAGTTGATGAGCGTTTATTTCCTAAATGATATTTCCCGGGGAAGCGCATAATACTTGTTTTTTCGAGAGGGAGATGCACAATTATTTTCAAACTTACAGAATGAAATCTGTTGAATTTGTTAAATTATGTCGAATAGTGTAAAAGGATTGATCTTTTAAGGAATATTTCATATATTTATCATGAAGGGTTTTTTATGCTTCATGATATGGTAAAGGGAGAGAAGACAACAATGGCAAAGCTATTTCTTTGTTTATTTTTCGTCGTTATTGGCACGACTTTCGTGTTTCTTCAATAAAAATAGGTTATTACACTAGTACATGTTGAGCTCGGTGCACATAAGTTGATATTGACTCTATATATAAAGGAGGATATCACATGTTTCATCGCCCGTGTTTAAAACCACAAGTGTTAGCAACACAGTTTTGCCCACCAAAATGTAACGTGCGGAAAATCAATTGCGATTATATTGTACCAGTTGTACACCCTAGCCATACGACAAACCTAGTAAACCATCGCTATAATTTCCATCACAGCTACCCGCACACAGAATCAACGGTGAATCGTATTTTTAACCAGTCTTTTAATGTGGGACCAGGTCCTGGCGTGGCAGGAGCTCAAGCAGGCCCTTGGGGACCAGCACAACCACGTCCTTTTTGGTAAAGATCTGTGAAAAGTTGCGAATCGGCTATGATGGCTGATTCGCTTTTTCTCTAGTATGATTTCAGGAGGCATCGCATAAATGTATGATGTACTAGCCATTTCTGGTTACAGACCACATGAAATTGGTGTATTTAATGAAAAACATGACCAATTACCTTATTTGAAGAAAGCACTGACGAAAAAAATAGGTCAATTGATAGAAGAATATGACGTTAAATGGATTCTGACGAGTGGCCAATCTGGTGTTGAATTATGGTCAGCTGAATCATGTATCCACTTGAAAAAAATGTATCCCCATATTCAATTAGCTACTATCGCCCCTTTTCATAATCAGGAAGAACGTTATGCGGAGGCGACTAAAAGTCTTTATGAAACAGTGTGGAATGAAAGCGATTATTGCGATTTTATAACAAAAAGACCCTATGATAGTCCAGCGCAATTGAGATTAAAAAATCAATTTATCGTGGATAAAAGTGATGCGGCGCTCATACTGTATGATGAAGGGACTGAGGGAACGCCTAAATATTTTCAGGAAGAAGCAGTCAAAAAACAAGCCCAAACAGACTATCCTGTCTTTTACTTAACCCCGGACGATATTGAAGAAATGGTACGAGATGAGATCAATAATGAGAGCTGGAATTGACAAGAAAGCGGTATTCTGAAAGAATAAAAGATAAACGAAGTACATATGAGGTGACTACTGTGGATAAAAAACAAGTTTCCCGACTGACTAAAAATGAAATATATGAAAAAGATTTTAAAACAAGTATGCGAGGTTATAATCAAGACGAAGTGGATCAATTTCTTGACGATATAATTAAAGATTACGAGTCCTTTGAAAACCGTATCCAAACTCTTGAACAAGAAAATGAGCGATTAAAGAAAGAAACCGTGTCATTAAGCGAAAAAACGAGAACTCAAGCGCCGACTCAACCGACAACTGGGAATACTAATTACGATATTTTACGCCGCCTTTCCAACTTGGAAAAACACGTTTTTGGCAGTAAACTTTACGATTAAGAAGGTCCTCACGAGTGATTGAAGTCTACATTGATGGTGCAAGTGCAGGAGATCCAGGCTTGTCAGGAGCAGGCGTGTTTATTAAAGGGAATGGTTATTTGTTAAGGCATGCTTTTCCGTTGCCGTCTATGTCTAACCATGAAGCTGAATTTCATGCTTGTTTAAAAGGGTTAGAGGTTTGTAAAGAGCATGATTTTTCCATTATTTCAATTCGATCCGATTCAAAGGTTGTCGTTGATGCGATCGAGAAGAGATATGTGAAAAACGTCCTTTATAGAGGGCTTTTAGCAGATATTCTGAAACAAATGGAGAACGAGTTTGACTATGCTTTTATTAAGTGGATTCCGTCTAAATCGAATAAAGAAGCAGACCAATTAGCAAGACAAGGTGTTAGACAATCTTTGTCTAAAAATACCAATTGATTTTGTGATAGACATTATGATAGAATAGATCATGTTGTCTTACATGGTACAACAACCATTTGTGTCTGGGTAATCGCTGCACTGGTAACAGTGTAGAGGAAAGTCCATGCTCACACAATCTGAGAGTGATTGTAGTGTTCGTGCCTGACGAATTCATAAGTCAGGGTAGTCTGGGAATCAGGCTAACGGCAGGAGGCTTGCCTAAGTTAGTGTTTACTAATAAGGTAAGTGCACCTTGAAAGTGCCACAGTGACGTAGTCTGTCTGGAAACGGACAGAGTGGAACGCGGTAAACCCCACGAGTGAGAAACCCAAAAACATGGTAGGGGCATCTTTGCGAAGGAAATGAACGGAGCAAAGGACAGATATCGTTCTGTAGACAGATGATTACCACCTTAGTACGAGGGTGACTCCCGTTTGTAGTGCAAAGGTACAGAACATGGCTTACGAAGCACAAATGGTGTCTATTATTTAATGAACAACCTCACGTGGTGAATACACCTCGTGGGGTTTTTACGTTATCCCATTAAATGAAGCGCTGAGAGAAACGTATGCGCCCAAGGAAAAGACGTTTTTAATTCTGTGTGAGTTCCTGTATACTTAACTGGGGATTAGCAAGTACATAATAAGCTACGGAAGCTCTATTGGCTTTTAATACTGCTCATGCGTGACGTGATTTAATATGAATCCTTATTCATGCTAATAACATAAACTTTTTACAGAAAGAAGGGGTTTTTTTGACTAAAATAAAATTGATTGCTACAGCCGCCATGGGTTTAGAGGCAATTGTTGCAAAGGAAGTACGTGATTTAGGCTATGAAAATGTCACTGTTGAAAATGGTAAAGTGATATTTGAAGCAGAGCCATCTGCTATTGCTCGTACAAATTTATGGCTTAGAACTGCTGATCGCGTCAAAATATTAGTAGGTGAGTTTCGGGTAGAAAGCTTTGAAGAATTATTTGAACAGACGAAAGCTTTACCGTGGGCAGACTTTATTTCAGAAGATGCTGAATTCCCAGTGATTGGACGTTCAGTTAAGTCAAAGCTATACAGTGTGCCTGATTGCCAAGCCATTGTAAAGAAAGCGGTCGTAGAGAGCTTAAAACAAAGTCATGCAGTGACATGGTTTGAAGAAAAAGGCGCCTTACAGCGCATTGAAGTGGCCATACATAAAGATATCGCGAGTCTCACCATTGACACGAGTGGCACAGGATTACATAAAAGGGGTTATCGTTATTTACACAATGAAGCCCCTTTGAAAGAAACATTGGCAGCGGCCATGATTCAGCTCACACATTGGGAACCGAATAAGCCGTTTTATGATCCGTTTTGTGGGTCAGGAACGTTGCCTATTGAAGCAGCCATGATCGGTCAAAATATTGCACCTGGTATTAATCGTTCTTTCGCTTTTGAGGAATGGCACTGGTTTGATAAGGTGTGGTATGACAGAGCATTAGAAGAAGCGGAAGATCTAGCTAAATATGATCAACCACTTCACATTCTAGGTGGAGATATCGATCATAAAATGATTGAACTGGCAAACAATAATGCCATTGAAGCTGGCTTCCCTGATTTAATTTCCTTTAAACAGATGCAAGTGAAAGATTTTACAACGAGTGAAGAGCAAGGTGTTATAGTCGGTAACCCGCCTTATGGTGAACGTATGAATGAAAAGCGGCATGTGGAGCAATTGTATAGGGACATGGGTAATACGCTTAGACCATTATCAACTTGGTCGGTTTATATCATAACGTCACATCCCTATTTTGAGAAGCTGTACGGTGCTGAGGCTACCAAAAAGCGTAAATTGTATAACGGAAATATTAAAACGAACTATTTCCAATATTGGGGCAAGCGTTCTGCCAGATAGTCAGACAATCTGAATATGGCTTGTTAACTAGCCATGAAACACGTCTTTAGTCCCGGTATAGTTTATTTGAAACGGCCATATACTATGTATAACTGTTTCAATGAAAGGGTGAAGAACGTGACAGAAGATTACAATGAAATCGAACAGGTAGAATTAGCCATACAGGCGGCAGAAAGAATGGTAGGACAAGCAACGATGAGTATGGATGCGACTCAGCTACAAAATGCCACTCAAGCTTTAGATGAAGCTAAGCAAAAACTTGAAGAGGCAAAAATAATTAATTTGAATCATGACCATTGGGAGTATTCAAATAGTCGACTTAACCGCCTTTCCCATCAAGTTGAAAACGCAAAAGATTGAATCCTTTTAAAATACGTTATTCAGTAGTCTTATAACAAATAAAAACGAAAATAGGTCATCCCCCTTGTCTTCTCAAAAACAACCAACGTATAATGAAAGAGACGATGGGGGTGACTGAATGACTAAAGCTATAACAGATAAATTCTCACGACCTCTTAGAGACTTACGTATTTCTGTCACAGACAGATGTAATTTCCGTTGTCGCTACTGTATGCCTTCGGAAATTTTCGATAAGTATTTTAAGTTCTTGCCGAAAAATGATATTTTGACATTTGAAGAGATTACTAGACTCGCAAGCGTCTTAGCAAATAGAGGCGGCGTAAAAAAACTGCGTATTACTGGTGGGGAACCTTTAATGCGTCAAAACCTTTCAACCCTCATCAGCATGTTACATGAGATTGAAGGCATTGACGATATCGCTATGACGACGAACGGTGTTTTTTTGCCGAAATATGCTGAAGAGCTGAAACTGGCTGGTTTAAAACGGGTCACAATCAGTTTAGATTCTTTAAACGATCACACATTTATGGCCATTAACGATAGAGGAATTGGTGTTCATAAAGTGCTTGAAGGGATTGAAGCAGCTCGTCAGGCAGGGCTCGATGTGAAAATAAATATGGTGGTAAAGCGTGGCATGAATGAGGAAGATATTCTTCCAATGGCACATTTTTTTAAAGACACTTCTATTATTCTCCGCTACATTGAATATATGGATGTGGGCAATTCAAATGGGTGGACGTTAGACCATGTTATTAGTAAACAAGAGATATTTAACATGATAAACAAAGAGCTTCCTTTAGAGCCAGTGGAACCCAACTATGTTGGGGAAGTGGCTGATCGCTTTAGATTTAAAGACAATGGGCAAGAGATTGGCATTATATCATCTGTAACAGATGCTTTTTGTGCTAGTTGCTCCCGAGCCCGTTTATCCGCCGATGGTAAGCTAGTGACATGTTTATTTTCTAGTGGCGGCCATGATGTGCGAGACGTGCTACGTTCAGGTGCTACGGATGAGGAGTTAGCTGCCTTTGTTAAAGATATCTGGGAAAAGCGAGATGATCGCTACTCAGAAGAACGGTTAAAGCATACCAATAAACAGCAGCTTAAGAAAATAGAAATGTCACATATAGGCGGATGATGAATAAAACGGGAAGAGTGTAGACTTTTCCCGTTTTATTGTGGATTTATGACACTGCCTATTCGGTTATTTTCAAACGTCACTTCATTATAATCGTCATGATAATCAATGGTCATCCCATCGAAATACCACATATCATCCTGATGAATACAGAAGATAATGTCCTGTTTTTCCATACTCGTATATTCAATGTCTGGTTTGCCTTTATACAGCCCAGCAGAGAAACCGCCCGATCCAACGCCTCCAACTCGGACATAAAAGGATAATGAATCCCCTTTATTTAAATTTAATTCTTTTTTGTAAAAAGCCGCAGCTTGTTCAGTTATTGTAAATGTCATGGCATACACATCCTTTCTTGCGCTTTATACCTACTTTTATTATAACCAATCTTCTTCGTCTTTTTAAAGACATGAGCCTTCCTTATGGGGTGCATTTTTTCAATGGAAACGGTATGATAAAACGGATAGATATTACATTATTCATATTTTGCTGAAAGGGGATAAGCAAGAATGCCAACCACATTAACGTTAGAAGAAGAATTTATGAATTACGTCAAGAAGATGGGACACTACAGAGAGGCTGCTAGTCTCATCGCTTGGGACCTGAGAACTGGGGCGCCAAAAAAAGGGGTATCACAACGCTCTGAAGTTCTTGGTTCACTTTCTTCGCAATTTTTTAATATGTCAGTGTCTGAAGAGATGCAACATTTTTTAACAGAACTTCGTAAAGACGAAGAATGGGGAAGTCTTCACGAAGTAACCCAAAAGACCGTTAAAGAATGTGAAAAACAGTTAAGTAAGTTTAAAAATATTCCTCCAGAAGAGTATAAAGCGTATGTTATTTTAACGTCACAAGCTGAGTCCGCATGGGAGAAAGTTAAAAAGGATGGGGACTTTGAGGCATTTAAACCTTATTTAGAAAAAATAGTGGCTTACAACCGTAAATATACGGAGTGGAAAGGGTATGAAGGGAACAAGTACAATGC
This sequence comes from Salipaludibacillus agaradhaerens, assembly GCF_002019735.1. Lineage (NCBI taxonomy): Bacteria > Bacillati > Bacillota > Bacilli > Caryophanales > Bacillaceae > Salipaludibacillus > Salipaludibacillus agaradhaerens. The sequence goes on from NZ_KV917378.1 coordinate 455,061, forward strand.
GCTGCTAGACGATTATGAACCAGGCTTAACAGTGGATATTATTGATGACGTTTTCGGTAAATTAAAATCGGCGCTCGTTCCCCTTTTAAAAGAGGTAGTGGACGCATCTAATCAACCAGAGACAGCTTTTCTCTTTAACTTTTTTCCAGAAGAAAAGCAAGCGGCGTTCAGTCGTCATATTTTAGAGAAAATGGGTTATGATTTTGATGCCGGTAGGTTAGATAAGACGGTCCACCCTTTTGCTATCGGTTTAAACCCTCATGATGTGCGCGTGACCACAAAGTATGATGAGCACGATTTCCGCACAGCTGTTTTTGGCACGATCCATGAAGGTGGTCATGCCCTTTATGAACAAAATATTGCTGAGAAATTGATTAATACACCCCTATGCACGGGTACATCGATGGGCATCCACGAATCCCAATCATTATTTTGGGAGAATTTCGTAGGCCGTCATTTTGCTTTTTGGGAACATAACTATGAAACCTTAAAAACATTTTCTGACGGTCAGTTTGATACAGTTAGTTTAGAGGACTTTTACCGGGGGATTAATGTTGCTGGTCCTTCACTCATTCGAATTGAAGCAGATGAAATGAGTTACTCATTGCATATTATCTTACGTTATGAGCTTGAGAAAGCATTAATTAATGGTGAATTAGAAGTGTCTGATCTTCCGAAAGCATGGAATAACAAAATGAAAGAGTTATTTGGCATTGAACCTGCCCATGATGGCGAGGGTGTACTACAAGATGTCCATTGGCCAGGAGGGATGTTCGGCTACTTCCCATCTTATGCCCTCGGTTATATTTATGCCGCTCAATTAAAAAACGCCATGCTAAATGATATACCTGATTTCGACAAGTTGCTTCTTAAAGGCGAGTTAACCCCTATCAAGGAGTGGTTAACTACCCATATACATCAATATGGTAAAAGTAAGGAACCGCTCGAACTTTTACATGAAGCAACGGGTGAAAAATTGAACCCTGATCATCTTATTACCTATCTACAGGAAAAGTATCGGCGTGTTTATGGTATTAAAAAATAACGAACTAATTGGCATGGAAGCTGTTAAAAGCGTTAGTTTACGTCTAAATGCGGTGTCATCATCATGTGTGATTGATTAATATGACTGTCTGCTTCCTGTTTCTTATTTCAGTCACAATTACAGAGAAAATGGTGAAGCGATACAAACATTTTTATAATGAAGAGTGTCTGTTATTGATAGAAGTATTTTAATGGTGTTAAATAGCTATAAATGAAGAAGGTGTGCGACTCTTACTATAAGGGTCGCACACGTTCATATATAGAATACGGTACACTGGGGGTATTTACATACACATATATAGCCTTTTATAACGTGATTGAATGCTTTGCCACTAAATCTCGGAGTGCTGGACGAGAGGCACCGTTTTTCCCAGTGACAGCTTCAGCTGTGATAAGGGAGTTTAGGATTGCTTCCTCGGTTGCTTCTCCAACTGCCTTAAAAGGAATGTCTAAATCTTCATCATGGAGAATGTGCATTTTTATTAAGCTGTTCTTTTTATGATGTGGAATTATAGTGGCAGTGGAGAACCCGACGACTACATCACCACTGCCGTTTGCTAAGTTAGCTCCTGTCCGAGATAAACCAGTAACACTTCGTTTGATGACTCTCTGTAGCTGTCGTTGAGAAACTGGCAGGTCGGTAGCTACAATAATGACAATAGAGCCTTTATCTTTCATCATTAAATTTTCTTCTGTTTTATGCAATAGCTCTTTTCCAAGAGGTCGGCCATTCATTGACAAGTCAGGAAGTTGTCCGAAATTTGTTAGTACTAGCACACCTAGAGAGTATGTCCCATAAGGAAGTGGCATTATGCGAGAGGCGGTGCCAATCCCACCTTTTAACGTGTAACAGACCATACCTCTACCAGCACCTACAGAACCTTCAAGAAAGTTAGAAGAAGCTGTTTGAATAGCATCTAATATATCCTGTTTTTGTACGTATTTTTGTCTAATATCGTTTAATTGCATATCATTACATTCACAAACGACCGGATTGACTGTCCCTGTTGTGTTTCCGATTTCTTGATTATGAGTTAACATATACTCTACAAGTCCGTCTGCTGCTACACCTACATTCAATGTATTAGTTAAAATAATGGGTGTCTCAATAGTGCCAAGCTCGTTAAGCTGCATTAAGCCAGTGGATTTGCCATAGCCATTTATAATATAGCTAGCGGCTTTAAATTTATCTAAAAAGATATTTCCCCCATGAGGAATAATAGCGGTAACGCCTGTTTGCATCTGATCATTGGAGAGTGTTTTGTGACCCACTTTAACCCCTTTAACATCCGTAATAGAATTGAGCGCTCCTGGTTCTAATTTCCCGATTTTAATACCATAATCTCTTAGGCGACGTTGGTTTAGCATAGTATGCTCCTTTAAGTTGACTTACCCATGATTTGTTACGTTAGTATGTGCAAAATAGCTCACCCATATTATAAAGAACGCGTTTAATGTTAATGGTCATTTTCTGCATCCGCTATTTCTTCCTGAAGTTCTTCAAGTATTTCAGCACCTGTCTCACCAACCTCTTCTTTATAAATCTCAAACACAGGTTCACTAGCTTCTCTAAAAGCTGCCCGTTCTTCATCATCAAGGGTCGCGAAAGTAATATGACTTTGAGATTTAATAGATTCTAAAGCTGTTTCGTTTCGTTCTTCTTGTATGTTAAGTGATTCTTCGGACAGTTGCGCCACTGTTTCTTCTACTGCTTTTTGAATGTCTTCTGGTAGCTCGTCATAAAAATCAGGATTTATTGCCGTTGTGGTCGCATAAATAGCGTGCCGGGAATCAATTAAATAATCTTGTACTTCAAAAAAATTCATTTCTTCAATGGCGAAAAAAGGATTTTCCTGACCGTCAATCATATTTAATTGTAAGCCACTATAAACTTCCTCATAAGCCATCGGTGTTGGACTTGCCCCGTATGCCTCGTAGGAAGCTAACAATAAAGGGGAAGGTATTGTACGTATCCGAGCACCTCGTAAATCTTCTGGTTGTGAGATATTGACGTTAGCCGTCCATTGTTGAAACCCTTGTGTCCAATAATCGAGAATTAGCATACCATGTTCATTATACACCTCTGTTAATGTGTCTAGTGCTTTACTATTGTTTAAAACATGATGATTGACCTCCATGTCATCAGAAAAAAGAAAGTGGAGGATGAATAATTGATTTTCTGGAACCATAGTCCCTGTATTCCCAGGGGAAATAATGGCCATGTCGATAGCGCCAATTTGTAATTGTTCAGCTTGCTCTGTCGCATCCCCTAATTGGCCAACTGGGTAAATCTCAACTTGTACAGTGTGATTTGTTTTGTTCTCAAGCGTTTTTTTGAAAGCTTCTACATAATCGTGTTGCACACTGTCTGTCGATTCTTCGTGGGCAAACCGAATAATATAATCTGGTCCATCTTCATCAATTTCTGTCTCGGTAAGAGCGTACTCCTTACAAGAAGTTAATAACAAAATAGTAAACAGTAATAGCAGTAGTTTGTTAACCATTTTAATCTCCTCCTGGGTTAGCTGGCATAAATTCTTGATAAATCGTGATAATATCTGGAAAAATAATAAACAAAGCAGACGCAGCTAATAAAATTAAAATATATGGCCAAGTTCCCTTAACAATTTCTGCATATGGACGGTTAAATACGGCGACTGCCGTAAATATATCGACTCCGAATGGTGGGGTAGCTGAACCGATCGCTGCTTGCAACGTAATAATGACCCCTAGCGCAATTGGATCAACTCCCGCTGTTTCAGCCACAGGGAAAAAGATAGGTGTGAGTATCAGAATTACCACGAGTGGATCTACAAACATACATCCTATGAAAAAGGCGACGGCTACGACGATGAGCACATACGTAGCAGAAGGCTCTGATCCGAAAACTGATGCAATAATTCCCGACGGCAATTTTGCATAAGAGAGGATCCATGACATGGATGTGCCTGCAGCTACAAGAATAAAAACGGCTGCAGTTACAATGGCAGATGATTCGGCTATTCTAGGAATCCCCTTTATTTTAATCGTTTTAAAAACAAACACTTCTAAAATAAATGCATATGCAACGCTGACAGCAGCAGCTTCTGTTGGGCTAAAAAATCCTGAATAGATACCACCGATAATAAGTATAGGAAAGCCAAGTGGAAGTAAAGCTTTTCGAAAAGCATATAGACGTTCTTGCCAAGTAGCTTTATGATCACTTCCGACTAGATTTTGATGTTTTGCTAATAGATAGCTATAAACGGAAAACATAAGGAAAATAATGATTCCTGGTAAAATACCTGCAATAAATAGTTCCCCGACAGACGTACCGGTTACAACTGCATACATTATCATTGCTAAACTAGGAGGAATCATGAGAGCTAAATCACTTGCATTAATAATGAGTGGAATGGCTTGTTTTTCTTTATAACCGCTTTCTAACAACTTTTTTCTCATCGGTGTGCCCACAGCAGCAACGGTAGCTTGTGTAGAACCAGAAATAGAGCCGAAAAGTGTGCATGCTGCCGCAGTTGTAATCGCATAGCCTCCTCGCAAATGACCAAGAAAGCTACCTATGAAATCCAGGAGCCGTTGTGATGTTTTTCCTGCAGACATGATATCCGCTGCAAATATAAACATAGGGACCGCTAGCAATACGAAGGAGTCAAGACCTGCATAATATTGCTGTACTAACACGACAGGGTCCACTTCTGGAAAATACACCCACATGACAACGAGGGGAGCGACAATCATTGGTACCATCATAGGGTAACCTATTAATAGAAGTCCGAATAAGATAACTAGTAATAGCCAAATCAAGATTGACCACCTTCTTTATTCATGATTTTTTCTGTTCCTTCGTGAATACTATGCTTTCTAACATTTCTAAAAAAAGTTCTAACATACTGAATACTGGTTAAAAAGAATCCGATAGGCATCACAGCCACAAGGAAATACATAGGAATTCTTAGGGCAGGTGTCACACGCTGCAGATCGGCAACGGTGAACATAAATAAAAATGATAAGTAAGTTAGATAACCCATAAGGATTGCTGTTGTGACAGTGATGACACTCATCACGATTTTCCGAGATTTATAGGGCATCCATTCTAAGAGAGCTGTCATGCTCAAATGCCTGCCATGGCGCGCTGCGTAGCTTAAACCGATGAACGTAACAATAAGTACGAAAAATTGCGCTAGCTCTTCAGCAAATGCCCAACTAGAGTTGAAAATCGTTCTGCTTAGGACATTTCCAAGCAAAATTACCGTCATCATTATAATTGAATAGCTTATAATAATTTTTTCACTTTTTGCAAAAAGATCATCTAGGCGTTGAAACATTGGTATCCTCCCTTTCTTCATTTCACACACATACCCGTTGAATATGGGATTAAACCTATGACTTAAAATCTAGGAATAAAGACTGGTAAACTTATTTTGACGTAGATTTCTGCTGTGTTTGAGTGTAGTATTTAAGTTAGATGTCAGACAACTAAATGTCAAAAGGGGAGAGGCTAAATGGATCGAATTGCAGTACTAACTAGTGGAGGAGACGCTCCAGGTATGAATGCAGCCATTAGAGCAGTCGTTAGGGCAGCAGTTGTGTTTGATATGCAGATATATGGGGTATATCGCGGATTTCATGGCCTTATTGAAGGCGATTTCATAGAAATGGATGCCTCCTCAGTAGGAGATATCATTCATAAAGGGGGAACTATTTTAAAGTCTTCCAGATCTGAAGAATTTAAGACAAAAGAAGGAAGAATGAAAGCGTTGTCTAATTTGGAGGAGAAAGGGATTGATGGTTTAGTCGTCATTGGCGGTGATGGCTCTTTTCAAGGAGCTAAAGAATTGAGTGATATGGGAATTAAAACGATAGGCCTTCCAGGAACGATTGATAATGACCTTCATTATACAGATTACACGATTGGTTTTGACACCGCTGTCAATACAGTTTTAGAAGCTGTTACAAAAATAAGAGATACGTCTACCTCGCATGAAAAAGCGACGATCATCGAGGTGATGGGTAGAAACTGCGGAGATATTGCGCTTTATGCAGGCTTAGCCGGAGGAGCAGAAAGCATCATTATCCCTGAAGATCCCATCTCAACTGATCACGTTATCACTAAATTAAAAGCAGGAAAGGCAAGAGGTAAACAGCATCAAATTATTATGCTTGCTGAAGGAGCAGGTCAAGCAGCTGATTTACAGAAAGTATTACTAGAAAAAGCTAAAATGAATGCAAGAATCACCGTGCTAGGTTTTATTCAACGTGGTGGAGACCCGACGTCTTTCGATCGTATTTTAGCAAGTAAAATGGGCATAAAAGCAGTTGAATTACTGAGGGCAGGGGAAACAAATAAAGTCGTCGGGATAAAAAATAACGCCCTTTTTCATATGGATATTAGTGAGTCGCTAACAGCATCACGCTTATTTGATCACGATATGATTAAAATGACGGAGATTTTATCTATCTAACGTCTCTAAATTAAACCTTCAAGGAATATGAAAAGCTTCCTGTAATAAGGGGTTATTTGTACGTTTTTAGAAGGCTATGGAGCTAACTATGAACTCAAACTTTGTAAAACGAACTATCCTCGAAGCAGTCATAAGTGCCAAAAATGCATTGATTATCAGACTATACTAAAAGAAGGTGTCACAATTTGACACCTTCTTTTCTTATATAAGTCGTTAATAATGCGTTATTAACGATATATTTAACGTATAGCATCAACCCAGCCAAATCGAATAGCTTTTACCGTAGCATCTGTTCGATCATTTGCCTTCATCTTTTTTAGTAATGCACTAATAATTGATGAGATGGTGGAGCGGGCAAAATGAAGTTTAGTAGCGATCTCTGAATTGCTGAGTCCATCTAGTAATAATTGAAGGACTTGGCGGTCACGCTCATTCAAAGGAATCGTGATCTTCTTCTCATTTAAAATGAATCTTTTAATAGGTGTCGTATAAGATTTTTTATTTTCAATAGCAATACTTAAATCGCGGTGCAAACTCGTTTCAAGGAATACACCATTTTTCATAATAGCGTCCATCACGTGATGGCTGTGATTTTTTAAGAAATCTAAAGATACAAGTCCGTTCAAAGGTAATGATAAATAGCTTAAAATCTCATGCTCAACCGGTGATTTCACAACAAGAACTGTCGGTGAATCAGGTGTGTTTAATTGAAGTTGTTTAAGAGACGCAAACGTTTTCTCATCATAGCCTTCAACCATTACAAAGATCCAATTTTTCTTATTATTTACAGCTAATCCTGCGACCTTATTCATATAATTTGTTTCTAACCATCCACTAATAGCATTCATAACTTGTTGTGGAAATAAATTCTTCGGGTCAGTAAACATAACATTATAATGCATCGTTTTCAGGAGCTTCTCATTTGTACTGAACATAGTTATTTTCCCCCTCTTTGATAATCAGCAGTTTTATATCAAAATCTATACACCCCATTGTTCAGTTAAGGTCATAATCAACTAACCAAGAAGTGACTTTTTAAGACCATGGTTTGTATAGTAACTTTAAAACTATGATTATAGTGTTTTTTTGAAAAATATGTTAGTAGATTAAAGCTGAAACTCCTGCGACTTAAGATCTATTATTAAGTGAATATTACTATAATTTTGTGTGAAAATCAATGGATTTTGTCGAAAAAAGTCACTATAGTGAAAAATACAACTAAATATAAGTCTTTAGTCATGGTTTCGAAGATTTTAAAAACGTGAATAGGTATGTGTAAACAGCCTGATTTTTAAGGGTTTTTATTAGTTGGAGGGATATAACATGACAGAAGAACGCTATATAAGATATGAAAAAATATTATTCGACAAAAAAAGAGAATTAGAAAAGGTCTTAGACAATGAAAAGACTGAGACGTTAGATAAAAGTGAAGAACTATCTGGAACTCCGAATCATCCAGGGGACCAAGGTACTCAAATGTATGACAAACAAATAGATGAAGGATTAACACACCATGCTTCAGAGAAAATAGATGACATTAAGAAAGCTCTTAAGGCGATAGAAGAGGGGACTTATGGACAATGTGCCGTTTGCGGTCGTGATATTCCTTATGAGCGTCTCGAAGTCATACCAGAAACTCGGTATTGTATGGATCACGCAGAGGATCAAAAAAGATCAAGGGAACGACCTGTTGAAGAAGGTGTGACCACGCCTTTATCACAAAATGCACATTCTTATAAAGAGTCGTTAAGAAAAGACACGTGGGAGGCCGTTGAGGAACAGGGTACGTCAAATACACCTTCAGACTACGATGACTCAACTTATTGATGTGAATGGGTCATTGTACAACAAAAAGTAAAAAGGAAGAGGGTGGTGCGACTAAATGTCTGCTTAGAACCACTCACTTCCTTCTACAATATAAATAATATCTATTTAACGCATGACACTCCCGCCCGAAATTTTCATTGATTCACCGACAATATTAGTGGCTGCTGGACTTAACAAAAATAAAATACTATTAGCTACTTCTTCAGGCTCTGTTATTCGCCCTGAAGGTAAAGTTTTCGTAATGAGGGAAAGTTGATCTTCATACGTACGATTCGCTTTCTTCGCTTTTTTAGCTATTATATCCTTGGCCATTTCAGTATTCACAAAGCCCGGACATACAGCATTGACTCTTATGTTATGCTCAATAGCTTCCAAAGCAAAAGAGTGCGTAAAACCAATCAATGCAAATTTAGAAGCACTATAAGCGGTATTACCGTATGTACCACGGAGACCAGAAAGTGAGCTGACGTTTACAATAGCCCCTGTTTGGTGGGGTTTCATCTGTTTGTAAACTAGCTGAGTGAGTAAAACTGTTGCAGTATAATTTAGTTCCATTATTTGACGAATGTCATTCTCCGATGTATTTTCTAATGTATCTCCACCGCTTATACCAGCGGAGTTCACTAGGCCGTGGATTACACCATGATGTTTTTCAGCTTCTTTAACGATATGCTCACGATCTTTAGGTTCTGTTATATCAGCCCGTATGACTAATACCTTTTCTTCCGGTACACCTTCATTTAAACACTTATTCTTTATAGTGGAAAGCTTATGTTCATTTCGACCAGTCATCGAGATGTTCGCGCCATATTTTGCAGCTAGAATGGCGGTTTTTTCACCGATTCCTCCTGAAGCCCCCGTTATAAGAATATGCTTATTTCGAAATAATTCTTCATTAAAAATCATCGTATTCCTCCCTTAAAGATAATGATGCCAATGGTACAGACACTATCATCTGAGCTACTAAATTTTTTCCCTAAAACGAGTAAAATAAACGCGAGTGGAAAACGAGATAAAGGGAATAATAGCGATAATAGAGCGTTAAAGGAGAGACGATGATTGAATGGAAAACACTTGGGTGAAAGAAACATGTCTTATTAATGATATGGCAATTTATTGTGAACATGCTATCAAACGAAATAAACCACCACTTTTATTACTGCATGGATTTATGTCATCCACGTATACATTTCATAAGATCTTTCCCGTGCTTCAGGAATATTTCTCAGTTGTGGCGGTGGATTTGCCAGGATTTGGCCGCAGTGAAAAATCAACCTCTTTTATTTATAGTTATCACCACTATGGCATGCTAGTCAATGATATTCTAACCTATTTTAACTTACAGAATGTGATAGTAGTGGGTCATTCAATGGGGGGACAAATTGCATTAAATCTTGCTAAGATTGTACCTTGTAATATTAATAAGCTTATCTTAATTGGGTGTTCAGGGTATTTAAAACGATCCAGAAAGCGCCTCATTTACTGTAGCTATATCCCCTTTTTTGATAAGTTAATGGCACTCTATATTAACAAACATGGTGTTGCATCAGGGTTAAAGAACGTGTTTTACGATCAGTCATTTATTACTAACAGTCATATCGAAGAATTTGGACGGCCACTTAAAGATAAAAAAATGTATAAAAGTCTCGTAAGATTGATTCGTCATCGAGAGGGTGATTTAATCGGGAGAGATTTGAATAAGATCGATCTTCCTGTGTTATTAATCTGGGGACGTGAAGATCGAGTGGTCCCCGTAAATGTTGGATATAGACTTGCAAACGATCTGCCAAACTGCGACTTAAAAGTGTATGAAAAAGCAGGGCACCTTATTACAGAAGAACGTCCCGATAAAGTATGCGAGGCTATTTTATCATACGCGATATAAGGATAATAACCCCCATTAAACGATGAAGAAGATTGTTAAGGAATTGTTAGTATCCTGTGTGATTTTAAGAAAAAAGATTTAAGTTCTCTCAATATTAGATTCACATTCATTTGCTATATTACCTGTGAGAAGTGATTTACATTCTACTGTCACGGGAGGCTGATTCATGCGAATAGCAATTTTTTCGGATACGTATGTCCCTGAAGTTAATGGTGTGGCAAGGACATTAAAAAGACTAGCGGACTATCTAACTGAAAGGGAAATAGACTATAAGCTTTTTGTTCCTGAGACACTTGAGTCTACAGCCCCTAAAACGCCAACGATCGAAAGGTTTAGAAGTATTCCGTTTATGTTATATCGCGAATGTCGCCTGGCTTTTCCAAATATCGTTCAATTAAAACAGTCAGTAGAAGCGTTTAATCCTGACATTATTCATGTAGCTACACCATTTAATCTTGGTCTTTTCGCTCATCATTTTGGTAAAAAGCATCACATTCCTATGGTAGCCTCTTATCATACACACTTTGATGATTATTTATCCTATTATCATTTAGATTTTTTAGAAAAATGGTTATGGAAATATATGAAATGGTTTCATCGACCATTTGAGAAAGTATATGTACCTTCTGAAAGTACAAAGGCAAAGTTGGCTTTCCACGATTTCCATTCCAATATAGATATTTGGGGAAGAGGAGTGGATCACGACTTTTTTACCCCGCAAAAACGTTCAACCCTCATTAAGAAAAACTACGGCATTACTGAGAAAAATATTATACTGTATGCTGGTAGAATAGCTCCCGAAAAAGACATTGAAACGGTTATTAAAACGTATTTTAATCTGCCGAAATCACTCTTTAAAAATACACATCTTATTATGGCAGGTGACGGTCCGTTATTATCAGAACTAAAAGAAAAATATTACAAAGAAATCACGTTTACTGGTTTCGCGAATAGTGATCAATTAGCAGAATTATATGCTTCGGCGGATATCTTTATGTTTCCATCAGCTACTGAGACGTTCGGTAATGTCGTTTTGGAAGCTCTCTCTTCTGGATTGCCAGTAATTGGTGCTGATAAAGGAGGGACGAAGCATTTAGTTTCTGATAGAAGAACAGGCTATTTATGTTCTCCTGGGGATGTGGCTTCCTTTACGAAAGCTTGCACTGAAATCTTAACTAATACAAACTTAAAGGCATATATGGGACGGCAAGCTCGTATACAGGCAATGGCGTATTCATGGGAAGATATATTCACAAAGCTAATGGCGAGTTATTCGATTGTAGTAGAACAAAAGAGAAAAGCAACGGCATAAATTCAAAGAGTGATGGTGAATTTGAGTAGAGGATTTAAGACATGATTAACAATCAGTGGGAAAAGTACGAAAAGTCCACAGATTGAAAAAGATGAAAAAGTGACTAGCATTTCACTGCATGTCGATGAGAGACAAAACGAGTGTGTATGATGATGAGCGTGAAGAACTGTATATACGCATATACTTGTACTTTCAATACGAACCTAATAAAAGATGCCGCTTATTTAAAAAAGCGGCATCTTTTATTACTATATGAAGATTTAAGAAGCTTATCTAACACGTCACTACTAGCTCATCATTTCGTATTGATGCGTTTTTTCTTAAGGACAAAATGGATAATCATATAAACGAAATACAATATAATAGCGAAGATAATCCAATTTGAATATTCAATCGATGCATTAAACCTTGTCACATAGAGCAAAGATATAAGAAGAAGTGTTGTAAGGATGGCATATTTTGGGATAGGGATTCCTTTGAGACTAGGAATCTTGAGCCTACTCACCATTAGGACACATAATAATGTATAAACAGCTGACAGAGCAGCGTCTGGAACCGCGAAGCTGAATAATGTTAATAATGCAATGATTCCACCTGCTGCAGTAATCGGGACCCCGGTAAAATACCTCTTAACTGAAGTCTCTTCATCGATATTAAACCGAGCTAATCGAATAGCCCCAAAGACAGGGAACATACCTGTGATTAACATACCTATCATTCCCATACTGGCAAAGGTTGTGCCAAATATGAGAATGGCAGGAGCCACCCCGAATGTAATAATATCTGCAAGAGAATCCATTTCTTTACCGAAAGCTGTTTCAGCATTCAACTTTCGTGCTAACCATCCGTCCATGCTATCCAACATCATGCCGATTAAAATAAAAATAGCGGCATTTTGGTAGTGGCCTACAAACGAAGAACTGATTGATAGAAATCCGAAGATTAAATTAGTAATCGTAATAGCATTAGGTAATTGTCTAATCAGCATTTTATCACACCTTCATCATTACCGAATTTTTTAGGTTTTTCAGTAATGGTAATTTATAAATGACTCACGATAATGATTATAGCGCTCTATGAAGCGTTAGACAATTATTTTATCATAGATAAGCGTCCGTAAACCTCCCGGCTCAAAATGAAAAAGAAGAGAGCTAATTCTATTTAGGCGGGAGATAACGGGCGCTAATCTCCTGATTGAAGGCTTATTTTATAAAAATAATGTCTAGCTTCCCTTATAAATAATCTTATTAATCCTTTTCAAAGGATAACAAGTGAGTTCACTAGCTGCAAGGCTATATAACTAATTAGTCATAAAACTTCTCTATCGGACAGAAATATGGCAAAATAGAAGAGGTATGTAGTGAAGTGAGCGTATAAATATTTATTTAGTAAGTGTGACTGGGGGACACGATAATGTATCGCCATTTAGAGGAGTGTGTAGAAGATTTAGAAAAGCATGGCCAGTTAATTCGAATAAAAGAAGAGGTGGACCCACATCTGGAAATGGCCGCATTGCATTTACATGTTTATGAAAAAGGGGGTCCTGCCCTCCTTTTTGAAAATGTGAAAGGGTCGGATTATCGTGCCGTTTCAAACCTTTTTGGGACAGTGGCGCGCAGTAAATTTATTTTTAGGAAAACGTGGGACCATGTTCAACAGGTCATGGAAATTAGAAATGACCCAATGAAGGCGTTGAAGAGCCCATTTAAAAATATGTCAACGGGATTCTCAGCTATTAAAGCCTTACCGCAAAAAAGAAAAAAGCTGCCTAGTGAATTTAAAGAAATAACGATCACTGATTTGCCATTAATTAAGCATTGGCCAGAGGATGGAGGGGCTTTTATAACGCTTCCGCAAGTATATACAGAAGATCCTGATAAACCTGGGATAATGAATTCTAATTTAGGTATGTACCGAGTTCAATTAACGGGCAATGAATATATTCCTAACGAAGAGATTGGACTTCATTATCAAATCCATCGAGGCATTGGGATTCATCAAACAAAGGCCACAGCCCGAGACGAACCGTTAAAGGTAAGTATTTTTATCGGGGGCCCGCCTGCTCATACGTTATCCGCCGTGATGCCGCTACCAGAAGGGTTAAGTGAAATGACTTTCGCTGGATTATTAGCAGGGAGGCGTTTTCAGTACAGTTACATAGATGGCTACTGTATAAGTCACGATGCTGATTTTGTTATAACAGGAGAGATCCACCCTCATGAAACGAAACCTGAAGGGCCATTCGGAGACCATCTTGGCTATTACAGCTTAATTCATGAGTTTCCTGTCATGAAAGTCCATAAAGTTTATGCTCGGCAGAATGCTATCTTTCCATTTACCGTTGTTGGGAGACCACCACAAGAGGATACATCTTTTGGAGATATTATCCATGAAATCACAGGTGAAGCTGTTAAACAGGAGATCCCTGGCGTGAAAGAAGTCCATGCAGTTGATGCGGCAGGTGTCCATCCTCTTTTGTTTGCCATTGGCAGTGAAAGGTACACCCCATTTGAAAAGGCAAAACGTCCAGCTGAATTATTGACGATTGCCAATAGAATTCTTGGAACGGGACAATTAAGTTTGGCTAAATATGTGTTTATTACGGCTGAAGATGACCAAACGTTAAGCACACACGATGAAAAAGCTTTTTTAACTTATATACTAGAACGGATTGATTTACATCGTGATCTGCACTTTCAAACAAACACGACAATTGATACGTTGGATTATTCAGGAGAAGGACTTAACAGTGGCAGTAAAGTTATCTTTGCAGCTTACGGTGATAAAAAACGCCAATTAATTGAGGAAGTCCCTGCATTTTTTAATGAGTTGTCTCTAACTAACAATCCAAAGTTAGTGATGCCTGGTGTTATCGCGTTAGAGATGAAATCTTATACTAATGGTGACCAAGCAGCTGACGAAATAGCTAAATTAGGTGATGAATTGAATGGGGAGGACAATCTTTCTGAATGCCCACTCATCATCATTTGCGATGACAGTGCTTTTTTAGCAGACACAATGAGTAACTTTTTATGGGCCACGTTTACTCGTAGCAATCCTTCGCATGATATTTACGGAGTGAACAGTTTTTATCGACATAAGCACTGGGGGTGTGATAATGTGATCATTGATGCAAGAAAAAAGCCTCATCACGCGCCAGCGCTTGAGTTGGATCCCAACGTACAGAAAAGTATGGAACGTTTTTATTCGACAATAACCTTTTAAATAAGCTAACTTGTTTATTAAAAGACAGGTGTTGTGGAATAATGTGGTTTTGTTGTGATAAAATGATAATGCGAACTATTAGATCGTGATTGGAGGGGCAGAATGAGCTCAATGAGAGATTTATCAAAAATGAAATTATTTACATTAAATTCAAATATTCCTTTAGCTGAAGAAATCGCTAATCATATCGGAGTTGAATTAGGAGATTGCTCAATCAAACGGTTCAGTGATGGAGAAGTTCAAATCAGTATAGAAGAAACGATAAGGGGCTTCGATACGTATTTAATTCAATCAACTTCTGAACCAGGAAATGAATATTTAATGGAACTGCTAATTATGATTGATGCTCTAAAACGGGCATCAGCTAAAACAATTAATGTTGTTATACCCTATTATGGTTACTCGCGACAAGATAGAAAGGCGAGAGCTCGCGAGCCTATTACAGCAAAACTAATTGCAAATTTACTAGAGGCTGCTGGTGCAACCAGAGTTTTATCTGTTGATATACATGCCTCTCAAGTCCAAGGCTTTTTTAACATCCCGGTAGATCAACTCAAGACGAAGGCTCTTCTTTCTGATTACTTTATAAATAAACAATTAGATGAAATCGTTGTAGTTGCACCTGAAAATGCAGGAACGGCACGCGCACGCGGGCTTGCTGATAGACTGAATGCCCCCATTGCTTTCCTTGATAAACAACGCAGTTCAGATCCAAATGCTGTTCAAGGTGTCCATGTTATTGGTGACATTGAGGGGAAGACTGCCATTATCATAGATGATATGATTGATACGGCACGAACGGTGACATCAGGCTCACTGGCCCTTATGAAAAATGGTGCCAAAGAGGTTTATGCTTGTTGTTCTCATGGTGTCTTATCAGAGCCTGCTGTAGAAAGAATCCGACAATCACCTTTAAAAGAAGTGATTATTACAAATTCGATTTATCAATCCGAGGGAAAGAAGGACGATAAAATTATTTCTTTATCAATTGGGCCGTTACTTGCAGAAGGCATTATGCGAGTCCATAATAATGAATCTATCAGTACCCTCTTTGATGAAGAGTAAGAGGCTACTTGAAGCCATAACAGAGTCAGTGTGTAACGAGGCGTTTGTATATGGTTATGAAGCTTTTGAAATTGATAGAATAATGTTATCGTTCTAGGTATGTAAATGTAAGGCATGAAGCCATTTTAAAATGGCTTCATGCCTTTTAATCTAATAGCCAACATGCCTACTCATCATTATTTTGCTGTTCTAAAGTGGTGGTAATTTATACTGTCGTTGTCATAAGCATTTGCTAGACGATAGAAAACGAACCTTCAATCAGGACATTAGTCCGTTAACCCCACCTAAATAGAGGTGGTTCTCCTAACTAAATGAAATCTTCTGTATATTATCCGTGTTGTAGCTTTAAAAACATCATTTTGAAATCGACTCCTTAATATCAATTAAAAAATCCAATCATCTGTATGGATGGACAGATGATTGGAAGTAGGTTAACAAGAAGGGAAACATAATGCTAGTTTTCGCCTGTAGAGACGTTTAAAGATTTGCTTGTGAACCTTTTACTTGTTGCTGTTCTTCTTGTCGCTTTTTCTTAAATTTTTTCGTTTCGTTAACCACGACACCTGAGAGTAGAAGCAATGCCACTAAGTTAGGGAAGGCCATTAATCCGTTCATCACATCTGCAAATCCCCACACAATATCCAGGGATACAACTGCACCGATAAATAATGCCAAAACAAAAACTATACGATAAGGAAGAGAGACCTTTTCTCCAAATAAATAAGTGAAGCACTTTTCCCCAAAATAAGACCAGCCAATGATGGTAGAAAAGACGAAAAAGAGTAACGCAATCGCCACGACATAACCACCGAAGCCAGGCAAGAATTGTTCAAAAGCAGCTGAAGTAAGCTGGGCAGCAGAATCATACTCGTCGGCTGCTAAATACATTTGACTCATGACAAGTGCCAGACCAGTCATCGTACAGACAATAATCGTATCAATAAATACTTGAGTCATGGATACGAGTGCTTGTCTTGCTGGAAGGTCTGTTTTAGCGGCAGCGGCAGCAATTCCTCCAGTACCTAAACCTGCTTCATTAGAGAATATGCCTCTAGCTACTCCTTGTTGGATGACCGCTCCAATTGCTCCTCCTGCAACAGCTTGACCAGTGAATGCGTCAGTAAAAATTAAGCTGAAAGCGCTAGGGACATCTGCAATATTCATGATGATAATAATAAGTCCGGCAAAAATATAAAAAATAATCATAACAGGAACAATAACACCCACAACTTTACCAATACTTTTAATCCCACCTATAATAACTAAACCGACTAGAAGTGCCAAACATGCACCAGTTAACCAGACAGGAATGTTAAAGTTTTGATAGGCTACACCGGCGGCTTCATGAGACTGTACCATATTACCGATACCGAATGCTGCTACAGCAGCAAAACCAGCAAAGATAACGGCAAGCCATTTCATCTTTAGACCTTTTTCAATGTAATACATAGGTCCACCAGACATTTCGCCATTTTTATTTTTCTGTCGATAGTGTACACCTAAGATAGCTTCACTGTATTTAGTGGCCATGCCAACAAAGGCTGTAATCCACATCCAAAATATAGCCCCTGGTCCTCCGACGGCAACAGCTGATGCCACACCTGCAATATTGCCAGTTCCGACTGTGGCTGCTAGAGCGGTCATAAGAGCTTGAAAGTGAGAAATATCCCCTTCTGCCCCATCATCTCGTTTTTTAAAGACTAACGATAAGGCATAAGGAAGCTGCTGGAAGGAGAAAAAGGTGAGACGCACTGTTAAGTACAGGCCTGTTCCTACGAGCAAAATAATAAGCGGTAAACCCCACACTAAACCACTTACGTCACTAATAATTTTTTCTACTGTTTCCACTGACACCTCTCCTTTAAAAAATGTTTTTTCCGTACGAGGAAGCTACTGTATAAATGGCAAAGAGTCTCGTGAAAATAAGGAGCATTCGTTAATACCTCGTACATTAATCTTTACTAACTATGCCTGAAAGAGAACCATAAGGTTAACTTTTCTGCTCATTTATTATGTCACAAAGCTACTGACCAAACGTTTTAGGAAAGTAACTCTGTTCTATAGAAAAGAGTATGTAATGAGCATTCAGATACTGAATATAAAGAATATTCTATCATAAAAAAATTAAAGGGCATATGTTTTTCTGAAAAAGTTATGACAGACAATTTTACAATAAATCTAATAGCGTTTAATTCTTATGACAATGTGATGAAAAGAGCGAATTTACAATTATATCGCTTATCCTACAAATGGTTTGATCTTATTCAAAACGTTAAAAGAATAATGAATGACCTATAATTTTAATGATTTAAAGTGGCAAAATGGTTCTATCTTATAAAAATAATGGATAGGACATTATACATAAAATAGAATTATCCAAACTTTTTCACATTTTCTATTGACTTGTTCGTTATTAAGAATTATCATTAGGGAAACAGGCAAGGTTTTAATGTTTTTGTTCTTAAAGAAGCACAACCACACTGAGAGAGGCAGGGGATAAGTATGTCCATTAAAACGAACGAACTGCAAATTAAGAACATTTTCATTGCTCTAAAGAGGCGAGTCTGGTTAATTGTGCTAATGACTTTGATTACAGGAGGAGCAGGCCTGTTTTACACGCTATCAAATCCTTCGGTACCGATTTATGAAGCGTCATCTTCAATAATCATATCTGAGGAACGTGCGAACATGAACACCATCAAAGTCTTTGTTAAAGAAAGAGTTGTACTTGAAGAAGTGTCGAACGAGTTAGATTTAGGAAAAACAGCTAATCAGCTTGGTCAACAAATTACAGCTCAAGATATTGAAGGCTCACAAATTGTTCAAATAAGTGTTCAAGATAGCTCTCCTGAAAATGCTGTTTCAATCGTGAACACATTAGCCTCTATTTTTCCTGATGTTGTAGAGGAAAGACTAGGATACTCAGACATTGGCGTTCTTTCAGAAGCGACTCTTGCTGAAAGTGAAACACCTATCTACACACCAGGTTACAATCTTGTCTATTTCAGTCTATTATTGGGGGCAATTATTGGCGTTGGTTTAGCGCTGCTGCTAAATGGCGTGGACAATAAGTTAAGATCAGAGAGAGAACTTGAGAGCACTACTGAACTCCCTGTCATCGGTAGCGTCTCGAAAATGTCGTATACAACTAGAAGGCAGAATACGGCAGACAGCAGTAATACAGACTTAAGAGGTGAAACGATTGTTTAGTTTAAAGAATAAAAAGCATTACTCTTTATTTTTTAACAAAACAGGTTCTGTGTTAAATGAAGAATTTCACCGAATCAAATCTAATATTGAGTTTGCTTCGTTTAAAGGGAATTACCATTCTATTGCAATTACGTCACCTCAAGAAAAAGAGGGCAAAACAACGATTATTAGTCACTTAGCGTTAACGTTAGCTCAAGAGGGTAAAAAAGTATTGTTAATAGATGCAAATTTTGCAAAACCTGAAATTAGTAAACAGTTTGACATTCCTTTAGAAGTAGGGCTGAGTAATGTTCTTATTGGACAAAAAAAGCTGAGAGATGTCATTAATGTGAGCGAATACAAAGGGCTGGATGTACTTGCGGCCGGCCCTTTGTCGAAGCAGTTAGTTGAATTGGTGCAATCAGCAGACATGGATCATGTTTTAAATGAAGCTAAAAAGAAATATGACTACATTTTAGTAGACACTCAAGCCGTTTTAATAAGTCAAGTAGCTCGAGTTATTACTAATAAATGTGATGCTACGGTTCTTGTTACAAGAAAAAGTAAAACAGATGTCTCGCTTATTAATGAAGCTAAAAAGTTATTAGAAAGTTATAATGTCAATCTTATTGGTCTTATATTTAATGATAAGAATTATTCATTATTAAATTTATTTAAGAGTCAAAAAAGCTATTCGTTGGCAAATTTATTTAGACGAAGCTAATTTTTTTACCCTTGTTGTTCGTTATTAAGAATACAGGAAATATCTCTCTTCCTTTATCAACAGAGGTACTCGGCCATGCTGTGGGTTTCATTATAATAAACCTTAGACGTATATCGTCACTGGTATGGAGTGAGGATGGGTTAGATGCCCATTAAGATGCAAAAAGAAGGCGTTTCTGCGTCTTCTTTTTGTTTATTTAAATAAATCATACATATTAGCAATCATTTTTTCTTTAAATGATGATACACGCTAAATCATTTTAAAAGACAACAAATGTGCTTTATTGAGAACTGAGAGGGGGATCATTAATGAGTATTCACAAAAGAACAAGCTTGTTTATTGCACTGGATACATTATTTATTCTTATAGCATTCTTTTCAAGTTTCATCATTATTAATGAGCCACAAATTTATTTCAATGTTAATTTTTGGCTATCGTGTACGATAATCCTCTTAAGTTATCATATGTTTTCATTTTTATACAAAATGAACAAAAAAGCATGGGAATATGCAAGTGTTGGTGAACTTAAAGTGATTTTAAAAACACTTACTTTTTCTATCGTGTTTAATGCCTTTATACAATTACTTATTTTTGATCACATACAATATAGAATTTTATTTATCACATGGCTATTGATGGTCGTATTAATTGGTGGTGCAAGATTTTGGTGGCGTATGAGGAACCAAGATCACAAACGTATAGATCTTACTAAAAAACGAACATTGATTGTGGGCGCTGGATCAGCAGGTACGATGGTTGCTCGGCAGCTTTTACAAAATCAAAGTGCTGATTTACGCCCGGTAGCGTTTATTGATGATGATGCCAACAAACAAAAACTTGACATTTATGCATTACCTGTAGCAGGTTCAACGGCAGATATACCTAAGGTCGTAGAAAATATGAAAATAGAAAATATCATCATTGCTATTCCGTCACTTAAACGTCATAAGCTCCAGCAGATTTACCAATTGTGCTCAACGGTAAAAGTCAAAACGCAAATTCTACCAATGATTGAAGATTTAGTTACTGGGAAAGTATCCGTTAAGCAATTCAAAAATGTTTCAGTTGAGGACTTGTTAGGACGAGAAACAGTTGAATTAGATAACGAGTTAATCGGGGATACCATCACAGGTAAAAACGTTCTTGTGACAGGGGCAGGTGGTTCAATTGGTTCAGAATTATGCCGACAAATTATTAATCATGCTCCAAAAAAATTAGTTTTACTAGGTCATGGGGAAAACAGTATTTATAATATCGAAATGGAATTGAAAGAAATAATGAGTCACTCCATGACAGAGATTGTCACAGAGATTGCAGATATACAAGATGAAAAGAAGCTATTAACTGTATTTGATAACCATGCGCCAGAAGTGGTTTATCATGCTGCAGCACATAAACACGTGCCTTTAATGGAACGAAATCCGGAAGAAGCGATAAAAAACAATACGATTGGATCATTGAATGTTGCAACTGCTGCCCATAACGCTAGGGTTAAAACATTCGTCATGGTTTCAACAGATAAAGCGGTCAATCCAACAAGTGTGATGGGTGCTTCGAAACGTTTAGCTGAAATGGTTATTCATGATTTAAACCAAAAAAGTAAGACTATCTTTACCGTTGTACGCTTCGGTAACGTATTGGGAAGTAACGGGAGTGTTATTCCACTATTTAAAAAGCAGATTGAAAAGGGCGGCCCAGTAACAGTTACACACCCTGATATGGTTCGTTATTTTATGACGATACCAGAAGCATCAAGGTTAGTTATTCAAGCTAGTTGTCTTGCTCAAGGTGGAGAAACATTTGTCTTGGATATGGGCGAGCCCGTTAAAATAGTTGATTTAGCCAAAAATTTGATCTCTTTAAGTGGCCACAGTGAAGAAGAAATAGGCATTGAATTTACAGGTATTAGACCAGGTGAAAAATTATATGAAGAGCTATTGAATAAAGATGAAATTCATGATGAGCAAATCTTCCCGAAAATTTACCTTGGAAAATGTGCTGTCACAAATATTCATAAGGTTGAAAAATTATTATCTAGTTACGCTTTTATGGATAAAAAAGCATTGAGGGCCAAAGTACTTGAATTAACAAATGGACCAAAACATGTAGCTGAGCCGGTTTCTTCGCATGAAGAATTACACCTGTCAGCTAAATAGCATGCCATTTAAAGGAGCAATGATCTGTTAGTATTCAAAATGGCTTTACTCCTAGCTGCTCATAGATATTAATAACGGTGTAATGACATCATAGAAGGAGGCTCCTTATGCAGTCTAACAAAATATTATTATGCGCCACAGTAGACTATCATTTTAAGGCATTTCACCTTCCTTTTATGAAATGGCTTAAGGAACAAGGCTGGGAAGTTCATGTAGCAGCAGCGGGACAGCAGACGTTAGCATATGCTGACAAAAAGTTTGATATTCCGATTCAACGATCACCTTTTAAAAAAGAAAACCTGCAAGCCTATAAACAACTGAAGCATATCATTCGTAAGGAACAGTATTCAATTATTCACAGTCATACGCCAATGGGTGGTGTCATAGCAAGACTTGCTGGAAGATGGGCCAGAGTGAATCTCAACACAAAAGTGATCTACACGGCTCATGGCTTTCATTTTTGTAAAGGAGCACCTGTGAAAAATTGGTTACTCTACTATCCGATAGAGAGAGTCCTAAGCTTTTTTACGGATACGTTAATTACGATTAACAATGAAGATTATAAAAGAGCTTCAACTCATCGTTTTTCTTCCAAAGAGATAGCGCATGTTCATGGTGTTGGTGTTGACACTCATATCTTTAAACCTGTTGGAGAACGCGTGAAAAAAAAGAAAAAAGTACAATTAGGTTTTGATGAAAATGACTTTTTACTTGTTTATGCTGCGGAGTTCAATCGGAATAAAAATCAGCAGCTACTGATTCGAATGATGGCTAGCTTGTCTAGCTGTGCTCCAAAAGTGAAACTATTACTTGCTGGACCTGGCGATATGACGCCTTGCGAAGAGTTAGCCACTCGTTTAGGTGTTCAGCATCATATCTCATTTATGGGATTAAGAGATGATATTAAAGAAATCATTCCTGCTTGTGATATGGCCGTAGGGTCAAGTTTACGAGAAGGTCTGCCAGTTAACATTATGGAAGCAATGGCGTGTGGTCTGCCAGTCATCGCCACTAAAAATCGTGGCCATTCTGAACTTATAACATCTGGTGAAAATGGATGGATTTTAAAAGAACCTGTGCCAGAGCTTTTCGCCGAAAAGGTAATACTCTTAACTAAAAATGAAGAGATGCGTCAACGGTTAGGTAAAGCGGGCAGAGATATTATTCTATCCACCTACAGTTTAAACATCGTGTTAGAGGAGTTAACACATATTTATAAGAAATATATGGACGAAGAGGGTGTCAGTGAATGGGCAGTCCAGTAAGAATTTTGCATGCAGTCGTGAATATGAATCGAGGCGGTGCTGAAACATTGATTATGAATTTATATCGGCACCTTGATCGCTCAGCGGTACAATTTGATTTTCTCACGTCTTATGAAGGGGAATTTGATGCGGAAATCGCCAGCTTAGGTGGACGGGTGCACCGCTTGCCAGCATTAAAAGAAGTAGGCCATTTTCACTACTTAAAAGCTGTGAATGATTTCTTTAAGACAAATAAACAGTACTCTGTTGTCCATGCGCATATGGATAAAATGAGTGGGCATATTTTGTCTACTGCTAAACGACACGGTGTACCTATAAGAATTGCTCATAGTCATAGCACTTCAAGTGAAGGCCATTTAGCTATTCGTTCTTATAAGTGGTATACAGGTCAGAAGATTAATAAAGCGGCAACAGATCGATTGGCATGCTCACAATCAGCTGGTAGCTGGCTATTTGGGCGTTCAGTCAACTTTAAAAAAATTAATAATAGTATCGATAGTGAAAGCTTTGAGTACTGTCATGAAAAAAGAATGAATGCTAGAAAAGAATTCGGTCTGTCAGAAGAGCATTTTGTTCTTGGACATGTAGGGCGTTTTAGTCAGCCGAAGAACCATACTTTCTTAATTCATATGTTCTTAAAAGTGGTTACTCACATCCCAAATGCACGCTTGCTTCTTGTTGGTGAAGGGCCTCTAAAAGAACATATAATGTCTCTTGTAGAACGCTTGAAACTAGAAGAACATATCGCCTTTTTAGGAAAAAGATCCGACATTCCTGAAGTGTTAACAGGGTGTGATGCCTTCGTCTTCCCATCATTATATGAAGGTTTACCTGTTTCTTTAGTTGAAGCACAAGCGTCAGGGCTCCCTTGTCTCGTTTCAGATCACGTCACACATGAAATTGATATAGGGGCTGGCTTAATTCAATTTTTAACTTTAAGGGAGAGTGAGCAATGGGTAAAATCCCTTATAGCGTTGGAAAGGAATCGTCCTAAACGCCAATCTCAGCATGAGCGTGTTGTTGAGAAAGGCTTTAACATTTTAGAGACGGCAACTGCTTTACAATCTTTCTATCTTAAGCGGTTGAAGGAGGTAAGCCATGATAAAACTGACGGTCTTCACGCCAACATATAATCGCGGATACTGCCTTCATCAATGCTATGAAAGTTTAAAAAGGCAGACAAATAAACATTTTATATGGTTAATTATTGATGATGGCTCAACTGATAACACAGAGACACTTGTTAAACAGTGGATAGATGAACAAGAACTTAACATTAACTATGTTAAACAAGCGAATCAAGGGATGCATGGTGCTCACAATACGGCTTATGAGACAATTGATACGGAGTTAAATGTTTGTCTTGACTCAGATGATTTGTTTCATGAAGAGGCTGTGGACAGGATTTTGTCATTTTGGAAAGCTTATGGCTCAAATAAGGTTAGTGGTTTTGTGGCTTTAAACGCTAATGAAGAAGGGGACATCCTCGGCAGTGAACTGCCGAAAGGAATCACGTCATCAACATTGTTCGATCTTTATTATAAGCATGGTATAACAGGTGACAAAAAGTTGATTTACCGTACTGAAGTGGCTAAAAACTTCCCGTATCCACTTTTTGAAGGGGAAAAATACGTTGGACTTGCTTATAAATACTACAAACTGGATGAACAGTATCCGTTATTATTAATGAATCAAGTTGTTTGTCTAGTGGAATATAGGTCTGACGGTTCTACTATGAACATGCTGCGACAATATAAAACGAACCCGAAAGGTTTTGCTTTTTATAGACATCAGCTCATGACACTATCATTAGCTAATACGACATTTAAATTTCGTCAAGCTATTCACTACGTATCAAGCTCATTATTGAGTAAAAATAAAGCGTTTTTTAAAGAAAGTCCAGCTCCTTGGCTAACTGTTGCGGCTCTGCCATTTGGGGTATGTTTGTATGTATATATAAATTTAAAATTTTTAAAAGAATTGAAAGG
Source organism: Salipaludibacillus agaradhaerens (assembly GCF_002019735.1). Taxonomy (NCBI): domain Bacteria; kingdom Bacillati; phylum Bacillota; class Bacilli; order Caryophanales; family Bacillaceae; genus Salipaludibacillus; species Salipaludibacillus agaradhaerens. The sequence continues at coordinate 480,203 of NZ_KV917378.1, forward strand.
ATCTCATTAATGGGAATACTATGGTTAAATCTAGCAGCGGTTTTTGGATTATCACTTTCTGCAAGGTATTTCGCAAAACCAATTCCAGATTTTGAACAAAGATCTGGAAGAGTTCCGGTCCAACCGAATATTGTGTTGGCTTTTCTAGCATTAGCTTGTCTTGTAACGGTCTCAGGACTTAGAAGTAATATTGGCGATACGTATTTTTACCGCCATGCTTTTGAGACGAATGAATTTACATGGGAAATTGTTAAGGAAGGTAAGGATCAAGGGTTTGGTGTCTTGCAGATGCTCTTAAAAAACGTCACTGATGACGGCCAAGTTTTGATCTTTATTATGTCTTTCTTCACATTAACGTTAATCGTTGGTGTGTTATATAAATACTCACGGGTATTTGAATTAAGTTTATATGTGTTTATAGCATCTGGTATGTTTCTAGTATCAATGAACGGCATGAGGCAATATCTGGCCGCAGCCATTATATTTGCAGGTACAAAGTTCCTTCTTGAAGGGAACTTTTTTAAATATGCTGCTTTAGTTTTGTTAGCTTCTACGTTCCATCAAAGCGCCCTTATTTTATTACCGGTATATTTTGTTGTAAGAAGAGAAGCATGGTCTTGGAGTTCTCTCGCTTTTATTTTCGTAGGTACAGCTGCGGCCTTCGGCTATGAGTATTTCTCAGAAATGTTTTTCTCTGCTATCTCAGATACACAATATGGTGGGTATTCAGAGTTTCAGGAGGGAGGGGCAAACATTGTTAGGGTAGCAGTAGCAGCGTCACCTCTTATACTTGCTTATTTTGGACGAGCTCGCCTTCGAGAACTCTTTCCAAAAAGTGATTATCTCGTTAACTTATCGTTATTGTGCACAGTATTCATGCTAATTTCTACACAAAACTGGATTTTTGCCCGTTTTGCTATTTATTTTGAGTTGTTTAACTTAATTTTACTTTCTTGGGTCGTTAAAGTATTCAGTGAAAAAGATCAAACATTTATTTACTATATCATCGTTGTGTTATATCTTGCTTATTTCGTTTATGAGTATATTATTACGTTAAATATCGATTATAGAAGTCAGTACATTCCTTTATTCCAGGACTGAGGAGTTGAGAGCATGAATCTGATCATTGTGGGATACGGCGGTCATAGTAAAGTACTAACTGACATTGCCCAGCGGAGTAAAAACGTGCGAGTGATCGGCTATTTAGATGATAAATTTGATGGAATGACGATAGATAACGGTGTTTTTTACGCGCCGTTATCTTTTTCTATTCCTTTGCATCTGAAATTTAAAGACGTGAAATGGCTAATTGGAGTTGGCGACAATATTATTCGTAAAAAAATAGTCAAACAGCTGAAACTACCGAGAGAGGCCTATATCACACTTGTGCATCCAACTGCAGAGGTTAGTCCACACGCAACAGTTGGTCCAGGTACGGTCGTCATGCCTCACGCCGTTATCAATGCAGATTCTACAGTGGGGGCCCATGTCATCGTTAACAGCGGGGCCATTATTGAGCATGACAATATTATTAATGACTATGTCCACTTGTCCCCACATGCTACGTTAACAGGCAATGTAGAAGTGAAGGAAGGCGCACATTTAGGAGCAAACGCCACGGTTATACCTGGGAAAACAGTAGGTGAATGGTCGGTCATTGGTGCGGGCTCCACTGTCATTCATTCCATGCCATCATTTATAACAGCAGCTGGCGTTCCAGCCACAGTAAAAGCGAAAGCAGGTGAGAAAATTGTTAAATACAACGTCTAAGAAAATTTATTTATCTCCACCTGATCTTACAGGACAAGAAAAAGTGATGGTGAATGAAGCTTTTGATACGAATTGGGTCGCACCTGTGGGGCCACATATTACAGCATTTGAGCAAGAGGTAGCTGATTATATAGATGTAAAAGGGGCGGTAGCATTAAGCTCTGGTACAGCAGCGATTCATTTAGCGCTATTACTGCTTAATGTTGGTCGAGGAGATCGTGTTTTTTGTTCTACTTTCACATTTGTAGCAAGTGCGAATCCTATTATGTATCAAGGTGCTGAGCCAGTATTTATTGATTCAGAACCGGAGTCTTGGAATATGTCTCCTCAAGCACTAGAGCGCGCTTTAAAGGAAGCAGCAGCTGAAAATCAATTACCTAAAGCAGTGATTGTTGTCCATTTATACGGGCAAGTAGCAAAGATGCAGGAAATTTTACGCATATGTAAGCTGTATGATGTGCCGGTGGTGGAAGATGCAGCAGAATCTCTTGGTGCTACATACTTCGGTATTCATTCTGGAAGTATGGGGGACTTTGGGATTTTTTCTTTTAATGGTAATAAAATTATTACCACCTCTGGAGGTGGGATGCTCGTATCTAACTCAGAGAAATTGTTAGAAAGAGCCCGTTTCTTAGCCACTCAAGCTAAAGATCCAGCGCTTCATTATCAACACAGTGTCATGGGATTTAATTACCGAATGAGTAATATATCAGCTGGCATAGGGCGTGCTCAACTGAAGTCTTTAAATGGCAAAGTAGATGCTAGACGTTCTGTTTACAAAAATTATGTCGATGATCTCACATCAATTAAAGGTGTCAGTTTTATGCCTGAATATCATGGTTCTTTTTCAAGTAGGTGGTTAACGGTGATGCTACTTGATCAGACGAAGTTGGATGTCACTTCTGAACAGCTCGTAACGTATTTAAATGACCAAATGATTGAGGCGAGAGTCGTCTGGAAGCCTCTTCATCTTCAACCGTTGTTTAAAGGGACCACTTATTACCCACATGACAACGATAATCATGTAGCAGAAAATTTATTTGGAAATGGTGTTTGTCTCCCGTCTGGATCGAACTTATCTCCCGAAGACCAACAGCGTGTGATTAAATGCATAAAAGAGTGTATAACGCATTCAATTGGTCGGGAGGCGATGATATAAAATTTGATAAAACGAGGTTGAGAAAATGATTGGACATAACATTATTGCTCTGCGAAAGCGAAAAGGAATTACGTTAACAGAATTAGCTGAACGTGCTAACATTTCTAAATCTAATCTAAGTAACATTGAAAGAAATATTAATCAGAACCCGTCTATCAAAGTTTTAGAGAAATTAGCTTCGGTATTAGGTGAAGATTTAATGACACTCCTTGGCATTGAAGCGGATCAAGACACGGATCACGTACCCGAAGAAGATTGGGTCGAATTTGTTATGCGCATTAAAAAGCAAGGTGTGACAAAAGAACAATTAGAGGAATATAACAAGGTAATTGAATTTATTGAATGGCAGACGAAGCATTCCAAATCTGCTCAGTAAATTTTAATAGGAGGAAACAATGACTGATTCAGTAAAAATTGGCGTGTCTGGAACGGGATTTATAGCGAAGGGACTCATATCGTTATTAGCCTCTACTGATGATATGAAAGTAGTTAGTATTTTAACACGTCGTCCCATTGAGACTGTTGAAGGTATTCAAGGGCGGCAAGCTTTAACGAATGATATAGATACGTTCTTAAAAAACGTAGACTTAATTGTAGAATGCAGTGGCGATGTGATTCATGGTTCTGAGGTCATTGACCAGGCCTTTAAGATGAATTTACCTGTCGTCACGATGAACTCAGAGTTACAAGTGACAACAGGATCTTATTTTGCTAAACGGGGATTTATTACGGAAGCTGAAGGCGATCAACCAGGTTGTTTAGCAGCTCTGCATGAAAATGCGCTCTCAATGGGTTTTAAGCCGCTAGTTTACGGAAATATTAAAGGCTTTATGAATTTAAACCCAAGTCTTGAAGATATGACATATTGGTCTAAGGCAAAGGGAATTAGCTTGCCAATGGTCACATCATTTACTGATGGAACTAAAGTGCAAATTGAACAAGCTTTAGTGGCAAATGGCTTGCATGCAGGCATTTTAGCTGATGGCCTGACAGGAGAGACGGTAGAAAATATAGAGATAGGCGGGCAATCGCTCGCTGAAAAAACAGAACATAACGGGAAACCAATTAGCGATTTTGTTGTATGTAGACAAGGGCCACCAGGGGTTTTCATTACAGCTCGACACGATGGTAATCAAAAAGAAGCATTATCTTACTTAAAGTTAGGTGAAGGTCCTTATTATACGCTGTCAACTTCTTTTCATTTATGTCATCTAGAAATCATTAAAACGATTAGACGTGTTGTGGACGGTAAAGGCATTCTATTAAACAATACAGCTCATCCAAGTGTAAGTGTGAAAGCTGTCGCTAAACGAGATTTGACTGCTGGAGAAACGATTTCGCAAGGTATTGGAAGTTTTGTTGTTAGAGGAGAAGCTTGTAGCATAGAAGACAACCCTGATCACTTACCGATCGGTTTGCTTTCTCAAGCGGTTATTGAAAAACCAGTCAAAGCTGGCGAGACACTTACTTTTTCAAATGTTTCTATTCCAGGGAGTTTTGCATTAAATGCTTGGAATGACATCATAAAGGACACGCGTCCGGTGTTTTCTTAAACGGGGGTTAATGTGAAGAAGAAAATTTTGCATGTTACCGGTCAAATGAATCGAGCAGGTACAGAAACGATGTTAATGAACCTTTACCGGCAAGTTCATCACGAGATGCAGTTCGATTTTATCTCTTATAGCCAGGACGATGGTCATTACGATGAAGAGATTCGTCATTTAGGTGGAAACGTCATTAAATTAACACGTCCTTCCTCTATTTCTGAGCTTTCTAAGGCGATTAAAAAACATGGGCCATATGCTGCTGTGCATGCTCACACGTTGTTCCACTGCGGGATTGTGAATACAGCAGCCGCATTAGCACGTGTGCCAGTAAGAGTCGCTCATGCCCATACAACAGAGGAGGCATGTCACTCTTTTAAAAAGTGGCTTTATATGAAATCAATGAAACGGTTAATTAAGTTGTTTTCAACTGATTTCTACGCGTGCAGTGAGCGTGCAGCTACTTTTTTATTTGGAGAAAAAACGATCAAACAAAAAAATTACACGTATTTTCCTAATGTCATTCCCTATCACCATTTCTTGCAACATGATAAAAATGACATAGCGGTTTTTAAGGAAAAGTGGGGAATCAAATCTGATGTCGTCATAGGTCATGTTGGACGCTTTATAGAAGCGAAAAACCATCATTTTTTGTTAACACTTTTAGCTGCTATTAAACGTAAAGGCCATTCAGTCAGCTTATTACTCATTGGTGAAGGTCATTTAAAGGAAGACATTGAAAGACAAGCTAAAAATATGGGAATTCAAGATGACGTTATCTTTACTGGGCTCCTTAAAGACATAAGAGCACCCTTGTATACAATGGATTGTTTCGTTTTTCCATCTCGTTTCGAAGGGTTAGGACTCGTATTATTAGAAGCGCAAGCGACAGGATTGCCATGTGTCACCTCAGATGCGATTCAGCCAGAAGCAGATATTAAACTCGGTTTGGTAGAGCGTCTTTCATTAACAGATTCTATTGATACATGGGTGGCGCGCATTCTTGAAGCAAGTACTCATAGAGAGACAGAAGCCACTACCATTAAAACCGCTTTTGAAGCAGCAGGCTATAACTATGAGAATGCCTATACCAAACTTCAAAACACTTACAGATAATGGACAGTGGGAGGGGGATTCAATTGAAAAAAATATTGCTCGCCTCCTTTGATATGGAAGTAGGCGGTGTGGAAAGAAGTTTAATTCATTTATTAAATCATTTTAACTTAGAGGATGGCGCATTAGAGGTTTTTCTGTACCGCCATGCAGGTGATTTCTTGGAGATGCTACCTGATCATATTGCATTACTACCAGAAGTTAAAGAATATACGAGTTTTAGAAAATCAATTAAAACAGTTATGCAAGAAAAGCAATTCATGTTAGCCATTTCAAGATTAAAAGCGAAAATAGTGGCAGAAATTATTGGCAAAAAAAATCATTACTCTGAGCCTGGATATGTTCAAATGCAACGGATGTGGCAATATGCACTTAACCATTTGCCATCAGTGGAAAAGACTTACGATGTGGCGATTAGTTATCTTTGGCCGCACTACTTTGTAGCAGAGAAAGTGACGGCTAAGAAAAAGATTGCGTGGATTCATACGGACTTTTCTACGGTCGAAACAGACGAAGTAGCTGACGAAACTATGTGGAATAAGTTCGATCATATTATGGCGGTGTCTGAAGCTTGTAAAGAGGCCTTTTTAACAAAATACCCTCGTTTAGCTCAGAAAGTCATGGTTTTGGAAAACTTGCAATCTCCAACATTCATAAGACAACAGGCACTGATGGAAGAGCCCGAGCTTATGATGGCAGATCAACGTTTTAAACTAGTGACTGTCGCCCGTCTTTCTCATGCTAAAGGTATTGATATGGCGGTTGATGCCTTGGCACAGCTAAAAGATAAAGGTCATACAGATATCGTTTGGTATATTGTCGGATACGGAGGAGACGAAAGCATGTTGCGAGATAAAATATCACAACATGATTTACACGAACACGTCATACTGTTAGGCAAAAAAACAAACCCTTATCCGTATATGCAGGCGGCGGATGTGTATGTTCAACCTTCGCGTTATGAAGGTAAAGCTGTCACTGTTGTTGAAGCGCAAATATTAGGAAAGCCTGTTCTGATTACGGCATATCCAACATCGGCGAGCCAAGTATCACACGGTAAAGATGGGTGGATTTGTGAACTGTCAGCTGAAGGTATTGCTGAGGGCATTCTTACGTTAAAAGCCGATTCGATATTAAGGGAAGCTTTATCAGCAGCTTGTTTACAATCAGATTATTCAAACGTACAGGAATTAGAAAAACTTTATAAGGTTTTATGAGGGGGAGAGCACGTGCAACCTTTAGTGAGTATCATCGTTCCCGTCTACAAAGTAGAAAGTTACCTTAATCAATGCTTAGATAGTCTATTAAATCAAACCTACTCTAATCTAGAAATCATCGTCGTTAATGATGGTTCTCCTGATAAAAGTGCTGAAATCGCGGAATCATATGCTCAAATAGATTCACGGGTTCATGTGTATCATAAAGAAAACGGTGGTTTGTCCGATGCACGAAATTTTGGTCTACCCCATATATCTGGAGACTTTACCATGTTTGTGGATAGCGATGATTGGGTGAGTACTCAGTTAGTTGAAACGTTAGTCACCCTCTTAATAGAGAACGAGGCAGAAGCAGCACAAGCTGCTTTTTATTATGCTTACGACGAGCAATTACTGTACGATAACCGTTACTACAATCAATCGTCTGAAACGATTGCTTTATCAAATACTGAATTAATGGAAGCACTCGTAAAAAATGATATCGTCAAAAACTTTGCTTGGGGAAAGTTATACAAAACCGAACTTGTTAAAAAGACGCCTTTCGTAAAAGGTGTGTTATTTGAAGATGTGTACTGGGCACATCATGTTATGAGTCAGGTAACGAACTATGCCATATGTCATGAACCACTCTATTATTATCGACAGCGTGCCGATAGCATCGTTAAAAATTATTCTATAAGAAACCTTGATATCATTGAAGGCCTGAAACAGCGAAACATGTTCATTAAAGAAAATTATCCTTCACTATTAAACGAATCAAACAAATTATTATTGAAAACCGAACTTCAACATTATCGGATCTTATTTTCGTTAAACTCTGATCCTGTTCATAAACGAGAGAAAGATAAAATTAAGCAGCACATTTTAGAGAATCGCTCATTATTCAAAGCATCTACAGAAGATGATAAGCAGTTAGCAAGAGATTTGCACCTATTTATCATTCATCCATTATTATATATCGGGAATCTCGGAGTAAAAAAACTGCTTAGGCCATTTACTAAACCGGTGAATAAGCCGCTGCAATCTATCAGTTTGCAAGGGAGTCAAAAAGAATGAAAGAGTTAATAAAAAGAACCATCTTGCATTTTCTAATGACGTTCTTTTCGGTTTTTAAAGTAAAAAAGTCCAAGCTATTATTTATGAGTTATTACGGTGGGCAGTACAGTTGCAATCCGAAATATATAACAGAGTATTTACTGAAGCATGATCTCCATAAAAAATTTGAGATTGTATGGGTATTGAATAAGCCGGAGCAAGATCGAAATAAGCCATTTTTTCGAACGGCAAAAGCCATGTCACTGCGCTATTTTTATCATTTGGCCACGGCACAAGTGGTCATAACGAACCATCGTCTTCCAAACCATTTTAAAAAGAAAGACGACCAGTACTATATCCAAACATGGCACAGTTCATTACGTTTAAAGCAAATTGAAAAAGATGCTGGCAAAGCATTACCTGATAATTATATTGAGCTTGCTAAACATGATTCTCATATGTGTAATTTATTGCTATCAGGATGTGCAAAGAGCACTGAAATTTTTAAACGGAGTTTTTGGTATGAGGGTGAAATTCTTGAGTCAGGAACGCCGAGAAACGACATTCTCGTATCACCACAGTTAGATTTAGTTAACCGGGTGAAATTAAAGTTAAATCTCTCGCCAGAAAAAAAGGTGGTTTTATTTGCCCCGACCTTTCGTAATAAGCAAAAGACAACACCGTTAGAGTTTGATGTAGACCGAATACTTACTACATTAAAGCAAGCATTTGGTGGTGAGTGGGTGTTATTAGTAAAACTTCATCCGCACTTAACTGAGATGTATCGTCATACTGACTTCTCAAAAAATGTTAGAAACGTAACAGCTTATGAAGATACACAAGAACTACTTGCTTGTGCGGATATTTTAATAACAGATTATTCTTCGTTAATGTTTGACTTTGCCATTACAGAGCGCCCGTGTTTTTTATACACACCAGATATCGAGCAATACACAGCAAGTGAGAGAAAGCTCTACTTCCAATTAAGTGATTTACCGTTTCCATCAGCCGTTAACGAGGAAGCACTATTAGTGCAATTTGATCGCTTTAATAAACAAGACTACTTAGAAAAACTAGCAACATTCTTGCTTGCTACCGGAAGTTTTGAAGAAGGAAAAGCATCAGAGAAAGTCGTTGAACGCATACATCAGATTTGTAGCTAAAGGAGGCAGATTAATTTGAAACCATTAACAATAGGTTATACTACTGGCGTCTTTGATTTGTTCCACATCGGTCATTTAAATATTTTAAAACGTGCCAAAGAACATTGTGATTATTTGATTGTAGGTGTGAGCACTGACGAACTCGTTCAATCATACAAGAATAAGACACCTGTTATCCCTTTTCATGAACGAATAGCGATTGTCGACGCGATTCAATATGTTGATAAAGTCATAGCCCAAGAGCATCGAGATAAATATAAAACATGGGAAGAACTCCAATATGACATTATGTTCGTAGGAGATGACTGGAAAGGCACGCCATTGTTCGATGACCTTGAAGCAAAATTTCAAACGGTTGGGGTTAATATTATGTATTTTCCTTATACTGGTGGCGTTTCTTCTACCCTTGTAAAAGAAAAGCTGCTGACATAAGGAAGTGACCATATGATGAATGAAAAGTGTGTTGATATTTCAGTTATTGTCCCGGTTTTTAACGTAGCTGATTTTGTCTTACCTTGTTTAAACAGTATTAAAGATCAAACCTTCAAAAATATTGAAGTCCTTATTATCAATGACGGATCTAGCGACGGAAGTGATGAGTTATGTGAAGAATTTGCTAGGACAGATGATCGTTTCAAGGTTATTCATCAACGAAATGGTGGGTTATCTGCAGCGAGAAATACTGGGATCCAGCATGCTTCAGGCTTATACTTAGCGTTTATAGACGGTGATGATAAAATTGATCCGCTCATGTTAGAAACGTTATTCCAATTATGTGAGTCTTCAAAAAGTGAGATAGCCGTATGTGGAATGGGGAAAGAAATAGACGGTAGACCAGTGTTTAAACAGCCAGAAACGCATTCAATTAAACACTTTAATACGACAGAGGCTATGAGAGAACTTTTCAAAGGTGAGCTTTATCGCTTTGCTGCATGTAATAAGCTGTATAAAAAAGAACTCTTCTCCACTGTGACCTTTCCGACTGGTAGAATTCATGAAGATCTCCAAACGACGTATAAAGTGATCGGCCAAGCAAAACGTCTTACCTTTACAGACTATATTGGCTATATTTATGTGCAACGGAGTGACAGCATTCTTAATAAAGCTTATCATGAAGACCGGTTGGATTCATTCAGAGGATGGGATGACATTATCTTTTATATGAATGAAAAATTCCCTGAGCTGAAAGACAGCTACCTCTCGTGTTATGCCTATTGGACGGCTGATCATATCTTTTATATATTGAATCAAGTATCTAACCGTACTACGAAACGGCGTTATCTACGGGCCATACAAACTCACTTGAAAAAACACTATAGACAGGTTATGAATGTGGAAAGTCTATCAATTAAGTACAAATGTTTATTAACAATGTTGCGGTTTAATATCGCGTTAGTGAATATGAATTACCAAGTAAAAAAGGCGCTGCGGAAAGCGTCTTAATTTGTTAAGAAAGATGGTGCAGAATGATACCAAAAATAAGTATTATTGTGGCCGTATATAATTTATCAGACTATTTGCCAACATGTATAGATTCTATCTTAAATCAATCGTTTAAAGAGTTTGAGCTTCTGTTAATCGATGACGGATCAACAGACGACTCAATCGAAATATGTAAAAAATATGAGCAAGTTGATAACAGAGTGCGCCTCATTCAAAAAGCAAATGGTGGTATTGCCTCTGTGAGAAATTGTGGGATAAGAGAAGCCAAAGGCAAGTATATTGGCTTTGTAGATGGGGATGATTTTATCCATCGTGATATGTATCATTCATTACTAAAAGTGATAGAAGCAACCTCATCAGATATAGCGGTGTGCGATTTTGCAGAAGTTTACCCTGATGATCCTGTTCCTCAGCTAAATGATTCAGGTTCCATTGCCAATACGGTTGTTTATTCCAGTATGCAAGCTTTAAAGCAACTTTATACGAAGGATGCCTTGACATTTATCTATCCATGGAACAAATTATACCGCAAATCATTATTCACTGAACTAAAATATGTTGAAGGCAAAAATTATGACGATGAGTTTATTGCCCATAAATTATTATATCGTTGTAAAACGATAGCCTATGTTAATAAAGTGGGCTACTATTATTTACAGCGTCAAGGCAGTTGGGTAAGGTCACCGTTTACAGTGAAAAAATTCGATAGAGTTTATGCCTTAAATGATAGAAGGGTTTTCTTTAAGGAAAAACAACTAAAAGACCTTCATGCATTGTCCGTTCATCAATTTATGGAAGTCTTCTTATGGTATTATCATCATGCAACAGACACTTTGACAGATATTGACGACGAATTAGCAACGTTAAAAGCAAGTTTTAACGATGCTTTTTTTGATTTGTTGCGACATAAAAATATACGGTTAAAGCAAAAAATAATGCTCATTATTTTTCGTTTTAATCCACGTCGGTTTCAGAAGTTAAAAGCTAAGAAAGAAGCGCAAGCTAGTAAATCCGCATCACTGTAATTCGCGAAGGGAGGGCACCAGAACATGAAAAAAAAGCTGCTATTTGTCATAGATTCACTTGATTGTGCAGGGGCAGAAAAAAGTCTTGTCACACTTCTCGGTTTGTTAGATTATTCGAAATATGATGTGGACTTAGTTCTTTTTGCCCATGGAAAAACGTTACAATCGCTTGTACCAGATGAGGTGACGATAATTGAACCGTTCCCATATACAATTTTTACAACACAGCCATTAGCTCATTCATTAAAAACAGTGTGGCGGCAACCTCACTTTTTATGGTCTAGACTCTCGTATTCATTGAAATTACGTAGCGGAGAGCATGATAATATTAAGAAAGCAAGACTCTATTGGGAAAGTGCCTCACGAGCGATTAAAGAACTTCCTAACACGTATGATACAGCAATTGCTTATGCACAAGGCGTTCCGACATTTTTTGTCTCTGATAAAGTGAAAGCAAGACAAAAATACGCTTGGGTTAATGTCAGTTATCGACTCACTGGAAAAGAAAAGACTTTTCAAAGAAAGCATTATGACCAATTTAACAAAATTGTGGCGGTGTCAGCTATGACAAAGGATATTTTTCTTGAGAATTATCCAGACATTTGCGAGAAAATGACGGTGATTCACGACATTAATAATCCAGAGATGATTTCTCAAATGGCCGAATTAGACGGAGGCTATAGTGATGAATTTACTGGCTTGCGTTTATTAACGATCGGAAGACTTGCTAGACAAAAAGGGTACGATATGGCGTTAGAGGCTTGTAAGAAACTAAAAGAGAACGGTATTCATTTTAAATGGTATGTGTTAGGTAAAGGCCCTTTACAAGAAGAAATTGAAGCGGCAATAAAAGAATACAAACTAGAGGAGCATTTTATACTCCTCGGTGTAAAAGCGAACCCATATCCGTACATTAAACAAGCTGACCTGTACGTTCAAACGTCACGTTTTGAAGGGTTTGGCATCGCCTTAGCCGAGGCACGTATGCTCAATACGCCAGTTGTCACCACACGGTTTGATGCTGTATTTACACAGATGGTTGATGGCAAGAATGGCTTAGTTGTGGATATGGATAGTGATGCTATATTTAAGGGCATTATGACACTTATTCAAGACGAACAATTAACGGAAGCGATTAAAGAGTACCAAAGTCAAGAAAAAAAAGGAAATATAGAAGAGATCGAAAAAGTATACGCCCTTATTCATGCCTAGTTTTATCATGTCACCTTAGTAACTAAATTTATGTTTTTAATGAAAGTGAGCGTCTGATAATGAAGAAGAAAATACTTTTTATGCTCATTAATATGAACATAGGAGGGACAGAGAAGTCATTGCTAAACCTTTTAGAAGTACTTCCGCGAAAGGACTTTGAGATAACCGTTCTTCTTTTAGAAGAAAAGGGAGGCTTCATTGATGATTTACCGAACGATATTAATAAAATTATACTAGAAGGGTTTGAAGATATAAAACCAATTATAAATCAGTCACCTAAAGAAAGACTTCTTTTTCTCTTAAAGGAAAAAGCGTATTTCAAAGCATTTTCATTTATTTTCAGACACTTATATGTTAAATTATCAGGCAATAAAAATGTATTTTTTAATGCCTTGTTGAAAAATCAACGAGAAGACCCAACTTACTATGATTATGCCGTCGCATATGCGGGCCCAATGGAACTTATTTCTTATTATATTGCTCATAAAGTGAAGGCAGCTCATAAACTACAATGGATTCATTTTGATGTTGAGAAAATAGGGTTTGACACACGATTTGCTGGAGAGCTCTATCAACATTATTCGAAGCTATGTATTGTATCAGAGGAAGCAAAAGCAAAATTAAGTGACAAATTGCCTCAATTACAAGAGCGAATGACTGTCCAACGAAATGTTATTTCGAAAAAAACGTTGCATCGATTAGCCGCAAATGGTGAGACAATGCTAGAAAGTGAAAGTGGTGTGACAACGATCGTGACTGTCGGCAGACTCATGACTGAAAAAGGGCAAGACTTAGCAGTAAAAGCGATGAAGACATTAAAGGAAGATGGATTTGAAATTAAATGGTATTGCTTAGGGGACGGCAATTGGCGCCCTCCTCTGGAAAAGTTAATAGCTGACTATGGATTAGAAAAAGAGTTTATATTACTTGGCAATATTAAAAACCCTTTCCCGTTTATTAAACGAGCAGACATCTATGTCCAGCCTTCCAGACATGAAGGATATTGCATGACACTTGCTGAGGCGAGATATTTAGAACGCCCCATTGTTACGACAGATTTTACCGGAGCCAGAGAACAAATCATAGACGGAAAAACAGGCCTTATTGTTCCTGTAGATCATAAAGCACTTTACAAAGGAATTAAGCGATTGATCGTTGATCCTCAATTACGAGATGCTTTCGTTCTAAATCTAAAAAAGGAACAACCTGACCATTCACAAGTGGATGGTTTATTTTATTCTAAGAAAAGCCGCATTGGCCCCGAAGGAGAGGATTTAGTTGAAGCAGACGCTCTCTAAAATGCTTGAATTATTTAATCAGCGAGAAAAAAAGAAATTAGTCATCCTATTAGTCATGATGATTGTAGCAGCTATTTTTGAAACGCTTGGTGTGGGATTGATACTGCCCTTTGTCACGATGGTAACAGATCCGTCTATCATTCACGAGCAGCCGATATTAAAAGGTATCTATGATTTTCTTGGCTTCCAATCTACATCGACCTTTATTGTTTTTTCTGTCGGTTTTTTATTAGTCGTTTTTGTATTAAAAAATATTTATTTGCTCGCATTTTTTTATGTGCAATATCGCATTATATTAAACCAGCAAGTCAAGCTGTCTACACGGTTATTAAAGGAATACTTAACGAAACCGTATACGTTTCATCTTCAGAGAAATTCAGCTGATTTGTTAAGGAACGTTAATGATGAAGTGCCGAAACTTTTTCAAGGGATGATTTTGTCAGGTTTTCAACTACTCACTGAAGTTTTAGTGATCATATGTATTCTAGCTTTATTACTCATTACAGCACCACTAGCAACCCTTACTGCGGCTGCATTGCTCGGAACGAGTATCGTCATTTTCTTTAGGCTTTTCCGGAAGAAAATTAATCATCTCGGAAAAGAACAGCAAGTAGTCGGTGGGAAGATGATTAAATGGGTCAATCAAAGTTTAGGTGCAAGTAAAGACGTGAAAGTATCAGGGAAAGAGTCCTTTTTTATAAATGCTTATCGCACCCAAAGTCAAATTAGAGCGAATAATGGACGATTTATGAAGATGCTTGACCAAGCACCAAGGCTTTTCATTGAAACGATCCTCGTCTCTACAGTACTGGTGACGATGCTTATCATCATTTATCAAGGAGCAGATACAGGAGAGCTCATTACGACGATGGCATTATTCGCCATGGCAGCCTTTCGATTAATGCCATCGATTAGCCGGGTGATTGCTATGGTGACACAAATAAAATATAGTCAGCCGGCACTCAATGTGGTGTATGAAGATATTTTTGAAAATCGTGACGCCACACTTGACGATACAGAAGCTGAAATGAAGAGAGACAATCGCATTAATAGCGGACGACACTTTAAAGAGGAAATTGTGTTAAATAAAGTCTCTTATCGTTATCCTGATCAAGAGAAAGATGCTGTTAAAGATGTGTCACTGCAAATCCCGATCGGATCATCCGTTGCCTTTATCGGTGAATCTGGAGCAGGCAAAACGTCAATTGTAGATGTTATTTTAGGATTACTACCACCAACTAAAGGTGAAATCCTTGTGGATGGGAAAAGTATTATCGACCAACGGCGTATTTGGCAACAAAAAATTGGGTATATCCCTCAATTTATCTTTTTGTCAGATGACTCCATATTAGGGAATGTGGCTTTCGGAATTGATCCCGAAGAAGTGGATGAAGAAGCCGCATGGCGTGCACTTGAGCAAGCACAACTTAAAGAGTTTATTCAAACATTACCAGAATCGATTCACACACAAATTGGTGAGCAAGGTGTCAGACTTTCTGGCGGTCAGCGTCAAAGAATCGGGATTGCGAGAGCTCTTTATCATAACCCTGAAATATTATTTATGGATGAAGCCACTTCTGCACTTGATAATGAAACAGAAAAAGAAATTATGAAAGCAATTGATGGATTAAAAGGGGAGAAAACCTTGATTATTATCGCTCATCGTCTTACAACGATTGAAAATTGTGATACTGTATTTAAAATGAATCACGGGCGATTAATCTCTATAGATAATAAAACCTCTAAATCCATCATGTAAGCTACGGAGGTCCATTATGCCAAAAATTAGTCTATCAGTTGCCGTTTACAACTTAGAAGATTATTTACCGAAATGTATTGAGTCTATTTTAAACCAGACGTTTGGAGATTTTGAATTACTATTAATTAATGATGGTTCAACAGATGGATCTGGAAAAATTTGTGACCAATATGCTGCAAAAGATAAGCGGGTGAAAGTGATTCATCAGCAAAATGTCGGTCTATCCCAAGTGCGCAACGTAGCACTTGAACATTCAACCGGTGATTACATTGGTTTTGTTGATGGGGATGATTGGATAGCCCCGACAATGCTTGAAACATTGTATACGCTTTGTCATGAACATGACGCCCCGATTAGCATGTGTCCTTATTTATCAGTGGATGAACAAGGTCAACCGTTAAATCAACCGCCTGATAGTAAGCGAATAGAAATGATGTCCAATAAAGACGCGTTAAAGCGAACGTATGAAAACAAGTTGACGGGGTACGTTCTATGGAACAAATTATTTAAACGATCATTATTTGAAGGTGTGAATTTTCCAGCAAAACGGGATTTCCAAGATGCTTCGGTTCTTTATCAATTACTTCATAAAGCAAAGAAAGTAATCTACATTGAGAACCCTCTCTATTTTTATTTAATTAGAGCGTCTGGGATCACGAAAAGTCAGCTCGCTTCGTTTTCGATGAAACGACTAGATGTGGTACCTAACTACAATGAGACGTATGCTTTTATGAAGGTTCACCATCCAGAACTATGCGATATGATCACCGCAAATTTTTTCACATCATTGAGAACGATGCTTGTTGATATTATGAAAGAAAATAAAGTAAAAGAGCATCGAGAGGCCATTTCGCATATCTGTCAAAACATATCAGCTATTAAAAAGCGATTATCTCGTAATACGTATGTTGATAAAAAGCATATTCGCATTGCAAAACTATTATCAAGATTCCCGCGTTTGGGAATCTTTTTATATTCTTTTAAATTAAAACTTCGTTCCTAATAACAAAAAGGGCTTTCTGAGGAGGATATTATGAAAATTCTAGTCACAGGTGGAGCTGGTTATATTGGTAGCCATACGTGTGTCGAGCTGATTTCTGCGGGTCATGACGTTGTCGTAATGGACAACTTGTCAAACAGTCATATAGAAGTATTCAATCGAATGAAAAACATTACAGGGCATGATATCCCATTTTATGAGGCAGATTTGCTCGATAAAGATACTTTGACTAACGTCTTTGAAAACGAGTCAGTTGATGCGGTCATCCACTTTGCGGGATTAAAGGCGGTTGGCGAGTCTGTTGAAAAGCCATTTATGTATTACAACACTAATTTAATTAGCACACTTAATTTAGTAGATTGCATGAAACGCTTTAACGTGACAAATCTCGTCTTCAGTTCTTCTGCAACAGTATATGGTTTTCAAGAAACGATGCCACTTTCAGAAGATTTTCCATTAAGTGCTACAAACCCTTATGGAAGAACAAAGCTCATGATAGAAGAAATGCTAGAGGATATAGCTGCTGCTGATGCATCATTAAGTATTTCATTATTAAGATACTTTAATCCGATCGGTGCGCATGAATCGGGAATGATTGGTGAAGATCCAAACGGGATTCCAAATAATCTAGTGCCATACATTACACAAGTCGCCAGTGGAAGACTTAAGCAATTACATGTATTTGGGGCAGATTATCCAACCGATGATGGAACCGGAGTACGCGATTACATTCACGTATGCGACTTAGCTGACGGTCATGTAAAAGCGTTAGAATGGAATGCGTTAAATACAGGCATTGAAGCATTTAATTTAGGAACCGGAAGAGGGACCAGTGTATTAGAAATGGTTGAGGCGTTTAAAGAAGTTACTATGCTGGATATCCCGTGCCATATTCAAGAGCGCCGTGCAGGCGATGTAGCTGTAAGTTATGCAGATCCGTCTAAGGCAAATCGCCTCCTAAACTGGACTGCTAAACGAGATGTAATGACAATGTGCCAAGACAGCTGGCGCTGGCAAAAGAACAATCCTCAAGGGTATAAAACTGGTAAAATAACGGAGGGGGCCTACTAATGAAAGGTATTATTTTAGCAGGCGGTAAAGGCACACGCTTATATCCTTTAACAAAATCCATTTCTAAACAATTATTACCGATCTATGATAAGCCAATGATTTATTACCCTCTTTCAGTTTTAATGCTTGCAGGTATAAAGGATATTTTAATCATCTCGACTGCTGAAGATACGCCGAGATTTCAGCAATTATTAGGTGATGGGCATGACCTAGGTATTTCATTATCTTATGAAATTCAATCAGAGCCAAGAGGGTTAGCGGATGCTTTTTTAATTGGCGAATCTTTTATAGGAAACGATGATGTGGCTCTTATTCTTGGTGATAATATTTTTTATGGTCACGAATTCACAAGTCAACTAGAGCGCGTCCGGCAAAACTTAGATGGCGCCACCGTGTTTGGTTATAATGTCAATGACCCCTCACGCTTTGGTGTAGTTGAATTTGACGAACATGGTCGTGTATTGTCAGTCGAAGAAAAACCTGAGAATCCTAAATCAAACTATGCCATTACCGGACTATACTTTTTCGATAATAACGTCGTGAAGTTTGCTAAGAATGTCATGCCTTCTGACCGAGGAGAAATTGAAATAACAGATGTCCTAGCGCAATACCTTGTGAGAAATAAACTGAATGTAGAGCTAATGGGACGAGGATTTGCGTGGCTCGATACTGGGACACATGAATCATTATTAGAAGCCTCTCAATTTATCGAAATTATTGAAAAGCGTCAAAGTTTGAAAGTGGCGTGTTTAGAAGAAATTGCCTATATAAAAGGGTATATTTCCCGAGAAGATCTACTAGAGCTTGCCAAACCGTTAATGAAAACGGAATATGGCACATATTTATGCAAAATTGCCGATTTAGACATGCAGTGGGAAACACAACGTTTAACCGCTCTTTAATTTATCACGAGATAAGCTTCCGTAAAGATTCCTGCTTTAAATAGAGAGGAGAGCTAACGGCCGCTAATCTCCTGATTGACTCAACTACCAATCAGTGGGAGAAGAACGAAAACACTCCCACTGATTGAAGGTTCGTTTTATCACAGATAAGCGTCCGTAAAACTCTCGGCTCAAAATAGCGAGGAGAAATAACGCTATTTTGGCGGGAGCTAACGGCCGCTAATGTCCTGATTAACTCAACTACCAATCAGTGGGAGAAGAATGAAAACACTCCCACTGATTGAAGGTTCGTTTTATATGATTATTAGGAGGAAGAATATATGAATCTATTAGTAACTGGTGGTGCAGGTTTTATTGGCAGTCACTTTATTAAACATATCATTAACACGCACCCAACCTATCAAGTGATTAATTTTGATGCTTTAACATACGCTGGAAATTTAGATAACGTAGCAGAAGTAAGTCATTTATCTCGTTACCATTTCGTTAAAGGCGATATTGCAGATCGTGGAGCAGTATTGGCTGTGATGAATGAATATGATATTGATGCGGTCATTAATTTTGCTGCAGAGACTCATGTTGATAAAAGTATCGAAGGACCGGACGTATTTGTTAGAACAAATGTGCTTGGGACACAAACGCTCCTTCATGCTGCGCTTGAAAATAATATAAAAAGATTCATCCAAATATCAACAGATGAAGTTTATGGGAGTTTAGGTGCTGAAGGTTATTTTACTGAAAAAACACCTCTTGCACCAAATAGTCCTTACTCAGCAAGTAAAGCATCTGCTGACTTAATTGTCCGATCGTATTTTGAAACATTTAACATGAACGTTAATATTACGCGTTGCTCAAATAATTACGGGCCAAATCAAAACTCAGAAAAGTTAATCCCCCTTATGATATCAAAAGCGATAGCAGGGGAAAAACTACCTGTTTATGGATCTGGTCTTAATGTGCGTGATTGGCTGCACGTAAAAGATCATTGCCAGGCTATAGATGACGTTCTTCATAAAGGAAAGCCAGGGGAAATCTATAATATTGGTGGCGATAATGAGTGGACGAATATTGATATAGTTAGAAAAATATTAAACGAACTAAAGGCCTCAGAGGAATTAATTACGTTTGTAACTGACAGAAAAGGGCATGACCATCGGTACGCTATTGATCCAGCGAAGATTACTGCTGAATTAGGTTGGAAACCTCAATATGAGTTTTCTGAAGGTTTAATTGAGACGATCAACTGGTATAAATCCCGTCTTGTCTTAGAGTCAGCAGAATAAGTTAACATCAGATAGACATGAGGAGATGAATAAATTGAAAACGATCGATACGCTTTTTAGTGAAGTGAAAGTTGTTATTCCTACTATCTTTGAAGATGGTCGTGGATTCTTTTCAGAGGTATATAACGAACAAACATTTAAAGAAGCCGGTATTGAATTAAATGTCATCCAAGATAATCAGTCATTATCACGGAAGAAAGGTACTTTACGTGGCTTACACTATCAACTACATCCTAAAGCACAAGGTAAGTTAGTTCGTGTTGTGAGAGGCAGTATTTTTGATGTTGCTGTGGATATTCGCCGATCATCTCCTACATTTGGCAAGTGGTTTGGTGTCGAATTATCTGCACAAAATAAAAAACAATTATTAGTTCCAGCTGGTTTTGCCCATGGATTTTGTACGTTAGAGGAGAACACAGAGGTCATTTACAAAGTGGATGCTCCCTATGCTCCTGAGCTTGAAGGGGGCATCATTTGGAATGATAAAGAGCTAGCGATTGACTGGCCTGTGGACACCCCTACTTTATCTGAAAAAGACGAGCAATTACCTACATTAGCAAATGCCAAATTATTCGATTAAAGGAAGGGGAGTAGGCGATGTTGAAACGACTTTTTGATTTGATCACGTCTCTTGTGCTCATCATTCTATTCCTTCCTATTATGATTATCACAGCGATCCTTATTAAATTAACGATTGGTTCACCTGTTCTTTTTCATCAAGTAAGGCCAGGGCTTCATGAAAAGCCATTCACGCTCATAAAATTTAGAACGATGTCGAACGCAAAAGGTAAAGATGGTCAGCTTTTGGAGGATCATGAACGTTTAACTGGATTTGGTAAGTTTGTAAGATCAGTTAGTCTTGATGAACTCCCTCAGCTTTTTAACGTGCTGAAAGGAGAATTAAGCCTAGTTGGCCCAAGGCCACTTCTTATGGACTATTTACCACTTTATAATAATGAACAAAAGAGAAGACACCATGTTAAGCCTGGGATAACTGGATGGGCACAAGTGAATGGAAGGAATGCTATAAGTTGGGAAGAAACTTTCCAACTTGACCTTTATTACGTGGATAATTACAGTTTTAAACTTGACATAAAAATATTATGGTTAACTGTAGTGAAAGTGTTCAAACGAGAAGGGGTTGCAGAAGAGGGACATGTGACAAAATCAGCATTTACAGGTAATAGTCAATGTGACTCATCTCGGAGTGTTGAACATGACACTTTTTAAAAAATGGATTATGACCTTCATTGTCGTTATGAGTGTGACGGTTGGATATATATACTGGGAAAATTCACGTGTGGTTTTAACTGAAGAAACAATCTTTATTGAAGAGCTTCCAGAAGAGTTTGAAGGATTTAAAATATTGCAAATCACCGATTTACATGGCAAAACGTTCGGCTCCGAGCAGCGTAGGCTCGTGGATGCCATTAACGATGTGTCGTATGATGCTATCGTGTTTACGGGGGATATGCTGAAAGACGACACGAGCACTGACTACGCACCAACATACCAGTTACTAGAGGGGCTCTCTAATCTTGATAATGCTTTATTCGTGACTGGAAATACTGATCCTCATCATTTTGAACCTGTTTCTAAAAGAACAGTGAAAAAAGATGACTTTATAGAAGGTATGATTGAAAGAGGCGTAAAGCCACTTGATTCCATCTACACCATTTCTCGTGGCGAATCTAAACTGTTTTTTACAGAATTTGAAATATCTTTGCTAGATCCAGAGGAAGAATTGAATCACTTAAAGGCAGGGACAGGAGCTAATCAGCAGGATGACATGCTTGATAGAGACTATTTAACTGAATTATTTCACGATATGACTGAGTTAGATAACATGAGTGATGACGATGTTCTGATTTCACTCTATCATTACCCCCTCGTTGATCAACGGATCGATTATTATCAACAAGACCCTTCAGTGAACTTGAGGGATTATGATCTTCATATTGCTGGTCACTACCATGGTGGACAAATTCGTTTGCCATTCATAGGCGCTCTTATCGTGCCAGAAGCTTATTATGATAACTATGGATTATTTCCTCCACAAGATAGAGTTATGGGATTGTGGGAGTATGACGGTATCCAGCAATATGTGAGCACTGGTTTAGGTGCTAGTGATCCGATTAAATTTTTAGGCTTTCGGTTTTTAAATCCTCCTGAAATTAATTTACTAACACTTTCTAAAAAATAGTTTACTAACTTATTTAGTTAGGCAGTAGGTTTAAATAATTTTAAAAAAGGGGACAGTAACAAGAGTTTGTCTCGCATGACTACCTAACTAGAGATTATACTGTTGTCGGAGGATTAACTAATCATGCCTAAATCAAAGTGGTTCCTTTTTCTTTATAGCATTGTTCTTATATTAATTACTATTAACTTAGCAAAAGAAGTCCCATTCGTGTTTTATCCAATAGCAGTCGCATTCAGTTCACTTGCCCCTATATTATTAGTCGGCGGCGTTTTATATTATATCTTGCGTCCCATCGTAAAACTGATAGGCAAGTTCATGCCACATACTTTAGCTATCGTATCGATGTTTCTTTTATTTGCTGGTGTAGCGACTGGACTTATTACCGTTGTAGGGCCTATATTTGTCTCTCAAATCAATAATTTAGTTAACAGTATACCGGGCTTCATCAATGAGATTGAAACGTGGATCGATAATTTGATGGAAACGGAGTGGGTTACGCGAATACAAAATGAAGAGACTTTTCAAAACTTCGATCCTTCTATGATCACTGATAATGTGTCTAGTGTTCTTACAAATATGGGTGGAAATATCATTAGCTTTTTAGGCATGGTGTTCAATGTCATTATGCTTATTGTCGTTCTTCCTTTCGTGCTATTCTTCTTGTTGAAAGATGGTAGTAAGCTACCCGACAGTCTTCTAAGATTTGTACCGGAAGATCAATCGGAAGAAGGGCAGAAAATCTTAAGCGATATGGATGACACACTTAGTGCTTACATACAGGGTCAAGCGATTGTCAGCGTTTGTGTTGGTATACTCTCATTAATTGCCTATTTGATTATCGGCGTAGATTATGCATTAATACTTGCGTTAATAGCGATGCTCACCAATTTAATTCCGTTTATTGGACCGTTTATTGGTACGATACCAGCCGTCTTCGTCGCTCTTTTCAACGATCCGATTTCAGCTGTTTGGGTCGTGTTGGCAATTATCATTATCCAACAAATTGAAAGTAATCTCATCTCACCGAATGTCATGGGACAAAAGTTAAAGGTGCACCCACTTACGATTATTCTTTTATTAATATTAGCCGGCAACTTGGCCGGGGTTGTAGGGCTTATTTTAGCCATTCCGTTTTACGCTGTAACTAAAACAGTGGTTCAAAACGTTTATCGCTTACTTAAACTTCGTTACCCAAATTTAAACTAGGGTATCAGGTGTAAACACTTTCAGAAAGACATAATTAATCGCCTCACCTTTGTCGTGCACGCCACGATAAAGGTGAGGCGATTTTTTGGGTTCTAAAATAGTGACGTTTTAAAAAGGGGACGGTATCTTAAAGTCGAGATACTCTAAGGCAGCCGCATATAACTTAGCCTGTTTCAAATTCAATTGGAGCCCCAGATAAATTTTATGGAAGTATAGAATACAGAGTTCATGATGTTGATAAAATCTCTATTCCGAATTGGAAGCCTACAATTGATGATTATCCTTATACAGGAAGAGGTTTTACAGGCAGTACTGATATAATATTACCAGAATACTATCAGGAAGTAAGAAAATTTACAAATGGAGATAAACTTAACATTCTAGGTAGGAAAAATGGATATATATTCCACTAGTTTATCTAGGATAAGAAGCTTGGATGGCTTGAATTAAAGTGAGGTGGAATAAATGGTAACTAAATTTGGTCTATATAAGAATAAAATTTTCATGCTCGATATAAATAACAATAAAATAGAATTAACCAGTAATAATATGGTGAATAAAAATATTGGATTTCAAGAATATGTTGATGTGCTTGTAAATAGTCATAGTGATATTCTAATAAAAATATAGATGAAGAAGAATTAGAATTTGCATATGAATTAAATTATGAAGTTGTATACAATAATATTTTATTCGAACCATGGGCAATAGGTCGCTTTTGCGTAGAACAGGATAGGATATCATTATATACCAATGATCCAGAGCAAGCAGAAAATTATGGGTTTACTAAGGAAGCAAAATTCGTGTACAAGAAAGAAGTAAATTTAGATGAAATAGAAGCTTTAATTGAAATAAAAGTTCCTATTTTAAAATTTAGTTATATGAAAGAAGAGAGAACAAAAATAACCCAAAAATCAATGAGAAGCTATCTTCTGAACACTTTTAATCTATAACTCTTAAAGAGCTGCTTGGGAAGCTTTTAGATGAGGTGAAGCAATTTATATTAAAATAACGCGAGATGTTAAAGAGAACGGTGGACTAATTAAGCCATCGTTTCTTTAGTTCCTCTCTGTTTGCTAGTAAAACTGCCATGATTCACAAGAACGACAAGTTTCGTAACAAAAGAGATTTATACTACAAAAAGGGAGTAGAGATAGTACCGTAATTTGATGATGTTGGAGGCGGTAAAGGAGAAGGCTCCTGAATGAACGTAATATAGACTGTTAATAGAGGTAATTTAGCACTTTCACCAGATTGGAACAGAATGACAGGTATTAAAAAATGGCAAGTTAAATCAGACACAATTATAATTAAAGGAAAAGCTGGCTCGCAGTTTCAAATGGGTAATCAATATTTTGGAGGAGTAGAATAATGGTAGATAACGAACCTAGCCTACTTAATAATACCTTAAACTTTATTAAAGAAGCAGAAAAAGTGAAAATAAAGTTAGAATATGAAATTAAAGATCACAAATTAGGACAAGGTAAAGATGGGACAATAAGTCAACTTGAAAATTTATATAAAGATATAGAACTAATGATTGAATCTAAAAATCATCTCCCATCATATCCAAGGGTTATTACCGACACTTGGGATCTTAATAGCAAACTTGGAATGCAATTAATAGATTTATATGAGTTATATAAGAAGCTAGGAAAAATAACTTCGAATGCAACTTATTAAGAGATAACTAGGTGCTTAGATGTAAGAGTATCAAGTTCAACCAATGATTTTTAAATGCATATTATCTATCATAGGGAACAAGCCAGAACTTCAATATTAAACAGAACGTTTGGTCTAAAGATAGCAATAAATTGAATTACTTTATATAGCTATCTATATAGCACTTGATTGCCTTTTAGGCAACAGGTGTTTTTTGTATTAGTAAGAATTAAACTTTGGACAACATTAAACAGTGTATTAATGAAATTGATAGCTTTTGAAGGTAGTACCCTCAAGGAGAATCGTTTTAATTATGAGCGTGTAAAAAGTGACTGAAACGTAAGACGGCGACTCCCGGAGGATTAAGCGCAGTCTGAAGATCCACTTTTGCGAGGGTTAACCGAGCAAAAGTTAGCTGAAGACAAGCCCTCGGGAAAGCGTCCGTCTATAGTGAAGATCACGGTCATGATTCGAATGTTGATATCTTATTTTGAATGAAGACATTCATTCAATAAGTAGTAAATGGATACGGAAGAAAACCATTAAAATAAGTTGGCGTCAGGTCGACATCAAGATACCAAGAGCTCGTGACGGTTCTTTTAGTCCTTAACTAATCCCAAAATGAAAAAAAGATGTTTCTGTAAACGCTAGAATGAAGTTGACAGTTTTTGCTCAATAAGAATTTACACTTTTGCTCAATCAACCTACTACTTTAGTATAATAGATAGTGATGTGAGTAGAACAGGATGAACACTGGATAAAGCAGGAGACCTGGCGAAGCGTGTTGATCAGGTTGAAGACGTTGGTAAGGGCGCGGGTGTTGTTGCATATGTTCAATCATATACATGTATCATGGAAGAGCATCATATTCGGTCTAATAAGATAATGCACACAAACAATGCAATAGAAAGCATTCATTCTAGTTTTAGAGAAGCAGCAATCAAAAAGGAGCATTCCCAAACGAGAATGCTCTGTTAATATGACCAACGGTTTCTCTAAGTCGAGCTAAAAGATAGGGTGTTAAAGTACTTTAAGTAAATAGGGATTACATACTTTATTGGCATCTTATTTTGATTTATGCAGTTTCTTCAGGTATATTAAATGTTTTAATGTAGCTGAAGAATTCGTTTAGCTTCAGCTGTTTTAGCATCATCAGGTGGTTCTACACCTTCTAAAGGATAGGATAGACCTAATTCCTTCCACTTATAAACCCCCATTTTATGGTAAGGTAATACCTCCACTTTTTTAACATTTTCCAGTGTATTAATAAATGATGAGAGCTGTTTTAAGTCTTCCGTATCATCGGAAATACCAGGGACTAGGACATGTCTGATCCAAACTGGCACGTTTTTATTAGACAGCATTTTTGCAAATTCAAGTATATGTTTATTCGTCATACCCGTTAAATGTTTGTGTTTTTTATCATCAATGTGTTTTAAATCTAATAAAACTAAATCTGTATATTGTAACAGTTCGTCTAGCTTGTCTTGAAATGCTTGATGGGAAGAAAAACATCCACCGGAGCTATCTATTGTTGTATGGATACCATTCTCTTTTAACTGTTTAAATAATTCAATTAAAAAATCGATCTGTAAAAGTGGTTCACCACCACTTACTGTCACACCTCCGTTAGAATGTTTCATATATGGCCAGTATTTTTTAATATCAGTGACCAATGAAGAGACAGATCGTATTTCTCCACCATCACGATCCCATGAATCAGGGTTGTGACAATATTGGCATCGGAGCAAACAACCTTGTGTAAAAATCACGTAGCGGATCCCCGGTCCGTCTACCATACCAGATGTTTCAATTGAATGTATTCTACCATTCATAAAATGACCCCCTTAGTCGAAGACTCGGCTTATCGCCAAGTCTTTCTGGCGATCGATGAGTTTCTATCGATGCATTCTTAATTAAAAAAGGAGCATCAGGCATCGAAGCTGATGCTCCTCGTCATTACATTGATTCGTGGAAAGTTCGGTTTATAACATCGATTTGTTGTTCACGAGTTAATTTAATGAAGTTTACAGCATAACCAGACACACGAATCGTTAACTGTGGGTATTCTTCCGGATGCTCCATAGCATCAAGTAATGTGGAGCGGTCAAATACATTAATATTTAAATGGTGACCTTCTTTCTCAGAATAGCCGTCAAGGATGGAAGCCAGATTTGCTTTTTGATCATCCTCTTCTCGACCTAACGCTTTTGGTACTATAGAGAATGTGTTAGAAATACCATCTAAAGAATTAGCATAAGGCATTTTAGCAACAGAGTTTAAGGATGCTAAAGCACCTTTTTTATCCCGGCCGTGAAGTGGGTTAGCACCTGGAGCGAATGGTTCACCGTCTTTACGACCATCAGGTGTATTACCGGTTTTCTTACCATAAACAACGTTAGATGTAATTGTTAAGATTGACATCGTTGTTTCAGATTGGCGGTAAGTGTCATGCTTTTTAAGCATATCAGAAAATTTAACGACAAGTTCTTTCGCAATATCATCTACAAGATCATCGTCGTTACCATATTGAGGATAGTCGCCTTCAATTTCATAATCAACTGCAAGACCATCTTCATCTCGAATCACTTTAACTTTTGAATGCTTAATTGCACTTAGAGAGTCAGCAGCAACTGAGAGACCAGCAATACCTGTCGCCATTGTTCTGCGGATATCACGATCATGTAACGCCATTTCTATACGCTCGTAGCTATATTTGTCATGCATATAATGAATAACGTTGAGTGTATTAATATATAAACCGGCCAACCATTCAAGAACCACATCGAAGTTTTTCTTAACTTCTTCATAATCAAGGTATTCTGATGTAATCGGTTCAATACCATGGGCTACTTTTACTTTCGCTTTTTCATCAACACCGCCGTTAATGGCATATAATAATCCTTTTGCTAGGTTAGCGCGGGCGCCGAAAAATTGCATTTGCTTACCGATTTCCATAGCGGATACACAACATGCGATCCCATAGTCGTCACCGTATTCTGGACGCATAATTTCGTCATTTTCGTATTGAATGGAGCTAGTGTCAATGGACATTTTTGCACAATAATGCTTGAATGCTTCTGGTAGGGCAGGAGACCAAAGGACGGTTAAGTTAGGCTCTGGTGCAGGTCCTAAATTTTTCAACGTATGAAGAAATCTATATGAGCTTTTCGTTACGAGTGGGCGACCGTCTTTTCCAATTCCAGCGATTGATTCAGTCACCCATGTAGGGTCACCACTGAATAGCTCATTATATTCAGGTGTTCTTGCAAATTTTACGAGACGTAATTTCATAACAAAGTGGTCCACAAGCTCTTGTGCCGCTTGCTCTGTTAAAACACCTGTTTCAAGATCACGTTCAATATAAATGTCAAGGAAGGTTGAGACACGCCCAAGACTCATAGCAGCACCATTTTGTTCTTTAATAGCTGCTAAGTAACCGAGATAGAGCCATTGGAAAGCTTCTGTAGCGTTTGTTGCTGGTTTAGAAATGTCAAATCCATAAATGGTACCCAGCTCTTTTAATTCGTTTAAAGCTCTCATTTGCTCTGCGAGTTCCTCGCGTAAACGAATAACGTCTTCAGACATATTAGTTGGAAGATCTGCAACTTCTTCTTTTTTAGCTTCAATAAGACGATCTACACCATATAGTGCTACTCGTCGGTAATCACCGATAATACGACCACGGCCGTAAGCATCAGGTAAACCTGTGATGATCCCAACTTTTCTAGCTAACATCATTTCCGGTGTATAGGCATCGAAAACACCTTGGTTATGTGTTTTACGGTAGTCAGTGAAAATTTTCTCAACTTCTTCATCTAATTCATAGCCGTAAGATTGAAGAGCGGCTTTAGCCATTCTTATACCACCATAAGGCTGCATAGAACGTTTAAAAGGGACATCTGTTTGTACCCCAACAACTTTCTCTTTATCTTTGTTTAAATAACCAGCTTTGTGAGATGTGATCGTGGACACGATAGACGTATCTAAGTCATAAACGCCGCCACGCTCCCGTTCTTCAGCTGTTAAAGCCATAATTTGTTTCCATAACTCGTCAGTAGCCTCTGTTGCACCCTCTAAAAAGCTTTCATCCCCCTCATAAAGTGTGTAGTTTTTCTGAATGAAATCTCGTACATTAATGTCATTTTCCCAACTGCCACCATTGAAAGCCATCCAAGCAGATTCGTTTAATTTTTCAAGTGTTTTTCCCATGATTAACGCCTCCATCTTTCATAATATCGTAAACAAAGGGTCGCTTAACTTTAGAATGATAATATTGTGAATGGATTCACATATAACTTCTATCTTAAGTATAAATTTAAAATCATTCGTGAACAAGGGGGAAATGTGACACTTTTTTGACTATATAACAGAGGTGAAATTTAACTATAACAGATTCGTAAATAGATAATTGTTATATAAATACTCTATTAAAATATAAGGTGATGACACTATGTTAAGCGATTCCAGCAATATAACAGAATGAAGTACATACTGTTATAGCGGGGGGATGAAGCAGAAAAAAATGGCATTACAAAATATGTTTTTACTGTATGATAAAACGAACCTTCAATCAGTGGGAGTTTCCGTTCTTCTCCCACTGATAAGGAACACAAACTAACGTCTTCGCGTCCTGCGAAAATGCTTATCTGTGATAAAATAGTGTTAAATTATTTCTAAATCATAAATGTAATAAGGAGACCATAAACATGTTCAAAAAATGTCTCAAATATGATCAGTCTCTTTTAACTCTTCTAATGCAGGCAGATCCAAGTGAAGCGAACGTTAAAAAGCATTTTGAAGACGGTGAATGCTACTGTATGATGCAACAGCATACAATGGTGGGTGCTTACATATTTGTCGAGCGAGATAGCGCGACGGCTGAAATAGTATGCATTGCTGTTTCAGAAGAATGGCAGGGGAGAGGGATTGGAAAACAACTCATTGCCCATGCTGTTGAGTTAACGACACAACGGGGTTATAAAGGGTTAGAAGTTGGTACGGGCAATTCGAGTATCGATCAACTGGCTTTTTATCAAAAATGTGGCTTTCGTATAACGGGTGTGGAAACAAACTTTTTCCTTGACCATTATGCGGAACCTATTTATGAAAATGGCATCCAATGTATGGATATGGTCAGACTATCTAAAGCATTAGTTTAGCATAGTTTATAATGGACCACTCCTTGTGACAAGTCTATTACATTAACTATACATTTGCTACTGACTGATAGAGTATTTAAGTGAGAAGTTCGTTTATAGAAAAAGATATTGATGAGTAGTCGGTAAAACAATTTTCTCGCCCGTGGAAGGAATATTAGGTGTAGTGCTATCAAACCATTAGGACGTTCTAACACTCATATTATAGAACCCCCATGTTCAAAAAGGTCCTTTTTGAACATGGGGGTTAATATTTATCACAGATAACCGTCCGTAAACGCCCACTGATTGAAGTTTCGTTTTATACGGCTGAAGAAAATATTTTATGCTGAATGGTTTTATAGACGAGTTGTGATTCGTCAGGTGTCAGTGGAACCATTGGTAAGCGAACTGACCCCACTTTTACGCCGCTCATTTCTAGTGCTGCTTTAACCGGTGCCGGACTTGGCGCAGAGAACATGACATTCATAATAGGCACCAATTCACGGTGTAGAGTTTGAGCATATATCGTGTCGCCATTTTCATAAGCAGTTATCATCGCTTTCATTTCATTACCAACAATATGAGAAGCGACTGAAATGACCCCATTACCACCGATAGCCATCACAGGTAGTGTTAAGCTGTCATCTCCACTGTATAATGAGAAGCTTTCTGGCGTTTTGGCGATAATCTCTGTCATGGCATCTAGGTTGCCACTTGCTTCTTTAATTGAGACGATATTTGAGATATCTGACAAACGTATGACAGTTTCAGGAAGCAAGTTTACAACGCTACGACCAGGAACATTGTAGAGCATAACGGGTAGTGCAGTAGATTCTGCAATCGCTTTGAAATGTAGGTACATACCTTCTTGATTTGGTTTATTGTAATACGGAGTAGCAAGCATGACACCATCGACTCCGGCTTCTTCTGCTAATTTGGTTAGCTCTATAGCGGCTCGCGTGCTGTTAGTTCCTGTACCTGCTATGACAGTCGCCTTACCAGAGACTGTTTCTACTGCAAACTTATATAGCTCTGCTTTTTCACGGATGGACAACGTCGGAGATTCGCCAGTCGTACCAGCTATGACAATACCATCAGAGCCGTTTGAGAGTAGGTGATTAATCAAGTCTTTTGTTGCTTGATAGTCAATGTTTCCTTCATGATCAAAAGGGGTTACCATTGCAGTTAAAATGTGTCCGAAATTCATGTACAACACCTCTATTCAAAAGTTTGTCCCCATAATGGGTGACACCAAGTTCCTGAATAGAGCTAAATCGCATGATGAACCGTATGACATACAAAAAGCACCAACGAGGGTCTCGTTGCTGCGTGGATAGATAACGGTCATCCAGCGTGAGATAGCCCTCCATATAGTTTGTGGTAAAACTATACGACAGTTCTGCATTTATTCAATAACAGACCCAACAACACTCGGTATGAGACGAATGCTGCTTCGGCAAGCTTCCCTTTCCACGACTTTCTTAAGAGCTCATCCTCTTCCAGCCATCTACTGATGAACGCTTGCACCTCTAAACTCACTTCAAAAAATTGAAGTAAATATGAACTTTGACTCAACTGTATCAGAAACTCTATCATTTTTCAATAAAATATGGGTGTTGATTATCGAAAATAACATTAATGTGACTATAGTATGAGTAAAAACGAGATGTTTAACTGACACACCAAGGGGAATGTCACAATTATAATAAGATTTGGAGGGGTTTTGATGACGATAAAAGCATTGTATTTTAATACTTCATTGAAAACAGGTGATGAAACGTCTAATACAAGTGGCTTAATTCAAGAATCGAGACAAATTTTGGAAGATGAAGGTGTGACAACAGAAGAGATACGTATTGCTGACTTTCATCTTCCTTTTGGGATGGAACCGGATATGGGTGCCGATGATGAATGGCCGAAGCTCTTTAATAAGTTAAAAGAAGCCGACATAGTTATAATTGGCACCCCGGTGTGGCAAGGAGAATTAAGCAGTATATGTAAACTTATACTGGAAAAATTAGATGCCTCTAGCGACGAGACAAATGATTATGGGCAGCCTATTTATTATAATAAAGTCGGAGGAGCTATTGTGACGGGGAATGAAGATGGCGGTAAACAGGCTGCTAAAACGATTATTTTTGTTTTACAGCATTTAGGTTTTACTATTCCTCCTAATGGGGAAGCATATTGGGTCGGAGAAGCAGGGCCAGGGCCTTCCTATTTGGAAGCGGGACAGGAAAGTGATTTTACGAAAGAAAATGTCTCAGTCATGAGTCATAACCTCGCTCATCTTGCTAAAATGTTTAAGGCAACTCCGATTCCCACAAAAGGAAATACTTAATCCCTCATCATCCATTGCAAAAGGGCGTGCCAAATAATTATTTGGACGCCCTCTCTGTATTTTGACGGTTTTATGGGCAAAATGGTTCTTTGGTAGTTACCATTCAGTAAAAATTTACTCAGAGTAACAGCAGTTCCTATTACTTATTCGTACCATCATCCTGCCTGTTTGTTTGAGGAGGAGATTCTTTACCTAACTCACGTGCTTCTTCAATTATGCCTGAATTTTCTTTATTATTTACAGTCCCTCCCCCTAGTCCTTCATTGATCATGCGATCCACATCTAAAAAATAACGATCTCTGTCTTTATAAGGAGCCATTTCTTTTTCTTGTTTATCCATCAGTCATATCTCCTAACGTGATCGGTGTTTATCATTCTCTTGAATTTTTGAGATAGTTGTTCTGTCACTTCCATCAGAAGGTTGTACAGCATCTTTTCCTTTTTGAGTATTACGTTTAGAACGTGATTTCTTACTCATGTATGTCGCCTCTTTTCTGTGTATTTATCATTAGTGTTCACGAATTATCGGACTATTATGAAATGGATTTTTACATCCGAGAGCTGTTTTTACACAAAGATTGAGTGACGGTAGAATGTTAGGTAAAATACGGACTAAGACAAAAAGATAGAAAAGGTGTTAAAGATGAAAACATACATTGTAGTAGGTGGAGGCATTCTAGGGGCCTCAACAGCCTATCATTTAGCTAAAGATGGCTATGATGTTACTTTAGTTGATCGAGAAGATAAAGGACAAGCCACTTACGCTGGAGCAGGGATTATCTGTCCTTGGCTGTCGCAGCGACGAAATCAAGTTTGGTATAGGCTAGTGAAAGCTGGCGCGAATTATTATCCGACTTTAATTAACGCGTTAAAAAATTTAGGGGAAATAAACACTGGCTACAAACAAATTGGTGCCATGGCGCTCCATCATGATGAGAAAAAATTAAATGACATTGAAAAAAGGGCTTATAAACGACGGGAAAACGCACCAGAGATTGGAGAAATTACACGTTTTTCTCACTCCGAAGCAAAACAAATGTTTCCTCCTCTTGTGGATGGTTATGGTGCTGTTCATGTAAGCGGCGGAGCTCGTGTTGACGGAAAGGATTTGCGCGATGCCTTATTACGAGCAGCTAAAAAACAAGGGGCAAATATCATTCATGGTGATGCCAAATTGATGACAAATCGAACTAACGTAACAGGGGTAAAAGTAGATGGAAATGAGTTGTTAGCTTCAAAAGTGGTTCTTGCGGCCGGTGCGTGGACAGACGAACTTTTACACCCTCTCGGTAAAACATTATTAGTTAAACCGCAGAAAGGTCAAATTCTTCACCTAGAATTACCGCAAACAAATAATGATAACTGGCCGGTCATTATTCCGCCGGGCGACTATTATATGGTCAGCTTTGGGAATGGTCGTCTTGTAACTGGAGCGACTCGGGAAGATAATTCAGGATTCGATTATCGTGTGACAGCCGGAGGTATTTATGACGTATTAAGTGAAACGTTTCAGGTGGCGCCAGGTCTTAAAGAGAGCCGAGTAGTGGAAACGAGGGTTGGTTTTAGACCATTTACCCCAGGATCATTACCGGTGATCGGTAAGGTGCCTGATATAGAAGGGGTTGTTATGGCGACTGGATTAGGGGCAACGGGGTTAACAGCAGGACCATTTTTAGGTTCTCTTCTCGCTAAATTAGCCGTTGGTGAAAAAAGTGATTTTCCAATTGAAGATTACAACTGTGAAGTAGCTTTTCAATCGTAATTAGCTTATTTAAAGGTTCATCTCTCATTAAAACGGTTATAGTATGATAGCGATCATTTTCAAAAAGGAGCACCACAGACATGCCAACAAAACTTTTGTTAAAAATTGTGGCCGTTCTAACTCTTATCGGCCTTTTAATTTATTTTAATTATACACACTTGAAATTACACCCAGATCAAATTCAAAGAACAATGTTATCGTTTGGTATTTGGGCTCCTATCATGTTCATTGTCATTTTTAGTTTACGACCATTTGTGTTATTTCCTTCTTCAGTTTTAGCTATAGCAGGCGGTTTATCGTTCGGACCGTTCCTTGGTCCATTAGTTACTTATGTCGGTTCACTTTCGGGGGCAATTGTCTCGTTTCTAGTTGTCAGAAAACTTGGTGGACGCTTAAATCAGAAAGAGTGGCAGGGGAGAGGGAAATCCTTACAAAAAAATATTGAATCAAATGGCTTTTATTACGTCATGGCTTTGAGAATTATTCCTGTCATCAATTTTGACTTTGTTAGCTATTTATCAGCTTTGTCTCGTATCTCTTTTTATAAATATGTAGGGGCTACAATGTTAGGGATTATTCCAGGAACATTAGCATTCAACCTTTTAGGTGCTTCTTTCGTGGATTTAAGTCTTCATATGATTTTACTGACTACGTTTATGTTTATCGTAGCATTAGCGGTCCCTGTTATTATACGGAAAGTAATGAAGAAGAAAAATATTGACATTGACTTGTTACCAGATGAGCATTTATAATCATTTGTTTTAACGTTGGGCGGTGATCATATGACAGATTTTGATGTTGTCATTATTGGCGGGGGTGTTGGTGGACTAACACTTGCTTTGAAGCTTGCTCAAGCTAATATTCATGTCCTTGTTATTGAAAAAGCTAATCAGCCAGGGAAAATATACAAAGGCGAGTTGCTGCAGCCTAAATCACTTGAAAATTTTTCTGAAATGGGTGTAGTAGAAGATATTGTGGCAAATAGCTGGCCTCTTGCGACAATCCATACGTACGAGATGAAAGAAAGAAAAGACGGCTCACTCAGGACCGAACTTTATATTCCATTACACTACCACAGACTATACAGTTCATTTCCTTCAGCACGGATGATACCTCATGAAAAGCTTAAAGAGCTTTTGCTGTCTAAGGCTAAAACATATCACTCATTTACTTATTGGAACCCGGCAAGATTTCAAGATTTTTCAAAGGTAAATGAGGAAAACAATGAATTTAATGAAGCAACCATCTACTATAAGAGTGGCTATAGACGTATCACGTCATCCTTTTTTGTTGGCGCTGAAGGTAGGGTGTCCCTCATGCGTAAAGCGATGAAGGAGCATGGGGTGACGACCCATTATAATCACCAATTTCTAACGGTGACTTTCCCGAGACCTGAGGTATTTAAAGAAGCACGCATGTATGCGACACACCGAGAATTTATCGGATTATTTCCGTTGCCAGACAATAAAGTTCGAAGTGTCATGCTTATTAAACCTGGAGACTATAAACGCATGAAAGATGAAGGTCTTCACACGTTTTACGAGCCATTTGAACGTTTTGTACCAGAATTAACAGGGTATCTGGAAAGTATAACAAGTTGGAAGGATATTCAATTAATGATACCAATTCGTCACAAGACGCAGCAATATGTGAAAGGTAACGCGGCAATTATTGGGGATGCTGCTCACACTGTACACCCAATGGCTGGAGAAGGCATGAATATGGCGATACAGGATGGGGCGATATTAGGAGAACTACTGACATGGATGTATAAAGAAAGGACCAGGCAGCCACAGTACTTAAAGTTATATGAAAAAGTACGTAAAAAAAGAGCTGATAGAATGTCCCATTTAAGCCATTTGTCTGCCATGGCATATACGTGTCCTGCACGGTGGTACCAGCAAGGACGGATGTTTGCACTAAAGCGCCTTGAACGTCATCCTGTTTTACATGACAAACATATGCTTAATATTTCCGGGATCGGCTGGTGGCCATACAATGGCTTAGATATCCTTCGTTTTTTTGGACTAGCTAAAGCTTATTCATTAAAACGGTTGAAAAAGAAACAGCGGGAAAACATTTATTCATCCCATGACGATTATCCGTGGAAAGCTAAATAGGACAAGTCGTCTTTATTTTTCAATAAGGAGGGAGACCCTATGTTGCGACGACTATCAATTCCTAAGGTGTTACTTCTTGCTAAAGGAATGACGACCCTTTATAAATGGTATAAGCGGCGGAAATAAACAGACTTTAAAATGAATAAAAATAGGCTCATCATTAAAACTCTGATCTTTCGCATAAAAGCGTATGCGGTATCAGAGTTTTTATTTTTACTTGTTGCCATGAGAGCGAATATGCGACCTCCATATGAACAGGACATATGTCGACGGTTATCTAGTATCTAACAGTAAAGGTATAATTTTATGAAGAAGACATTTTCCTATAAGACAACGTATAATTGTTTAAAGAGTTTACCACAGATAACTGTCCTTAAAGCTCCGGGCTGGTAGCGTCCTGATAGAAGGGGCGTTTTATAATAGAGGTTACGAGCTAGTGATTAATGCCCCTTTATTACCCCCGTTTGAATGATCACTAGACAAGTGATAATATAAATCTTCCAAGACGTCATGAATGGATAACAACTCATAAAAAATAATAATTTTTTCACTCAATTGATGATGGTCCCCTTCAGTAATGGTTGTTGGTTTTGTATGAATAAATTCATATTTTAAATGATTGTTGAGCTCATCGATTGTCTCAAAAAAAGAAGGGATAATTGGTTTACCAATATGAGTCATGAGATAATGGAATTCTTTTTGCGACCGTTTAAGTAACGTTTGCTCATAATAAGTTAAAGTCGATGACACACTCGGAGATAAATAATGTAAATTACCTAAATGAAGTAAGATTCGCTGTAAATAGTCAGTTGTTCGCCTCTCTTTAATAAACGTGCGAAACTTTTTCATTTTAAATCGGTGAAAACGAAGTTCTTTCCTTTGAAATGCGAGTAATTGCTCTGTTTTTTCAAGATGACGCTTAAGTAATGTGTATGAGGAATGATCGAAATGTCTCATTCCTGTTTGATTGCGAGATGTTGCAGTATCTAATAAACGACTTAATAAACGGTTAATTTCTGCCACATGAAGGTGATTGCGCTTTTTAATTGTGTCTAAATAATTTGCAGGTAAAATTAATAAATTGACAGACGTAGACACGATTAAACCGATAGAGGTGGTTCCAAGTCTTGAAAAGAAAGAATAGATTAAATGATCATGGAGATCTGGAATCATAGCGACTGCTGTTAGAGTAGCTACGAGAGTCCCTGCTCGAAGTTTAAATTTTTCACACAAAAAAATAGTCAATATCGCAGCTAACGTATAAGAAGTAGCTGATTGCCCGAAGAAATAGACAGAAATGGCAGCTAATGCAGCACCAATTGCGGAAGCTGGAAATCTTTCCATTCCTTTTCTGATGGAATCTTGTGTAGAAGGTTCAATTGTAACGATGGCAGTAATGACCGCGAATATGGCTGGAAGATCTAATAATAAACAAATAAATGATGTGACAAACACAGCGATGGCTGTTTTAATTAAACGACTACCAGGCTTTTTAATAAATTTAGTATAATGTTTAAGAGGTAACATGCTGATCTCACTCCAAAAGGTTAAACTCATTAAATTTTAATGACACTATTTATCCTAGCATAAATTAACAGTACATTTCTTTCTTTGTTTCCTTAAAATTTTTGATATAATAGTACGAACGTATGATTGTATAAGTGATGACGAAAACGAGGTGGTTATATGCCTATTCATTTCTATTTAGGTCGCTCTGGAACAGGTAAAACGACAAAGATACAACAACAAATTTTGACTTCATCTACGAGTGATCCTAAGGGAGCACCGATTATTTATTTAGTGCCAGAACAAATGACATTTCAAGCTGAAAAAAATCTTGTGTCATCTTCAGGAGTTGGCATGATTAGAACGCAAGTGTTGAGCTTTTCTCGACTGGCGCTAAGAGTATTGCAAGAAGTAGGTGGCGCTGCCAAAATTCATATGGATAAAATCGGTGTTCATATGTTAATACGAAAAATTGTTGAGCAACATAAGACCGAGTTTCGTCTATTTCAAAAGGCGACAACTAATCAAGGTTTTATAGACAAAATGGAGCAAATGCTGATTGAATTGAAACGTTACGAAATTGATGGATCAAAGTTGAATGAACAATTACAGCTATGGCGTGAATCTGAGCCTTCATCATCACTTGAACGGTCACTTTATGATAAATTATACGACATTCAACTCGTGTTAGATAAAGTAGAAAAAGAGCTTTCCTCAACATATTTAACTGCCGAAGATTATTTACACATCTTAGCTGAACAAATTCCGCAATCTCGTCAACTAGAAAAGGCAACCATTTATATTGATGGCTTTCATAGTTTTACCCCGATTGAATTGGCGGTTGTAAAGGGGCTTGTGAGTCACTGTCGTGATATACATATCGCCTTGACTCTTGATAAACCTGTACAAAAGGAGACGATTCTTCATCCGCTCGATTTATTTTACGAAACAGCTAACACGTATCAACAACTTATTCTGGCATGTGACGAAGCTAATATAACGTCCATTCATCATCACCTTTTTCAGGAGAGTCAACGATTTAAAGCAGCGGGATTAAAACATCTAGAAGAACAGGGCGGGCGGCGTCCTGTCACCCCATCTTACTCACATGAAGGAATTAGAGTCATAAGTGCCGTGAATCGACGAGGTGAAGTGGAAAAGGTAGCGAGAGAAATTAAATCGTTAGTGCGTGATCATGGATGGCGGTATAAACAAATTGCCATTTTACTTAGAAATCCAGTTGATTATATAGATCATTTTGAGACCGTATTTTCGGATGAGAAAATTCCTTTTTTTATGGATCAAAAACGCTCAGTGCTTAATCATCCTCTAATTGAATTTATTCGTTCTGCATTAGAAGTCATTCAGAAAAATTGGCGATATGAGACTGTTTTCCGCATGTTAAAAACAGAGTTTTTATTTCCATTAGACTCTTCAGTTCGAGAGAAAGTTGACCAGTTAGAAAACTATGTCTTAGCATACGGCATCCAAGGGAGAAAATGGTATAGTGGTGACGTGTGGAGATATAGGAAAATGGCTACGACCGCAGAATACGAGTTAGATAAATCTGATGATGAAGTTACTATTGAAAAGGAATTAAACGAGTTAAAAAATAACTTATTAAGTCCTGTATTTTCATTTCAGGAGCGTCTTAAAAAAGCGAGTACGGTAGAAGATTATTGTCGACTTATTTTTAATTTACTTGAAGATATAAAGGCGGCAGACAAGCTCGAACAGCTTCGTCATATAGCTGTTTCAGAAGATCATTTACGTGATGCTCGAGAACATGATCAACTATGGGGAACACTTTTAAGTATTCTTGATCAAATGGTGGAAATGAGTGGGGAAGAAGACGTTCCTTTCGACTTGTTTATAAAAATGCTCGAGACTGGTTTTGAAGCGATGGAATTTACGATTATTCCGCCAGCATTTGACCAAGTAATGATTGCTAATATGGAAACGTCTCGACTAAATGACATAGACTGTGCCTTTATAGTTGGCACAAATGATGGGGTTATACCAGCTAAACCCGATGAAGGAAGTATGATATCTGAGGAAGAACGGGAGAACCTCGAAAAAACAGGTATGAAGCTAGCACCGGGTGCTAAGCGACAGTTAATAAATGAGAATTTCCTCATGTATTTAGCTCAAGCTATCCCTTCGTCTAAGTTGTATATTACCTATCCAATTGCTGATGAAGAAGGAAGAAGTATGCAGCCGTCCATGTATCTCAATTACGTGATGCAAACTTTTCCAAATCTTATAACTGAAATGGCATTTAACACGCCAATAGATGTTGAAGCAGAAGAGGAATTATCGTTTATTTCTCATCCTGATCGAACGTTAACACATCTTGCTTTTCAATTACAGCAATGGCGTAAAGGTTACAATATAACGCCCATTTGGTGGGATGCGTATAATTGGTTCGTTAAAAGCGACCAGTGGCATGATAAAGCAGCACGTATTCTTTCAAGCTTGACTTATGAGAATAAGCCGACACGTCTTTCAAAAGATTTAGCAGTCAAACTGTATGGTGATTCGTTGAAAACAAGTGTGTCTAGACTTGAACAATATAATGCTTGCCCGTTTTCACAGTTTGCTAATTACGGACTTAAGCTGAAAGAGCGGGAAACATTTAAATTGGAAGCTCCGGATATTGGAACATTATTTCACGCAGCTCTTAAGGAAATGGCAGAATTGTTAAGGCGTGAAGGGAAAGATTTTTCCACATTATCAAAAGATGAAGCCATAATTAAAGCAAAAACGATTGTTGAACAGCTGGCTCCTAAAATTCAACGGGAAATTTTACTAAGCTCAAGCCGATTTAAATATATCCAGCAAAAGCTTGAAGAAGTCGTGGCAACTGCCTCAACGATCCTAGCTGAGCATGCGAAAAAAACAGGATTTTCACCTGCTGGTTTAGAAGTAGGATTTGGTCCAGGGCAACAATTACCCCCATTAACTTTTAAATTAGATAACGGAGGTACTGTTGAGCTTATCGGTAGAATAGACAGAGTTGACCAAGCTAAAGATGAGTCAGGTGTTTACGTACGCATCATTGATTATAAATCGAGTAGTAAAGATATTAAACTTGATGAGGTTTATTACGGGTTAGCCTTACAAATGCTCATCTATTTAGACGTCGTAGTAAGCTTTGCATCCGATTGGTTAGGGACAGAAGTCTCACCGGCAGGCGTTTTATATTTTCATGTTCACAACCCAATTATCCAAACAGATCAAAAATTATCTCTAGAACAAATTGAATCAAAGATAATAAAAGAGTTTAAAATGAAAGGCTTGTTGTCATCACAACCTGAAGCGATTAAACAAATGGATACATCGTTAGAAAGCGGACGTTCAGATATAGTACCGGTCGGTTTTAAGAAAGATGGCGAAGTGTACTCAGATTCCAAAGTGGTGACACCTGACGATTACGAACACTTAAGGACTTATCTTAGACAACATGTAAAGCAAATAGGGGAGGCCATTTTAACAGGTGACTTAGCTATCTCGCCTTATATGAAAAACGGAAAGATTCCTTGCCAATTCTGTTCGTATAAAGCATTATGTCAGTTTGATGCATCGCTTGAGACAAATGATTATAGGTGGTTACCATCACAATCTAAAGAAACAATGATCGCTACAATACGTGAGAAAGGGGGCCATCGTTATGGAGATATCACCTAAACCTCCTGAGGCTTTTTGGACGGAAGATCAATGGAAAGCTATTGCTGCTGAAGGAAACAATATTCTTGTAGCTGCTGCTGCAGGCAGTGGAAAAACAGCTGTGCTAGTAGAACGAATCATTCGAAAAATTGGCGATGTGAATGAGCCGTGTGATGTGGACAGGCTCCTCGTTGTGACGTTTACCAATGCTGCGGCAGCCGAAATGCGCCAACGTATCGGAGAAGCGATTGAAAAAAAGTTAGAGGACAACCCGCGGTCTTTACATTTCCAACGCCAATTATCGTTACTTCATCGTGCACAAATTTCTACATTGCACGCTTTTTGTATGAATGTCATTCGCAAATATTATTATTTAGTAGATATAGACCCTAATTTTAGAATTCTTGATGATACAGAAGGTGAATTAATAAAAGAAGAAATACTAGATGACTTATTTGAAGAAGAATACGGGAAAGATCACAATCAATCCTTTTTTCGATTAGTGGATCAATATAGCGGTGACCGCAGTGATGATAAGCTAAAACAGTTATTACTGAACTTATATACCTTCTCACGGTCCCATCCGCAGCCATTTAATTGGCTGGAGGAAATAGCAAATA
The DNA here is from genome assembly GCF_002019735.1 of Salipaludibacillus agaradhaerens. Taxonomy (NCBI): domain Bacteria; kingdom Bacillati; phylum Bacillota; class Bacilli; order Caryophanales; family Bacillaceae; genus Salipaludibacillus; species Salipaludibacillus agaradhaerens. Next base: position 522,424 of record NZ_KV917378.1, read on the forward strand.
ATTATCAAGTGACTGATGTGGCAAGTATTGACGACGTTTATTGGGTCCAAGAAGCTATGACACATGTGAAGCGTCAAGTCACTTTTGCAAAACAGTTACTGAATAAAGCTAAGTCTCTTACAGAAGCCGTTGATGGACCGGAAAAATATATGGCGCTCATAACGAATGAATTGGCACAAATTGAAAAGCTTAATGCCTGTGACACGTGGCAATCGCTATATGATATGTTTCAACACGTCACCTTTTCTCGCTTGCCTTCTATTACAAAAAAAGAGGCAGTAGATCCACTTCTGAAGGAAAAAGCAAAAGAGTTACGTGATGAAGCTAAAAAGGTCATCAGTGATTTACAAACAGCTTACTTCATGCAATCACCAGCAGACGTTATGGAGGATTTGCAAGCAATGGCGCCCTCGATGGATACGTTAACAAAGCTTGTAAAAGAGTTCTCCCTCCGGTTTTCCTATGAAAAAAAGGAAAAAGGCGTTCTAGACTTTGCCGATTTAGAGCATATTTGTTTAAAAATTTTTATTAACGAAGAGACGAGTACAACTAACAAATTATACCCATCAGAGGCCGCCTTAGATTACGTTCATTATTTTTCAGAAATTTTAATAGATGAATATCAAGATACAAATCTCGTACAAGAGACAATACTCATGTTAATTTCTAATGGTCACAATGCTTTTATGGTTGGAGATGTCAAACAATCAATTTACAGGTTTAGACTAGCAGAGCCAGCTCTCTTTATGCAAAAATATAAGGCATTTGATTTAACTGGGGACCAAGCGGGCTTACGTATTGATTTAGCTAAAAATTTCCGAAGCCGGAAAGAGATTCTGTCCGGGACGAACTTTATTTTTAAACAACTTATGGATGAAGATGTTGCCCATATTGCTTATGATGATGCAGCGGAGTTGAAGCTAGGAAATACGTCATATCCTGATTTAGAAGGTTATGAGACAGAGCTCATTTTAGTTAATAAAGGTGAATCAGTAGCTAATACGAGTGTAAGTAACTCAAGAGATACTGACCTTGATACAGAAGAAGATATAGAGACATCGCGCTTAGAAGCGAGAGCGATGATAAAAGAAATTAAGGAGCTAATAACGACTTCATACCCCATTTTCGATAAAGCATTGAACACCACTCGTCCAGTCACCTATCGAGATATCGTCATATTAATGAGATCGATGCCATGGGCAGATACGATTATGGAAGAGTTTAAGAAATCTGGTATCCCGGTTTACGCCGAACTTTCAACTGGTTATTTTGAAGCAGTTGAGATAAAAATGATGATGTCGTTGCTTAAGACGATCGACAATCCGTACCAAGATATTCCATTGGCGGCGTTGCTTAGATCTCCCCTTATTAATATGACAGAATCTGAATTAGCTATCATACGTCTTCATAATGAAAAAGGCAGCTATTATGAAGCATTGAAAGAAGTCATAAAAGAGAAGGATCAAGAACACCAAGCATTAAAGAAGAAATGCGAAGATTTTATCATTAATTTAACTGCTTGGCGTAATAAAGCACGAACAGGCTCTGTATCTGAACTCATATGGCAATTGTGGCAAGATACCGGATTTTTTGATTATGCAGGAGGAATGCCTGGAGGGAAACAGCGCCAAGCTAACTTGCGTTCATTTTATGACAGAGCAAGAGCATATGAAAAAACGTCTTTTCGTGGACTATTTCGGTTTTTAAGATTTATTGAAAGAATGCAAGAACGAGGGGATGATCTCGGTATTGCTAGAGCCCTCGGAGAACAAGAAGATGTTGTAAGAATAATGACCATTCATAAAAGTAAAGGACTTGAATTCCCTGTCGTATTTGTTGCTGGAATGAATAAAGCCTTCAATCGTCAAGATTTACGAGGAGATTACTTACTTCATAAAACATTAGGATTAGGTTCTAAAAGAATTGATCCTGATTTGCGGATCGCTTATCCAACAGTGCAGCAGCAAGTCATTAAACAACGTATTGCCTCGGAATCGTTAGCGGAAGAGATGAGGGTGTTGTATGTGGCTTTAACGCGAGCAAAAGAGAAGTTGATTTTAATCGGTACTGTTAAGGATGCAGATAAGGCGTTAACTAAATGGATGGAAAACAGTGAAACTTCCGACTGGCTTTTACCTGCTATAACCCGTGAAAAAGCGGCTAGTTTCTTAGATTGGGTGGCACCTGCTGTTTGTCGTCATCATCACGCTTATTCATTTTTAGTAGCTATGGGCTATGAGCCGTTTAGTCATGCGTCGGCTGAGGTAGCTAACGATCATTCAAAATGGCAACTTAAGCTTCTCAATAAAGAGGAAATAGGTGGCGTGGAAAGTGATACGTCATCTCAGGAGCATGATTTTAACGCTCTTGTGAATCATTTTAAAGCCGTTCCCGTAAAGTCAGAGGACCATTCTCACGTTATTAGTCAGCTAGAATGGACTTATCCATTTAGAGATGGCACAATCCATAAAGCAAAGCAGTCAGTCAGTGAGCTGAAACGCCTTTTGCAAGATGATTATAGTGAAGCCGTTATGTCAACAGGTTTTCAATCCAAATATGCAGAGCGTCCAAAATTTTTACAAAGAAAAAGCTTAAGACCAGCTGAATTAGGGACGATCATGCATACTGTGATGCAACATTTAACGTTTTCGCCTCATGCTGACAGAGACATGGTGATCAGTGATTTAGAACGAATGGTAGCCATAAATATGTTAACGACTGAAGAGGCTGAACAGGTGAATGTAGAGTGGATCTTAACATTTTTACAGTCAGATATTGGTACAAAGTTATGTCATTCCTCAGACATATATCGTGAGGTTCCTTTTAGTTATGGTTTGGCAGCATCTGAAGCTTACCATACATGGACTGAACAAGAAGATGCCATCGTGTTTGTCCAAGGTATGATTGATGTTATCTTTCGGGATGATGACGGCGAATTAATTGTGTTAGATTATAAGACTGATCGTATAGGCAAACGTTTTACGCATCTATCAGATGAACAGATTATCAACCATTTTAAAGAACGCTATCGTTACCAAATAGATTTATACAGTCGTGCACTAGCTGATACGTGGAGAGAACCCATTAAAGCCAGTTACTTGTACTTATTCGATGGCAATTACAGTGTTCCAATGTGAGGAGTGTAAGACAATGCGTTTACTTCATACAGCTGATTGGCATATTGGGCGAACAATCGAAGGAAGAGATCGTCTCCCTGAACATGAGGCTTTTTTTGATGAATTAATACAAATAACAAAAGACGAATCGATTGATGCTGTATTGATGGCTGGAGATGTGTTTGACTCGGTCAACCCGCCTGCAAAAGGAGAGGAATTATTTTATGAAAGCATGGCTCGTTTAGCGGACGGAGGTAACATACCGATCATCATTATCGCAGGAAATCATGACCATCCTGAACGGCTTTCAGCTGCTAGAACATTATTAAGGAAGCAAGAAATTTATATTCAAGGTTATCCAACATTGACACCACTTCGTGTTCCGGTACGACATAAGGATACGTATTTAAATATAGCAGCATTGCCTTACCCGTCAGAATCTAGACTTAAAGAAAGTTTCTCTCATGAAGAGGATGAGCTTGTTCATAGAGATGCTTATGATGCTAAAATACATCACCTTTTTAACACTTTAACACGCTCATTTTCATCAGATGAGATAGCGATTGCCATGAGTCACCTATTTGTAGCCGGAGGTTCAGGTACAGACTCGGAGCGACCGATAGAAGTGGGAGGTGCATATACTGTCCGAGCAACTCAGTTGCCAGATAACGTGCAATACACAGCTCTCGGTCACCTTCATCGACCTCAGAATATAAAGCATGCAAAAGCACCAGCCCGCTATGCAGGTTCACCATTAGCATTCAGTTTTTCAGAAACTGGTTATGCTAAATCAGTGTCTATCATCGACGTTGAACCGGGAAAAACTGCTACTATCAATGAAGTCCATTTAAGTGCAGGAAAGCCACTGGTTAAATGGCATGCTGAAGAGGGCCTTTCCCAAGTGCACCAATGGATGGCTGAAAAGAAAGATGCGAACGCATGGATTGAGCTTGAAGTACACGTAACGGATAGTTTAACAATGGAAGAAATCTATGAAATAAAAAAATCCTATCCTGGTATACTGACGGTTCGTCCAATCTTCCCTGAATTTGAATATGAGTATACAGTTAATCGGAAGCATGTGCCTATTGAAGAACTATTTAGCCAATTTTACAAACGGCAAACAGGGGGAGCTATGCCTGATGAAGCAGTCAGACGTCTATTCCTTGAGCTTCTTAATGAAGAAGGAGGCGAGCCTTCGTGAAACCTTTAGAGTTAACAATCCAAGGGTTGCATAGCTTTCGTGAAAAGCAGACAGTCGATTTTGAAACGTTATGTAAGAGCGGTGTATTTGGCATTTTTGGGCCGACAGGAAGTGGAAAATCGTCCATATTAGATGCCATGACATTATCTTTATATGGAAAAGTTGAAAGAGCTCCTAGTAATACACAAGGTATACTGAATCATGCCGAAAACCAATTGGCCGTATCTTTTACTTTTTCTCTAGGTAAACATGGTGTAGAGAGTATTTTTAAAGCAGAAAGAACATTTAAACGCACCAAGGATAATAGTTTACGTCAAGCAACAGCAAGACTGATTGACCTCACAAATGACTCTGTTGTTATCGCTGATAAAGCGCAAGATGTCACAAAAGAGGTAGAGAAGCTTTTAGGCCTTTCGATAGATGATTTCACAAGAGCTGTTGTGCTCCCGCAAGGTAAATTCTCAGAATTTCTGTCTTTAAAAGGAACAGAAAGGCGGAAAATGCTCCAACGTTTGTTCCACTTAGAAAAATACGGTGACGAACTAAATCATAAGTTGAAACAACGTTTAACAAATGAAAATCATAAGAAAGAACTAATTGAAGCAGAACAAACAGCTCTTGGGGATGCTTCTAAAGAAGCTGTTGAGAAAGCGAAAGAGCAGGTGGATATCCTTGATAAACAGATCGAGCTCGAAAAACACGCGTTAACAAAAGCTGAAAAAGAATATGATACGGCTAAAAAGTTGAAAGAACAATTTGAACAATTAACAGAAATTAAAGAAGAAAGAAACAAGCTTGAAGAGCGACAAGGTTATTATGAACAATTAAAATTAACAATATTATCGGCAAAGGAAGCTAATATCCTTTATCCTTATGTAAAAGAAGTTAAGGAAAGTCATCATATATTAAAAGGAATCCAGGCTGAGTTAGAGACAGTTAAAGAAGAAGCAGACACGCTTAAGCTACGAATGGATAAATGTCAACAAGCGTATGATGCTGCCTTGACATATCAGCAAAAAGAAGAGTTTTCTTTAAAAATGAAACTTGAAAATATGAAAACTTTATCTCGCAAGGTTGATCATTTAAATGAGCGTATATCTGAAAACAATCAATTAAGTTCAGAGATTAACGAGTTAGTACAGCAGGAAAAAAGTTGGCGCACAACGTTAGAGACGATGAAAAGTAAAAAAACGACCTATGAAAAAGCACAAGATGCATTAAAACAGGAGTTATCCACCACTAGACCGACTAGTGAGGAAAAGCGAGTTCTTTATAAAGCTAAAGATGCTAAACAGAGATTGAACTATTTAAAAGAACAATTAAACGAGTCCTTGTTAGAGCTAAATGAAAAGGTGGATCAGCAAAAACAGGCCGATAAAGAGAAGACAGAAACTGAAAAAAAAGCATTAGACTTAACAAACGAGTTAAGTGAGAGTTTTAAACAATTGCGTTTTTGGTATGATCAATCGCGAGATAAGAAAAAACAAACGGATACAATCATACAGCAAATTGAAGATTTGGAGCGATCAGTAAAAGATAAGCAACAAACTGAAGCTATAAAAGCACTTAGAAACACATTAGAAGAGGGACAAGCTTGCCCGGTTTGTGGCTCTCTCCATCACACGATTAACACCCAAAAGTTCGATGAGATTGCAGTAACTACAGACGTTTCTACCACACACGACATAGAAGTTGTTAAAAGGGATGTCAATCAAATAGAAAAACAACTAAATGAGTATTGCTGGTCACTAGATAAAGCCGCTCAACAATCACCGATTGTTCCTTCCCAGGAAGTCACTGACTATTATGAGAGTGGTCATGAAAATAAAACATTGCCGCATGTTAACGATCGAGCGTTTAATGATCAGTGGTCCCAATGGAAGAAGAGATGGGGAAGTGAGCAGGAAGCAATCGAACATGTGTTGCATCGTTGGCAGGAGAATTTAAATAAATTTACTTCTTATCACGAAAAGCTATCTGCCTACAACCAGCTACTTAACCAGTTCAATACTCAAGTGTTGGAGGCTCAGGAAAAAGTAGCTGACAAACGATCAGCATACGAAGAAGACATGCATGCGTGGGAAACAATATATCCACAGATCGTATTTACCGAGGTTGAGACAGAATTTCAAAAACTGCAAGAGCGCGAAGAACAGGCAGAAGTGATTCGTCAACGGCTTGATAAGAGTGTTTCACTTCTTGAAAAACTGCAAGAAGACATAGAGGAAACTTCAGATAAATTGCAACATGTGACAATTGAATTATCAAAAAAACAATCTATTCAAGAAGAAAAAAAGGCGTTGATTAAAGAAATAACAAATGAAATTGATATAGCAACTGGTGGAAAAGATGTGAAGGATCTGATTAAACGATATGAAGAAGACTTACACCAGATTGAACGGGCTACCATTATAGCAAAAGAAAATATGGATGAAGCGACTAAATTACATCAAAAAACGGTGGAAAAGGTCACACAGTTAACCCATTCGATTGAAGAGGCTAATAATCGTTTCGAACGCGCCAATGTCAACATTGAAAGGCAGTTAGAAGAATCGTCATTCGCAAAAGTTGAAGAGGTTGATAAGCATCTACGTGATAATTCTGCTATACATCATATGGAAGGCGAATTGTCCACTTACGAGCATAAACAGAGAGATTTACAGTTACAAGAAAAGCAAATCCAAGAAAAAATAAAAGACAAGCGATTTTCTCATGACACATTTCGCCTCTTAGAGGAACAATGTGCTGAATTAAAACAACGGCTAGAAGATTCTCGAACGGCTTATGGAGCAGCTAAGCATCATTTACAAGAACTGACTGACAAAATGGTTCGGTTTCAATCGTTGGAAACAAAACGGCAAGAAACTAGTGAGCTAGTAGAACAGCTTACAAAACTGGACAAAGTATTTCGAGGAAAGGAATTTGTTGAATTTATAGCAGAAGAACAACTTATCCAAGTTAGTAGACTTGCTTCAGAACGTTTAAAAACTTTGACACGTGGTCGATATGCGATAGAAGTAGATTCCACTGGTGGTTTTATTATGCGGGATGATTTAAATGGGGGCGTAAAACGTCCAGTTACATCGTTATCAGGTGGGGAAACTTTTTTAACCTCTCTTGCTTTAGCATTATCTCTGTCTGCTTCTATTCAATTAAAAGGTGAGCATAATCTTGAGTTTTTCTTTTTAGATGAAGGCTTTGGAACACTAGACCCTCATTTACTAGAAACGGTAGTCACAGCCCTGGAACAGCTGCATACAACACACTTATCAGTAGGCGTTATAAGTCATGTTCCGGAACTAAAAGAAAGATTGCCGCGTAAATTAATTGTCACTTCCGCTGAACCAGGTGGATCTGGTAGTAAGGTGAAAATTGAGAATTTATAAAACGAAGCTTCAATTAGTGAACGTTGAGTGTGAATCAGGACATTAGCCTCTGCTATCTCCAACCTAAATAGATTTGGTTTTTGGTGCTGTTCTCAATTTTGAGGCTGGGATTTTCGGACGGTTATCTATGATAAACAGCTTACACTAAATAGGGATCAGTTATAAGCACTTGTTCTTACCTACATCAATGATGAATTGTCATGTGATTGCCACTATTTTTGATCGAAAATTCGTTATAATAGTAGAAAAAGGGAACCTTGGTTAGTAATGCGAGGGGGAACGACCAATGATCTATTATCTTATAACTAAAGAAGAATGGGAATATGCCAAACAGGATGGAGAGTATTGGCCGTCTGACTTTGATGACAGAGGCTATATTCCATGTGCTGATTCAGGCCAAACAGAACAACTTGTAGAAGAACTAAATTTGCAAGGTGAGTCATTGATTCTTTTGTCAATAGACACACAAAAGCTGGAAAGTGTTGTTATTTATGAAGATGTGGCAGAAAGTGGACGGATGTCCCCACATGTATATGGTTATATTAATATTGATGCTGTCCAATGTGTGGATGAATATGACACTTTTCCTGTTACAAGTTAATTGGCTATACGCCGTTAGAAAAGGCAGTTGATAACACAAGACCCCGGGCTAAAAATGCCCGGGGTCTTCGATTACTTAGCCTGAGTTTTTAATGCAATGTACTCATCATATGTCATGTCTTTGTCGAAGACACTATCTTCACGAATTTCTATAATTCGATTCGCGATGGATTGGTTAAATTGATGGTCATGTGACGTAAAAATAACAGAACCTTTAAAGTTAATGAGACCGTTATTTAGTGCCGTAATAGATTCTAAATCTAAGTGGTTGGTTGGTTCATCTAGTAATAAGACATTTGCGCCGCTTAGCATCATTTTAGACAACATGCAACGAACCTTTTCTCCTCCAGATAGAACGCTCGCTTTCTTTTTTGCCTCTTCTCCAGAAAAGAGCATGCGTCCGAGGAAACCACGTAAAAATGTTTCAGTTTCATCTTCAGGTGAATATTGTCTTAACCAGTCGATCAAAGATAACTCACAGCCTTCAAAATAAGCAGAGTTATCTTTAGGGAAATACGATTGAGACGTCGTAATACCCCATTTGAATGTGCCACTATCTGGTTCTACCTCTCCCATGAGAATTTGCATTAACAATGTATTTGCATTTTCATTTGGTCCTACGAGAGCTACTTTATCATCTTTCTTTAAAGTGAAGCTGACATTATTTAATAAGGTGACACCATCCACTGATTTTGTAAGTCCTTCAACAGTCAGCAAATCATTTCCAATTTCCCGTTCTGATTTAAAAGCCACATACGGATATTTTCGGGACGATGGTCTTATATCATCCAATTCGATTTTATCAAGCAGCTTTTTTCTCGATGTAGCTTGCTTCGATTTAGAGGCGTTTGCACTAAAACGCGCCACAAAGTTTTGGAGCTCTTTAATTTTTTCTTCTTTCTTTTTATTTTGTTCTTGAGCCATCTTTAAGGCAAGCTGACTAGATTCGTACCAAAAATCATAATTCCCAACGTAAATTTGAATTTTACCAAAGTCCACATCAGCAATATGTGTACACACATTATTAAGAAAATGACGGTCATGGGACACGACAATAACAGTGTTATCGAAGTTAATTAAAAAATCTTCCAGCCACTGAATAGCTTCTATATCAAGTCCGTTAGTCGGCTCATCAAGAAGAAGAACATCTGGGTTTCCAAATAATGCTTGAGCAAGTAAAACTTTTACTTTCTCCCCACCAGTAAGATCAGCCATTTTTTTACTGTGTAAATCTTCATGAATACCTAATCCTTTAAGAAGCACAGCCGCATCAGATTCAGCTTCATAACCATTCATTTCGGCAAATTCCCCTTCAAGTTCAGCAGCTTTCATGCCATCCTCATCGGTAAAATCAGCTTTCATGTAAATAGCATCTTTTTCTTTCATCACAGCAAATAAACGTTCATATCCCATCATCACCACATCTAGGACAATCTCTTCTTCAAATGCAAAATGATCTTGTTTCAGGACTGCTAAGCGGTGATCTGGTGGAAGGTGTACATGGCCTGATTGAGCTTCCACTTCGCCGGATAATATTTTTAGGAAAGTAGATTTTCCAGCCCCGTTAGCCCCAATCAACCCATAGCAATTACCAGGTATAAATTTAATATTAACATCTTCAAACAGCTTTTTATCGCCATAGCGTAAGCTGACATCTGTAACATTTATCATGTATTATCCATCCTCTACGTTAAATTACGAAGAAAATTATAACATTTAAAGCGCTAAATTACGAGTACCTGAATTTTTTTCTTCTGAAAACAAAGATGCTGCATAAGCTATATAGTGTGATATTTTTGTTAACGCACGTTTGTTCGTCTAAATGTAAGGTGGCTTGAATGTCATGAATCACTCATTTATTTGGGAGGGAGTTAGTTGAAAAGCGAGATGGATCATCATTTCATTATACGTGTTGTCCATCCACTTAACCTCTTGTTTAAAGAATATGAACAAGATTTTAAGTGTGCCATTTTTAGTTAGTGATGAGGATGCTTAAATGGTAGTTAGAAACTATCTACATCGCTGGTGAAAGTAAATGGTTTATATTTTATGAAAGAAGGCTATTAAACATAATGGGTTGATCAAGATCCCACATAAGAAAGGAAGTTATCATGACAACCTTGGATAAAACACTATTTTTACTTAAAAAATATCCCGAAATAATGGACGATTCTTTTATTTTTATAAGTGCTCATACGTCCTTAAAAGATAACTATACAAGGTTAATTTTTGAAAATGACATGAGCGAATATTATTACGTCTACTTTTTCCATTCAGAACTTGCTCCAGCTGATGTAGGAGCATTTTTTGATGAGATGGCTAAAGAATTGAAACAAAAGGTTAATGCGCTTAATTTTATTTTAGCTTCATCTCATTTAAAAGATCGCTATAAACAACTTTGCGACCAATTGAATATACGGTGGTTTGAAATAAATGATAACCGATTGAAAAAATGGTTGCACGTAAATAATTTAAATCAAGGAAATGTTGGAAAAGGGGAGGGTATGCTTTATGACGACCTGCTTATGTTGGCAGAGGACATTTTAAGAATGGATTTAAACAGTAGCTGGGCTGACTTTTCTCTCTTAGTTGGGACACAAGAGACGGCAGTTGCACCACAAGATAATGTAATGAAAAAACAGCGGCTTATACAAGTTTATTACAGGCAACGTTTAACGTACGAAGGAGTCATTCAATTAGAATATGAAAAAGATAGGATAAATCGTCAATGGCCACGCTGGCTGTCAGTCACAGTGAATGATATATCGACAAATAGAAGAGAAACAGCAGAACCATTTACGCATAGTGTGGATTTATTTGATAATTTAGACTGGACAACTGGGAAGATGTACCTTGACATACCGATAAACCGTGATGATCTCGAGATGAATGACATAGAAAAAGTGTATTTTCTTTTGGAGAAGTGGGGGTTTTCCCAAAAACATTCTTGCCACATTCGCTCTTTTACAGCAGAAAATAGGGATTACTTTATAACAAAATTAGTCTCTTTAACAATCCTATTAAAGACAGTAAATAAAGTACCAAATAAGGCGGGGAAAGTAATTATTTAGTAAACACATTTTATCACAAATAACTGTCCGTAAAAATTTCGCGTCAAAATAGAGAGAAGAGGTAAATCTATTAGGCGGGAGTACAGGACGTCTATGTCCTGATTGGAGATTCGTATTATGTGTTTGTTGAACACTACTTTGCCAGTAGGAGTGATTCAGGAAGAAGCGATGGAAAGGTATTGTGCTTTACAGATTGATAAGTTTTATCGCATCTCATCTATTAGGAGGGGAAGTAAAGGGGAATTAGGATTTATTGTCGTGGTAGTGACCTACAAAGTAAACCACCTTTGCTTGCAGATAGTTGGGCAATAAAATATTAAAAGGGCTAACTAAGAAAGTTCCGACCACCAAAGATTGATGGTCGGAACCTTATTGATAATTATTTAGCATCTAAATGCCATCTTCAATTGTGTTTCTTCTTATAAGAAGAACAAGCCAGTGGCCACTCCTATAAGCCCAATAAAGAATAATGTGTAAACAGGTTTGACAGGCATGTGGCCATCCATCTCCATAGCCTTCCCGAACATAAAGAATACGAGAGGGTGAACGAGAAATGGCATAGAAAAAATAAACGGTATTAAAGCAGCAGCTTCTGTCCCAAACATACCACCTTGAATGGCTGCAAAAAGACCGAAATGAGAAATAGCGCTTGTTTGAGCCATAGCGCCATAGTCCATCGGAATAGTAGCGAGACTAAGAAGGACTAACCCACCAAATACGGCACAAATCTGCCAGCCAAAAGAAAACTGCATGAGGGCATTAACTTCTTTTCTATCGCTTCCATCTGCCCGGCGAAGTTGTCGAAGTGAAAAAATAGTCAATATAATGCCTACTGAGACTAATATTAAAGTAGGGAAGATCCAAAGCTCACCACGTTCAGCACTAATAGCTAAAATTGAGAAAACAAAAATGTGTCCAAAAAATGGGATGTTAATCATAATAGGAGCCCGTCTTGCGGCTATATCTCCAAAGTCACCAGCTGTACATGCTCCTGTTAAACCGGAGTGGGACAGTGCACCTGCCATCCCCGGCGCCAAGTTTCGAGTATGATTTGTTCGCGAAAAGAACATTAGTAGTGCGATACCACCGAACATCCACATTAACTGTCCGAAGAAGCCGTAAACTAAGACTGAGTTTATCCCATCAATAGTAAACGCTTCACCAATTCGCGATCCACCGATCATGAAGTTTCCAGCTAAAACGACAGGAATACCTCCGAATAAAAGTGCTCTAATAGTTGGACCAAATGACCAACGATACATTATGGCACCTAACCCGGCAGCAATCATCATAGCAAAGAAAATTTGTGGTAAAGCAATAAGCGGCTGGATAATTTGAGCTATATGATAGGAAAGAATAAGAACGACAAATATTCCTGCAATCTCTATAATCCCTTTGCTCATATAGTGACGCTTATTCATGACAATGGCCTTCGTATCAATGCATATAAGAGCGCCAACAAGACCTATATACCCAATAAGAGGGTAATATTTACTTAACGGTGCTTCTACCCCTGTCCCTAAAATAAGGCGTGTCAAACCTTCTAAACCAAGTAATAAAAAGAATGATCTTACAATAAAAATGAGCTGAGTACGATTTGTACCTAAGACTGTTTCTTCCTCAGAAGGAACGATTGATAATTCCGTGTCATCTTCTTTATTGCTGAGTATCTTCCTTAGCTCCTGCCCACCAACAAAGAAAGACACAGTTAGGGCAATAATTGTTGTCCCCGCCATTAAACTAACGAATGGGAATTCAGCTAAACCAGGAGTTGCCACATCACTGACAACTAAAATATATCCCATTGCTAAACCAAAAATAACAATAATTAAAATAGGAGAATACCGTGTTCCAGCAACGATCGTTCTAGAAATAAGGATCATTGGAATAAGAAAAAACAGTAAAATCCAAAACTGATTAAAAAGTTGAACATTCATCATTTGATCTGCCATTTACTAACCCCTTATCATTTATGTGTTATATACCTCGTAAAATATTACCCTATTTCATACTATTTCACAATATGAGCCAGTACAATTTTAACAGGTCGACAGTTTAAACTGGTTAAAATCAAGGCATAAAAATATTTTGTCATAAAAAAGTCAAAATGAATACGCTGTCATTGTGAATGTGAAATACTTCACAATTTGTTCATTTAAATTTTTGTCGTGAGAGGCTATAATCAAAGTGTAATATAAATTAAATAAGCGCTTAAAAAATTTAAAAACTCATGTGAATATTTTCACATATTGAAGGAGGCATTTATCATGGCTGTTGAAGAAAAGAAGTTAAAGAAAGTTAATGACACAACAAAAATGATTAACACGCTAGTTGAGCAAGGAAAGAAGGCCCATCAAACATTGTTGACCTTCGATCAGGAGCAAATTAACTCGATCGTACATGAAATGGCCCTTGCTGGTTTAGATCAGCACATGCCGTTAGCAAAAATGGCTGTTGAAGAAACAGGCAGAGGTGTTTACGAAGATAAGATTATCAAAAATATCTTCGCGACAGAATATGTTCACAATGCTATTAAGTATGATAAAACAATCGGCGTCATCAACGAGAATGAACACGAAGAAATGATTGAAATTGCTGAACCAGTAGGTGTAGTTGCAGGTGTAACTCCTGTGACAAATCCAACTTCAACAACGATGTTCAAAGCACTTATTTCTATTAAAACAGGTAATCCCATCATTTTTGCTTTTCATCCATCCGCACAAAAATGTAGTGCGAAAGCCGCGGACGTGTTACACCAAGCAGCGGTGAAGGCTGGTGCACCTGAAGGTTGTATCCAATGGATTGAAGCACCATCTATTGAAGCCACTCAGCAATTAATGAACCATCCAGGTGTTGCAGTTGTTCTGGCTACTGGCGGAGCTGGAATGGTTAAATCGGCTTATAGTACAGGTAAACCGGCGTTAGGCGTGGGTCCAGGGAACGTGCCTTGTTACATTGAAAAAACAGCTAACGTTAAGCAAGCAGTAAATGATCTCATTCTTTCGAAAACATTTGATAACGGGATGATTTGTGCTTCTGAACAAGCAGTTATTATTGATAAAGAAATTTACGAAGAAACGAAAGCGTTATTAATTGATAATAAGTGTCACTTCTTAAGTGATGAAGAACGTAAAAAAGTTGAAAAGCTTGTTATTAATGAAGATACGTGTGCCGTTAATCCACAGATCGTTGGTAAGCCAGCTGCTGAAATTGCGAAACTTGCTGGAGTAACAGTACCTCAAGAAACGAAGATACTTATTGCAGAACTGAAAACTGTAGGACCAGAGTCTCCGTTATCACGAGAGAAATTAAGCCCAGTACTTGCTTGCTATAAAGTTAAAAATCACGAAGAAGGCTTTAAGCGCGCTGAGGAAATGCTTGAGTTTGGTGGGCTTGGTCACTCTGCGGTTATCCATTCCGACAATGACGATCTTATTAGAGAATATGGATTAAGAATGAAAGCTGGCCGTGTTATCGCTAATTCGCCATCTTCCCAAGGTGCAATCGGAGATATCTACAATGGCTACATCCCATCTTTAACGTTAGGTTGTGGTTCATATGGTAGAAACTCTGTCTCTCAAAATGTTGGAACAGTTAATCTTGTAAACGTCAAAAAAATAGGGAAGAGAAAAAATAATATGCAATGGTTTAAAATTCCACCAAAAGTGTATTTCGAAAAAAATGCGACTCAATATTTAGAAAAAATGCCTAACATCTCACGAGCGATGATAATTACTGACCCAATGATGGTGAAAGTAGGTTATGTTGATAAAGTTCTTTATTATTTAAATAAACGACAAGATAAAGTTCAATACGATGTGTTCTCTGACGTAGAACCAGATCCATCTATCGAAACCGTTATGGCAGGGGCAGAAAGAATGAGAGCATTCGAGCCAGATGTCATTATCACCCTTGGCGGAGGTTCAGCGATGGATGCTGCAAAAGGTATGTGGGTTTTCTATGAGCATCCAGATTTGGAGTTCCATGGCCTTAAACAAAAATTCTTAGATATTCGTAAACGTGTATTTAAATATCCTAAGCTAGGCAATAAAGCCCAGTTTGTTGCAATACCGACTACTTCAGGTACAGGTTCTGAGGTAACATCTTTCTCAGTTATTACTGATAAAGAGAATAACGTCAAGTATCCGTTAGCTGATTATGAGTTAACGCCAGATGTGGCAATCATTGATCCGATCTACGTTAAAACAGTTCCACCTTCAGTGACTGCCGATACAGGTATGGATGTTCTCACTCATGCTATTGAATCTTATGTTTCTGTGATGGCTAATGATTATACTGATGGCCTGGCGATGAAAGCTATTCAACTGGTGTTCGAATACCTACCTAAAGCATACAAAAATGGTAATGATGAGTTAGCACGTGAAAAAATGCATAACGCTTCAACAATTGCCGGTATGGCGTTTGCGAATGCTTTCTTAGGTATTAATCACAGCTTAGCCCATAAATTAGGGGCAGAGTTCCATATTGCACATGGACGTGCTAACACTATTTTAATGCCACACGTTATTCGTTATAATGCTAAAAAACCGACTAAATTTACTAGCTTCCCTAAGTATAATCACTTCCGAGCTGATGAGCGTTATGCGGAAATTGCTAGAATGCTTGGATTGCCAGCTAAAGATACAGAGCTAGGTGTGGAAAGTCTTGCACAAGCTATCATAAAATTAGCAAAAGAACTCAATATTCCAATGAGTATCGAAGCATGCGGAATAGATAAAAAAGATTTTGAAGCGAAAGTTGATTTACTTGCTGACAGAGCATTTGAAGATCAATGTACAACAGCTAATCCTAAGTTGCCACTCGTGACTGAATTAGCAGAGATCTATCGTTTAGCCTATAAAGGTGTTTAAATCCTCACAAAAAACTTCTGTGGACCATCCACAGAAGTTTTTTACTTTACAGCACGCCCCATAGAGTGGTACATAAAATATTAAAGATTAAGCCTCCTTTTCGTGAAACGAATGACATGACAAGCTCGTAACTATATAAGGGAGGGATGAAGATGAAGAGTTTAAACGAAGAGATAATGGAAGTAAAAGAAAAGTTACGAAAAAAAGAGAAGTGGTCACACCATTTAGAAAGATTGAACGATCAGATACATATAAAAGAACAGAAGGTAGCAGAATTGTCGCAGAGGCTAACTGAAGAAAAAGAGGACGTAGAAAAGCTACACCATTTTTCTATAGAAAATATTTTTTCTACATTGATTGGTAATAAACAAGAAAAACTGCATAAAAGAGAGCAGGAAGTTATCACTGCTAAATTGAATTACCAAGATGCTAATCAAAAGTTACAAGAGTTAAAAAAAGAACATAGTGACTACTCAAACAGGTTAAAAGGGGTCATAAACGCAGGGATAGACTATGAAAACTTGTTTGATAGAAAAGAAAACTTAATCCACGATGAGGGGAGCATATGGAGCGAGGAATTATTTAAGATAACGGAAAAAGAGGCAGACCTTTCTAGTATGTTAGTGGAGTATGAAGAAGCGTTAGCGGCAGGGGATAAAGCTCTTAAAACACTTAAAGAGGCAGCTGTTTCTTTTGATAAAGCTAAAAACTGGTCGACAGTTGATATGATTGGAGGCGGTTTTATCACAACAGCGATCAAGCATAATCATGTAGATGGTGCAAAAGAAAAAATTCATGATGCAGAAGTTCAACTTAGACATTTTAAAGAAGAATTGTTAGACATTCAAAACCAACTAAACATTGAGCTGACAATTGGAGACATGTTAACTTTTGCAGATTATTTCTTTGATGGGCTGATTGTAGATTGGTTAGTGCACGATAAGATTTCTCAAGCTGCAGATCAAATTGAGAAAACAATCAGCTTCGTTGCGGCAACTTTAACTAGCCTTCGCGAAGACAATAAGCGTCATGCAAAAAAATTGCAAGAATTATCTATTAAACGAATAGAGATTATAGAACATGCTTAATTATTAATTTACGATAATTATATTATGTCAACTGAACGAGGAGATATAAAAGATTGATAGCTTTTTTGGAGGGGGATTTTATGCTTGGACATTCATCTGTCGTGTTTGTTTACGGTACGTTACGTGAAGGAGACAGTAATTATCATTATCTAAAAAATTCAGTGAAGCTATTCAACCAAGCGCGGGTAAGGGGCTCGTTATATGACACTGGGAATGGTTATCCAGCTTATATCGAAAAAGGGGAAAAGTGGGTTTATGGAGAACTTTATGCTGTCAGTCCGTGGACCCTGAAACAATTAGATAGATTAGAAGGATATAGTGAAGGGCGACCTGATAATTTATATAATCGCGTAAAGTTACCGATTGAAACAGACATAAGTATTATTGAGGGATGGATCTATACGTTAGATCATCAGCACGAAATATCACTTACTAACGAAATCCATTTCCAAGATTGGAGAGTACATCAATGGTTTAATAACTTTACTGAGGTTAAGTATTTTGCTTACGGTTCATGTATGGACACAGAACGTATTGAAAAAGCAGGTATGTTAACACCTTTTTCTCAGCGAGTCGAGACAGGTAAACTAACAGGGTATAGTATGTGTTATACGCTCCACAGAGAAGATGGGTCTAGAGCAGATATCGTTGAAACAGAAGACCCTTCCTCCTCTGTTGAGGGAATTATCTACACATTACCAAAGGAGGCCATTGACTATTTATTTTCTAGAGAAGGTGTCTTTACTGGCAGTTATCGTGCTACTTTTGTTAAAGTGGAGATAAACGGTGTTCTTCATCAAGATGTCTTAACATTTACCGTCATTAATAAACAAGCTGAGACTTGCCCACCACGTCATTATGGGGAAGAAATCTTGAGAGGGGCAAAAGGAAGATTGTCAGATAACTATTATGAGCAATTACTAACAAAACTGGCATCCTTAGGCTACGATCACATAGATAGAGACGATTAACGGTGTAAGTGATAGAAAGGCCCTCACTGTCTTAAAGAGGGCCTTTCATAACGTAATAGAATAAAAGGCTAAAAAGGCTGCCAATCGATAGTACCTTGCTGATTTTCATAATCGACAGAAACGGTAAAGTCATGTTTTTTATAAAAATGAAGTAAACGCTCGAGATGGTCCCAATCTCTCGGTGAGATATAGCCTGAAATTTTACGCATATTTTGCTCTTCTATATATTGTTTAAAATACGACATACATACAGAGCCAAAGCCTTGATTTTGCTCACCTCTTATATCATCTATTTGAATATGAAAATCTTCTTTGTAAGAAGCGTGAATCGAGAAGTCCCAGGTTCCATTAAATGGCGTTTCACAATCGTGTGCCATAATTTTACATACTTCTCCGTTATCGGAAGCATAAATAATCGTCCACTTTCCTAATTTTGTTTGTTCAATTCCGAGAATCGACCATTTTTTTGCAATCTGTTTCAGGTTTTCTTGCATACGTAATAGTTGGAATTCAAGTTTTTCATACTCGATTTGTAGTGTTTCTTTATTTTTATCCTGCCTCGTAATATAAGATGCAGGGGCAAACATAATAAAACTCCTTTCATCATGCTAAATCTATAAATGACTATGAGTTGGAAGAGGGCATTATAATTTATGAGACTTTACTACATTAATTAAGCAGCCTAACCTTTTAAATACTCACAAGTCCGGTATTTTACTAGAATCAGATAAAATAATCAAGACGTTTTAATAAGAAAAAAAGATTGCATCTTTTAGCAAATAACGTTATGCTAGTAACATCATCATATAGATGGTTCACCGAAAAATAAATCTATATATGGTATATATGATATTAAATTAAGAAAAACAGGTGCTTGTTAATCGAGCTTGAAAGGGAATCCGGTGCAAGTCCGGAACTGTCCCCGCAACTGTAATTTGCTGACGATATGAGAGACCACTGTTGAAGATTATTTTTAAATAGTCTAATATGGGAAGGCTCATAAAGGATGAGGCATAAGTCAGGAGACCTGCCTGTTTTTCTCAAGTTTCTGACCTTCGGGGGGTGAGTGTTTGAAACGGTAGAAGATCCTAGTAGCGATTTGTTAACTATCGTGAACAATGTCGCTTTTAGCTGACGCACTCTGCCGTTTTAACACCTTCCCGACTGGGAGGGTTTTTTTAATGACTAATTTGATTGATGGAAGGATGACAAAAATGACACAAGGGATAGCACAAAAGACAAATGAACATCACGTTAACAACGTCTTGCAAAATCGATTTCCTCATTTAACATGGGAGCCGTATTTAAGACGAATTGAATTGCACAATGACAAAACAGCCCTTATTACTGCAGCGTTAGATCAGCTTACAGCTGAGGAATCCGATTGGACATTCGTTGCGGCAAACTTATATTCTTTGCAGCTTAAAGAGGAAATAGCGAACAATCGAGGTATTCCTGCTTATGAACAATTCGGTTCATTAATTACAAAGCTTGTAAATGATGGTTTTTATCAAAAAGAGCTTCTCAACGTTTACACAACAGAAGATTATGCACTGATGGAAAGCTGGATAGATGAAACTAAAGATCAGCTCTTTACATATATTGGACTCAAAACATTAGCTGATCGTTATCTGGCTCGTTCTCACGATGGCCGTTTACTTGAATTGCCACAAGAGCGATTCATGGTAATTGCTATGAGCCTTATGAAAAACGAAGCTGAAGCTAAGCGACTTGACCTTGTTAAAGAAGCTTACTGGGCCCTGTCTAATCTCTATATGACTGTGGCAACACCGACGTTAGCGAATGCTGGAAAAACACACGGACAGTTGTCAAGTTGTTTTATTGACACAGTCGATGATAGTTTACGAGGTATTTTCGATAGTAATACAGATGCCGCTACAGTGAGTAAAAATGGCGGAGGCTTAGGTATTTATCTAGGTAAAATTAGAGCGAGAGGGTCATCTATTAAAGGGTTTAAAGGAACATCCTCAGGCGTGTTACCATGGATGAAGCAGTTAAACAATACAGCTGTTAGCGTAGATCAATTAGGTCAAAGACAAGGTGCTATTGCGGTTTACTTAGATGTTTGGCATAAAGATATTTTTCCTTTTCTAGACGCTAAATTAAATAATGGTGATGAACGTCAACGAACGCATGATTTGTTCACTGGTGTGTGTCTTCCAGATTTATTTATGGAAAAAGTTGAAGCGCGTGAAGACTGGCATTTGTTTGATCCACATGAAGTTAGAGAAGTTATGGGGTTCTCTCTAGAGGATTTTTATGATGAAGAACAAGGCAAGGGGAGTTTCCGTGAGCATTATGAACAATGTGTAGCGAATGAAGACCTTTCATCAGAGCGTGTTCCTGCCATCGACATTATGAAACGCATTATGATCGCTCAACTTGAAACGGGCACACCTTATATGTTTTATCGGGATACCGTTAATCGGATGAATCCTAACAAACATAAAGGTATGATTTACTCTTCTAATTTGTGTACAGAAATTATGCAAAATATGAGCTCTACTACTGTACAAGAAGAAATTAGTGCTGATGGTGAGATTATTACTAAAAAGCAAGCAGGAGATTACGTGGTGTGTAATTTAAGTTCTATTTCACTGGCTAAAGCAGTAAAGGATGATGTCATTGAAAGGCTTATAAACATACAAGTCCGCATGCTCGATAACGTGATTGAATTGAATACGATTGAAGTTCCACAAGCACAAATAACGAATCAAAAATATCGCGCTATTGGATTAGGCACGTTTGGATGGCATCACTTATTGGCCGACAAAAAAATAGCTTGGGAAACAGAAGAGGCTGTGCAGTATGCTGATGAACTGTACGAAGATATTCATTTTTATACAGTGAAAGCAAGTATGGAACTGGCGAAAGAAAAAGGAGCCTATCCTGCGTTTAAAGGCTCTGACTATGAAACGGGCGAATATTTTACCTCACGGGATTATAAGAGTGACCGTTGGACAAGCTTACAACACGCCGTCAGTGAAAATGGGTTACGGAATGGCTATCTTTTAGCTGTTGCTCCTAATTCAAGTACATCACTTATTGCTGGATCTTCCGCATCAATCGATCCTATTTTTAAGAAGGAATATGCTGAAGAGAAAAAGAATTATAAAATTCCTGTTACAGCACCTGGATTATCTAAAGAAAATACGTGGTATTATAAAGCAGCTCATACGATTGATCAACTTTGGAGCATTAAACAAAATGGAGCTAGGCAAAAACATATTGACCAATCCGTGTCCTTTAATCTATATGTCACGAATAATATCAGGGCTAAAGAATTACTAGAGTTACATGTGAGTGCATGGAAAAACGGTTTAAAAACGACTTACTATGTCAGGTCCACATCAAGTGAACTTGAAGATTGTGAAAGCTGCTCAAGTTAAAGAGAATACTAATAAGGGAGTTATTTGGGGAGGAATAGAGAATGACAAAATTAACAGAAAGAAAATTATATGATGTAACGGCACCTAATGCATCCACTGGGATTATTCTTGGTGAGAGTTCAAACGTATTAAATTGGGATGATGTCAGGTTTTCATGGGCGTATCCGCTATACAAAAATATGCTAGGTAACTTTTGGACACCTTTTGAAATTAATATGAGTTCAGATGTGAAGCAATTTTCCTCATTATCTGAAACAGAAGAAGATGCCTTTAAAAAAATCATGGGATTACTCGCTTTTCTCGACAGCATTCAAACGGATTATGCGATGCATGTATCTAAGTATTTGACAGACTCAAGTCTGAATGCCCTTATGACGGTACTTGCTTTCCAGGAAGTTGTTCATAACCAAAGTTACTCCTATGTGTTGTCAAGTCTCGTTAATAAAGATGAACAAGACCGTATTTTCGAATACTGGAAGCATGACCCTGTTTTAAGAGAAAGAAATGATTTTATTGCAGAGGGTTACGAAGCATTTGTACAAAATCCAACACCTAGAACACTTCTTGAATCAATTGTTTATGATGTGATTTTAGAAGGTCTGAATTTCTATTCTGGATTTAGCTTTTTCTACCATTTAGCACGAAACCAAAAAATGGTTTCTACATCGACGATGATTAACTATATCAATCGAGATGAACAGCTACATGTCTATTTGTTTGCTAACATTTTTAAAGAACTAAGAAACGAATTTCCTGAATTGCAAACACAAGAGGTGGATGAATTCGTACAGCGCACGTTTGTAAAAGCGGCTGAACTTGAAACGAAATGGGCGGAGTATATTATAGGCGATAAAATTCCAGATATACCATTCCAAGATTTAGCAGATTATATTAAATTTATGGCGAATAAACGGGTGAACGAATTGGGGATCGAACGTCCGTTTGAAGGTTACCGATCAAATCCGATGCGTTGGATTAAAGTATATGAAGATATCAACCAAGGAAAAACAGATTTCTTCGAACAAAAATCACGTCAGTATACGAAAGTTTCAGACGATAACGGATTTGACGACTTGTAATCTTTTTTGAGGGGGTATACCGATGAGGGAGTTAATCGAAACATTTGAGGGAATTGAGCAAGTAAGTAGTGAATCATTGAAGGAAAATGCGAATGTGGATGGTCATTCGCCTCTTGGCAAAATGAATACTTTTGCTTCAGAAGTATGTAAGTGGTATACGGATGAGTTTTTATTGTCCGAAAAAGTAAAGGAAGCTTTGGCAGATAATATATTGTATATCCATGATAAAGATTTTTATCCAACTGGAACAACAACTTGCAGCCAAATACCATTGGACAAGCTGTTGAAGAATGGCTTTTATACTGGACACGGCAGAATTCGGCCACCTAAGTCTATTCAAACAGCGTTAGCACTAGCGGCTATTATTCTTCAATCAAATCAAAATAATCAACATGGGGGGCAATCATTTCAAAAGTTTGATTATGACTTAGCCCCTTATGTTAGAAAATCATATGAATCTCATAAACTGCGTCTTACTGAGCTCTATAAAGAGTCATTTACGTCAGAGAAAGAACTGGAGCAAAGGGCATGGGAAGACACCCAGGAAGAGACATTCCAAGCGTGTGAGGCCTTTATCCATAATGCCAATAGTATGCATTCACGTGGTGGTGGTCAGGTACCATTTGTCTCAATAAATTACGGGACGGATACATCACGCGAAGGCCGTTTATTAATTCAAGAATTGTTAAAGGCAACGAAAAAAGGATTAGGCAATGGTGAAACACCCATTTTTCCAATTCAAATATTTAAAGTGAAAGATGGCGTTAATAGTCAAGAGGGTGATCCTAATTATGACTTATTTATTCAAGCGGTAACGACGACCAGTCGCCGTTTATTTCCGAATTTCAGTTTTCTTGATTCCCCATTTAACAGTCAATATGACGATGGGACACCTGAGAGTGAAGTGGCGTATATGGGGTGCCGAACACGGGTGATGGGAAATATTCATGGTGATGATACAACGGTTGGACGAGGTAATATTTCGTTCTCTTCCCTAAATTTAGTCCGTCTAGCTCTTATTTCTGAAGGGGATAGTGAGATATTTTGGCGTAAATTGACGCAATCTTTTCAAATAGCCATTACGCAACTGTTAGAGCGATATGAGTATCAGCGCAAGAAAAAAGCTGCTGAATTTCCATTTTTATTTTCTCAAGGTATTTGGACTGGGGGAGATACATTGCACCCAGATGAAGAGATTGAATCTGTTATAAAGCATGGGAGTCTAAGTGTTGGCTTTATTGGTCTTGCTGAAGCATTAGTCATTTTAACAGGTAAACACCATGGCGAATCAGAGGAATCGTGGGAGCTAGGAAAGCGCATTATTCAATCTATGCGTGACATGGCAGATGAGGCCACGCAAACATATAAAATGAACATCGGTGTGATTGCTACACCTGCAGAGGGCTTATCTGGTAAATTTGTTGGTGCAGATCGTGAAAAATTTGGCACAATTAAAGGAGTTACAGATAAAGACTTTTATACGAATTCATTCCATATCCCTGTCTACTATCCTATATCCATCTATGAAAAGATTCGCCGTGAGGCCCCATTCCATGACATGTGTAATGCTGGTCATATCACATACGTGGAAGTGGATGGAAATGCTAGCCAAAACACCGAGGCGCTCATTCAAATCATTAAACAAATGAAAAAAGAAGGGATTGGCTACGGGTCAATTAATCACCCAGTAGATCAATGTTTAACGTGTGGCTATCAAGGGGTTATGCATCATCAATGTCCTGCTTGCGGTGAAAATGATGAAAACAAGCTTCATAAAATTCGTCGAATCACAGGCTACCTCGTAGGTGATATGAAGCGATGGAATAAAGCTAAACGTCAAGAAGAAGCGAATAGAGTGAAACATGGGCGATGAAGATCCTTTCTCTTATGCACGATTCAATAGTGGATGGACCAGGATTAAGGACAGTCATCTTTTTTGCTGGCTGTCCGCATGCCTGCCCGGGCTGTCATAACCCTGAAAGCTGGTCACAAGCAAATGGACGTGGCTATTCTGTTGATGAGTTAATCACTATTATTGATGACTATCCCATGAACAATATAACGTTTTCTGGTGGCGAACCTATGATTCAAGCGAAAGACATTTTGCCCCTAGCAACATCTCTAAAACTAAGTGGCAAAACGATTTGGTGTTATACTGGCTACACGTATGAATGGCTTGTAGATTATGGAAGCCGTGAGCAACGTGACTTATTAAAACTTGTGGATGTACTCGTTGATGGGCCATTCATAGAACGATTAAAAGATTCGACACTTTTATTTAGAGGTAGCAGTAACCAGCGCCTTTTAACACTTGAAAATGGTGAAATAGGTAAAGTTAATCGTTACGCTTTCACCTAAAGGAGTTTGTTAGCGCCATAGGAAAAGAAGAACCTTCTTTTATGTAGTTCTAAATGCCTGCTACTAAATAAAAGCAATGTATAAGAATTAAAAAATAATTGAAAAAAATCGCCTCTTTTAATGTCTGTTCTAAACGACATTATAAAAGATCCGGCGATTTTTTTTGCTCTTTTCGTTAATATTTTAGGCTCTAAGAGAGCGCATGAGAATCGTTAAATTTCAACAAAAATAAGAAAGTTATTACTATAAAAACTGTTCTAATAGTACAAAAGTACTAGTCTTGATAACGTTTTAAAGGCTGTTAAAGTGGTAAATATTTATATTAATTGTATATTATTGACTATTAAAATAAATAGAGCTAGTATTCTAATAAAGATAAAAATCTCCTCTTATGTTAATTATTTCGCTCCTATTATTCACATCAATAACTCTGCTGGATGATGAATGACAAAATGTACAGTCATTTAACTATTAACATCAAACTTATCAACCTCGTGGTAGCCAACTAACCAAGTCTATTTAATAAGACCTCCTTTGTAGCATAAAAGATACTAGTAGAAGAATTCCCTAACTATATAGGAGAAATTATTGCCCATGAAATTCATCTTATAGGCAAATAACGCCATAGTATTTAAGCTAATAGTTAGGTTTTTAATAGCTTTGACGATAATTTTCTAGCAATCGAAGTAAGGCTGTTTTGTATAGTCATGTCCTATCCAGTCAATATATCTGTCTAAATGTTACTGTGAAGCTGAATAATTATGAAAACCTTTAAAGGAGGGAACTATGAAAACATTCCAGGATGTAAATTCTCTAAAATGTTTACAACAGCCTAGTCGTGACAACCCTTTTTTGCCAAGAGAATGGGTGCAAATGTATCATAAAATTGAAATCAGAAGAGAAAGTGATGGAGCTGCCATTATTGTACCTTGCACATCTGCTAATTTTTTTCTAATGGATTTAAACCCTGTTTGGTATGTTGATCAACTTGTTAAATCTGGCGGAAATACGTTATTTATTTTATATCTTGATACGACAAATTCCTGTACGGATAAATGCCCAATGTGTTTTACTGCATTAACTAGGGGGTTAGAAGGCTTTCAACAAAGTTTACAAGTTGATTTAGCTTTAAAACGTATAAAAGAGTTAAGAATAAGATATCCTTCTACATTTCGTATGGTAAGCCTCGCAGGTCCTGGAGAACCATTAAATCATAAGGATATTCATACTTTAATAAAGGGAGCGCATGATTTAGGGAGTGCCGTAAGAGTTTATACAGCTGGTAAACGACTTATAGACGAAACTATAAGGAGAACATTACTTGATTATACAAAATTAATAAGGGTTAGCATTGATGCTTCTAAAGAAGAAACATACCAAATAACCCACGGTGTAAAAGGCTTAAAAGAAAGGTTAGTAGGTATAGAAAAAATGGTTGAAGAGAAAGTCAGATGTTCAAATGATACTCTTATAGGCATGCATTTTGTCATTCAAAAAGCAAATATGAGTGAGATAGTACCTTTCGCAACACTAGCAAAAAATTTAGGTGTTGATTTTGTTGTTTACAGCCAAGAAACATTTGGAAAGGTAAACGGCGGATTTTCTAAAGATGACTTTGAAAAAGTGGTTCACGATTTAAAAACCGTTGAAATGATGCATTCTTATGAGTTTCGAACGGTTGTTCCTCATCTTGTGCAGCGCCAAACTTATACTGAATTTGATAAAACGTATTATTCAACACCTGATGTATTAAATAATTGTCACAATAGTAAACACAGATTATTTTTTGGTGTTCAAAATGATTTTTCTGCATGTTGGTTAGCAACATTAGATGCAAAATTTAGAAGAGAATCATTTATAGGCATGCTTGATAAAGATGATACGATGGCATCTCTATATAACGTGGTTGAAAATGGTGTGGGGAGTGAATTGACAGATGGAGCACAACTGAGTTGTAAGACGTGTGTGGCAGGTAATTATAATTCAATGATTAATCAAATTACCCACTTTTTAAATAACGAAACTCATTATACAACACGTTTAATAGAACATGCTCCTGGAACTCACAATGATAGCAATTACAAATTTATCTTAAAAAATTAAGGTGTGGTGATCGTGTGCCAAACGGAAAACTAATTGCGCTAGAAGGTTTGGATGGGGGCGGTAAAACCACTCAATGTCATTTATTAGTCGACTATCTAACATTAAACAACATTCCCGTCACTATATATCCATTATATCGTCACGACATTGTGGAAGTCATGCTTGAACGATTAGATGAAACGGATTATATCTCAAATATTGGGAGTCGGTATGCCGTTATTTCAAAAGTGTTATGCCGACAAGAATGGGAAATAAAAAATAAGCTAAGTAAAGGGGAATATGTAATTTTAGACAAGTTCCTATTAACATTTTTTGCGACAGAAATGGTCAGGGGATGTTCACTTGAAGAGTTAATGATGGCGACGAGTGATGTTCTGAGTCCTGATATTACATTTTGCTTTGATATTGATCCAGAAGTTGCTTTGAAAAGGAAAAAGAGAATAGGTTACAGAGAATCTGGATTAGATATAGCTAAGTATAAGGGGGAACGAGTGAATTACTCCCTTTTCAAAGAAAATGGTTACCCAAATGAGTGGTTACAAGAACAATATGTTGATTTTCAAACTAAATTAAGACAAATACTGATGAAATTAATAAATCACAACAAACATAAGTGGGGAAATGTTACTAATTTAGATTGTCATACTGACTCTTTGTTAATACATGAAGCAATTAAAAAGAAAATTATAGCTTTAACATTTAAATGAGAAAGGCCATGATATGAATAGTCAACATACTGAGAGAGATAGAACGTCTATTCAAAAAGAGGTTATTTGGAAAAACAAATCATTTGTATATATGTGGCTAGCAACAATTATGTATGATTTCACCTTTCATGTTTATCTATTAGCGTTACCTTTGATCATTTATGACATGAGCCAATCGACATTGGCTATGAGCACAATGAGAGCACTTGACTTTGCTCCTAATATTATTTTAGGTATTTTCATAGGGGTTATTGTAGATAGGACAAAGCGGAAAAACTTTATGAGGTACTCATTGTTAATGCAAACTCTTCTGCTTATACTATTAGTTATTTTGTTGAAAAACGCTACAATGTCTCTCTGGAATATTTATATTATAGGATTTTTAGTGTCGACATTTGGATACTGCTTTTGGAATGGATTCCACAGCTCATTACCACAAGTTGTCGAGAGAAATCAGTTAACAACAGCTAATTCAGCTATTTCACTAGGGTATCAAATTAACAACACAATAGGTCCAGGGTTAGCGGGTGTATTATTAGTTTCGCTGTCCTATTCTAATGGATTAATTATTACTATTGTTGGGCTTAACATAGTTGTAGGATTAATTAGCTTTTCGCACATTAAAGAAAATCATTTATTAAGAAGAAATGAAAAGTATCATAACTTAAATCCATTTTGGGTGGACATTAAAGAAGGATGGCTAGAAGTTAAACAAAATCATCGATTATTTTCTATGACGATAACGATTTTATGTTTAAATATTGCTTCTGGGGTTTCTAGCGCAGTCATCATTTTTTATGCGTTAGACAAGTTTAAATTAACCTCTGACCAGTTAGGAATGGTGATAGCCAGTACTGCAATTGGTGGTATTTTAGCAGCATTAAGTGCAAAAAAAAGTAGGGAAATGATTAGAAGAGGTAAACTTATTATTTTCGCCATTTGTGTAGGCGCAAGCGGACAGTTTTTATTGTTTGTTTCTTTTCATTGGAACATATTAATAATCGGCATGATGTTAATTGGTTTTTGTAGTGTATTTATTAATGTACATTATCAAACTTTAAGGCAAGAGTCGACTCCTGCACATTTACTTGGGAGAGTCTCTGGTACAACATCGATGTTAATGAAGGTTGCCACCCCAATATCTTTCTTAAGTGCAGGTTTGTTAGGAGAGATGATTGATGTACATTGGATCTTTCTTATGTCGTCTATGATCATGACCGCATTGATGATAGTTCTTATAAAGCTAGATGTTTTAACATTTGCCTAAAGCTTATAAACACTTATTTGTGTTTATAATAAATTATTTATTTAGATAAGGAGGTGTTAACATGGGACAAATGATAACGATAGGAAAAAAAGTAAAAGTTGTGGCCAAAAAAAACAAAAAGTAGCAATATTACAATGATGTATTTAAAACTTTGAAGAGGTGTTCCCTTGGAACTTCCTCTCTTTTTTTCAGAAAGGATTTGGCCCTTTCTATAAGCGATTCCAGTAACGGAAATATCGAGAAATTGATGGGGCCTTGACGTAATCAGATTAAAGTGTCTACCTGCTAGAGGTTGAGGCTGTATCCTTTATAATAAAACATTTAAGAGGAATTTTAGAAGGAGCATTCATATGGGTGATTTAAATAAGAAGCTTTTTTTCTTATGTACTGGCAGAATTGATGCAAAGGAATTTGAAAAATTAGAAGATAAAGCGTTTATTTATAAAAATGCCTTAGAACATAGATTGTTAGATTCTCTACTATCACTCAAACCTATGTTTTTCGATAATGATACATTGACTTCATTAAAAAGTGAAAAGGCAAATAAGCGCAGAAGTTTTCTAGATATTATGAACAGTTTTAATCAAGCAAACATAAATTATGTATGTTTGAAGGGTCTGGCAATGAAAAAATATTATCCGTCACATTTAGAAAGGCAAAGCAATGATTATGATTTATTGCTAAAAGATTTTAAAGACTTTTGGAAAGCTCATGACATTTTATTAGAAAAGGGGTATTCATTAGAGAACTATCCTTATGTAGCAAATCAAAAAAAATGTGGAGGGGCGCTTTACCGAAAAATAACTGACGGTTTAACAGTTGACATTGAAATTAATATCGGAGGATTCCCCTTAAGTGAATGTACGTGGTTAGTTGAACCATTAATATGGTCTACAAAGCAGATAATAGTAGTTGATGATGAACCTATTTATATACCAAGTGATGAATTTAATATGATTATATTAATCGCTGAAGTGGGGACTAATGGAAAAAAGCGTATACGAGATGCAGTGGATTTTTACTATGTATCACAATGCGAATATGATACACAATTTGTAGATACCTATTTAAAAAAACTAAAATTAAAGAAGGCTGAAAAAGTATTACTAAACATGCTCTTTCAATTAGAACAAAATGCATTTAAAAATTCTAAGAGAGGGTTAATAAATGAATTATATTACCGTTTTAGAACAGATCTCTATCATATTATTCCTACTTATAGGTCCAATCATGTCATATCTAGAATTGTCAATCATTATGTAAGATTAGTTTTAATCACTCTTGTTGAAAAAGATATCCTACTAAGTCAACTCATTTATTTTAATAAATTTGTTTCTCCATCTCTCTATTTAAGATTAGGTCTTCCTGTTTATTTAATTCAACTAGATATGAACAAGCATGCGTTTCACTGGCAAACAAAAGGGACAATTTTGATTGTTAAAACGCCTATTGGCACTTTTATGGCGAGTAGTCTGTGTCTAAATAGGGAAGAGGACTTTGAAATTGCACACAATATGGCAAACGCCAATAGTTAAACTTGACTGATTCAAATATAGTATAAACATCCAAGGAAATTTAAACGTCATACCTTAAGTAAAAATGCTACAAAAATGAGCGATGAGTGTTAGCATATCAATATACAATTGAACAAATGTTATCAGATGACATACACCTTTAAAAAAGGTTAAACTATACATCTCCGACGGAGACATCTTCAATCATTAATTATATTTAAAAGTGCTAAAATAAATATAAAAAAAGCTGGGATTTTACGCTGTCCCAGCTTTAGCAATTCTAAAACACCTCTATAGTGTGCGCTTTTGTATTAATCTTCCGGTAAATAAAGGTCAGAAGTACCTTCGGATACGAATCCAGAAAGTTCATAATCTAGTACCATGTAGTACATGTCTTCTTCAGAAAGTCCTACATCTTCGTGAGTGATCTCTTGATTTTCTATTGCTTCCATGAACTCCAACTCTTCATCTGTTAATTCATAATCGAAGAAGTCATCTTCATAATAATCTTCCTCATAATATCCATAATCCATATTTTCCATCAAATAAGTTTCAAACACAGATTGTAATTCAAAAGCTATATTTTCCATATCAGCTTCTGTTAATTCCTCACGATCAGCATTGTAGAAAGCAAACTCAGCATCATCACCGTATGAATAAGTAGAAGAAGTATCACCAGTCAAAGAAATGGAAACGCCATCTTCTGAGAGTGATAATGACATAGTCGATTTACTTTCTACTATTCTATCTTGTTCGATAAGGAAACTTGCTTCAATAGAGAAAGAAAGATTGTCTAAATCGTCTTTAGCGTCGCTTAGTTCCTCGATATGTGTCGCCACTTCTTCTTTGTAAAAATCTTCATATACTTCTTTTGCTTCGCTATCTTTTTCAACTTCTTCCAATCCGTAAATAAAAGCATCAAGTAGAAGATCTTCTCCCACGTTAACAACGATCCACCCGTTTTCTTCTGTTACAACCTCGTCTTCGCTATGTTCATTCAAGTAATCGAACATATGCTCTAATATGAAAATGTTAAGCGCTTTTCCATCTTCTTCATTATCATAAAACAAACTTTCATCAAAATCCATTGGTTCAGTCAGTTTTTTACCAGTAAAACCTTCTTCAATAACAGGGACAACTAAGTTATTAAGTTCATTAGCTAAAAAATCACTCACATCTTCACCGTTTGTATACATGGCGAGGGATTCTTCGGCATCTGGAATATTAGGGACGACGTTATAAGCTAATAGATCAATAACTTCAGGTAAAAATGTGGCATAAGGGTCCAAATCAATACCCATTTCATTTTCCTCTTCATCAAAATATAAGTGGAAAGGAATTTGTAGGTCGATCTCTTCGCCCTGAACATCACCAGTAATACCGAAAGAGGTACCAATTTCCATTACTTTATTTTCATTGTCGACAATTACTGAACTTGTACCTTGAATGTTTTGTAACATATCCATGAGTAAATCCATAGATGCTTGATCTTCATCAGTATAAACGCCTAATAACTCAGGATCAGCATCAATATCGACCGCTAAATTAAAGTCGCTTTCAGTTTGAATAACATCTTCTTCAATCATTTGCTGTAGTGCACTTGCTAGTTTTGCTTCTGGTGATGATAGAAGAGAATACACTAATATCCCTGCTATTACCACAACGGCTAATGCACCGATTCCTAAACCTAACTTAACTTTTTTTTCTTTCATTAGAACTAACCACCCTTAGCTGTAAATTATTTATAAAATCACAGGTATTATTATCGCATAAAAAGACTAGTCATTGAGATGCAATTTTAATAGGGACTTTTGACTTATTTAATTTGGCGAATAATGGTATATTAACGGTTTTATTGAGAAGAATTATTGTCAATTAACGGTTTTTTCTTATTAGGCCTTAAGAATGATGAATTCAAATGATTTATAAAAAAAGTTAAAATGACCCAGTTTTATACAAAAAATATTAAGTGATTTAACAAAATACTTGATAAGCTAGTGAGTATAATGTATGATGGCAAATAAATGACCGGATATTAATTTTAGTCAAGAAAGGAATGCGCATGGTTAAAAATAAGCGTCAAAAAATATTAGATGCGGCTACAGCCACCTTTTCTGAATATGGTTATAAAGGGACGACGATGGATAAAGTAGCAGCAGCAGCCCATATAGGTAAAGGTACAATCTATACAGCATTTAAAAATAAAGAAGAATTATTTAATGCTATTTTACAGAATATTATTGAGGATATGGCATATATATGTCATCAGTATATCGATCCCGCCAAAGGCGTAAAAGAAAATATTAACAATGTATTGTACGAGCTTCTTACCTATCGAAAAAAACATCAATTTTTGCAAAAATTAAGTGAAGAAGTAACTTGGTCAGGTACTATACACGCCCATAATGCTCTTAAAAGGGTGGAGAAGGCAATTGTTGAATATTTAAAACAATTATTAATTCATGCACACACACAGAGGAAAATTTATTTATCAACACCTGAAATTACGGCATTTTTACTGTATAAACAATATATGACTCTAGTAGTCGAATTTGAAAAAGACTATTATTCATTGTCAAAAGAAGAGATTATTCATATTTTTAATAATCATATCCTTTTTTCACTTATTCATAATAAGGAAATCTAGTTATTTAAATTATGTGGAGTTATTTAGTATCGCGCTTTAATTACTAAAATGAGCGTATGTTGGCAAGCTTGGCAACCAGCCAAGTTTTTCTATTTCATTGAAATGACCGGATTTAAATATTGGTCAAAATTTGGAGAGGTGACATGATGGACGGATTAAAGACAGAATTTAATGGTATATTTAAAAATAAAAAATTACTTATCGCACTAATAGGTATATGCCTTATGCCTTTACTTTATGGAGGTGTCTTAATATGGTCATTTTGGGATCCATATGGTCACATTGAAGAGCTTCCAGTGGCTGTCGTGAATAAAGATCAAGGAGCAGAGATTAATGGAGAGATGATTTACGCTGGTAATGATTTTGTTGAAGAATTAAAGAGAACTGAGACTCTTAAATTTAACTTTACGGATGAAGAAACTGCAAGGGCTGGAATGGAAGAGTTAGAGTATTACTTTTATGTAGAAATTCCTGAAGATTTCTCTGAGAATGTGACGTCCATTATAGAGGACAAACCGATTAAAGCGACGCTATATTATGAAGTGAACGCCGAGTACAATTATGTATCATCCCAAATTGCTAAAACGGCCCTTACTAATATGGAAACGAGTCTATCAGAAGCACTCACGCTTGCGTATGCTGAAGTAGGAAATGATACGTTTAGCGATTTTGTTCATGTGATGCTTGATATAGAAGAAGGGGCAGAAAAAGTAGCTAGAGGTAATGAAAATGTTTATACTAATATGTCCTCCTTATCTGATGGGTTGCAAGAACTAGATAATGGAGCCGAGCTATTAACGGCAGGATTGTTAGAGGCTCAAAATGGAACGTCATATTTATATTCGAGCTTAATGGATGCACGTGAAACGATTACGTCATCTGAAGAGTATGAACAAGCGATCCAAGGACATACTCAATTATTATCTTTAGTACAACAAGCTAAAAGGACGATGGATTCAAAAGATTTCAAAGAAGCGACGAAAGTCTTAAATGACATAAACACCATTTTATATGAGACCCATCTGTCGTTAGAGAAGTTAAACAACTATTCTCAAAGTGTTGAAAAAAATATTAAAGTAGTTTCCGATATGGTTATAGAATTAAATCAGGGTACAGAATCATTGTTGGAAGAATTAGAACAATTAGCAGCTAAACTCGATGAGCAAACGTCATTAGAAGAATTAAATATAGATGATGTTGATGAGCAAATTAATGGTGTTCTAAATGAGTTATCAACTTTTGAAGGGGAAGGTGAGCTGGAAAATCAACTAGCTTCTTTACCGCATATGCTCGATAATCTAGATGAAAATTGGGAAGAAAACGAGTCATTAGTAAGATGGGTAAACGAGACGGAAGATCTTATGGAAGATCAATCAACATCTCAACAAGAACTCACTGAATATTTAGAAACGTTTCAAGCTAACTTGCCAGACTATGGAGAGACAGTTGAAACTAATCTTGCCACAGCCTCCCTTGACATCGTGGATTATATCGACATACTCGAAACATCGCTTGCGACATCTGATGAGATTGAACAAGGAATCAAAGAAGATTTGGACTTGCTAAATGAAGCAATGACGGATTTTCAAGAGATGATTGATCATTTTCAAGAAACTGTCCCAGAAGCTATCGATCCTCAACTAGTAGAAAAATTTGAAGACGATATCTATGAGGCATTGAATAATGCGGAAACAAAATTGATAGGCGTGTCAGACGAGTACAAAACAGCTGTCGGAAAGCTTGATGACCTATTTCAAGGTGTCAGAGAGCTAGATGATGGTATGTCAGCGTTAT
Organism: Salipaludibacillus agaradhaerens; assembly: GCF_002019735.1. Classification (NCBI taxonomy): domain Bacteria; kingdom Bacillati; phylum Bacillota; class Bacilli; order Caryophanales; family Bacillaceae; genus Salipaludibacillus; species Salipaludibacillus agaradhaerens. The sequence goes on from NZ_KV917378.1 coordinate 557,610, forward strand.
ACGAGGGTTCAGGAGAACTGCATGAGGGGATCGAATCAGCCTTGGAAGGAGCTCTTAAACTCACTGACGGCACGTATGAACTTAAAGAAGGATCAGGAGATCTCTTAGAAGGTATCCATCAACTTGCTTCAGTGATCCATGGCATTAACCCGACTCACGCTCATGAATTAATGGTATCTTCGCCTGTAGAAACAGTAGCAAATGATAATAATACGAGTTACTCTTATGGTGAAGGTTTAACACCTTATTTTCTGTCAATTGGCCTTTATGTGGGAGCACTGACATTATCGATCATTTATCCATTTAGAGAACCGTTAGGGGTTCACACGACTAGTAGCGCTTGGTTTACAGGGAAGTTAAGTGTTATTTACAGCATTGGCTTTATTCAGTCATCACTTATCGTTCTTTTTTTGTTGTTAGGTATTGGGCTTGATGTCCAGAACATACCAGGCTTTGTCTTTTTTACGTACTTTACAAGCTTTGTGTTTATCACTCTCATATTTGGTCTTGTAAGTTTGTTAGATAATCCAGGGCGTTTCATAGCGATTATCTTGCTTATTCTTCAATTAGGCGGTTCAGCAGGAACATTTCCTGTAGAACTTCTAGCCTCTCCATTGCAAACGTTACATGGGTGGCTACCAATGACGTATAGTGTTCTAGGGTTTCGCTCTATGATATTCATGAATTCGCCACAGCTGCTGTGGTCAAGTGTCCTTTTTTTATTGATAGTACCTGTTGTATTGCTTAGTGTAACTTTTTATTTTTTCAAACGAAACTATTCATTATATAACACACTGTCCATAGAGGATAAAGCATCGTAAAATTTAGAATCAAGGGATGTAGCCCAAGAGTTATAATAATTATGAATGTTTAATCATAGTATTTGAATGTTTAAAATCTGTCTCAATAGTGAACATAATAAAGGACAAAACTTTTAACACTTTAACAAGGAGGGAACAAAATGGCGGATACCATTTTAACAACTAAGGCAACGGCTTCTGGCGGGAGAGAAGGCCATGTAAAATCAGATAACGGGATCATTGATGTAAATTTATCAATGCCTAAAGGGAAGGATATACCATCAGACGCATCGAATCCTGAACAATTATTTGCAGCTGGTTATGCTGCTTGCTTTGATGGGGCTCTTAATCTGATGGCATCTAAACAGAAAAAAGATATTACGTCTACCATAACAAGTGAAGTTAGCCTTTTAAAAGATACAGAAGATAATGGATTCAAATTAGGTGTTACCCTTCATGCGGAAATTAGCGGTGTTTCGCAAAGTGAAGCTGAAGAACTCGTTCATAAGGCTCACGATTTTTGCCCGTATTCAAAAGCAACTAGAGGGAATGTGGACGTCGAGCTCGTTGTAAAAACAAATTAATTGTTTATAAAGAATCCGGATCGCATTTCTTATCCGGATTCTTTCATTGTGTTTAAATAATCGTCTTTGATATGAAAAGGATGGGAAAACAAGTATAATTAATAATGAATATGAAAGTTTGGTCTAAAAGAGCTGAAAGTACATAAGAAAACCATCATGAACATATTGTCGTCCGATATAAAAGGAGTTGTTAACAATGACAAGAACATATGAGAAAGCCACATTCGCAGGAGGATGCTTTTGGTGCATGGTAAAACCTTTTGATGAACAGCCGGGGATCATCAAAGTTACATCTGGGTATACCGGTGGTGATATCGTGAACCCTTCGTATGAACAAGTAAAAACGGGTGAAACAGGGCATTATGAAGCAGTAGAGATCACATTTGATCCCCAACTTTTTCCGTACGAAAAATTGCTTTCACTATATTGGCCTCAAATTGATCCCACTGATGCAGACGGCCAATTTTTTGATCGTGGCCCCCAATATAGAACAGCTATTTTTTATCATACGGAAGCACAAAAAAAGCAAGCTGAGAAATCGCGGCTTGAAGTTGTGGAAAGTGGTCGCTTTTCAAAGCCAATCGTGACAAAAATCTTACAAGCGGCTCCTTTTTATGAAGCGGAAGAAGAACATCAAACATTTTATAAAAAAAATCCTGTGAAATATAAGCAAGAACAAGAAGAATCAGGTCGTAAAGCATTTATAGAGACCAACTGGACGTAGAAAAAAGGATGAAAATAAAAAATGTCTCATCTATATGTTTTATGACGCCTTAAATGGTGAAGCTAATCATTTAATGAAAGGAAGATATATCATGAAACCTTTGAAAGGTATCCACCATATTTCAGCCATTACAGCTAATGCAAAAGAAAATCTTCGTTTTTATACTGAAATTATCGGGATGAGGCTCGTAAAGAAGACAGTCAATCAAGATGACACAAGCATGTATCATTTATTTTATGCAGATAAACATGGGAATCCAGGAACAGATCTAACATTTTTTGAAATACCGAACGCCGGGAGAACTTACCCAGGAACTCAAAGTATTAGCGAAACATCACTAAGAGTTGCGAATGATGAAGCTTTAAATTATTGGCTAAAACGACTAGCTAAATACGGTGTTTCACACGATAATGTACAAGAAGTCTTCAATCGGAAAGTACTAAAGTTTCGTGATTTTGAAGGCCAGCGTCTTCAATTTGTTTCCGATGAAACTAACGAGGGTGTGGCAGGTGGCGAGCCATGGCCTGATAGTCCAGTACCCGTACATCAGGGAGTTATTGGATTAGGCCCAGTAGAACTAACAGTGCCTCGGCCAGAAAAAACACACCGTGTTTTAACAGAGGTGATGGGGTTTAGAGAGGTAGGGACCTATGAAAATAATGTTGATAAAAAAATAACTGTTTTTGCTACTGGTGAAGGGGGAACGGGCGCTGAAGTGCATGTGAAAGCTAGCCATAATGCCCCTAGAGAACGTCCCGGTCGTGGTAGTGTGCATCACGTTGCTTTCCGTGTAGAATCTGAGGAGGAGTTACATAAATGGGTAGACTATATTAGTTCTCTCGGGATGACGAACTCGGGCTTTGTAGAACGATATTATTTCAAATCATTGTATTTTAGAGAAAGCAATGGGATTCTTTTTGAGCTTGCTACAGACGGCCCGGGATTTGAAACTGATGAGACATTGGAAAACCTTGGTCAATCCTTAGCCTTACCACCTTATCTTGAAAACAAAAGAGAAGAAATTGAATCAACAATAAAACCACTTTAAATTCTATCAACTTGTATAAGGAAGAGATAAACGCTTGTATGAAAATGAGATAGATTACGAATATAGTACTTCTTTTAAGGGGGGAGTTATGGATATTTTATCGCTTCTTCTCATGTTTTTATTCATTTTTAACATTTTATTCGCGAGCATTATAATATTTATCGAACGTAAAGATGCTTCTACCACATGGGCATGGTTGATGATTCTCTTTTTTATCCCATTTATTGGATTCGTCGTTTATTTATTTCTAGGGCAGAATTTGACGAGACGACGATTATTTGATTGGGAAGGGATTCGTAAAGTTGGGATTACTGATATCATCTCTAAACAAATAGCGCAAATTAGAAATCCCGCTTTTTCATTCCACGACGAAAATGTTGATCCTTATCGTGACCTTATTTATATGCATCTTATAAACAACGATGCTATTTTAACGAAAGATAATGAAATCTCCATTTTTACGGACGGTCAGGAAAAATTTGATCAACTATTTCGCGATATTCAACAAGCGAAGGATCATATTCATATTCAATATTATATTTTTAGATATGATGATCTTGGAAAGAAATTAATAGAAGAACTGACTAAAAAAGCAGAAGAAGGGGTTAAAGTTAGAGTTTTATACGATGAACTTGGTTCGCGAAAACTACGATTAAAAAACTTTAACTCATTAATAAAAGCAGGCGGTGAAGTAGGGGTTTTCTTCCCTTCAAAATTCCCTTTAATAAATATCCGTTTAAACTATCGAAACCATCGTAAAATAACGATAATAGATGGTCAAATTGGTTATGTTGGTGGTTTTAATGTAGGAAATGAATATCTAGGTAAGAAGAAAAAATTCGGTTATTGGCGCGATACTCATTTGAGAATATCTGGGAATGCAGTTGATCCGATGCAGACTCGCTTCATTTTAGATTGGAATCAAGCTTCAAAACACTTTACGATTAATTATGAGACACGTTACTTTCCCATGAAGAAAAATGGTGGAAATGCAACTATACAAATCGTCTCCAGTGGACCAGATTCAGAATGGGAACAAATTAAAAATGGCTACATGAAAATGATCATGGATGCAAATGAATCCATCTATATTCAAACACCGTATTTTATTCCAGATCAAAGTCTACTGGATGCTTTAACGGTAGCTTCCCTCTCTGGTAAAGATGTGAGGATCATGATTCCTAATAAACCTGATCACCCATTTATTTATTGGGCGACACTTTCTCATATTGGGAAGTTACTGAGGTCAGGGGCAAGCGTTTATATTTACGAGAATGGGTTTATTCATGCTAAAGCTCTCGTTATCGACCGCAAAATGTGCTCTGTTGGAACTGCTAATATAGATATGAGAAGTTTTAAACTGAATTTTGAAGTAAATGCGTTTATATATGATCAGCAAACAGCTGAAATGATCGCACAATCGTTTGAACAGGACATGCAAAATTCAACACGATTAACTGAAGAACTTTATCAAAAACGTCCGCGTTGGATTCGCTTCAAAGAGTCTATTTCGCGACTGCTGTCACCGATTTTATAATCAAATAGTAATACTATTCTTTAGACTGCTGAGGGGCTATCTCGGTAGTCTTTTTTGTATTCTTTTCTAAAATGTTTTGATTGTAGGTTCGTTTTATTAAATACATCTCTTTTATACATATTACGAAGCCTCTATAACAGTATTTATAAGCACAATTAATAAAATATCGTATAAAAATTAATTTATCTACATAAAAATGTTGCATATATATGTATGAGTGAGTATAATAATTAATTAATTCACCATAGTTCGGAAAGGACGCTGATTGCTTTGAAACAGGTTGCTATTGTTGGAGGGACCGGGTACGGAGCCATAGAGCTCATAAGGCTTCTTCAAGGTCATTCAAAACTCCAGATTACAAAAATAATTTCTCATTCTCAGGAAGGACAAAGATTAGAAGAAACATATCCACATCTCAAATCCTTTGTACCGACCCCTATGGAAGAGTTAAATATTCATGCACTGGATCAAGAAGTAGATATTGTGTTTTTTGCTACGCCACCTGGTGTTAGTAAACAATACATCCCTCATTTACAATCTGTGCAATGCATAGATTTGTCCGGTGATTTGAGGTTAGATTCTCCAGAGACATACAAAATGTGGTATGGACAAGAGGGAGCACCAAAAAGCCTATTAGATGAAGCTGTATATGGGTTAAGTGAGATTTACAGTGAGAAACTATCGACTGCTCGTATTTGTTCTAATCCTGGATGTTTTCCTACAGCTAGCTTACTAGGTTTGATGCCAGCTGTTCATCACGACTTAATTGATTTGTCATCTATTGTTATTGACGGGAAAACGGGTGTCTCGGGGGCGGGGCGTAAACAATCTGCGATGACACATTTTTCAGAAACTAATGAAAATGTAAAACCTTATAAGGTAGGCAAACATCAACATATCCCTGAAATTGAACAATATTTAACGAGAGAAGCTGATCAACAAGCCTATATTAATATGACAACTCATTTAATCCCAATGACACGTGGGCTAATGTGTACGATATATACACATTTAAAAAGTAGTGTTGAGCCCTCATATATTCATGAACTGTATTCAAATTTTTATCAAAATCACCCTTTTGTAAGAGTCAGGCCGCAAGATCATTTTCCAGCCACAAAAGAAGTCGCGGGGAGTAACTTTTGTGATATCGGCGTCCATATAAATGAACGGACTGGACAGCTTACGATTGCTTCTGCAATTGATAATCTCGTTAAAGGGGCAGCAGGTCAAGCGATCCAAAATGCAAATATAATGAATGGCTGGAATGTAGAGGAAGGATTACAGCTGATCCCTATGTTTCCATAAGCGAAAGGAGAAAATAACATGTTGGTGAAAACTAAGAAGCACCATATTGACATAATTGAGAATGGCAATGTAACAAGTCCGAAAGGTTTTTCTGCAGGAGGTGTCCACACAGGCATTAGGAAAGCTAAGCTCGATTTTGGTTGGCTTCATTCTGATGTTCCCGCAACAGCAGCAGGTGTCTATACAGTGAATGCTTTTCAAGCACCACCACTGAAAGTAACGCAGCAAAGTCTTAGTGTCGATCACGCTTTGCAAACAATTGTTGTTAATTCAGGTATTGCCAATGCCTGTACAGGAGAACAAGGCATGGAAGATGCTCTTCAAACACGTAAATGGGTTTCTGAAAAGATGCGAGTCAATGAACACCATGTGGCTGTCGCTTCCACAGGCTTAATTGGCGTCACACTCCCAATGGAAAAAATCGAAGCGGGAGTGGAGGCTATGACCCACAAGGATAACATGTCAAGTGATCGCTTTGAGCAGGCAATCTTAACAACAGATACCGTCACAAAGAAAATTGCTATTAAATTAAAGATTGATGGGAAAGAGATTACGATCGGTGGGGCGGCAAAAGGGTCTGGGATGATTCACCCTAATATGGCCACGATGCTCGCTTATATAACGACAGATGCGAACGTTGAGGCCGAAAGTTTGCAGAAAGCGCTCCGCATCGTAACAGATCATACGTTTAATATGATTACTGTGGACGGCGATAGCAGTACAAATGATACGGTACTAGTACTGGCAAATGGCTTACAAAACAATCATCCTTTAGAAGAAAACCACCCACAATGGCGTTTGTTCGTAGAAGCTTTGCAATTTGTAAGTCAAGAATTGGCTAAACAAATTGCAAGAGATGGGGAAGGCGCTACTAAGCTCATACAGGTTAATGTTAAAGGAGCGCCTACGATTGAAACAGCTAGACACGTCGGTAAGGCTGTTATTTCATCTAATCTTGTTAAGTCCGCTGTTTATGGGGCAGACCCAAACTGGGGGAGAGTAGTATGTGCTGTAGGTTACAGCAACCAGCCAGTTCATCCAGATAAAGTGGATGTTGCATTAGGCGATATTCACGTTGTTAAAGGCGGCTTACCGTTACTTTTTAGTGAAGAAGAAGCAAAAGCCTACTTATCGAATGATGATGTCCACATCACAATTAATTTGAATGATGGAAAAGAATCGTGTGCTGCGTGGGGTTGTGATCTTACGTATGACTACGTCAAAATAAATGCCTCGTATCGAACGTAAGGAGAGAGCGATGAAACACTTAATCTGTAAAATTGGCGGTAGTATCATTCAAAGGTTACCTGATTCATTTTATCGTACTTTCATAGCTTTAAAAGAAGCCGGGTGGCAGCCGATTATCGTTCACGGTGGTGGACCGGAAATTAATGAAGCTTTAGATAAATGGCAGGTTGATACCCAATTTGTTGATGGCTTAAGGGTCACGACACCAGAGGTTCTGCAAGTGGCTGAAACAATCCTAAGCGGAAGCATCAATAAAGTGATCGTTGGAAAATTACTATCAGCAGGTGTACCAGGCATTGGTATTAGTGGCGTGGACGGACAAATACTTAAGGCCTCCCCAATACACAACGATGGAAAGCTTGGGTTCGTCGGTAAAGTAGATAAGGTCAATACCGCTTGGTTAAACGTGATTATGAACGAAGGCGGTATTCCAGTTCTTTCTCCAATCGGTATTGATGACAAAGGGCAAAAATATAACATTAATGCCGATATGGCAGCAGCAGCAGTTGCAAAGACTTTCAAAGGAAATCTTGCTTTTATCAGCGACATACCTGGCGTCATGCAAACAAAAAAATCACAACAGATTATTCATGATAAATTAACGGAACGTCAAATACATTCTCTTATTGATGAAGGGGTTATATATGGCGGAATGATACCGAAAGTGACGGCTGCTATAAATGCATTAAACGAAGGAGTTCATAATCCTGTTATATTAAATGGCTATGAGCCGGAAGAATTACTCCGTTACGTAAAGGGCCAATCGGCAGGTACACAAATCATCAGAGAGAAGGAGGTTTATCATGCCTGATACAACGTCAATGAAAAAACTATCAGCAGTCATGTCTACATATAGTCGTTTTCCCATTACAGTTACAAAGGGCAAAGGAAGTTACATGTGGGACGATGTTGGTGAAAAATATCTTGATTATACCTCAGGAATCGCTACGTGTAATTTAGGTCATTGTCCGGACTCAGTTCAACTAGCATTACATGAGCAAGTAGACCAGCTTTGGCACAGCTCAAATCTTTATCATATCCCGCAACAAACACAGTTAGCAGAAAAGTTGACGGCTGTTAGTTGTTTTGATCAAGCGTTCTTTTGTAATAGTGGTGCTGAAGCAAATGAAGCGGCGATAAAATTAGCTAAAAAATATGCACATGATCACCAGCTGACACATAAAAATCAAATCGTTTCGTTTACTTCTTCTTTCCATGGAAGAACAGGTACGACGATGGCAGCTACTGCACAATCCAAAATTCATCAAGGCTTCGCTCCCTTGACGCCCGGTTTTCATTATTGTGAATTTAATGACCAAGAAGCGATAGAGGGGATCGATTATGATACGACAATAGCCGTGATTTTGGAACTTATTCAAGGAGAAGGTGGTGTACGCCAAGCTAATAAAGAATGGGTACAAACACTCGTCTCAAAATGTAAACAACATAATGTCCTCGTTATTATCGATGAAATTCAGACTGGCATGGGACGAACAGGGGCCATGTTCGCATATGAGCACTATGACATTGAGCCTGATATTATCACGCTTGCTAAAGGGCTTGGCTCAGGGATTCCTGTTGGAGCGATGCTTGCAAAACAACATGTCTCCCAATCTTTCCAGCCGGGCACTCACGGAAGTACGTTTGGAGGTAATCCTTTAGCGATGACAGCTGGCATTGCCACACTTAATACGTTGACAACGGATCATATCTTAGCCAATGTCGTGCAATTAAGCTCGATCCTATTTAAGGAACTTGAAAAAATGAAAAAAAGTATAGATCAAATAGAGGAAGTCCGCGGTCTAGGTTTCCTTATAGGTATTCAATTTTCTCACGAGGTTTCACCCCTCGTTAAAAAATTGCGCGATAAAAATATACTATGTCTTATAGCGGGCCCGAAGGTTTTAAGAATTCTTCCGCCACTTAACACAACGGAAGTAGAAATAAACGTGTTTGTAACTGCATTAAAAAACATTTTGACAGATCAGGAGGATGCATCATGAGTAAAGGCTATCTCATCCTTGAAACAGGAGAAACATTTGAAGGTGATTGGATTGGATCTAAACACGAAATGGCAGGAGAAGTCGTTTTTAACACGAGTATGACTGGTTACCAAGAAATGATGACTGATCCATCCTATGCAGGACAAATATTGACATTTTGCTATCCGATTATCGGTAATTATGGTGTGAACGATGAGGATGATGAAAGCTTTCGGGTATCCGTGTCAGCAGTGATTATAAACGACTTATGCGAAGAGCCAAGTCACTACCAAGCCACAGCAACATTATCTGAACAACTAGAAGGTATAGGCATTCCAGGTCTTAAAAATGTTGATACAAGATCTCTTGTAGCTACTATAAGAAAACACCATACTGTACGAGGCAAACTCGTTAAAAGTGTTGATCATCATAGTCAACGCCATTCGTGGGGGATAGAAGCTGACGGACAGTTAGTTAAACATGTGGCGGTTAAAGACGTGATCAAATATGACAACGATGGGCCACACGTCGTGCTGTTAGATTTTGGCTATAAAAAATCCATATTAAATGCACTACTTAACGAAAAGTGTCAAGTGACAGTAGTGCCTTACGATACACCTCTTGAACAAATAAACAGCTTACAGCCTGATGGGATCCTTATAAGTAACGGACCTGGTGATCCAATGGAAATGAAAGATTATTTTCCAAAAATAAAATCATTGACTAAAAAATATCCAACACTCGGGATTTGCTTAGGTCATCAGCTGATTGCACTTGCTTATGGAGGGAAAACGTCCAAAATGCCGTTTGGTCATCGTGGAGCCAATCATCCTGTCAAAGACGTATTGACAGGAAAAGTAAAAATGACGTCACAAAATCACGGCTACGAGGTGGAAGAAGCGAGCATTGATAGTCATGAATTTCAAATCCTTTTCAGAAATGTGAATGATGGTTCGTTAGAAGGCATGAAGCATCACACATTACCTATCCAATCTGTCCAATTTCATCCTGAAGCACATCCAGGACCTAGTGATACAGAATACATCTTTAGTGAATTTATTAAACAAGTGGTAACTTCAGGAGGGAAGTCGTATGTGGAAGTCTGATGGATTAACGAAAGTGCTTGTCATCGGATCAGGACCTATAGTGATAGGACAGGCAGCTGAGTTTGATTACGCTGGTACACAGGCATGTTTAGCATTAAAAGAGGAGAATATTGAGGTCGTACTCGTTAACAATAACCCGGCAACGATCATGACTGATGATGCCATCGCAGATAAAGTATATATGGAGCCACTAACCGTCGAAACGATCGAGAAAATTATCGTGAAAGAAAAACCTGACGGGATAATCGGTAGCCTTGGTGGCCAAACAGGCTTAAATTTAACAGTGCAACTCTTTGAACAAGGTATACTTGATAAACATGAGGTAAAGATTCTCGGAACGTCGGTAGCGTCTATCCAGAAAGGTGAGGATAGAGAACTTTTCCGTCAGCTTATGAAGGATATTGGTGAACCTGTTCCTGACTCTCATATCGTTGAAACAATGGAAGAAGGACTGGCGTTCATTAAGGAGATTGGTTTTCCGGTTATTTTGCGACCAGCATACACCCTCGGCGGTGGCGGTGGTGGCTTTGCTTATGATGAGGAAGAATTCCGCAATATTTTATATCAAGGTTTGAAACAAAGTCCTATTCATCAAGTACTTGTTGAGAAAAGTATTAAAGGCTGGAAAGAGCTTGAATATGAAGTGATGCGAGATGCTAATGATACATGTATTATCGTCTGTAACATGGAAAATATGGACGCAGTTGGCGTTCATACAGGTGACTCTATCGTCGTAGCACCTTCACAAACGTTATCAGATGTGCAATATCAAATGCTTCGATCAGCTTCGTTAAAAGTCATTAGAGCTTTAGATGTTGTTGGTGGTTGCAATATTCAATTTGCGCTAAATCCTGAGTCTAATGAATACGCCATTATTGAAGTGAATCCACGAGTCAGTCGTTCGTCTGCTTTAGCTTCTAAAGCAACCGGTTATCCTATCGCTCGAATGGCTGCGAAGTGTGCAATAGGTTATTCTCTCGATGAACTTAAAAATCCAATTACAGGTAATACTTATGCATCCTTTGAGCCTGCTTTGGATTACGTGGTTGTTAAATTACCTCGTTTTCCTTTTGATAAGTTTTCAGAAGCTGACAGAACGCTAGGCACACAAATGAAAGCAACAGGAGAAGTAATGGCAATTGACCGGACGTTTGAGGGGGCTTTAAACAAAGCGATTCGTTCCCTTGAAATGAATGTTCATAGCCTGGCATGGCCGTCAATGGCGAAAAAATCAGACGAGGCATTAACTTCGTTGCTCAAGAATCCAAACGATTTACGTTTATTTGCTATCGGTGAAGCCTTTAATCGTGGGTGGTCCATTGATCATCTTATAGCATTGACGGAGATAGATTTTTGGTTTTTACGTAAAATAGAACGTATTTTACTTTGTGAAAATGAATTAAAAGATTGGCCGTGGCCAAAAGTGAATCAAGAGGTGTTGTTACAAGCAAAGCGTATGAATATTAGTGATGAAAGGATCGCAAAACTGATAGGGACCGACTTAACGAGTCTTAGGAATGAATATAAACGATTAAATATTAAGCCTGCGTATAAGCTAGTTGATACGTGCGCTGGAGAATTCGATGCTGTGACCCCGTATTATTATTCAACATGGCATGGGAGTGATGAGGTTCCTGTATCATCGGCTAACAAAAAAATATTAGTACTTGGTTCAGGCCCCATTCGTATTGGTCAAGGCGTGGAGTTTGACTATTGCTCGGTCCATGCTGCACTAGCTCTCAAAAAAATCGGTTATGAAGCGATTGTCATGAATAACAATCCAGAAACTGTTAGTACGGATTACTCAGTAGCAGACCGCCTTTATTTCGAACCACTGGCTTTAGAAGATGTGTTGGCAGTCGTAGAGAAAGAAAATGTTGAGGGTGTTTTAATTCAGTTTGGTGGTCAGACGGCTATTAATTTAGCAGATGGTTTAAAAGAAGCAGGCGTTCATATTTTTGGAACGAAGCCTGAACATATTGATGAACTAGAAGACAGAGAAGCTTTCTATCACGTTTTGAACAAACTAAATATTCCTCATATCGCTGGTAATATCGCCCATGCCCCAGGAGAACTGCTAACGTCAGCAGAGTCCTTAGGGTATCCTGTCTTGATCCGTCCATCATATGTGATAGGTGGTCAATCAATGTTTATCTGTTATAACGAGAAAGAGTTAGCTCAGTATGCGAGTCGTATTCAAGAGGAAACAAATGATCGATGCTGGCCATTGTTAATTGATCAGTATATACCGGGTCTTGAATGCGAAGCGGACGTCATATCAGATGGAAACACAGTTATCGTACCAGGCATTTTTGAACATTTAGAAAAGGCAGGCGTTCATTCTGGGGATAGTATGACTGTTTTTCCACCTGTTACATTAACTGACACTCATAAACAAGGCATTGTGCGAATTGCTGAGAAGATTGCTTCAGCCGCTCCTGTAGTGGGAATTATGAATATTCAATACGTGATTCACGATGACACGATTTATGTTCTTGAAGTTAATCCAAGGTCATCGCGAACGGTACCGATTATGAGTAAAGTAACAGGCGTACCAATGGTAGAGTGGGCTGTAAGAGCACAATTAGGCTTTAACTTGACTGAAATTACTGACGAAATTGGTTTATTGCAAGAACCTGCTTATTATACGGTGAAAGCACCTGTGTTTTCTGCTAGTAAGTTAAAAGGGGTAGACCATGTATTGGGACCTGAAATGAAGTCTACGGGCGAAATTATCGGGTTAGGGCTATCAAAGAATGAAGCGTTAAAAAAGGTCGCATCATTTACTGATTTTTCACAGGAAAGTAATCACGACGAGCCACTACAAGCCTTCGTGTCTGTATCCGATCGTATGAAAACACTGAGCTTGCCAATTATTAAACGATTAAATGATATGGGGATAAATATAACAGCTACCCAAGGAACTGCTCAATTTTTAAAGAGTAAAGGAATTAAGACGACTGCCATGATGAAAAATAAAGCACAGCTTTTGGCACATTGGAAAGAGTCTGCACCACACGTCGTGTTAAACATTCCTAACCAGGGGCGTGAAAAAGAAAAAATCGGCTTTTATATTAGAGAATTATCTGTTAAATATCAAACACCGTATTTTACAAGTATTGAGACACTAGCATCTATTATTAGCTGGATGTCTGAAGGTACGATGTCCGAAGAAGTTAGAGCCTTACAAGAGCTTGTACATCCACAACCTACCAAAACAGAGGTGAAGGTATAATGACAATGGAAAGTATTCAGAAAAATAAAGACACTGATTGGACACTTCAAGCGAAACATCTTTTAAAAATAGCTGACTTATCTAGTCATGAAATAATCAATTTAATTGAGGAAGCAGCCTTGCTCAAGCAACAGTTGAAGGCGGGAGTTCCTCACCCTCATCTACAAGGGAAAACATTAGGCATGATTTTTGAAAAGTCCTCAACACGAACGCGAGTGTCATTTGAAGTAGGAATGATGCAATTAGGAGGGCATGCTCTATTTTTAAGCTCAAAAGATATTCAGCTTGGCCGTGGAGAAACGGTCTCTGATACTGCCAAAGTACTTTCTCGCTATGTTGATGGTTTAATGATACGAACTTTTTCACATGAGACAATTGAGGAATTTGCCCATTATGCCACCGTTCCTGTTATTAATGGATTAACAGACCCTCATCATCCAACGCAAGTACTTGCTGATTTACTTACAATATATGAGCAAAAAGGGTGTCTTAAAGGTCTTAAGCTCTGTTATGTGGGGGATGGGAACAACAACATGACGCACTCATTATTGGAAGGAGCAGCCTTGACAGGCATGTCTATGACCGTAGCGAGCCCTTCTCAATATGAACCGAACCAAGGTATATTAAAAAATGCGCAACTTCTTGCTGAGAAAAATGGGGCAACGATTTCATTTACTCATGACCCAGTAGAAGCAGCCCAACAGGCAGATGTCCTCGTGACGGATGTATGGACGAGTATGGGGATGGAAGCAGAAGAATCGGAGAGAATGAAACACTTCCAACCTTATCAAGTGAATAACGAATTAGCGGCCCATGCGAAAAAAGATTATATCTTTCTCCACTGTTTGCCAGCCCACCGTGGCGAAGAAGTAACAGCAGATATAATCGATGGACCTCATTCCGTCGTATTTGATGAAGCGGAAAATCGATTACATGCTCAAAAAGCCTTGTTAAAAAAAATAATGAAAAAATGAATTTTTTTGTAGACATATGCATGAATATACGTTAGGATAGATAAAAATACCACTTCTGAGGAGAGATCTACAATGAGTAAAGGAAAAGTCGTTTTGGCTTATTCAGGAGGACTTGATACCTCCGTTTCTATTAAATGGTTGCAAGAACAATACGATTACGATGTTATCGCACTTGGTTTAGAAATAGGTGAAGGTAAAGATCTTGAAGCTCTTAAAGAAAAAGCATTGAGTGTTGGGGCAGATAAAGCGGTTATCATTGATGCAAAAGAATTGTTAGCAGAAGAATATTTGCTTCCTGCATTAAAATCTAATTGCTTATACGAAGGCAAATATCCGTTGTCGTCAGCTCTTTCACGTCCCTTAATTTCAAAACTGTTAGTTGAAGTAGCTGAACAAGAAGGAGCAGTTGCGGTTGCTCATGGATGTACTGGTAAAGGGAACGACCAAGTTCGTTTTGAAGTATCGATTCAAGCATTAAATCCAGATCTTGAAGTTATTGCGCCAGTACGAGAGTGGGGAATGAATCGAGACGAGGAAATTGCATATGCTAAAGAAAAGAATATCCCTGTTCCTGTAAATTTAGAGAAACCTTACTCTATTGATGCCAATATTTGGGGTAGAGCTTGTGAAGCAGGTGTCTTAGAAGATACGTGGAAAGAAGCACCAGAGGAAGCGTTTGACTGGACGGCATCAATTGCAGACGCTCCTGATACGCCTGAATATGTAGAGATTGAATTCAAAGAAGGTAAGCCTGTGGCACTGGACGGTCAGGCATTACCATTAGTCACAATCATCCAGCAGTTAAATGAGCTCGGTGGTAAGCATGGTATTGGTCGTATTGATCATATTGAGAACAGACTGGTCGGCATTAAAGCCCGTGAAGTGTATGAAAATCCAGGCGCACTAATCTTAATTAATGCTCATAAAGAAATGGAATTTTTAACATTACCAAAAGAAGTAACGCAATACAAAACACAGATCGATCAAAAAATGACACAGCTCGTCTATGATGGCTTATGGTATTCTCCTTTAAGAACAGCACTTGAAAGCTTTATTAATGAGACACAGAAAAACGTGAACGGTAAAGTAAAAGTGAAGCTTTGGAAGGGGACACATATGGTAGTGGCGCGTGACTCTGAAAACAGCTTATACAATGAAGAGCTTGCCACATATTCAAAAGGTGATGCGTTCGATCATAACGCTGCCGTCGGCTTCATTAAACTTTGGGGTCTTTCCACAAAAACGTATTCGCAAGTAAATAATAAAAAGCCTGAACTTGTGAAAGCTGAGAAATAGTTTGAAACTGAAAAGCAACTAAGAACTCACCGCAGGTCTCTGGACTTTAACAGTAGCCTGCGGTGATGTATGCTTTTATTTAAGGGCAGTAAAAAAACCACCTCAAAACTTAAGAAGATCGAAAAGTTTAGGTGGGGGATAAACTGCTCCTAAAGGTCCGATAAGTTAAACTAACAATCAGTGGGGAGGAATGATAACTCCCACTGATTGAAGCTTAGCTTTATTAATGAGTCATAGTTATAAGGAGGCGTTTTCTATGTCCAAATTATGGGGCGGAAGATTTACGAAAGAAACGAACAAACTTGTAGAAGAACAAACTGCTTCTATTCATTTTGATAAAAAATTGGCAGATGAAGATATAGAAGGAAGTATTGCCCATGTTCATATGCTAGCATCCACAGGGATTATTTCGGAAGATGAAGGGGAGAAAATTGAAAATGGGTTGAAAGCAGTTCATGAAAAAATTAAAAAAGGTGAACTGACGTATTCAGTGGCCAACGAAGATATACATATGAATATTGAAAAGTTCCTCATTGATGAAATCGGCCCACTGGGTGGAAAACTGCATACTGGACGAAGTCGGAATGATCAAGTGGCCACTGATATGCATCTATATTTAAAAAAACATACAGAGACTATTATCAGTCTTGTAAAAGATGTCCAACAAGCAGTCATTAATCAAGCTACAGACCACGTGGATACGATTTTACCAGGTTATACCCATTTACAGCGGGCCCAACCGGTCTCTTTTGCCCATCATTTGCTCGCTTATTTTTGGATGCTTCAACGTGATAAAGAACGTCTCATTGATAGCTTAAAACGAGTAAACGGGTCACCATTAGGAGCAGGGGCACTTGCAGGGACAACGTTTCCATTGGACAGACAGCAAGTTGCTAATGAATTAGGGTTTGATTATGTTTACCCAAACAGTATGGATGCAGTTAGTGATAGAGATTTTATTTTAGAATTTATGTCTGCTGCCTCGATCTTAATGATGCATATTTCCCGTTTATCAGAAGAACTCGTTATTTGGAGCAGCCAAGAATTTCAATTTATCGAACTGGATGATTCGTTTTGCACAGGTTCAAGCATTATGCCACAAAAGAAAAACCCAGATGTGCCAGAACTTCTACGAGCTAAAACAGGGCGAGTTTACGGAAATCTCATGGGTCTTTTAACTGTTTTAAAAGGACTTCCACTCGCATACAACAAAGACATGCAGGAAGACAAAGAAGGTATGTTTGATACTGTTGAAACATTAGAGGGGTCCTTAGGTATGCTTGCTCCAATGATTGATACGATGGTCGTCAAAGCAGGTAACATGAAAAAAGCAGTCTCTGAAGATTATTCTAATGCAACAGATATTGCTGACTACCTTGTTAAAAAAGGATTGCCATTTAGGCAAGCGCATGAAGTGATTGGAAAAATAGTATTATATGGTATTGATCATAACAAATACTTGCTTGACTTGACCCTCGAAGAATACTATCAATTTAGTGAATTGTTTGAGAAAGATATTTACGAGGTCCTTGCCCCTGAACAAGTAGTAGCAAGTCGGCGAAGCTATGGAGGCACCTCCCAAGACGAAGTAAGGAATCAATTAGATCTTGCCCGTCAAGCCCTTCAGTAAATTGTTATTTTCAGATGAGCGTCCGTAAAACTCCCGTCTCAAAATAGAGAGGAGAGCTAGCTCTATTTAGGCGGGAGATAATGTCCTGATTGAAGAGCGTCTTATGATTGCAACATTATTCAGAAAATAAGTCTTTTCAAATTCGCTAATTGTGTTAGAATAAAACACATTCACTGATTAAAGCGGGGAAGCAACGTGGTGTATTCCGTTCGTTATCTTTGGATAGAACACCCTCCACCTGATAGTCATGGACAACTTTAACGAAAGGTGTGTTGAATGTGATCGAAGCGAAAGTAGATATTGTTGAAGCAAAAGAAAAGAAGGCGAAACCAGATCCAGAGAATTTATCTTTCGGTAAAATCTTTACCGACCATATGTTCACAATGGAATACACAAGGGAAAAAGGCTGGTTTAACCCTAAAATTGAACCGTATGCACCGATTGAATTAGATCCTGCTGCGATGATTTTTCATTATAGTCAATCAGTTTTTGAAGGGTTAAAGGCTTATTTAGATCCTGAGGGGCATATTCAACTCTTCCGTCCACAGGAAAACTTTAAACGAATGAATCGATCAAATCAAAGATTAAGTATTCCTTTAATTAACGAAGAACTTGTTTTAGATTATTTAAAACAACTTTTAACATTAGAAAAAGACTGGATTCCATCAGCGGATGGGACGTCATTATACATAAGACCGTTTATTTTTGCTACGGAATCAAGCTTGTCTGTAGCGCCAGCTCATTCCTATAAATTTATTATAATCTTATCCCCTGTAGGTTCTTATTATCCAGAAGGGATTCATCCTGTGAGCATTCAAATCGAGCATGACTACACCCGTGCTGTTCGAGGAGGTACAGGGACTGCTAAAACAGGTGGCAACTATTCTGCTGGTTATATAGCTCAAGCGAAAGCAGCAGAGCAAGGGCATGCTCAAGTAATGTGGTTAGACGGCGTTGAAAAAGAGTATATTGAAGAAGTTGGTAGTATGAATGTTTTCTTTAAAATAAACGGGCAAGTGGTAACGCCTGAATTAAATGATAGTATTTTAGCCGGAGTCACTAGAAAATCGATTATCGAACTTTTACACGATTGGAATATTGACGTCGTTGAACGAAAAATTTCTGTATCTGAGATCCATGAAGCGTATAAAGAAGGAACGTTAGAGGAAGCATTTGGCGCTGGTACGGCTGCGGTCATCTCACCGATCGGTGAACTAAGTTGGGGCGAAGAGGTCATGATCATTAACGGCAGACAAACTGGTGACCTTACGAAATCCCTTTATACAACATTAACTGGGGTTCAAACGGGCAAACTGCCTGATCCTTATGGGTGGACAGTGAAAATAAAGGTTTAAAACAATCATGCATCTCCTGGCATTAGCGCTGGAGATGCATGATTTACTAATTAATAACACCATATTATCTATCATCTTTTAAAATAGCATACAGCAATAAGTTTCTAGGCTTACCTTTTACAATCATCGCTTGACGCATCGTTCCCTCATAGCGCATCCCGACCTTTTCCATGACACGTGCTGACCCCCGATTAGTGTCAAAACATTTGGCTTCAATCCGCATAAGGTCCATGGACTGAAAACCAAATTTCACAACAGCTTTCATAGCTTCTGTCATGATACCATCTCCCCAGTACTTACGGGATAGAGCATAGCCAATTTCCGCAACGCGATGTGCAGGTGTCCAAGTGACAAAATCTATCGTTCCAATTAATTTGTTTGTCTCTTTTAGCACGATGCCCCAAGGTGCTAACTCATTGTTTTCATATTTTATGAGTATGTGATCAATGAATGCTTTCGTCTCTTTCAATGAAGGATGGGTGTCCCATGTTACATATCGACTGACTTCCTCATCTGATGTATAATAAAACATATCCTCCGCATCCTCTTCCGTTATCTTTCTTAACTTAAGTCGATCAGTAGTTAAAGTAGGTAAATCTGTATAAATCTCTTTAATACTCACCATATGTTTTCCTCCTTTCTTAACACTGTGGTCTAATACTACCTAGAAATTTGATAGTGCTGTATAAATACGTGGTTCATACATAAATTTGCATTTATTATAACAACTATTCTGGCTATTGTGTGAGGAAATTAGTGATATTAATCGACAATTTAAACGTTCGTTTAAAAATTTAAGGGATGATGTCGACTAAAACTCAATAAATATAAATGAATCTTCAATCAGGACATTAGCGTCCGTAAACCTCCCGCTTCAAATTGCCCGGGAGGTTTACGGATGTTAACTGTGATAAATTAATGAAAATGCTTTCTGTTAAGTGAACGAAGCTAATATGTGATAGGATAGTAGAGTAAATGTAGATAAGGAGCGTAAAATATGAGCGAATTGTGTATTATTCCATGTGGTAACAAAAAGATTTGGAGCAAACATCCTAACTTAGAGGCAGTACCAGCTTCTGATGCCTATATTAGCACGTTTCATCGCCTCTGTAGAGCTTATGCAGAGAGATTTTTTACCCAATACGTTATTTTATCTGCTAAACACGGCTTTCTTTTTGCAGAAGATCATGTTCCTGGGCCATACAATGTCAGTTTCTCCATGAAATCTTCCGAAGTTATCTCCACAGAAACGTTAAAAAAACAATTTGAAAATAAAAGATTACACAATTATGATCACTATATCGTTTTAACAGGAAAAAAATATGTACCAGTCATTAATCACGTTATGAACGATGAGAACAACGTAGAGTTTCCTTTATTAGATTATCAGGGAATTGGATTTATGCAACAAGCATTAAAGCATGCTCTAGAAACAAATGAACCTCTTCATGGAAAGAAGATAAAAAACCGATGAAACGCCAATCGATGCAACCAATCGTCGCTTCTGGAGCAAAAATTCTTTTGCTTGGTTCCATGCCTGGGGAGCAGTCTCTCATAAAACAACAGTACTATGGGAACAAGAGAAATCATTTTTGGCCAATCATAAGTGACCTTCTCAATGTCGATCTTACAACGCCTTCATATCAGTATAAATGTCAACAACTTATTGGACATGGTATTGCGTTATGGGATGTGATTGCCAGCTGTGAACGAGAAGGGAGTCTCGATTCAGCTATTCGTCATGAAAAAGCAAATGATATTAAAGGATTGTTGCAGCAATACCCAACGATCCGTTGGATTGGATTAAACGGGACCAAAGCCTACCAGTCGTTTCTAAAATATAAGAAAAAGGTTGATATCCCAGAGTTACCGTTTACGAAGCTACCATCTACTAGTCCTGTTCCAGGTAAAAATGTGAAGTCCTATGAAGAGAAGGTAGAGGCTTGGCGAGAAATAAGTCATTACTTATAATTTTAAAGGAGTACATCATGAGTGATAAAACATTGTTATTAATTGACGGATTCAATTTATTAAGTAGGGGCTATTTTGCAACTGCGTACGGAAAATCTGATGAGCAATTGTCTAAAAATGATCAAGGTCAGTACATTAATGCTGTGCGTGTTTTCTTTCAAAAATTATTTCAATTAACGCGACAATACCCGATTACACATATTTCTGTCGCATGGGATGGGAAACGTCAGGATACGTCACGTAATCAACAGTACGCGTTTTATAAGGCGCAACGACAAGATTTACCGGAGCCACTGATCGAACAGTACCACTTAACAAAAGAGTTGCTAGACAATTTAAACGTACATCAACTAGCCGTAGGCGGTTATGAGGCGGATGATATCATCGGTGCTTTTTCGACATTGTGGGCAGAAAGTGGCTTTGGACAAACGTATATTTATAGTAACGATAGAGATTTATTTCAACTGCTCAACCCTACGACCGCTCAGATTTTGTCTAAAAAAAAGCAGGAAATTGTCTATAGTGATGAAGCATTTCAAGCAGAGTACGATATTACACCTACTCAATGGGTTGATGTAAAAGCGTTGCTAGGAGATGCCAGTGACAATATTCCAGGTTGTCCCGGTGTAGGTGAAAAATCTGCGTTACCCCTTATCCGTCAGTATGGCGATCTTAAACAAGTGTTTAAAAATGTCGATTCATTGGATCCTACTTTTAATCGTTATAAGAAAAAACTTCGTGAAGGAGAAGAAACGACGTGGATCAGTTACGAACTTTCGCAAATTATCACAGATATTGAAGCCGTCACGGCGGTGAACCATTCTGAACTTGAATTTTCATGGGATGAAGCGAATGCGTTACACGCAATGGCTGCTAAAGGAATTAAAGTAAAAATAAGATGATCATGAGAGAGAAAGAAGGGTGATTAGTGTTTAACCTATTCAGGCGGGCAAAAAGGTGTACTTTTTGTGGGCGAAAAACAATGAAGCCAACAAGTTATTATAACGATCATGGAAATGAGCTCTTTGTGTGCTTTCAATGTGTGCCACAAGCAGAAAGGCGCTCATTACTTAAGAAGTGAAATTGGAAAGGATCATCATTCTGACCGTCAATCACTTAATTAATGCTATAAAAAGGGAGGACGCTTCATGCGTTTAGTATCTATTTGCCCGAGTAATACAGAACTTGCTACCTATGCGGGTTTAGTTGATCACCTCGTCGGTGTCGATAATTATTCGGACTGGCCTTCAGATAAATTGACGAATCTAGAGAGAGTGGGCCCAGACCTGAATATAAATATGGATAAGGTAGAAGCATTAAATCCAGATCTCGTGTTAGCCTCTGAGACGGTTCCTGGAATGGAAAAAAATATTAAAGAGTTGAAAAAGAGAGGCCTTCCATATGTGATCGTTCCTACGCCTAAGACATTATCTGATATTAGCAGTCAGTTAATATGGATCGGTGAAAAAACAGGCTATAAGGAGAAAAGTTTAAAAGCTCACAAGACATTTAATTATTGGATTAATTACTATAAAGGTTTGAGTAATTCCGTGGAAGAAAAGAAAACGATCTACTGGGAGTGGTGGGCTAAGCCTATTTTTACTCCAGGTCACTCTAATTGGCTAACCGAAATGTCTTAATTGGCAGGAGGGATCAATATATTTGCTGACAACCCTCAATCTAGTGTAAAAACGACATGGGAAGACGTGTATAAGCGTAATCCGGACGTGATGGCTATTATATGGGTCGGCGTTCATAAAGAAAAAGTTAATCGTAAAGTGTTGGAGAAGCGGCCTGATTGGCAATCGTTAAAAGCTCCCACATCAAACAATGTCTATATCCTTGATGAACCATTCTTTTGTCGGCCTTCACCACGATTATTAATTGGGCTTATGCAAATAGCGAACATTCTACACCCTCATATTTATCCTACGTTTGTCGAAGGCGTAGACCCGATGTTTACCGATTAGTCTAGAAAGCGCCGGCGCTGTGAAGGCGTCGGCATCATGCATTTTTCAGATTTTCCAAACCACGTGTATCTGTGACGAGCAATAAAGCGGTAGATAGGATCGCGAATAAAAACGGGGATAATAAGGAGAATGGCTGCTAGTTTCCATACTCCTTTTAACTCTTTTGCAATTCGAAGGGCGGCCGATGAATTTTTATATGATTTTCCGTTTGTTTTAATTAGGACAACGCTGTTAGACTCCTCAGTTATCTCCTTTTGTTCGATCAAATTTTTGGCGATTTCACTTTGTAATGAAGCAAAGGCGAAGTGATTTTGCGGATCGCGTTTTATAATAAATTGAACGCTTGATTGGCACAAATGACAAACCCCATCAAACAAGATAATATCTCTTTTTTCCATTTGATCAACTCCTTTTCTTTTTTTCAAAGTTTATGATTAAACTAATTTTCACATACAAAATACACGTGTAGGAAACGACTTACACAGTGATCTTACGCTAATGTGAGATAGCTGATTTATCATTGTTCCTATTGAAAATTTAATTGTGATACATTTTTCTGTTTTATAAATGAAAAAGAGCATAATTAGATAGGGCTAGTCACTTTTGGAGTTCTAATTGAGAAAAGAAGTGTTAAGTATTGTGTTAGCGAATTAATAAGTAAAGATAATATAACCGTTTTTGTAAAACGTTTAAGCAATTTTATTGCTATCGTTTATTTTTCGAGAAAAATACCATTTTAACGCACTTGGAGCAACTAAAACAATAACCATAACACGCATTAACTGTAACGACGTCACAATTGCTGGATCGGCGCCTACGATTGAGGCTGTTAATACCATTTCCACTAATCCTCCTGGTGCTGTGCTCAATATCGCTGTCTGTAAATCCATTGTTGTCATTGATTCAAGTAATATGCCAAAACCAACCGATAAAACTATTAACCAGCAAGCAAGCCCTATGTAAATAATGGCGTATTTTTTTGCAAGTTTAATATCTGTTAACGAAATACTCTTGCCAAGAGAAGCCCCTACGAATAGCTGGGCGATTAGAAAAATCAGGGGAGGAATAGAAGGAATATTAATTGAGCTGATACTTATAGTAGCCGTTACAGCTAACGGGATAATCATTATTCCCGCAGGCAAAGAGTGCTGGTATTTGATACCTAACAAAATCGGTAATATGAGCCATAATCCATGTAGCGATAATATGTTTGTGTCAGGAATCGTCATTACTGCTGATATGGCATTGCTGTCATGGGGGAAAAATTGGGTAATAATAAATGGAACAGTGAATAAAACGACTAGTAAACGAATTGTTTGAAAAACCATGACCAAAGCTGAATTTGCTTTAACATCTTCACTTGCTACAACCATTTCCGCTAGTCCACCAGGAATTGAACCGAAAACACTCGTTTTTTTATCAATGTTAATCCATTTTGTTATGAATGCACTATTAAAAATACTTATAAGAATGAGTATAACTGTAATGAGTAAGTACGGAATAATAAAGGGTCCAACTATTTTTAACGATTCAAACGTAAAATAAAATCCAAATGATATTCCTAGAATAATAAGGCCCAATTTTTTTAGGAAATCCGGCCAAACTAACGTCCTTGTAGTCAGTCCTTCCCATAACATGACACTAGTGAGCGGGCCTAGCATCCAAGCAAGTGGTAGAGACACGACGTGAAAAAGCCCTCCACCTATCACTGAAATAACGATCGCTTCAATAAACGGTTTTATTTGATAACTCATTGTATTTCATCTCCAAATAAGTCTAATCTTTATTGTAACATGAGAAAAGAGGAGAGAGGTGGGGGATGATGGATAATAAGGTAGTATTACAGAGAAAACCCTGCTGCATACAAGATGCAACAGGGAAGTGTTAGACATTTTAAGCAGTGTGGCAGATCATTTAATCTTCTTCAACTAGTTCATAAACGCCTTCTTCGTTATGAACTTCTTGACCTGTAATAGGTGGGTTAAATACACAGACCATTCTCATATCGGTATTTGCACGAAGTAAGTGTTCATCATGTTCATCTAAGGCATAGAGTGTATTGGCTGAAATAGGGTGGATTTTATTGTCAGACAATGTTTCCACTTCACCGTCACCCTCAATACAATAAACAGCTTCGAGGTGATTTTTGTACCAAATGTGCGTTTCAGTTCCAGCTTTAATGATCGTATCATGAACTGAATAGCCCATATTATCTTTTTTTAGAATAAGTCGACGACTCGTCCAGTTACCACCTTTAATTTCTTGATCTGTTCCAATAATATCTTCTAGTTTAACAACTTTCATGGATGTTCCTCCTTGTGTGTACAGTTGATTATTAATTGGTGACTGTTTCTTTTTCAAGTTTCATTTGTTTAATGGTATCTTTTATGCTTCGTTCAATGAGTTCAAAACCTTTTTCTAATCCTTCTTCGTCAATGTTAATAGCAGGGAATAATTTAAATACTTGATCATGTCCACCTGCTGTTTCCATAATTAGCCCATGATTAAAAGCATTCTCGCAAACTTTTTCACTAAAGCCATCAATGTCAGAAGAGATTCCTTGCATAAAGCCTCTTCCTTTAACGAACCCTTTCATCTCAGGATATTTTTCTACCATGTTAGTGAGGAAATCTGTGATTTTAACTGCTTTATCTTGAATACTCTTTTCAAATTTCGGATCTTCCCAATAACTTAAAGCCTCTGTGGCAGTAATAAAAGCATGATTATTACCACGGAATGTCCCGTTATGTTCACCAGGCTTCCACTTATCTAATTCAGGATTTATTAATGTTAATGCAAGGGGGAGACCATAGCCACCAATAGATTTAGATAAGCAAACTATATCAGGTTTAATATCCGCAGGTTCAAACGAAAAGAATGTTCCTGTCCGGCCAACACCAGCTTGCACGTCGTCAATAATGAGAAGAATACCCCATTTTTTGCATATAGCATCTAATTTATTTAGCCATTCAAAGCGCGCTGCATTAAGACCACCTTCACCTTGAACGGTTTCAAGGATAATGGCTGCAGGAATGGAGACGCCACTGCCGTTATCATCTAAAAATCTCTCGAGGTAGGCAAGTGTATCCATCTCATCACTTTCGTTAACAAACTGGTCGTATGGCATAGTGACGGAGTGGTTTAATGGGATACCAGCGCCTTTTCGTTTCATAGAATTACCTGTGACTGACAAAGCGCCAATCGTCATGCCATGAAAGCCATTTGTAAAACTGATGACTTCTGTTCTACCTGTGACTTTTCTTGCCAACTTTAGGGCACTTTCAACCGTATTCGTTCCTGTTGGTCCAGGAAACATGACTTTGTAATCAAGATTCCTTGGTTGAAGTATAACCTCATGAAATTTGTGAAGAAACTCACTTTTTGCTTCTGTTGCTTTATCTAAAGAGTGAGTAATACCATCATCAAGGATGTATTCTACTAATTTTTTCTTCATGTTAGGTTCATTATGTCCGTAGTTTAGAGCGCCTGCTCCAGAAAAGAAGTCAATATATTCTTTTCCGTCTTCATTCCACATCTTATAACCTCTAGCTTGGGTGAAAACTGTTGGAAAGCTTCTCACATAACTTCTTACACAAGATTCGTGCTCTTCAATAATCTCTAAATGGTTTTTAGTCATAATCGTCAAATCCCTCCGTCTTTTTTATTCATACTTGTTTAGCCAGATCATTTACTTGGAAAAAGGTCCAATACGATACGTATATTCAGCTTTTTGGCCTTCTTCAGGAAATATCTCTTCCGGAAAGCATTCTTTCACTTCATAAGCTGTATCGTGATCTCGTGCCAGTCGTTTAAATAAAGACTGAGAGGCTTTGTTCTCTTCAGTGATTGTCGCCTCAACGTAACGAACATTTTTACATGCTTTACGCTCAAGTAAGTCATTTAACATTTTTGAGGCAACCCCTTTTCCGCGTTGAGATGAATCCACACCAACCTGCCAGATAAAAATCACGTCTTGGTGTTCAGGTTGAATAAAACCTGTGATGAAACCAACGACTTCACCTCGTTCTTTAGCAACCACACATGTCTCAGAGAAGTACTCGGCCATCATAATGTACTTATAAGCGGAGTTCAAATCGAGAGTGGTGTTTTTGGCTAATGCCCACATAGCCTGCCCATCTTCTTTAGTTGGCTGCTCTAACGAAAATGTTTCAATTACTGCCGTTGTGCTTTTGCTCATCGTGACATTCCACCTTTGTTTTAAATTGTATTGAGTTGTTGTTCCACTCAACACGTTTCATCTCAACCAGTCAACATTATTAATGATAGGTAGTTCGTGTTAAATTATCAAACATGGTTAATCTCGATGAGTACGTATATATGTGTGTCTGTATAGCTTAGTGCTCCTCAGACCGTTCAGCTTATTTATTGCTCTTGTATTGTTAGAATTACAGCAGATTTGAATGTAGGTTTTTTGTAAATTGACGATATTAGAAGCATATAGAAAAGAGACCTCGCTGTTTCCAGCAAGATCTCTTCTAAGGCGTACATTTAGAGTATATTAATTGTTTTTAGCAGAAAGTTTCTTTCTTTTCTCTTCACGTTCACGCATACTTTTATCAAGAATTTTTTTACGTAATCGGATAGAGTGAGGGGTGACTTCACAATATTCGTCTTCGTTTAAAAATTCTAACGCTTCTTCTAGCGTTAAAAGACGTGGTTTTTTCATGGTAACCGTCTGTTCTTTCGTTGCAGAACGAATATTCGTCTGTTGTTTCATTTTTGTAATGTTAACAGTCAGGTCATTATCTCGATTATGTTCACCGACAATCATACCTTCATAAATTTCAGTACCAGCTTCAACAAAAAGGATACCGCGATCTTCTACTTGGAGCATGCCATAAGGCGTCGCTTTACCATTTTCCATTGAAACTAGAACACCTTGACGCCGTCCGCCCACATAGCCTTGCGCTACAGGCTGATAGCTGTCAAATGTATGATTTAGAATACCATAACCTTTTGTTTGAGCCATAAATTCAGTCGTATAACCAATCAAGCCTCTTGATGGCACTAAGAAGTCCATTCTTACTTGACCGTCACCTTTATTCACCATATTTAATAGTTCGGCTTTACGTTCCCCAAGCGATTCCATTACCGCACCTGTATATTCTTCAGGTACGTCCACTTGAGCGTTTTCAAATGGTTCACATGGCTTACCATCTACCTCACGAATAATAACTTCAGGCTTGGACACTTGTAGTTCATAGCCTTCTCGTCGTAAGTTTTCGATGAGGATGGAGAGGTGAAGTTCACCACGACCTGATACGGTCCAAATGTCTGGAGAGCTTGTATTTTCCACTCTGAGACTTACATCCGTTTCAACTTGTGTTAATAACCGAGCTTCAATTTTACGACTAGTGACATGATCACCTTCACGACCTGCAAACGGACTGTTGTTTACAAGGAAAGTCATTTGCAAAGTAGGTTCATCAATACGTACGAGTTCCATTGGGTCAGGATTATCAGAAGGACAGATAGTTTCTCCAACCATAATATCCTCAATACCAGCAATGGCAATTAAATCGCCTGCTTTAGCTTCATCAATTTCAAGTCGTTTTAATCCAAGAAATCCGAAAAGTTTTGATATTCTGAACGTTTTGATTGAACCATCACGTTTCACAAGGGAAGCTTGATCACCTTTTCGAATGGTCCCTCTAAATACACGACCAACACCAATTCTTCCTAGGTAGTCATTATAATCAAGCATCGTCACCTGGAATTGAAACGGTTCTTGTGAGTTATCAATAGGTGCAGGGACTGTTTCGATCACCGTGTTAAAGAGTACGCGCATGTTATCGTCTTGTTTTGTAGGATCAGAATCAGCGCTAGCTGTGCCGTTAATAGCAGAAGCATACACGACAGGGAACTCTAATTGTTCTTCATCCGCTCCTAATTCTATGAAGAGGTCAAGGACTTCATCCACAACTTCTTCTGGACGGGCCATCGGACGGTCAATCTTGTTTACGACAAGAACAGGTGTTAATTTTTGTTCCAACGCTTTTTTAAGGACGAATCGTGTTTGCGGCATACAGCCTTCAAATGCATCTACGACTAGTAAAACGCCGTCCACCATTTTTAAAATCCGTTCTACTTCGCCACCGAAGTCTGCGTGGCCAGGGGTATCAAGAATATTAACGCGAACACCTTCATAATCAACGGCTGTGTTTTTCGCTAAAATAGTGATACCTCGTTCCTTTTCAATATCATTATTGTCCATGGCTCGTTCGTTCACTTGTTCATTTTCTCTGAAAGTTCCTGATTGTTTTAACAGTTCATCAACGAGTGTTGTTTTTCCATGGTCTACGTGGGCGATAATTGCAATATTTCTTATGTCTGACCGTATAGTCATTATAAAACGCTCCTGTCTAACTTAAAATTGTTCAACTATACTATAATATCATAAAAAAGCAACCAGTTCATTAAAATTGTATGTTATTATGTTTATTTTACTAATTGAATCGATTTCATTAAGATGTTTTTACAACAATAACATGATTATGCGGATGATAAAAAGTGACTGACATATATGACGACGACTCCTGTGAGAGGAATCGACCTCTGAAAACATTCTGACTGAGCTTTGCAAAGGCAGGGTGAGTTGAGGATGAGCCCCACGGAAAGCGTTCATCAGTCATGCAAATATCGTTAGGAAATAACGATACAACCACGATTTATCAAATCGATTCAATTACTTATTTAAAATTAAAACTATAAATCCCAATTAAAAGTATATCCAGTGAATGACGCATAAATATCCCTGTGATTGTTACTATACGAAAAATAAAAGAACTGTATACGAAGAATAGTTTATTACTTTGAAAATGAACAACTAATTGCAAGTATTATCATACAAATTTGTGGTGTAAAATTCCAAAGTGTTTTTTAAATGGGGAATAGGGGAGGAGAAGAGATTAATGTCTAACTAAATAAAAAACCATCCAAAATAATAATGGACGGTAAAAATGATGGATGGCTTTATTTTTATTTTGTTTGTCCTTCACCATATACATGGTATTTCGTTGTTGTTAATGCTTCAAGTCCCATTGGTCCCCGTACATGCAGCTTTTGTGTGCTAATTCCTATTTCTGCACCAAAACCAAATTCAAACCCATCTGTAAACCGTGTAGAGGCGTTATGATAAACAGTAGAAGCATCAATTTTATTGAAAAAGAGAGCCACATTTTCTTTTGTCTCGGAAATAATCGCTTCTGAGTGCTTTGTCCCATAAATCTCAATATGATCAAGGGCTTCATGAATGTTCGGAACAATTTTAACAGCTAACGTTAAATCAAGGAATTCATCTGCCCAATCTTGTTCTGTTGCTTGACCAATCTCTGGAGATAATTGTTGAGCGACATGATCCCCCCGTAAGGTGACATCATTCATTTTTAATTCTTTGACGAGTGCTGGAAGGTGCCTCTTAGCCCAGTTTTCATGAATAAGGACTGTCTCACACGCATTACAGACAGAAGGTCGTTGCGTTTTTGCATTAACTACGATTGAAACAGCCATTGTCTTATCCGCACTTTCATCAATATACACGTGACAATTTCCGGCTCCTGTTTCTAAGACAGGAATACGGGCATTTTCTACAACTGTTTCAATGAGCTTTTTACCTCCGCGAGGAATAATGACATCGATAAGGTGCTTCATCGTATAAAGGCTTGATAATACTGATCTATCTGGGTTTTCAATAAGTTGCACAGTTTTTTCCGGAAGCCCGGCCTCGACAAGTGCTTCTTGAATGACTAACACTATCGCTTTATTTGAATGAATAGTGGAGGTGCTTCCTCTTAGTAAAATGGCGTTACCTGTTTTAATAGACAACGCTGCAGCGTCAATGGTGACATTCGGTCTTGCTTCATAAATCATCGCAATGACGCCTAGTGGGACAGCTATCTTTTTAATTTGCAAACCGTTAGGTCGCGTTGTTTCTGAAAGAACATTCCCTACTGGATCTTCTAACTTCATTAATAAACGAATAGCGTCTACCATGCCTGCTAATCTTTTTTCTGTTAGGGTTAAACGATCGATAATAGCAGAAGGTTGACCACTTTTCTTGGCGTTTGCCACATCTTCTGAATTTTTTTGTAAAATGTGATCTCGTTTTTCCCAAATCCGATCTGCTATCTCTTGTAATGCTACATTCTTTTTCTCAGTCGACATACCTGCCAAGTCAAAAGATATTTCTCTCGCTTTTTCGGCTTTTTCAACTACTTCATTCATGATAGTGCTCCTCTCCATATTATATTTATAGAATTGAAAACCATTGGTTGCGGTGAATCGCTTCTCTATGCTTTGCATCTGTATTATCAGTGCAACTGAGCAGCTCCAGCAAATCGCCAGCATCATAATTGATCTTGCCCCGGCCAATAAGCCGGCCGTTTTCATTAAAAACATCTACCACAGCCCCAGCTGAAAAGTGGCCTTCTACTTCTTTAATTCCTACTGGTAATAAACTTTTACCTCGCTTAAGCACAGCCTTTTCCGCTCCGTTATCAATGATGATTTTCCCTGAAGAAAGTGAGTGGAAAGCGAGCCATTGCTGTTTATTTTTCATCATTTTTAGCGTATGAGGATAAAGGTAGGTACCGTTACCATGACCTTTTATAATTTGAACTAACGAGTGCTCTTCTACAGCAGTACCAATGAAAACAGGTATCCCCATCATGTGAGCCGTTCTAGCAGCTTCAAGTTTAGACTTCATACCACCGGTCCCTACTTTAGATGATGAGCCAGAGGCACTGGTCATCAATTTATCACTCACACCAGTTAAGTGTGTATACTTTCTAGCATTAGGGTTTTCCATTGGGTTGGCATCGTAAATACCATCGATATCTGTTAAAATAATGAGTTGGTCAGCGTGGACAAATCCACTAACTAGAGCTGATAACATATCATTATCCCCAAATGTCAATTCATCAACAGCAATGGAATCATTTTCGTTAATGATGGGAATAACATGACGCCTTAAAAGCTCATCTAGCGTATTAAAAGCATTTCGATATTGCTCTTCTTCAACAAAGTCATGTCTTGTAAGGAGGAGCTGGGCTGCTACGAGTTGTTCTTTTGAAAAACAATCAGCATAAGCTTGCATTAATAGGTTTTGACCTACAGCAGCGGCAGCTTGTTTTCCAGCAACTGTAACTGGTCTGGCTGGGTAACCAAGCTTGGTGAAGCCTGCTGCCACAGCGCCAGAGGAAATTAATATAATGTCATGGTCGCACCGTTTTAGCTCGGCGATCATCCTTGTATAATGATTGATATTGTCTATAGATAATTGACCATCTTTAGTTGTTAACGAACTACTGCCGATTTTAATTACAAGTCGTTTTCGAGCCAACTGTACTCCCTCCTTAAAAATAAATCCTAAAACAACTACCTAGGTCTAAGCTTATACGTGAAAAGGAAAACACCCTAAAAAGGTTTATCGTTACAAAAAAACTTCCATCCTTATCATAAATGAAAGGACGGAAGTTAGGATCCGCGGTACCACCTTAGTTGACAAAAATGTCCACTTTACAACTTGTATCGTAAGTCAATCGTGCTTATATTGCATGATGAGCAGGTTCAACAAGCGTTAGCTAAGGAACCTTTCAGCCAATGGATTCCAGTCTCTACTAGTTCGGCCTTGCTTACTAATCTCATCTATAAGCATTTATATAAGATATCAGAAAATATCGTTTAAATATTGTTATATTATCCGACACTCCATTGTGGTTGTCAAGATAGCCAAACAAAAATCTTGTAAAAATGGGCTAGTTTTTGAATCGTGATTTTAACAGCGAGGGGAGAGCTAGGCGTAAATAAAGGGCTGCATATGACTGACAGCCCTAATAAAAACATTAATTAATGAGTGATTGTAAAGGTGCTGGAATACGACCAGATCGCGCTATAAGTTTCTCCGAGCTAAACGGATTCAGCCCCATAACAGGAGCTCTTCCTAACAAGCCACCGAATTCAACCATGTCTCCTTCTTCTTTCCCTGGAACAGGAATGACGCGAACTGCTGTCGTTTTTTTGTTGATCATCCCAATTGCCATTTCATCGGCGATAAGACCAGAAAGGGAAGCTGGTGAGGCGTCGCCACTGACTGCTATCATATCTAAACCTACTGAGCACACACATGTCATGGCTTCCAGTTTGTCGAGGCTTAACGACTTATCTTCAATTCCTTTAATCATGCCGTTATCTTCACTGACTGGGATAAAGGCACCGCTTAATCCTCCCACATAAGAACTTGCCATAGCACCGCCCTTTTTCACAGCATCGTTCATAAGAGCTAATGCGGCAATTGTCCCATGAGTTCCGACGCGTTCAAGACCAATCTCTTCTAAAATTTCTGCGACACTATCGTTCATAGCATTTGTAGGGGCAAGTGATAAATCCATAATACCGAACGGTAAATTTAAACGATCAGCTACAACTCGGCCTATTAACTCACCAGCCCTCGTAATTTTAAAAGCGGTTTTTTTAATAACATCTGACACGCCACCTAAATCGGCATCTGGATAACGTTTCAGAGCATTTAACACGACACCTGGCCCACTTACACCAACATTAATGACGGCTTCTCCTTCACCAGAGCCATGGAAGGCGCCAGCCATAAATGGGTTATCTTCTACAGGATTGCAAAAAACGACGAGTTTAGCACAAGCTATACCATTCTGGTCTTTAGTCAATTGAGACGCTTTCTGAATCACTTGTCCCATTTGTTTTACAGCTTCCATATTAATCCCACTTCGCGTGGTTGCAACAGAGACAGATCCACAAACTCTTTCAGTTTGACTTAATGCTTCAGGAAGGGCGTCTAGTAGTACTTGATCCCCTTTGTTAATAGCTTTATGTACAAGAGCAGAGTAGCCGCCTATAAAATCAACTCCGAGGACACGAGCTGCTTTATCAAGTGTTTTAGCTAGACGAACAGCTTCGTCTTTCGTGGCATGACCAAGAAGTTCAGCAATAGGCGTAATAGAAATTCGTTTGTTAATAATGGGAATCCCATATTCTTTTTCTACATTTGCTGCTACTGATGTTAAGTTTTTAGCATAGCTTGTAATTTTGTCATACACCCGTTGATCCATTTTTTCAAAATCTGGGTCAACACAGTCTTTTAAATTTATTCCCATTGTGACAGTGCGGATATCAAGGCTTTCCATTTGCACCATACGAATGGTTTCTTGTATCTCATTAAAAGCAATATTCATTATCTGTCTCTCCTTTTAAATACGGTGCATTGATTGAAAAATATCTTCTAATTGAATGTTGATTTTAAGACCTAATTCAAGACTTACTTGATCAAATTCAGATTGTAATTTATCAAGGTTTTCAGCTCTTGAGACGTCTACTAGCATCATCATGGTGAAAAAATCTTGTAAAATTGTTTGGCTTATATCAAGCACATTCATATGATTATCAGCAAGAATCGCTGTCACTTTAGCGATAATACCGACTTGATCTTTACCTACTACACTTACGACTGCACGTTTTTGTTCCATAATGTTCACCTCATTTTAATTAATGACTCAAGAAAGTAGCTTCCGTTTGAAAGTTTTGGTTAGTTAAAACGACTGCTATTTAGGGAAGGTAAAGGATGAATAAAGATAACTATCCCACTAAAACCTCCATCAATGAACGCCACATCATTTAACCTGCTATTTTATAGATAGAGAAACGCAAGAAATTTGTTTATTGTCACGTTGGAGAAGTTGATCAAAATCTAAACACTATTATCCTTCTCACAGAAGCTGTTCCCATTCTAGTTTAATCCATAACGCTAAGAACGTCTATAACAGTTGACAAAAGCCACTCTTTTAGTTAGAAAGGGGAAACGTGTTCAATCCATGGTATTAGAAGGTAAAAGCATGATATATTTAATCAAAATGGCTCGCCTCTTAAAGGATGTCGGTTGTGTTGTCTAATAAATTAAGTCTTTTACTAATGATTTTCTTAATATGTTTAATGATATTATTTATTTACGTTTATCTGTCGGATGATACGCCTAAAGAAACGACTTGGGAGTTTCATGTGGATATTGAGGCAGCAGGTTGGAATCTTGATGCGCTTGAACAAGCGAGACGTTATTATGAGTCAATAAATTCTACTGCGGTCATGGTTATTTACGAAGGGAAGGTTCTAATCTCATGGGGTGAGGTTGCTGAACCTACTAATGCTCATTCTGTGAGAAAAAGTTTTTTAAGTGCTTTGTTTGGGATTGAATTGGAAAAAGGGACCTTTCACTTAGAAGAAACCCTTTCAGACTTTGGGGTCGATGATCATACACCACTCACTGAAATAGAGAAAAGTGCTTATTTAGCGGATTTATTACGTTCCTCCTCAGGCGTTTATTTACCAGCAGGGGAAGAATCATGGGGAATGCGAAGAGCTAGGCCAACTCGTGGGGCGCACTTGCCAGGAACTTATTATTACTATAATAATTGGGATTTCAATGTTTTAGGCACAATATACAACGAGGGAACAGACAGTGATTTGTTTGAGGACTTCTATGAACAAATTGCCAGGCCAATCGGTATGGAGGATTTTGAGCTTAGCCATACAGAATATAAGTATGAAAATCGTCGCTCTCAGCACCCTTCTTATTTGTTTAGAATGTCTGCGAGAGACTTTGCCCGCTTTGGACAGTTATATTTACAAGAAGGGGAGTGGGAGGGGGAGCAGATCATCCCGAAAGAATGGATTGAACGAAGCACATCTCACCACGCTAGCGTACCTAACAATACACTTTTTGATTACGGATATCTTTGGTGGGTGGCGACAGAGTCTCCATTTCATGACCTGCAGATGTATTCAGCAGTTGGTCGATATGGCCAATCCATTGACATTATTCCTGAACTAGATCTCGTTTTCGTTAATCGTGTAAATTCAAATAGTTGGATGTTCCCCTTTACAAGAAGCAGTGTCAATGACCTGCAACGTCTACAGTTGTTACAACTCATTATTGATGCTAAGAGCTCTGATAGCTAAAAACCACGCTCTCAAATATGAGCGTGGTTTTTAACGGGCTGATAACGTAAAGAATAAGAAGACCCTACTACTAGCTTTCCTTTATTTTTACCCTTTGCGAAGGAGCAGCTTCAACATAAGGAACCCCGACCTTGCCAATAATCAGATAGCCGTAGCGCCATTTATTGAGCCAGTAAATTGTTACAATTGAACCTACTAAACTGAAGCCAAATAAAAGGAAGATATACATAACCCCTAGCTGTAAAGGATATAAACGAAATAGGTAATCGGCTACAAAAATATAAAAATAATGTAGCAAATAAATACCAAAAGAATATCTACTAATCAGAACGAGAAACTGGGGAAGCTTCTTAAATAAAGAAGTGAGATAGAATAAACAAAAACATATGAATGTGGTATGAAATAGAATATCTATTCTTTTGGAACTGTGAACGCCAATTATATCAGTATGATATAAAAAGAGGACGATACCGCTACTCACTAATGGGCCAATTAAAAGAACGTATCGCCATCTTTCTAGAAAAACGATAAGTTTCTCATAATACAATCCGGCATAGTACCCTAGAACAAAATAAAACAGCCACCCAAATAAGGGCATCCAATAAAGACGCTCCCATATGTATCCAGAGTATGGCAGGCTATCAGGAGGAGAGGTAAAGTTAAACGTCCATAAATAACTACCATTTATCAAAAAAGCGAGTAAAAAAACTACTTTGGGAGGCATTTTCCGTAAATAATGATTAAAATATTTATGAAACAAATAAAACTGGAAGATAATTAATATAAAGTATCCATGGTAGTCTCCTAATAATACATTCATTGCAAATTTAGTTAACCAATTAGTTGAACCTTCAAGAAGAGTTGGTAACGAGTAAAAAAAGGCCATACAAATAAAAGGAATCAAAATATAACGAAATCGCTTAGTTAAAAAATGATTTGGTAAAGGGCGTTCTCTATAAGAGTATGAAATTAAAAACTGCGAAATGAAAATAAACATAGGTGTTCCGAAGTAGAGCAGCAGTTGTAACGAATCAAACAACGACGCTGACAGAGCGCCAATTTCCCTTTCAGGAAGGGTTGTGAGGGCAATATAAATACTATGTAAAAAAACAATACATAAACAGCCAACACTGCGTAATACAAAGATTTCTTTCACCATTTGGATCCCACCATTTTTAGAAAGACATTCTATTTTATGCTGTAACCACATCATAAGCCACTTATTTTATCACGGATAGCTATGAAAAAGCGATTATTTCATTTGTTAAAACTTTTAGTCATAGGTCAGTGATACAAGTAAATTTAAAAAAGTGAGAGCATAAGATTCTTAAGTAAGTTAAACCAATAGATTGTCAAATAGGAATCTTCTTAACAAATCTTTAGTAACGCATTAAATAAATCTAAGGATAAGGTGTACTTGAGATCCCAATACAATGGACCGATTTAAAATCAATAAAATAAATAAACTAATCGAACATCACTGGTCTCAAAAATCTTCTGTTATTTAATATAACGTTTATGTATGATTAGTTCAGGAAAAATAAGGTAAATTAAGTGATTATATTTGGAGAAGTCTCGTTTAAATTTCATATTAATCCGCGCAATGATACAGATTAGACGACAATTTTTCAATCTAATTTCACGCCATAACAGGAAGCGTTTTCATATTTAGCATGTTATATTTTCTGACAAATTTATTGTTTCTGAATTTTCTGTCTGTATACTGAGGTCTATGATCAGTTGGTAAATAAACTGACAGATTAACCACAAGGAGAGTGATTTTCAATGGATGAGATTTTCTTAATGAATAACGTGTGGATTATTGTCTGTTTTGCTTTAGTCCTATTAATGCAAGGTGGATTCATTCTCCTTGAAGCAGGTTCTACGAGAATGAAAAACGCAGGGCATATTGCTGGAAAAACCATTTTCACAGTTGGTATTGCATCTCTCGTTTTTTGGGCCGTCGGTTACGGGTTCATTTACGGGGAAGGGAATGCTTTTATCGGCTTCTCTGATTTCTTCTACGGCGATTTTGATTCTGTGGTTGACGGATTAGCAGGCTCTGTAGATTTTATTTTCCAGCTTGCATTTGCGGCTATTGCTTTGACTATCGCTTTCGGTGGATTCGCTGAACGAGCTAAATTATCTGCTTACATTATTTTCGCCATTTTGTTTTCTGCACTTATATATCCTGTTGTAGCACACTGGATCTGGGGCGATGGATGGTTAGCAGGATTAGGAAAACAGGATTTCGCTGGCTCGACAGTCGTTCACTTAACTGGCGCAATGGCAGCCCTTGCTGCAACTATTATTTTAAAACCGCGTATTGGTAAATACAATAAAGACGGTTCTTCAAATGATCTAGCTGGTCACAACCAAGTTTACACAGCTCTAGGTGTGCTTCTCCTTTGGGTCGGTTGGTTTGGTTTTAATGGTGGTAGTACATTAGAAGTAGACGGTGCGTTCTTCGGTTATGTCGCATTAACTACCCAACTTGCAGCTGCTGCGGGGGCTATTGCTGCCATGTTAATCGTCACAATGTTTACTGGTAAAGCAGACGTTCCTACCATGTTAAACGGGGCTCTTGCAGGACTTGTAGCTATTACAGCCTCTACAGCTTTTGTTGACCCTTGGGCAGCCGTTTTAATCGGTATTATCGCTGGTTTCATTGTTTACTTTAGTATGTTGTTCTTCGATAAAGCGAAAATTGATGATCCTATATTCGCTCTTTCGGTCCACGGTGTGTGTGGTATTTGGGGGACTCTTTCAACCGGGTTCTTTGCTACACCAGCGTTAGCTGAAATGAATGGTGGTTTAGCTGGCTTATTTTACGGCGGCGGCTTTACACAGCTAGGGGTACAATTTATCGGGGTGACGGTTTCAGGTATATACGCTTTTGTAGTGGCATTTATTATCCTTAAAGTGATGGATAAAGTCATGGGAGGCATTCGAGTTACAGAAGAGGAAGAAATTATTGGCCTTGATTTAAGTGAACATGGAAGCTATGGTTATCCTGAGAATCTTAAGTCACCAGTTAATAAAGAAGAACAACCAGGTGCTTAATGACACATATGATGAATGACAGTCAAACGTTTCACACTTATGGCGACATTAAAGACTGGCGGTTTGACATTTTTCAAAAATCCTCCTTTACTCATGAAACATTAAATGACGTACATGATGACATCATGAGAGCTGTCGTAGACTTAGCTGTGAAGCAGATGGAAAGTGAGCGGGGGCAAATCCCTGCTCGCTTTGCGTTCATTGTAATGGGCAGCTCAGGGAGATGGGAACAATCACTTTTAAGTGATCAGGATCATGGGATCATCTTTGATGGCCATGATAAGCATAGAGATTATTTTTTACAGCTAGGAGAGGAGATAGTTAAAGGCTTAGATATCTGTGGGTACGAAAAATGTGAAGGGAAAGTGATGGCTAATAACCCTAACTGGACTAAATCCCTAAATAATTGGGAAGGAAAATTGAAAGAATGGCTTGACCACAAAAGCTGGGAGAACTTACGTCACTTTTCTATTTTTACAGATGCACGCGTATTAAGAGGTGATAGGGACCTTCTTAACCAATTAAAACAACCCATTTTAAATAAGATATCTAGTGATCAAGAAACACTGATGAGGTTGTGTGATAACGTTCAGTATATTAAAAAAGGGGTCGGCATGTTCGGACAATTATTAACGGAGCAGAAGGGACGAGGAAAAGGGTTGTTAGATTATAAAGATACTATCCTGTTTCCATATGTTAATAGCGCCCGATTGCTCGCTTATTCTGAAGCGATAACAGAAACGTCTACATCAAAAAGGCTCGATATGTTACCAAGGCACCTTCACGAGTTTAGAGCCTATAAAGACTCATTTGAAAAAGCGATTGCGTTTAGACTAACGTTAACAAATCCTGATCATGGATACGAACTCATTCATTACGTGGCGACTGATACGCTAACCAAACAAGAGAAGGAGACGTTAAAAACATGGATGAAGGAGGGCCAATTATTTTTGAAACGCGTAACAGCTATGCTAAAAAACTCTAAGAACAGAGGGATCGATGTATGAATCCGATGGGATCATGGCTCAAGCAATTATCAGGGATAATGGCGCCTGGTAGGTACACGGATGGTGTTAATGAAAGGGATCCGGCTAAGATTGCCTATATTCGAAGGCTGCAGAAAGCGATGAAGCAGCAAGATCATCTTCATATTCCGTTTTCCCAGTTGACAGTGACCGTATTTGACCTTGAGACCACCGGTTTTTACCCTTTAAAAGGGGACCGTATTTTATCAATAGGGGCTCAAAAAGTAACCGGTTATACATTATCAGAACAAGAGACGTTTTATTCGTTGATGAAAAGTGATAAACCTCCTTCAAAGGATATTACGGAGCTTACCGGAATTACAGCTGATGATGTGATAAATGCACCATCTCCTGAAGAGGTGATACACGATTTCTTGCAATTTACGGGAAAAGACACCCTTGTAGCTCATCATGCTAGTCACGAAACTCGTTTTATGCGTCATCTCACCTGGTCGTTATATAAAACTCGTTTTGAACATCGGATATTGGATACTTCTTTTCTTACGGCATTAATTAAATCAATGGAGGGGCTTGTATCCCTTGATGAATGCTGTCAGCATTATAGCATTGATATAGGAAGCCGACACCATGCCTTTCATGATGCGGTTATGACGGCAAAGATGTGGATAGAATGTATTAAAGAGGTTGAATC
This sequence comes from Salipaludibacillus agaradhaerens, assembly GCF_002019735.1. Classification (NCBI taxonomy): domain Bacteria; kingdom Bacillati; phylum Bacillota; class Bacilli; order Caryophanales; family Bacillaceae; genus Salipaludibacillus; species Salipaludibacillus agaradhaerens. Next base: position 598,117 of record NZ_KV917378.1, read on the forward strand.
ACTCGGTTTTCATTGTTTAAAAGATGTGTACTCACATTTAGCAGGAAAGCAGTAACCCTTGTAGCAGCAATCGTCGTTACAAGGGTTTTTGTATGTTTAAACTCTGATCATCCTTTAGTTTTTCTTTTCGTTATTAAGCCAACCTTCTTGAATAAGATGCTGTTCTACATCTTTAAAAGTATCGACCGGCACATGAGGTATATCTAGTTCCTCGAGAATAGAAATAAGTGCTTCTCTAGCAAACGTTTTATCAGCGTATTTTGCTGGGTGTGAATCAGGCTCGCTATCACCATAATAAAAGACATAGTCATATTTTTCTTTAATATGCTTTAATACAATCGCTTTGTCGATACCATAGCGCTTTGAATAATGCCAGTTGTCGCTCGCCACATCAAGGTGAATGTTATTGTTATTAAAGTAGCCTTTGTTTGAAAAAACGTTAATATGAGATAATCCTGAATAAGTAATAAGCTCTTTAATATAGTAATCTGTACCAGCACTTAATATATAAAAATCACCGCCTTGATATTGAACATTTTTGATAAAGGCTGTTGCATGCTCGTCTAAAGGTATTTGCCGAATATCTTCACGAATGGTTGCTTCAGGTTGGTTAATGGATCTGAAAATATGAGATAGAAATTCAATATCTTGCAGCTTTCCTGATTTCCAGCGTTTATACCATTCTCGGCCTTCTGCATAGTACTTTTCAATAATAATCCAGTAAAAATCTTGGAGTGATATCGTGCCATCAAAATCAGAAACAAAAGCCCACTTTTTCATTTTATCAGCCCCCTCGGTTCGTCTTTATTGAGAATAAATCACTTACTTCTATCAGCATACGCTATAATGATATAGGAGGAAAAGACTTCAGTTATATTCTTAGAGATTCATCGTATCTATAATGAAGAATTTAAAAAGTTTTATTAAAGAGCCTAACAATTCTAAAAACGTTGTTTTCTCAAGCGCTAGAGTATGGTACGATAAATTTTAATATTCTGAAGATAGGAAGGATTATTGACATGGAACGAACAGTAACGACTACTATTCAAGTAAAAGATATATTAATTGCTCACCAAGTATTAAAAGATATTGTCGTCAACACCCCATTACAACGGGACCCCATCCTTTCAGAGCGATATGGGGCAAACGTATTTTTAAAACGAGAAGATTTACAAGTTGTGCGCTCATTTAAATTACGTGGGGCCTACAATTTAATGCAAGGATTATCGGAAAAAGAGTTACAAAACGGCGTTGTGTGTGCTAGTGCTGGTAATCATGCCCAAGGGGTCGCCTATTCCTGTAAAGCTCTCGGAGTGAGAGGTCATATTTTTATGCCGAGCACGACGCCGAGACAGAAAGTTTCCCGAGTAGAGTTTTTTGGAGAGCCTTTTGTAGAAGTGATCCTAACAGGGGATACCTTCGATGATTCTTTTAATGAAGCCATGGCTTTTTGTGATGATAACAACATGTCCTTTATTCATCCTTTCGATGATCTTCGTACGATCACTGGTCAGGGTACGATCGGTATGGAAATCCTTGAAGCGATGGAGGAACCCGTTTCTCACGTGTTTATGAGTATCGGAGGCGGAGGGCTTATCTCAGGTGTTGGCTCTTACTTTAAACAAATAAGTCCACAAACTAAAGTGATAGGCGTTGAACCCGCAGGTGCTCCAGGAATGAAAACATCGTTACAAAAAGGGAAAGTGACTGTTTTAGATAAGATAGACAAATTCGTCGATGGGGCAGCTGTTAAAAAGGTTGGTAACATTACGTTTGATGTAGCAAAGCATGTCATTGATGACGTGGCGGTCATACCGGAAGGAAAGGTATGTTCAACAATGTTAAATTTGTATAATGAAAATGCCATTGTTGCTGAACCGGCAGGAGCTTTGGCCATTTCTGCACTGGATCATTACCGGGAAGAGATTAAGGGGAAAAATATCGTATGTATTGTAAGCGGCGGCAATAACGATATTGACCGTATGCAGGAAATTAAAGAACGGTCGTTAATTTATGACGGTTTCAAACATTATTTTATCGTAAACTTCCCGCAACGAGCAGGAGCCTTGAGGCAGTTTTTATCAGAAGTTCTAGGGGAAAATGACGATATTACTCGATTTGAATACACGAAGAAAAACAATCGGGATAAAGGGCCTGTATTAGTTGGAATTGAACTGAAAGATAAAGAGGATTACCATCCGTTAATTAAGAGAATGGAGAAGAATGGATTTTCCTATACTGAAATAAATAAAGATCAAGATTTGTTTAACTTGCTTATATAGTTTACTGTTAAAAGGGGGAAGAATTTACTTTCCTCTTTTTGCGTATGAGACATGTTTATGGTTAAATCAGTTAAGGTACTTACTTTACTAAACGGATGACATTTTAAGAAAAGAAAGCAGGTAATATATATGCCAAAATTAACACCAGGATCAATTGTTCGATTAACTGTTGACAGTGTTATAGCGACAGCTTACATATTAAAAGGAAGTGACGGCGACGTTATTTTGCCTAAACGGACAACTGAACAAGCATTTCAAGAAGGAGAAGAAGTTGAGGTTTTCCTTTACGAAGACAAACAGGGACGACTGACAGCTTCTGCGACACTTCCTACGGTTACCCTTGATGCATATGATTGGGCTGAAGTCGTGGAGAAGGTAGAACATTTAGGTGTTTTCGTCAATATCGGTATTGAAAAAGACATACTTGTGTCAAAAGATGATTTACCGTTCCATAAGTCGGTTTGGCCACAAGAAAAAGATCATCTATTTGTTTGTCTTATTAATGATAAAAAAGGAAAATTGATGGCTAAACCGATCTCAGAAGCCATTATCAATAAGGAAAGAGATAAGGCACCAAAAGACATGCTTCATCAGCCTGTCAGTGGCCATGTTTATCGCGCATCTAAAATAGGATCCTTTATTATTACAGAAGAAGGGTATCGTGGTTTTATCCATCATTCAGAGAGAAAGAAAGAGCCGAGAATGGGGCAGTTGGTGAAAGGGCGAGTTATTGATGTGAAGGATGACGGAACGTTAAATATTTCATTACGTCCTCGCCTCATTGAAAGCCGTGATGAAGATGCTGAACACTTGCTTCATTATTTACAAAATAATGATGGAGAAATAGCATTAACAGATAAGTCTTCACCTGACGAAATTAAAGAGGTATTACACATTAGTAAGGCCGCCTTTAAGCGTGCAGTAGGAAAACTATTAAAAGAAAAGAAAATTACACAGGAAAATGGTGTCACACGCTTGATTGAAAGCGAATAGTTGTGGCTATGTCAAATCATTGGCATTGTTGCCTATTCTATTTCCAATAATCTCGTTATAGTATGGAGGTAAAATCTTAAATAGATTTTGCCTCCATTTAGTCTAGCTGCTAATTTCCATAAAGAAGAACAGTGCAACACCTTGCTTTAATCGCCGCTTGGGACTACCCCCTTCTCTTATGAAAAGAACAAGCTTTCCAATAAATAAGATCGATTGCTGATTACCCGTCAAAATCCCATTCACTACTGAAACAATATTATATCAGCATCAGGATTTTTTTGACTAAAACTCTTTTTTGTAGGGGAATATGGTATGATGTTATAGAAACGTACGTTCTTACTACTGATATTTTTTTATAAAGCGAAACAGGTGATCCTATGAAGTTAATTCTTGCAGAAAAGCCCGATCAGGCGGCTAAATTAGCCTCACCTTACCCGTCACAAAAGAAAAAGGAATATATAGTGATTAGTCCGTGTGACACCTTCCCTAAAGGAGCTATTTGTACATGGGCAGTGGGGCATTTGTGTGAACTGTTGCCTCCTGAAGGCTACGAATCATCGTGGAAAAAATGGTCTCTTGAAGCCTTACCACTTATTCCTTCAATGTTTAAGCATCGTGTCACTTATTCAAAAAAGAAACGTTTTAACGTTATAAAGTCATTTATTCAACAACAAGATGTATCGGAAATCGTTATCGCTAGTGATGCCGGACGAGAAGGAGAAGCGATCATCCGGTTAATTCTTAAACTATCTCATAATGTTAAACCAGTCAAACGTCTATGGATCTCTTCTCTAACGGCTAAGTCAGTCAAAGCGGGATTTAATGCATTATTGGATGAATCAGCTACAAGACCCCTTTATGATGAAGCAGTTAGTCGCGCTTATGCAGATTGGTTAATTGGCATGAATGCTTCTAGAGTGTATACACTCTTACTGCAGAAGCACGGAGCAGGTGATGTCTTCTCAATCGGGCGTGTTCAAACACCCACATTAGCCCTAATTGTTGAAAGAGAAAAAGAGATTGAGAAATTTATCTCTGAACCATTTTGGGAAATAAAAGCTAGCTTTTCAATGAAGGAGCAGACATACGAAGGTATTTGGCATAAAGACGGAGACTCTCGTGTAACGAATCTTACTCTGGCACAAAAAATAACCGCGTTTTGTGAAAACAAACGTGCACAAGTTAGTCATGTTGAAACAAAGGAGAAGTCGATCCCACCACCTTATTTTTTCAACTTATCATCTCTGCAAACGACAGCAAACCGAAGATATAAATATTCTCCAAAGAAAACATTAGATATTGCTCAAAAATTGTATGTAAAAGGCTATATTTCTTATCCGAGAACAGATTCCGCTTTCGTAACAAAAGAGGAGGAAAGGGAGTTTCCAACCATTCTCCAAAAAATAAGTGCGTTATCTAAATTTAAACCATTTTTTCCGTTAGAACGAGAGACAAAAATGTTATCCAAGCGTTACGTTAATCAAAGTAAAGTAACTGATCATCACGCTATTATTCCAACGGATCAAGTAATAGACCCTTCTAGCCTTTCTACTGAAGAGGCTCGTGTTTATACGATGATTATTGAACATTTAATAGCAGCATACGATGGCGATTGCCTCATGAGCTATACTAATATAGAAACATTAGTGGACGATAGAGCCACATTCAAAACAACAGGGAAACAAATGCGCCACGCAGGGTGGCGGCGAATTATCCCATCACGAGCGGATGAAAAGCTAAAAACTGAGAAAAGTAAATTGCCAAATGTTAGACAAGGTGATCAAGAGGACGTTCTTAACGTCACTATGAGAGAAGGAAAAACTGAGCCACCTAAACGATATACCGAAGGCGAATTAATTACGGTTATGAAGTCAGCTGGTAAATATATAGATGATGAAGAACTGGTAAAGGTGTTGCAACATACGGAGGGACTTGGTACTGAAGCTACGCGAGCTGGCATTATTACCTTGCTTAAACAAAGGAGTTATATCGAGATAATTAAAAACATCGTTTATCCAACTGAAAAAGGAAAAATACTGATTGAAGCATTAGGCAATTCATTATTAGCTTCGCCTGAAATGACGGCTAAATGGGAGCAGAGATTAGCGGAAATTGGTCGGGGCATTGCTGAAGTCGACCCCTTCATTCTCCAAGCCAAAAAGCTGACTACGTCACTCATAAGCGATGCAAAAAAGCGTTCTGCCACATGGACATTTAATAAAGAGATTCTTAAAGAAATTCAACGATCCCCTAAAAATAAAACAGGGAAAGTAAGCCGTACCCGTAAAAGATTGCTAGGTAAATGTCCAGTCTGCCAAGGAAACGTGATAGACAAAGGGAAGTTTTACGGCTGTGCTAACTACAAAACTACACAATGTTCGTTTACTGTCTCAAAACGCATTCTTGGACGTTCACTGACCTCAACCCATATTAAAGCATTACTGTCCGAGGGTTGCACACCGATAATTGACGGTTTTCAACAAAAAAATGGGAAAACATTTAACGCAGCGCTGAAATGGGAAGCAAATGAGAATAAAATGAGCTTTTCTTTTGGTGAACAACAAACTTAACATTCATTAAAATGGACCTGCACACTTAAAATTTCAGAACGGCTGCCGAGGCGAATGGGAGGTCCCCAAAAGCCAAAGCCTGATGAAACAAATACGTGTAGCCGCCCTTTTTGTTTGTATCCCCAATCAACTTCAAATAATTTGGCGGTAATTAAATGGTAAGGAAAGATTTGCCCACGATGGGTATGCCCACTAAAAACCATATCTGTTTGAGCTTCCATAATGGCATGGAGATCTGTTGGCTGATGATCCATCATGATAAGTATTTTCCTTTTATCAAGTGGGTCAATTAATGCGCTCGCAGATTTCCGATTTTTATCTGTTTTGTCTTTCCTTCCAACGATAGTTATCATTTCATTTGGCTCCACAACGTCGTCTTGAAGGAGCTGAATGCCTGCTTCATCAAGCATAACCGCTAATTCTTCAATCTTTCCTCCGTAATATTCATGGTTTCCTGTGACCGCATACTTGCCATATACAGCATGCAAATTGGCTAACAGTCCATCCATTTTTTTCTCTTTAAACTGGGCAGGATCATCATCCACGATATCACCGGCTAATAAAATAATGTCTGCATTAAGCTTATTTATTTCTTTCACGAGTCTCTCCGCATGTTTTTTACCTGATAATCCGCCAAAATGCATATCTGAAGCCATCACAATTTTTAATGATGACTTATGGGACGTTGTTTTCGCAAGGCTAATGTCATGTGATCGAATGACTGGACTGTATGCCAAATAGAGGCCTACACCTATGTAAATAGCAAATAGAATCCAAACAATTCCCCCAATGACAACAATATGTGTGCGAGTTACTTCTTCAATAAAGAGTCCAAGCAGCCAACACGTTATATTAGCAAACGGCAATACAAACAAGCCAAATTGAAAAACAGCGAGCCATAGTGCCCCAATTTTTTTGAAAAGGGGACTAGAAAATAACTGACCAATTATATAAGCATAAGCAACACCTATTAACAGGGCAGTGAAAATAAGTGGATGATTTATACTAAATACAACGTGTAGCCAGTAATATAAATGCCAGCCTATGTAAGCTGTTAAGCCTGTATAAAGAATAATAAATAGACCTAAGCTTAATAAATATCGTAAATTCATTATTTTAGTCACCCACTTTTTGTTAGTCTATAGTTGCCCCTTTACTTTATCTATCTTATTATTAAGTTAAAGTATTAACAAAGGTTTTGCATATAAACTTCGTATCTTTTGACACGATGATGATAACTGACATACAGGAGGAGACGTGGATGGCAGGGGAATTGAAGGCAATATGGATTAAAAGGGAAAAAAGAGGGGTAATGGAACCCGTAGAATTAGGGACATTAATTAAACATAAAGGCTTGGTTCACAATGCTGATCAAGGTGGTAAAAGGCAAGTAACCATTATTTCTGAAGAAAGATGGGAGCAGCTAATGGACAATTTTTCAACTAGCTTGGATCCTTCTACACGAAGAGCTAATTTAATGGTCACAGGAATAGATCTAGCTCACTCTAAAGGAAAACGACTCAATATTGGTTCTGCTATTATAGAAATACAAGGTGAAACAAAACCGTGCTCTCGTATGGATGATGCTTTAGCTGGTTTACAAGATGCTATGAAGGTAAACTGGGGCGGAGGGGCTTATGGAGTGGTTGTAACAGGTGGCGATATTAGGCTTGGAGATCCCGTTCAGTGGCGTTGAAAAAAATGATTTACTTCCTCCTGCAAAAAAGCTTAAACTAGCTTTATGAAAACTTACAACTCCCTCATTAACTTTAAACGAATTGATATATCTTACGAAAAAAGGTGATAAACATGAAACGCATTGAATTTAAAGATGGGAAACTTTATACTGAAGTCCGATTCAAATTTCAAGGAAAAGTAACAAAAACGGCTAACATTATTATTGATACTAACTCAGCAGGGACAGTCATTTCTAAAAAGACTGCCATTAAACTAGGGATTGAGAAAGATGAATCTACTTTTTATGAAGTATTAGATTCGTTAAGTGTCGGCCCGTTAAAAGTGAGTGAATTTCAAGTCACAATTTCTGATATTGAGGAAGACGGAGTCCTTGGCCTCGATTTTATGAAGAAGGTCGGTGCTAAAATAAACCTTGATGCCATGACAATATCAAGCTCTCGTACATAAAAAGTCAAATGGTTGAAATTGGATTTTAGTTGTCTATACTCATTATATGGACCGAACCACCTAGATCGTTATTGAAGACAAAATATTTTTCTTGACGAACAAGCTTTCAACAGTTATTATCACATTTTGGAAGGTTATTAATCACATAACTCTTAAATAGGTAACGAATTTTGAAAGGGGAATAACGATGGCAGAACAAGAAGAGCCTCTATTGCAATCAGGAGATACTGTTAAAGTCATTGAAGGGGAATATAAAGGAAAAAAAGCAACAGTCATTTCCGCCTATACTAATTCTATCTCGGTGGAATTCGAATTGAAGATGGATGATGGCAGCAAGCCTCGGACAGTTTTGAGACATTCAGAATACGAAATCATTAAGTAACGCCGATACGAAGACTACCAGGGAAATGTGTGGTAGTCTTTGTTGTTGTTATGGTTAATGTTAATGACTGTTTATAAATACTAACCAATCCTTTTAATGTTAGAATATAAAATGTTAAAAAACGTTCATTATTACTTCCTCATAATAGCTAAAATTCATTCATAATAGAAGAACTCATTGGTATACGAGGAGGTATTCAGATGTCAGTTTTAATCATCTATTCCACGACTCACGGTACGACAGAAAAGGCTGTGTACCAGATGGCAAACCAGCTTTCATCAGTAACTGATTTAGTAAACATCATTAAAACGAAAAAAACACTAGATTTAACCATGTATGACACTGTTATTATAGCCACTTCTATTCATATGGGATCGATCCCCAAAAAGATGACGCAATTTCTGTCAGCAAATGAAAATGTGTTACTCACAAAAAAAATCGGACTATTCTTAAGCTGTATGCGTGAAGGTGAAGAAAGACAGGCGCAATTTAGAGCCGCTTTCCCAGAAACGTTACGCAATCATGCTGTCGCGAAAGGACTGGGAGGCGGGGAATTACTTATTTCAAAAATGACGCTACTTCAAAAAATGATTATAAAGAAAGTAGAAGGGACTACAACTGATAGATCAGCATTAGATAAGCAGGCTTTGGACCTATTCATTAAGGAGTTAAATCAAGTTGATTCCCATCCCTCTTCAAAATCTTCAACAAAGGCTTAACCTTCTAAAAGCTTCAAACTTGTCTATTGTCATGATAGGTTTGAAGCTTTTGCACGTTTTAAACCCACCCTAATAAATGAAAACTAAATAGGACACTCGATAATACAAAAAAGCAAATCACAATAAATGAAGCATTTTGTCTTATTATATGTGATCTGGGAGCTTTCATCAGTTTTGCTGCCATTAGCATTTGGCCGGAAAATGGTGAAAGCTGAGTGGCCATCGTCCAAGCTAGTAATAATGTAAGGGCCGCATACTCAGGTGACACACCAAACATCTCTGGAGATAGAGAACTGCCTATCCCGATAACGATAATGATAGGGTGAATGCCGATTTGTGCTAACAATAAAGCGATTAACATGATAAAAACAGTAAACAAATAGACATGGCCTAATGACACCGTATGAATGAAAGTGGACACGACATCACCTAAATCCGTATAAGAAATCGCAAGGCCAAAATAACCTGCTGTAATAAACACAGCTATTTCGTTTTTCAACCGGACAAATGAACCTTGGATTTGAGTAGCCACATCATGTAAATATGAGCGCGTTATTTTTGTGAAAATCGCCCAAATAAGAGGGTGTCCTATAGCTAATAGACATACAATTGTTAACATATTAATATTTGCTAGCCGATAAAAAATAAAGGAACACGCAACGAAAGAGCAACTAAAAATGAGCAAAGATGCAAATGAAGCAGGTGGCCTATATGTGACATCACTTTTTCGTTCCTCAATTTCCATGAGCGGATCCTCGGAGAAAGAAATGTAACGAAGCATAATCATACTTATAAGTCCATATATAATCGCTAACAAAAAGCCATAGCCACCAATACCAAACCATGACACATCAAATAATACTAGAACGAGCGCCACATTTACAAAATAAGGCGACCAAAGCATACAAAAGGCAAACGCGCGCATCATATGTAAGGTTAATTTTCTTTCTCTAAATGAATGAAAGCTTTCATCAGCAATCCGTTTGACAATGGCTAATGCACCAAAGTTTAGTAACGCGCCGATTGTGGCTACGAGAAAATAACTCAGCCGGTAAGGATGTTCGACTCCTCGTTTCTCTGCTTGTTGGACTTTTTGCTTTAATGCTGATAAGTAACCAGCCGTCGACATATATGTCCCAATTAAAGGGACTAATAAAAACAATGACAGCAAATTTAAGTTTTGTCCAAAACCATATAACATCTCTAGGTAAGGAACATCGTTAGTTATAAAAACAATGGTTCCCGCTATAAATAAAATACCTATTATGAGGCGATTCAATAACGTAATAGAGATAAAAGAAAAGAATAATAGACATCCCCCTAACAGACTGTAAATAGTCATTAATAAAGGGTGAGGAAAGATATGAGCGGCAAGATACACTAAAGATGCTGTATAGCACAATATGCCTAAGACGGTATAAAGATAGTCTCTCGTAATAAACACTCCTTTATTTAAATCGTTCTTTTTTCTTTAGCTAAATATGTATTATACTAAATGACAGGTTTACGAACAGTCTAGTCTAGTTAATGACTGTTAGTCGTTTGGAAAGACATCGCACTGAAATTACGACGCTGTATGATGAGAATCATAAAATCAAATCATACGAGAACTTTTTTTCTATCTACCACCCTTTTAACCAGATCATTTTTTATTATAACGAAAAATAGGACAAATCCGATACTAAACGGACCTGTTTTGTAAATGACAAGAGGATGTGTTTATTATGGAACGGTTGCAAGCTGTTATTTTTGATTTAGACGGTGTATTAGCGGACACTGTTCATTACCACTTTTTAGCTACGAAAAAAGTAGCTGATTTAGAAGGTGTCCCCTTTACACCAGAGATGAATGAAGCTTTTCAAGGCATGAGTCGAAAACATATGATTAAGGAGATTGTAAAAGAAGCTCCTAAGACTTATATTGAATCAGATTTAGATAAACTGGCTGAATTAAAAAATGACTATTATAAATCATACATTAAGAGTTTGAGCAGTCGCGATATTTTACCTGGTATGCTCTCTTTTCTTAACGAATTAAAAGAGGCTGACATCCCTATGGCGATTGCATCATCAAGTTCTAACGCTCGTACCGTAGTGGCGAGACTTGGAATCGAGCATTTTTTTCAGATTATTATTAATGCTAAATCTATAAAAAAAATGAAACCTGATCCTGAAATCTTTTTAACAGCGGCTGATAGGCTTAAAGTGCCTTATGACAACTGTGTCGCTATAGAAGATAGCTGGGCTGGTATAACAGCCATTAAAGCCACACCAATGTTCTCTGTTGGAATAGGTGAATCTCCCGCAGTAAGGGAAGCTGATTTGCATATAACGCATACACAGGACCTGACTTTAAAGCGGTTAAGAGATGCGTTAATTTAATAATATACCGTAATTCAATAGGCGAACTAACTTTGAGATTTTATTTTGATGATGACATTCATTCAGACTAATATTAAATAAATTCCCCTACATAATTTTATATTTGCCTCAATTTAAGATAAACTAGTAAGAAAGTTTAGCAAAAGAATAAAAATCGTAAATTCTTTATGACTATTATATGAGGAGGCTCTACTGTGAAAAAGCGAGTTGTTATAACAGGAATTGGCGCTATCACACCTCTTGCTAACGAAGTGGAAGCAACGTGGCAAAAAATAAAAGAAGGATTTTCAGGAATAGATCTTCTTACAAAGTTTGATACGTCTTCCTTTCAGGTAAAAGTAGCAGCAGAGGTAAAAGATTTCTCAGTGAAAGATTATTTAGATGTGAAAGACTCTCGTCGTATGGCTCGGTTCACTCACTTTGCTGTTGCAGCCAGTAAAATGGCACTTTTAGATGCAAAATTAAAACTAGGAGATAATATTGCTGCAGAACGAGTTGGCGTTTGGATTGGCTCAGGAATCGGAGGCCTCGATGAATTTGAATCACAGCATAAAAAATTTTTAGCTAAAGGCCCGAGACGAGTTAGCCCATTTATAATTCCTATGTTTATACCTGACATGGCATCAGGACAAGTCTCGATTGAAACAGGGGCTAAAGGAATGAATAACTGTTCGGTAACGGCATGTGCTTCTGGGGCTAATTCAATAGGGGATGCCTTTAGAGTCGTTCAAAACGGATATGCAGATGCCATGATAGCAGGTGGGGCTGAAGCATCCATCACGGAAATGACATTGGCTGGCTTTTCGAATATGACAGCCCTCTCTACAAATGAAGATCCAGCATCAGCTAGTCGCCCTTTCGATAAAAATCGAGATGGATTCGTGATCGGTGAAGGAGCTGGTACACTTATTCTTGAAGAATTAGAGCATGCTAAAGCCCGAGGAGCACACATTTATGGTGAATTAGTCGGGTATGGGGCCACAGGTGACGCCTATCATATGACGACCCCTGCTCCTGATGGCGAAGGTGGACAACGTGCCATGTCTCTTGCGTTGGAAGATGCTGATCTTGCTCCTGAAGATATTACATACATAAATGCTCACGGTACTTCTACACAGTATAATGACTTGTATGAAACAACAGCGATAAAAAAAGTGTTCGGACCACATGCCGCAAAACTTGCTGTCAGTTCTACGAAATCAATGACCGGTCATTTGCTCGGAGCTGCTGGAGCTGTAGAAGCTATTTTTGCCTTACTTGCCATAAGGGACCATACTTTACCACCTACAGTTAATTATCAAACGCCTGATGATGACATGGATCTTGATTACGTGCCTAACACGTCTAGAGAAGTAAAAACAGAAGTGGTTCTTTCAAATTCTCTGGGCTTTGGTGGTCATAATGCGTCTTTAATCTTTCGTAAATTATAACGGTGTAAAAGGTTTCCACTAAGTCACCTTTCATAAAGCGGACTCTCTGGTCCAAACCAACCCATTGGCTTTATTCTCTGTTTACAATGGGTTTTTTTGTGTCAAATATAGAGCGCTTACTTCTCATTTTTGTGAAATTCAGATATAGTAAAAGAAGTAAGGAAGGTGGATATGATGGAAACCCTTGAGACGATATATGATGTCATAGATACACAGCTTGAGCTTACTGTAGATGAAGCTGATCGTCTTCACAAGTTACGAAAAAAATATACTGCGAAGACATTTGAAATAGCTTTCTGTGGTCACTTTTCGGCCGGTAAATCCACATTATTAAATCGTTTGACAGAATCCGATGTTTTGCCTGCAAGCCCAATTCCTACGAGTGCTAATGTAGTAAAAATTTCGTATGGACCTCCTAAAATGACGTTAAAGGATACATCAAATGCCATTATACAGTCATACACGGACACTATCCCATGGGACGAGGTTAAGAAATGGGGGAAAGACGGACAAGCTATTTCATCTATTTCGTTACAATTCCCACTTGAATTTTTAGGTCAATCTGGTGTCATTGTGGATACACCAGGAGTCGATTCCACTGATGATACACATCAGTCTCTCACATTAAATCAGCTTATGACAACAGATGCTGTCGTCTATGTGATGGATTATAATCATGTAAAATCAGAGACAAACCTTCAATTTTTAAAGCAGCTATCCAATGAAGGAAAGCCATTATTATTAGTGGTTAATCAAGTTGATAAGCATGATAATACTGAGGTGTCATTAGAGAAGTACCGGAAAACGGCAGAAGCGACATTTAAAAATTGGCATATTCATTATTTACATTTGTTTTTTGCGTCGATGGTGGATGCCGATCATCCAGCAAACGAGTTTAAGCTTATTGAAAAATACGTTAAAGCCCTTTTATATAATAGCACCTCCTTTACACATCGTTCTGATATACGACTATTGAAAGAGTTTTTAAAAGCAGTTAAAGAAAGACAACACGATGAAAAATTAGCGGCTATGAAAGAGATAGAAGATGCTATAGTAGAAGCTGGATTTGACCCTGACATTATTAAAGAAAACGGCACGGTAGAAAAGCACTTACAAGATATTCGTCAATACGAGCAGAACGTATTTGAAGAATTTCAAAGTGACACGAAACGCCTTTTTAACAATGTGAATTTATTTCCTTATACAACGACCGAACTTATGCGAAACTGGCTTGAAAGTAAAGGAAAAGGGTTCAAAAAAGGGGTTATTTTCACGAGAAAAAAAACGTATGAGGAACAACGAAAACGCATTGACAAATTAATCTTGGAATTACAAGATAATATTAAAACTCAGTTGATTTTTCATTTGAAAACACATTTTAATACCTACAATACTAGCCAATTGACTAATAAAGAAATCTTTAAAGAGAAAATACATCACATGTCGTTCACGGTAACAAAAGAATGGCTTGAAAACCAAGTGAAAGAAGGCCCTGTAAATAATGAGTATGTTTATCAGTTAACGAAAGAGGTGTCTCATCACATTGTCAAAAATGTGAAACAGCAAGCAGAGGCTTTAGTGTCCCTCTATACAGAGGGAATGGCAATGGAAAAGAAAAGGGAGGAAGAAGATTTAGCTAGTAAACGAGACGACATTGCTACCGTTCACCACCTTCTATCGCAATTAACTGATATTGAGAATAAATGGGAAGTATCTTTACATAGCTTAGATAATATTCTTGGGCAATTACCAGGTGATCCAATGTTTTATCACGATTTGTCTCACGCCTATCAGTTAGATTATCCAAATACTAGTGAACTTCCTTTCCTTCCTGTGAAAAAAGAGCATCATCCTTTCACACTAGATGATAAAGTTATTAGCAACCAATACACGGAAACAACTAGTTTCCAGGAGCATGAAGCAGACGAAGCGATAGCAAGCTGGAAAAAGCCACTTACAAATAATAAAAAATCTCAGCTATTATTTAACGAGCGTCAGCAAATACTAAATAGAATAGAACGGTACGAAAACCAAACGTTTATTATCTCTCTTTTCGGTGCATTCAGCGCAGGAAAGTCAAGCTTTGCCAACGCGTTATTGGGGGATAACATTATGCCAGTTTCTCCCCATCCTACTACTGCAACAGTTAATACCGTAAAAGCACCTAATCATCAACATTTGCATCACACTGCCGTCATTTCATTCAAAACCGAAGTGGTATTAAAGGAAGATGTGTCGAGTATTGCAAAGAGCCTCGGATTACATGTCACTCTTGCATCGCTCAGAAAATGGCGCGCTCCTAAAACCACTGATATGTCACACTGGCAAAAGAACGGTATTAACTATTTAGAGACGGTGCAAAAAGCACTATCTAAATCTAAGTGGGCATTAGGATCAGTCCATACAGTTCCGCTTGAACAACTAGAGCATTTTACGGTGAATGAAGAAGTGGCCTGTCTTGTGGACCGGGTAGATATATATTATGATTGTAAATTAACAAGACAAGGAATCGTGATCGTTGACACACCAGGGATTAACTCGATACACGCCCGTCACACGAAAGTCGCATTCCAACATATGAAGCAGTCGGATGCTATTTTTTATTTAACATACTATCATCATGCTTTTTCTAAGACAGATCGTTATTTCCTACAACAGATGGCAGGTATAAACGATAGTTTTAACACAAATAAGTTATATTTTATTATCAATGCTTCAGATTTAGCGGCTAATGATAAAGAATTGACTACCGTGACAAATCACGTAGCAGATGCATTAAAGAAAGAAGGTATTAACGCTCCAAGACTTTTCAGTCTATCAAGTAAAGAGGGGTTAAAAGCAAAGCGTGGAGAAGGCTCACACTCTACAAGATTCTCACTATTTGAAGACACATTTTACAAAAACACGATATTAGAATTAAAAGCGTTATCTTTTCGGTTAATTGCTGACAAGTTAAGTGATTATAAAAATAAAGTATCAGATACATTAGCCGTGATTAATCATGACAAAGCAGCTCAACAGAAGTTGAAAGAAGATTTAAAGGCAACCGCAACTATTGAAATAACCCGAATTAAAGCGACATCATTTAACACTGTTGTGCAGGAGATTTTTCATGAATTAGACCAGTTTACTCTCTTTTTAAGACAACGAATAGTTTACGTCTTAAATGACCTTTTTCCTGAGGCTGTAAATGTATCAATACTTACAGGACCGACTAAAAAGGTGCTTCAACAACAGCTCATAACCGCTTTACAGGATTTGATTTTACATGTAGAAAACTTTCTTAATCAAGAGCTAGAAGCCCTTTTACTAAAATTAGAATACATTGTCAAACAGCGTGTAGATAGTTGGTTAGAGGCTGAAGTAGAGACCATTAAGGCATCACTGCCTCATTTTTCCTACGACAGTAATGCTCTTTCTGTTACGATGCAACATTCGCATGAGCAGGTGAAACTAACCTTCCCTGAAGTGGAGAACTACCGCTCTTATATAAAATCGAAAAAAGACTTTTTTGAAAATGGGGATATAAAAATTGTGAAAGAAAGTGTTATATCAGAAGTAAATGAGCGTGCGTCTGTCATTATTCAACAATTTGAGAATCTTGTAAGTAGTGAGTTGAAAATCCAATTACCAAAGATAGAAAAGGAAACTAAAGCACAATTAATTAACACTATTATTGAAGAAGGGAAGCGCTTTGATGCTATCCTTGATTCTAATGAGCAAGCACGACTTAACGATGAATTTGTAGGATTAACAGAGACTAAAGGATATTTAACGTTATAATTTTGGCCCACGTGGTTACACTGACATACAACTATAGGAGGTGACTATCATGACGGACAAACAAACTGCTCATAGTAGAAAGCGGGTAACAACAAGTGTAAACTCACTGGGGAAATCTCCAGATAGCCCTCATAAGGGAGAAATACTAAGTAAGGAACAAGAAAGAGCTAAAAATAAGAACACTAAAATTTAAAAAAGACAAAGCCACAACACACCTTTCGTCACAAAGCAAACGAAACCTTTGGAGGAGTTTTTGAACTGACCTAGAAAAATGAGATTTAAAAAAACACCTAGGCTGCCATACTCCTGAATTCTACTGGGGTATGGCAGTTTAACTTTTTAAATGGTCGTATATAATTGTAATAATACATGTACGTTTCTACTTTTTCTAGTACAATAGAATTTGTAAGGTGCACTCGTTGCTGAGTGCTGAATTCTTCCGACTTTAGTGAGGAATGGAAGGATTCAATGACGGCATTATCAAAGCAGTTGCCTTTCCGAGACATGCTTGTGGTAATGCCTTTTTCTTTTGCTTTTTCTTGAAATTTATAGGATGTATACTGAGCTCCTTGGTCACTGTGTAATAGGACGCCATAAGTCTCCCTACCTCTACAAGCATCTTCTAAAGTGTTTATCACGAGCGAGAGATCTTGTTTATCACTGATTCGATAGGCAATAATTTCGTTGTTATACAAGTCCATTATGGTTGATAAATATAGCATCTTTTCACCATAAGGTAAGTATGTAATGTCAGTCACCCACTTTTGATTCGAACTCTCTGCGGAGAAATGTTGTTCTAACAGGTTCCCAACCACAAGTTTACTTTCCCCAGCTATATAGGATTGTCGCTTTGGCTTTACGCGACATTGGATATTAAACTTCTGCATGATCTTCTGAACGGTGTTTCGATTGACGTTAATATGATGTTCCTTTTTAAGAAGATCCCTCACCATTCGATGCCCGACTCTATATTTAAATTCTTTACAAATAGTTAATACCAATTGTTCTAAAGGTTTAGGTTTCCAAGATGTCTTTCTCCAACGATAATAAGTTGACT